>NZ_JBWKFF010000016.1:0-147699 GCF_056434425.1 Streptomyces sp. NPDC044033 | reverse complement strand
TGCGTTTTCCGTTTTCATCCAGACCCACACAAAGGGGGAGAAAAAGAGGGGGCAGCGGTTGCTTTTCCTTTTGTCTTGGGTCTCGGAAAAGCCCACCCCCCCCCCCCCCCCCCCGGACGTATGAGGCGCGGGTGACGGCGGCACGCGCTGTTTGAGAGACCAGCGGTGGGGACGACGGCTGGGGCGCGTACGGGCTGACCGGGCGTACGGGCTGACCGGGGCGTACGGACGCCGCACCGACGGACGGACAGGCTCGGGCCCCAGCCGTCAGGAATTGAGTACGCCATCCCCGAGGAAAGCGACACCAATTCGACGCGCCATTGAAAAGGGTCGCACGGTGGCCGGCCGTCTGGTTTCGATAAGCGTCGGTGCGAAGCCGGCAACAAGATGAAAAATTCCGAGTCGTCGCCGATAAAGCGCTGCCGGAATTCTTGAAATCTTCCCTCAGTCGCGCTGTCTGGCTTCCATGGTGACCGCCAAGGCAAACAGCAATTGCTGGTCGACGGCGTCGTCGTACACGGTCAGTTTGTACCAGTCATCGAAGACCTTGGGCTTTTCGACACTGAACGCCGTCTCCCCGTCCCGCTCGAAGTCGAAGTGGTACTTCACCAAAGCGCCGGCGATCTCCCCGACCGCGCCGCCGAGCCCCAGCAGGCGACGTGCCCGCGCCGTCTTGACGCTGCGCTCGGTCCCGATGAACCGGCCGAGGCCGGGCTGGTCGAACTGCCAGGTCGTGCGCTCCAGCGACTTCTTCATCAGTACGCCGAACGAGCCGAGAAGCCGCTCCTCGCGATCGAATGCCTCGTACCCGGTGATCGCCGCAAGCCAGCCCTTGCTGCTTTCGCGCACGCTCACCAACTTCTCGGCGCGCTGCTCATCGCGGTAGATCGTCAACTCGTCGGACACTTGGAGCTTCTTATCCGCGTAGCCAAGCGGCGGGCCGGGTTTCCCTGAGCCGTCGTCGGCCGAGATCCGATACTTGCGCTTCAAGCCCAGCGAGACCTTCTGCACATGGAGGATTGTCACCGGCATCCCCGAAATCTAACGCGTTCCCAGAGTGATCGCCATGCCTGATGAGTTTTGGCCGACGCTTTTCACCACGCTTCAACGTGAGGCGGGAAAGAGTGGGCTCCGCGTCGGCTGCCGGGGCGGCCGGACGCGCCGAGCGCTGCCACCATCGCCGCGCTGCCGCCACTGCCGCGCTGCCGCCATCGCCGCGCGGGACCATCGCCAACAGCCCCCGGATTCACAGCCCAAGCGTCAGCGGCCGGTCGGGGACTCCATCCTTGATCAACCTGGTCAGCGGACCGGCCAGATCGCGCGGGCCGAAGAGGTCCGGTCCTCGGTAGGCGGTGATCTCCGCCAGGCCCCACCACCGGAACCCCGTGATGTTCTCGGCTGCCAGTTCGTCGCCCGACAGCGCGCCGTTCGGCTGGAAGGCCGGGGTACGGACGAGGAAGTAGTCGTGGATCGCGCCGTCGTACCCGCGCACATAGCCGGGTGCGACGACCCTTCGATGCCACACATGCGGCGGCGTCCCGTCGAGTACGAGGCCGATCTCCTCGTGCAGTTCACGGCGCAGGGCGGCGTGCGGGGTCTCCCCGGGCTCGATGCCTCCTCCCGGAGTTCCCCAGACAGTGCCCTTCGGAGCGGCGAACCCGCACAGGAGGATGCGGTCTTCCTCGTCCAGGACGATCGCGCGGACCGAGTGGCGCAGGTTCAGTGAGGGCATCGGGGCAGCGTATTCGCCCTCCGCGAGGCGGGCGAGAGCTGCCGGAATGTCACTGCGTCATGTCACTGCGTCCTCGTCCCGGGCCGGCCCGGTGACAGGCGGCCGTCCTCCATCGACAGCACCCGGTCCGCCCGGTCGAGGAGGCCGTGGTCGTGGGTGACCAGTACCGTCGCCGTCTTGTGACGGCGCGTCACCTCGGCCAGCAGCTCCACGATCCGCTCACCGCGCTCGTGGTCCAGCGCCGAAGTCGGTTCGTCCACCAGCAGTACGGACGGGCCGCCGAACAGCGCGCGGGCGATGTTCACGCGCTGGCGCTCGCCGCCGGAGAGCTGATGCGACCTGCGCCGTCGCTTCGACTCGTCCAGGCCCACCGACTCCAGCAGCTCCGCCGCCCGGCCCCGGGCGGCGCGTGCCCCGCGCCCGCGCAGATCCTCGATCACCAGCAACTGCTCCAGAGCCGTCAGCGAGGACAGCAGATTCGACTGCTGGAACACGATGCCGACGCGCTCGCGCCGCAGCGCCGTACGGGCCTTCGCGCTCAGCCGCGCCGTGTCCTCACCGGCCACCACCACCCGCCCCTCGTCGGGCCGCAGCAGCGTCGCCGCCACTGCCAGCAGGCTCGACTTCCCGGAACCGGACGGTCCCACGACCGCCGCCAGCTCCCCGGGGGCCACCCGGAGGGACACCGCGTCGAGGGCGGTCAGCCGGCGGTCGCCATCCGGATAGGTGAGCGTTACCGCCTCCAGGGCCAGCGCGGCGCTGGTTTCCGTCACGGTGGTTGAAGCGGTTGAAGCGGTCGAGGCAGTCGAGGCAGGCTTGGCAGAGGCGGTCATCGGGTGGCTCCCAGCGCGGTCAGCGGGTCTACGGACGTGATGCGGCGTACGGCGAGAGCGGAACCGGCCAGGCCCAGCGCCACCATCGCCAGCACCGGTACGGCCACGGTCGCCGCGCCCAGTTCGAACGGCACCGACGCCGCGGCCAGCGCCCCGCCGGCCACGCCCGCCGCGCCGCCCAGCGCGGCGCCCGCGACCAGCACGATCAGGGCCTGGGCCAGGGCGTCCCGCACCAGGTAGCCGCTGCTCGCGCCCACCGCCTTGAGCACCGCGATGTCGGGCTTGCGCTGCACCGTCCAGACCGTGAAGAAGGCCCCGACCACCAGCGCGCTCACCGCGAAGAGGAACCCTTGGATGAGTTGCAGCGTGCCGTGCTCGGCCGAGTAGCCGTCGATCCCCGCGAGTGCGGCATCGACCGACACCGCCTTCGTCGTACTCGCGGCAGCGCTCGGACCAGTGCCTGTGCTCGTACCAGTGCCCGTGCTCGTACCAGTACCTGTGCTCGTACCAGAGCCCGCGCCCCCGCCGCTCGGAGCGCCGTCGCCCTTGACGGCCAGCGCCGTCGGACGCTCCTGGTGGCTCACCCGCTCCCAGGTCGCAAGGCTCGTCCAGACGCTCGGCGCGTGCCCGAACGAGCGATCGGCGGTCAGGCCCGAGACCGTCAGTTGCCGGGTGCCGAGCTTCACCCGATCGCCGACGCCGATGCCGTTCTCGCGCGCCGTCGATTCGCTCACCGCGACCTGGCCGCCCTGCCCGTCCTTCGGCGCGGCACCGGAGACGAGGGCGGGCCGCAGCGCGTCGGGCGTGCCGAAGGCGCTCACGGACACCGCCTTGCGGTCGGCCGCCAGCCGGGTCATGGCGACGCCCAGCGGCTCCGCCGACGAGACGCCGGGAGCCTCGGCCCAGGCGCTCTCCTGCTCGGGTGCGATCGTGCTGTTGCCGAACGACACCTCGGGCGAGGCGCCCGCCGGGGCGCCGAACACGATGCGGTCCACCGGCAGGTCCGAGACCGCCGAGGACGCCTCGCGAGCCAGCCCGCCCGTCAGGCCGTACAGGAAGACCACGAGCGTGGTGATCAGCGTGACGACCGCGCCCATGAGGGCGAACCGCCCTCGGGCGAAGCGGATGTCACGGAGCGCGACGAACACAGGGACCCTCCCGGGCTTCTTGTCAGGACGTTCCCAACCCTCCGCCGCCGTCGCGCGCCCGCCATCGGGGACAGGAGCGGTCTTCGCCCCGCCCATCGGGTCCACCCCGAAATCAATCGAACGGATGATGGGCGGGGCGGAAAGGGGTCCGTACGAGCGCCGTACGCTCGATGGAGTGAGCAACCCTGACGCACCCCCGGCGCCCGAGCGGCCGGCGGGCCACCCGCACGCCGCCTCCGACGCCCCGTCGCTGCGCCTGATGCGCCTCGCGCTGCACGGCGCGTTCTACGTGCTGCTCGCCATCGCCATCGTCCCCGCCGCCGTCGGTTCGGACGGCTCCCGGAGCCCGTACGTACTGATCCCCGGCGCGGTGCTCGCCCTCGTCTACGGCCTCGGCGTGGCGCAAGAGGCCCGACAGGGGAGGGAGGAGAGGGAGGGGCGGGAGGGGCGGACGCTCGGCTCCCGGACCGGGCCGTGGCTCGCCGCCGTCACCGGCCTGTGGCTGGTGCTCCTCGCCATGGACCGCAGTTTCAGCTACGTCGTCTTCCCGCTCTTCTTCCTCTTCCTGCACGTCATGCCGGTCCGCTGGTCCCTGCCCGCCGTCGCCGCCACCACGGGCGCGGTCGTCGCCGTGCAGTCGCTGGGGCCCGGCGGGTTCACCGCGGCGAAGGTCATCGGGCCCGTCGCGGGCGCGGCGGTCGCCGTACTGACCGCCTATGGGTACGCCGCGCTCTACAGGGAGAGCCGCAACCGTCAACACCTGATTGACGACCTCGTACGGACCCGGGACGAGCTGGCCGCCACCCAGCGCGAGGCCGGGCGCCTCGCCGAGCGCCAGCGCCTCGCCCGCGAGATCCACGACACCCTGGCCCAGGGGCTGTCCAGCATCGTCCTGCTCGCCCGCGCCGCCGAGAGCGCGGAGAGCGCCGACCCGCAGGCCGCCCGCGCGCACCTCCGCGAGATCGGACGGACCGCCTCCGACAACCTCGCCGAGGCCCGCCGCTTCGTACGGGCGCTCACCCCTCCCGCCCTTCAGGACGCCACCCTGCCGGAGGCGCTGCGCCGCCTGACCACCGGTTTCACGGCCGGACCCGCGGCCCGTTTCCACCTGGACGGCGAGCCCAGGCGGCTCCCGGTGGAGGCCGAGGTCGCCCTGTTGCGCCTCACACAGGAAGCGCTCGCCAACGTCGCGCGCCACGCCCGCGCCGAACGGGCCGCCGTCACGCTCGCCTTTCTGGACGGGCAGGTGACGCTGGACGTGTACGACGACGGGGTCGGGTTCACGCCGGGCGGCTCCGCCGAGGGCCGTACGAGCTTCGGCCTGCACGGCATGCGGGAACGCATCGCCGAACTCGGCGGCACGCTCACCGTGGAGTCCGCACCGGGAGAGGGCACGGCCGTGGCCGCCGCCCTGCCGGTACGGGCGACGGAGGTCCGTACGGAGGAGGTCCGTGCGGAGACGGGTGCGGAGGCCCGTACGGACGCCCGTACGGAGACGGGTGCGGGGGCCCGTTCGGAAGCGCCTACGGAGGCCCGTACGGAGACCGGCGCGGAAGCCCGTACGGAGACCCGCGGGGAAGCCCGTACGGAGACCCGCGGGGAAGCCCGTACGGAAGCGCATACAGAGACCCGCGCGGCAGCGGCACGCGCGGACACGCCGCAGGCCCAGCCCTCACCCCAGGACCGGGCCGCCGCATGATCCGCGTACTGCTGGTCGACGACCACCCCGTCGTACGGCGCGGGCTCCGCGCCATGGTCGACGAGCTGCCCGGCGTCGAGGCCGTCGGCGAAGCGGCGGACGGCGCCGCCGCGCTGCGCCTCCTCGCCGACGCGCGGGAACGCGCGGAACCGCAGCCCGACGTCGTCCTCATGGACCTCCAGATGGGCGACGGCATGCACGGCGTGGAGGCCACCCACCGCATCACCGCCCTCCCCGAACCCCCGGCGGTACTCATCCTCACCACGTACAGCACGGACGCCGACATCCTCGCGGCCGTCGAGGCCGGGGCCACCGGCTATCTGCTCAAGGACGCCCCGCCGGAGGACGTCGCCACCGCCGTCCACGCCGCCGCGCGCGGCGAGACCGTGCTGGCCCCGCCCGTCGCCGCCCGGCTGCTCGGCCGGGTACGGGCCGGGCGGCCCACTCTGTCGCCGCGCGAGGTCGAGATCCTGCGGCTGCTCGCCGAGGGGCTGGCCAACAAGCAGATCTCCCGCCGCCTGTTCATCAGCGAGGCCACGGTCAAGACCCACCTCGTGCACGTTTACGACAAGCTGGACGTCGACAGCCGTACGGCGGCCATCGCCGCCGGGCTCGCGGGCGGCCTGATCCGCCCGGCGTGAAGCCCGGCGTAACGCCCGGTGTAACACCCGGCGTGACGGGGCGTGACGGGCGCTCTCGCGCACGGAGCCCCCACCGTGGCGGGCTCGGCCCCAGTTGTCAGGTTGGAGAGTGCGACAATCGTCATCGGCTGCCAGCGGCCGTCGGAAGCCGTCCACGACGACCGACGACGATCCCGGCGGCAGCCGGACGCAACATCCACAGAACCCCAGAGCACCCGTATGGAGACCGCATGGCCCCCAGCATCCCGTCCGCCATGGAACGACCGCACTTCATCGGCATCGGCGGCGCCGGGATGTCGGGCATCGCCAAGATCCTCGCGCAGCGCGGGGCGCGCGTGGCCGGCAGCGACGCGAGGGAGTCGGCGACCGCCGCGGCCCTGCGCGAGCTGGGCGCCACCGTCCACATCGGGCACGCGGCCGAGCACCTGGCCGAGGACGCCACCTGCGTCGTCGTCTCCAGCGCCATCCGCGACGACAACCCCGAGCTGGTGGCCGCCGCCGACCGCGGCATCCCCGTCGTGCACCGCTCGGACGCGCTGGCCGCGCAGATGGAGGGCCTCAGCCCGATCGCCGTCGCCGGTACGCACGGCAAGACGACCACCACCTCCATGCTGGCCGTCTCCCTCGGCGCCCTCGGCAAGGACCCCTCGTACGCCATCGGCGGCGACCTGGACGCGCCCGGTTCCAACGCCCGGCACGGCGAGGGCGGGATCTTCGTCGCCGAGGCCGACGAGAGCGACCGCAGCTTCCACAAGTACGCGCCCCAGGTCGCGATCATCCTCAACGTGGAGCTGGACCACCACGCCAACTACGCCTCGATGGACGAGATCTACGAGTCCTTCGAGACCTTCGTCGGCCGCATCCGGCCGGGCGGCACCCTCGTCATCTCCGCCGACCACCCCGGCGCCCGCGAACTGACCCAGCGGATCACCGGACGCCACGACATCGAGGTCGTCACCTACGGAGACGCCGAAGACGCGGACGTACGGGTCCTCAAGGTCAACCCGCGCGGTCTGACCAGCGAGGTCACCGTCGTCCTGAACGGCAAGGTGCTCACCTTCGCCGTCTCCGTCCCCGGCCGCCATTACGCGCACAACGCCGTCGCCGCCCTGGCCGCGGGCGTCGCCCTCGGCCTCCCGGCCCACAACCTCGCCTCGGCCCTCGGCAAGTACACCGGCGTCAAGCGCCGCCTCCACCTCCAGGGCGAGGCCGACGGCGTCCAGGTCATCGACTCCTACGCCCACCACCCCACCGAGATGACCGCCGACCTGGAGGCCATCCGGGGCGCCGCCTCGGACTCCCGCATCCTCGTCGTCTTCCAGCCCCACCTCTTCAGCCGCACCCAGGAACTGGCCACCGAGATGGGCGAGGCCCTCGCCCTCGCCGACGCCTGCGTGGTCCTCGACATCTACCCGGCCCGCGAGGACCCGATCCCCGGCGTCACCAGCGCCCTGATCATCGACGCCGCCACCGCCAAGGGCGCCGACGTGACCGCCGAACACGACATGGCGGCGATCCCGGACGTCATCGCCGGAATGGCGAAGCCGGGGGATCTTGTTCTCACCATGGGAGCGGGCGATGTGACGGACCTCGGTCCGCGCATCCTGGAGCGCATGGCCCGCCGGGACAGCTGAGGAGAGACCGCAGATGCCGTACGAGATCGACAAGCCGGAAGAGCAGTGGCGGGCCGAGCTGTCCCCCGCGGAGTACCAGGTGCTCCGCGAGGCCGGCACCGAGCCCGCCTACCGCGGTGAGTACACCGACACCAAGACCGCCGGCGTCTACTCCTGCCGCGCCTGCGGCGCCGAGCTGTTCCGCTCCACCGAGAAGTTCGAGAGCCACTGCGGCTGGCCGTCCTTCTACGATCCCAAGGACTCCGACGCCGTCGAACTGATCGAGGACCGCTCCCTCGGCATGGTCCGCATCGAGTGCCGCTGCAAGCGCTGCGGCTCCCACCTCGGCCACGTCTTCGAGGGCGAGGGCTACCCGACCCCCACCGACCAGCGGTACTGCATCAACTCGATCTCCCTGACCTTGACAGCGGACGAGGGCTGAGCCCGCAGTACAGCGTCAGCGGATCGCCCCCTCAATCGCTCGTTGAGCTGGAGATATAAGGGTTCTCCTCCGTCGGTGGAGCTGTGGTTGGTGAAGCTGGCCGAGGAGGATCCGGTGAGTGCGGATCTTGTGGAAGCGGCGGTCGACATGCCGGCCGAGAACGGGCCGACGCTGGGCGGGCCGCGTGTCGACCGTATCCACGCGGCCGTATGCACAACCTCAAAGAACTGAGACCGTGAAACGCGGGCGGTACTGAAGTCCGCATCTTGTTTGTGTTCGACCCTGAGCGTGAAGCGATTCTGCTTGTGTCGGGTGACAAGGCAGGCGTTGGAGTCAGTGGTACGTCGACGCGATCCCTCTCGCCGAGGCCCAATCTTGAGACCATGCGTACGTACGCCGCTGCGCTGGGAGCGCGAATCGCGGTCTCCATCGAGTACGGCGATCGGGCCATCGGCGCTGTCTAGATCTCCTCGGGAGACTCGGGGCGCAGCAGCGGGTGTACGACCCCGGGGAACACCGTGGCCTGTACGACCGGCTCCGCCGCCCCGCCCTTGATCACCGTCTCGGCGACGCCCCACGGGCGGCCGGGGAGGACGACGGTCAGTGTGTAGGAGGACGCGCAGCCGGTGCACTCGTACCGGTCCGCCCACGTCTCCACCTCCGTGGCGCTCCCGGGCGTACGCGCCACATGCCGGTGCCGCGCGTGGCACCGGTCGCACTTCTCACCCGGCTCGCACGTCCCGCCGCACGGACACGGCGCATCCAGCGACGCTGCCGGACGCCAACGCTGCGTGAGGACGGCCTCACGCGTGGCGCCCATGTCCTTCATCGCCTTCAGATTGCGCGCGGCGACGTTGTACGACTCGCCGGTCGCCGCCATCCGGTCCCGGATGACGTCCTTGCGTCCGCGGTTCGTCGTCATCTTGCTCCTCCTGGGGTTCACGCAGCCCACCAGGAGGCCCATGAGATCGGTCCCTACAACGGTACCTGCCGCTCCGCGCGGTTCGCCCGACGCCGCCGCCCCGTACCGGAACGTTCCGGAACGGGGCGGCGGCGGTGCGTACGGTCAGACCTGGGCGGCGTACGAGATGAAGCTCGCCCACGCGGCGGGGGAGAGGGCGAGCTGGGGGCCCTGCTTGTCCTTGGAGTCCCGGACGTGGACGGTGGTGGGGCAGGCGGCCACCTCGACGCAGTCGTCACCGCTGCCACTGCTGTAACTGGACTTGTGCCAGGAGACGGCTACCTCGATGCAGTCGCCGTCGCCACTGCTGCTGTGGCTGGACTTGTGCCAGGAGAGGGCCACCTCGACGCAATCGTCGCCGGAGCTGCCGCTGTAGCTGCTCTTGAACCAGGCCAGTTCTATGGTGCTCATGCCGCTCCTCGCATCCGCCGCAACAGGCTCAGGGAGTCATCAAGGGAGAGAGCCTGTGAGCGCATCCTGGCATATCGCATCTCAAGCGTGCTGATCACTTTCGGATCAGAGATGAACTGGCCGCTTTCCTGGCCCTCGGAGTACCCGAATCTCCTGCCGTCCGAGGTCTCCAGCAAGCGCATCGGGCCGTGCAGGCCGGCGTGCCTCTCCCGCACCACCGGCATCACCTGGACTTCGAGGTTCCGAAGTTCGGTGAGGTCGAGGATGTGGTCGATCAGCTCCTGGGTGACCGCCGTTCCACCCGTATTGCGCAGGAACAGGTGCTCTTCGAGGATGAAGCTGTACGCCGTGTTCGGCCTCTCTCGCAGCAGGCGCTGTCGATCGAGCCGTGCGGCCAACTGCACTTCGATCTGTGCATCGTTGAGGGGTGGGAGCTGCTCCGCGAACAGCGTCCGCGCGTATGCCTCCGTCTGCAACAGGCCAGGAATCAGGCGGCATTCGTACGTGTACAGGGTGATCGCTTCCTGTTCCAGGCGAGCCCACATCCTGAACCATGCCGCCAACCCGGGCCTCCGTGTCAGGTGCGGCGAAGCCTTCCGCAGCGCCCCAGTGTTCCCCAGCGCCTCCTCACCCCGCTCCACGAAATCCGGGTCCGGCATGCGTCGGCCCAGTTCGATCGAGGCGACCGTGTGTTTGGAGAAGCGCACCAAGGCGGCGAACTCTTCGCGGCTGAGTCCGGTGTGCTCCCGCAGGGCTTGCACTACCGCGCCGAAGGTTCGCAGGCTGTCCGAGGGTTCGGGTTCTGTATAGCCGGGGTTATCGCCTACATCGCCCGTACTTTCCGTACCGTCAGCGCCGTCCGTCATCGTCGGCCACCTCTCGCGCGCCTAACTCACTGTCCACCTACGTCGCGGCCATGGTTACGCCAAGTCATTAGTACTGTCTACCCTTTGTGCGCGTACGCTGACTCAGCGTACGTGCGGCACTCCTGGTGACAGGGGTTGCGGCGAGCCAGATTGGGGGCCATGACGACACCCCCCACGCATCAGCGCATCGTCACCGTACGTGCGTTCACCCAGCGCTTCAGCTCGACCAGGCTCGGCGCGCGCCTTGCCAGGCACCTGGCGTTGCATCAGTTGGAGAGCTGGGGCATTCCGCACTCCAGCCCCACGTCGAGTTCGGTCGCCGTGCTCGTAGCGGAGCTGGCGGCGAATGCCGTGACTCACGGCCGGGTCGCTGGACGGGACTTCGAGCTGCGGATCACCTGGACGCCGGGCACCTTGCGGATCGAGGTGTCGGACACGCGGAGCGAGCGGCGCATCCCCGGGCCGGGGGAGACCTCCATGCCCGCGCCGGACTCGGAGACCGGCCGTGGGCTGGTCCTCGTGGAGGCGCTCGCCGACCGGTGGGCGGTGCTCGACCGCGTACCCGTCGGCAAGACCGTACGGGTCGAACTGGACCTCCCGAGGTCATAGTGCGCGAACTCGCAGGGGCCGCGCTCGCTCCGGGGAAGCGCAGGGGGCGGGCCGCGTGATCCTGGAGCACTTCGTTCTCGATGCCGGTCTCGTCCTGGGGCAGGCCGTGGCCGTGATGATCGCGCGCCGGGCGGAGTACGAGCGTCCCGGCGAGGCGGTATCCGCCGCGACCGTTTCGCCGAGGCCGCGCGAAGGGCCGGGGGAGGCGGGCGCGGACCCGGATCGCTGATGTTCCACCGGAGCCGGCGCCCTTCGCGCGCGTACCCGCCATGGCTGTCGGAGGGCCCCGGTACGCTGGCGGGCGTACGGAATGCGGAGCCGACGTGCGAGGGGCGAGATGGACGGGGCGGCCAGGATTCCGGCCGACATGTTCCGGTTCACCACCGGCGATCGGGCGCCGCTGTACGCCGCGATTCTGCGCGCGTTCGGTGACGCGAACGAACGGTTGGTGACGGCTCTCGGCCTGGACGATGTGCGGGAACGGTTGCGGGGCGTCGGGTGGTTCGACGCGCTCACCGACGACGATCTGGTGTCGGCCCTCAAGCAGCTGAGCGGGTGGCAGTTGCTGGACGTCGTCCAGAACCACGCCGAGAACTACCACTCGGCCGAGGAGTACGAGCGCCGCAACCTCCAGTACTCCCTGACGCGCCGGGGGGAGGCCGCGTTCGCGGGCGTTCAGCACGCGTTGGCGGTTCTCGCCTCCACCGGGGCGCTCCAGACCGCGGTGCTGGACGCCATCGCCGACCGGATCGCCGAGCTGGCCGCGCTGCTCGGCGACGCGGGCTCCACCGACCGCCGCGTCTTCAGCACGCTCCAGGAACTGGAGGGGCATCTGGACGCGCTGCGCGCCAACACCAAGCAGTTCAACGGTGAACTCCAGCGCCTCCTACGGGCCGACGGCACCGACCTCGCCACCTTCCACGAGGTGAAGGCCGCCACGGTCGGCTACCTCCAGGAGTTCCTGACCAACCTCGACCAGCGGGCGCATGCCATCGCGAGCGCCATCGCCCGCGTCGAGAAGCGAGGGGGCGAGGCACCGGAAGAGGCCGGGGCGGTCGAGGAGTTGTGGCGGCGGGCGCTGCGCGGCGCGGAACTGCCGCCGACCGCGGGCGGCGACCCGGCTCCGGCCTGGTTGAGCCTGCGGCGGGCCCGGTGGGAGGGGCTGCGTGCCTGGTTCCTGCCGGCCGACGGCTCCCCGGCCAGGGTGGAGCAACTGCACCATGTCGCGCGCCGCGCCATCGTCACCCTGCTCCAGGTGCTGGACCGGATCACGGAGTCACGCCGCCGTTCCTCCAGCGCGGCGCAGGATTTCAGGGAACTCGCCCGGTGGTTCGCCGCGGCCCCGGACGAGGACGGGCTGCACCGGCTGTGGTCGGCGGCGTTCGGCCTCGGCTCCGCCCGGCACGCGCACCTCGTACCCGCCGATCCCGAACTGACCGGCGCCTCCGAGAGCTGGGCGGCGGCGCCGCCCGTGGAGGTGTCGGCCCTGCTGCGTTCCAGCGGCCGTACGGAACGCTTCACCCGCACGGGCCGGGTTCGGGACGTCGTGGCGCTCAAGGCCGCCCGGGCCGAGCGGGCCCGCGCGGAGCGCGCCGAACTCGAAGCCGCCTGGAGCCTGTTGCGTACGGAATCGCCACTGCGGCTGTCGGCCTTCGGCGCCCTCGACCACGGAACCTTCGAACGGCTGCTGGACCTGCTCGGCCGGGCCCTGGCCGTCGCCCCGGACAGTACGGGGGCCCGGCGGGCGGTCACGGGCGACGGCCGGGTCGAAGTGGTGCTGCGGCCCCCGGCCGACAGCGCGCAGGCGGTGCTGCGCACCGCGCGCGGGCAGTTGACCGGGCCGGACTACGTGATCGAGGTCCGTACGGCCCGTACGGCCCGTACGGCGGGGGCCCGGCTCCCGGCGGAGGCGACCGGATGAGCTCCCTCGCCAATCAACTGGTGATCGCCGAACGCGAGGAGGTGGCGCGCGGCATCCGGCTGCTCCTCGCCCGGCCGCTGCTCACGGAGCGCGCCGACCCCGACGCGTTCGACCTGGTGCGCCGCCGCAAGGAGTCGCTGGTCCGCTGGTTCGACTACACCCTGGGCTGGACGCTGACCGTCGAGCCGCGGCTCGGCCATGCCCGGCTCGCGAAGGTGCGGCAGCACGCGGACGCCGGCCGCCCCGCCCGGCGGCCGAGGTCCGGCCGCGCGCCGTTCGACCGCCGCCGTTACGTCCTGCTGTGCGTGACCGCCGGTGAGCTGCTGTCCGTACCGGTCACCACCATCGGGCTGCTCGCCGGCCGCGTCGCCCAGGCCGCCGCCGCCGATCCCGCGCTGCCCTCCTTCGACACCGCCCAGCGCGCCGAACGCATGGCGTTCGTGGACGTCCTGCGGCTGCTGGAGTCGTACGGGGCGCTGCGGACCGTCGACGGGGCTACGGACAGCTTCACGGACTCGGCCGAGGCGAAGGTGCTCTACCAAGTGCAAGCGGGCGTCCTCATGCGGCTGCTCGCCGCGCCCAACGGCGCGTCGAGGCTCGCGGTCGAGCCGGACAGCGTTCCCGGGCGGTTCGAGGAATTGCTCACCGGGCTTGTCGAGGAGCGGCGGTACGGGGCTCGGGGGGCCGAGCCCACTGGGGGTGGGGGGCTGGCTGGGGTGTCCGGGGTGTCCGGGACTTCTCGGGATGCCGTGCCTGACAAGGCAGTTGGGCTCAACGGGACTGCCGAGCATGCCGCGCCTGTTGTGTCCACCGAGCCGACGGGCTCCGCCGACGCGGCGGCCCCGGCCGCCTCCGCGGTGCAGCGCAACCTGTGGCTGCGCCACTCCGTGCTGCGCCGCCTCTTCGACGACCCGGTGGTGTACCGGGACGAGCTCACCGAGGCCCAACTCGGCTATCTCGCCTCGCCGACCGGGCGGCAGATCATGCGCCGGGCCGCCGAACAGGCCGGTTGCGTGCTGGAGGAGCGCGCCGAGGGCTGGCTGCTCGCAGATCCGGACGGGATCGCCACCGACGGCAGGTTCCCCGACGACTCCAGCCACGCCAAGGTCGCCGCGCTGCTGCTGCTCGACACCGTCACCGCCGACCCGGCCGGCACCACGCCCGAGCAGCTCGCGGCCGCCGCCGTCGGGCTGCTCGGCCGCTTCCCGAGCTGGGCCAAGGCGTACCGGTCCGAGGACGGCGCGGCCCGCCTCGCCGAGGACGCCGTGGCGGTGCTGGCCGGCTTCGGCCTCGTACGCCGCGACGGCGACCGGATCACCGCCCGCCCCGCCGCCTTCCGCTACCGGGTCACCGGCGCCGCCCAGCCCGAAGGCACGTCATGACCGGAGCGTTGGGCCGGCGGTTCAATGGTGGCGATGCGGCCGGTCGGCCCAGGGCCGGGTGCACGTGGAGACAGCAGACCTCAAGGGGCGAGATCGTGAGACAGAAGTGCTGTGGGTGCCGTGGCCGTCACGTGGGACTGCCGGGGGTGCCCAGGTCGGGGCGTCGGAACGGGATGTTCCGGATGGGAGCGCACAACGGATGCCGACCCGAGGGGACGCCCGTATGAACGTCACCGCGCTTCCCCAGCTCGATGGGGCGTTCCTATGACGATCACCGCGCTTCCCCAGCTCGAAAGGGTGCTCCCATGACGGTCACCGCGCTTCCCCAGCCCCGCGCGGAGCGCGCGAGCACGCCCCGCTGGCAGCCGTCCCGTGCCGGAGTGCTCAACATCTGGCGCTACTACGACGAGGTGTTCACCTTCCACCGCGGCAAGCTGCTGCTCCGGGGGCCGAACGGCACGGGCAAGTCGAAGGCGCTGGAGGTGCTGCTGCCCTTCCTGTATGACGCGAGCCTGCGCCCCAACCGGCTGTCCACGTTCGGCGGTTCCGAGCGCACGATGCACTGGAACCTGATGGGCGAAGGAGCCTCCGGCGTCACCCGGGTGGGATACGTCTGGCTGGAATTCCGTACGGACGCGGGCGACGGGACCGGACAGGGCGGCGAACCCGCCTGGCTCACCCTCGGCGCCCGGTTGCAGGCCAGCGAGCGCACCACCTCGGTGACCGCCGACTACTTCACCACCAGCCTGCGGATCGGCGTGCCCGGCGGCCTGTCGCTCGTCGGCGAGTCCGCTCAGCCCCTGACCCGCGCCGCGCTGGCCCAGGCCCTCACCGGCCACGGCGAACTGCACGCCTCCGGCGCCGACCACCGCGCCGCCGTCCGCCGGACCCTCTTCCCCGGCCTGACCGAGCAGCGCTACGACGCGCTGATCACCGCGCTGCTCCAGCTGCGCACCCCGAAACTGTCCGAACGGCTCGACCCGTCCCTCCTGTCCACCCTGCTCTCCCGCGCGCTGCCGCCACTGGACCGTGGCGAACTCTCCGACCTGGCCGACGGTTTCGAGCGGCTGGACCGGCAGCGGGAGCACCTGGCCCGGCTGGACGACGAAGTGCGCGCCGCGCAGACGCTCGCCGCGCGCCAGCGCTCGTACGCGCAGCGCGTCCTGCGCGCCGGGGCCGCGGAGCTGATCGCGGCCACCACCGACATGGACAACCGCACCCGTGCGGCGCGCGAGAGCGAAGAGGAGTACGGCCAGGCGCTCGATCGCCGGGCCCGCGCACAGGAGAAGCAGGCGGAGGCCGAGGAGCTGGGGGAGGAGCTGCGCTCCCGGATCGAAGGGCTCACCGAGTCCGAGACCTACCGCAAGGGCCGCGAACTCGACCGGCTCGGGCAGCGCGCGGCCGACGCGCGGCGGGAGGCCGACACCAGGGGCGCCGCCGCCGAGGAGGCGCGCGGGGACGCGCACGACGACGCGGTACGGGCCGCCGAGGCGGACGACGCGGCCGCGGCCGAGGCGGCCAGGGCGCGCGACGTGGGCGCCGCGACCGAGCAGGCGGCCCGTCAGGCGGGGCTGCCCACCGCGTACGCCGAGGCTGCGACCGCCGTCGCGGCGGGCGACCCGGACCTGGCCAGGCAGTTGCTGCACGGCGCGGTGCGCGGCAGGCTCGGCGGGATCGCCACCGTCCGTACCGCGCTCGGCGCGCACCGCGACGCGGCGCGCGAACGCGATGCGGCGGAGGCCGCCCTGGAGGACGCCAGGGCGTCGCTGGCCGCCGCCTCCCAGCGGCGTACCGAGTGCGCCACGGACCACGAGAGCGCTCTCGACGAGCAGGCCCAGCGGCTGCGCGCTTGGGCTGCGGGCTGCACGGAACTCGCCTTCGACACCGGACTCATCGAAGAACTGGCCGCGCAGGCGGCACACGAGGCGGAGGTGCTGACGCTCACCGAGGCCGCGGTGCGCACCGCCGACCGCGCCCTCGCGTCGGCGGAGACCACGGCCGCGCGCCGCCGCGCCGAGGAAGCGGCGGTGCGCGAGGGGCTGGCGGCCGAGGCCGCGGGGCTGGAGGGCGAGAGCGACCTGCCGCCCCAACCGCCGAGGACCCGCACCTCGGACCGGTCCGTACTGCCCGGAGCGCCGCTGTGGAAGCTGGTCGCCTTCCACGAGTCCGTACCGGACGCCACGCAGGCCGGGATCGAGGCGGCGCTGGAGGCCGCGGGGCTGCTCGACGCCTGGGTGGGGCCGCACGGCGGGCTGCTGGCCGCGGGCCACGACACGTTCGCCGAGGCGGACTGGGCGGAGCCCGTGCCCGGTCGCAGCCTCGCGGACGTCCTGGGGCCGGAGCCCGGCGCCCCGGTGCCCGCCGATCGCATCCGGCGGCTGTTGTCCGGCGTCGCCTACGGCGAGACCCTTCCCGAAGGGCACCGCGCGGCGGTCGGCGCGGACGGCACCTGGCGGCTGGCGAGTGTGACCGGCAGCTGGGCCAAGGCCGAGTCGGCCCATATCGGAGCCATGGCGCGGCACCGCGCGCGACAGCGCAGGATCGCCGAACTGACGCTGCGGATCGGCGAGTCGGACGCGGCCATCGCCGGATGCGACGACGAGCTGTCCGCCATCGCGGGCCGCCGCCGGACCCTCGACCTGGAGCGGCGCGGCCGCCCCGACCACCGTCCGGTGGCCGTGGTCCAGCGCGCCCTGGACCACGCCGTGAGCGACGTCGCCCACCGCGACGATGCCGTGCGTACGGCCGTGACCAGGCGCTCCGTACAGGAGAAGGCGGTCACCGCGGCCCGGCTCACCCTGGAGGCCACCGCGGCGGAACACGCCCTGCCCACCGACCGTACGGCTCTGGAACGGCTCGCCGAGAGAGCCGAGAACCTGCGCGAGTCGGCCGGTCAGTGGACCTTCGCCGAACTGCGGTTGGCCCACGGGCTCCGCACGGCTGCCGAGGTGCGCGGGCAGGCGGACCGGTCCCTGCGGGCCGCCGAGGAGCGGAAGAGCGAGGCGCACCGAGCCGAGACGGCCGCCCGGGGGCTGGCCGCCACGCTGGAGGAGATCACGCGCGCGGTCGGCGCGGAGTACAAGGAGGTGCTGGCCCGGATCGAGCAGCTCCGCGCGGACCTGCGGCGCGCCCAGGAAGAGCACAAGCGGCTGGGCGCCGAACTCATCGAACTCGCGGGCCGCATCGGCTCGTTGGGGAACGCGCGCGTCGGCGCGGCCGAGCGGCGCGATGCCGCGATCGCCGCGCGGGACGCGGCGGCCGGGCGGTTGCGCCGGTACGCGGCCCTCGGCTTCCCCACCGACGCCGGGGCCGCCGAACTGCGGCTCGCCCCGGGCGACGGCACCAAAGCGACCCTGGAGGTCGCCCGTACGATCGCGGCTCAATGGCACGCCGTGCCGCACGCGCCGAAGAACCTGGCGGACGCCCTGGGCCGGCTCGGCGAGACCGTGCACGAGAGCCGCCAGGCGCTCAGCGACCGCGCCGACCTGGACCTCGGCCCGGACGACGAGGGAGACGTCCAGGTCTTCACGGCGGCGATGGACGGCGCGTCGATCGGCGCGGCGCAGCTCCTGGCGGCGCTGTCCGCCGAACGCGACCGCAGCCAGGACGACATCACCGCCGCCGAACGGGAACTGTTCGACAAGACGCTCACCGGCGACACCCGCCGCCACCTCGCGGCCCGTATCCGCCAGGCCAACGAACTGGTCGACGCGATGAACGCCCGGCTTGAGCGGGTGCGCACCGCCTCCCGGGTCGCCGTGCGGCTCGTATGGCAGGTGGACCCCGCACTCCCGCCGGGCACCAGGGCCGCCCGCGAACTGCTGCTCAAAGACCCGGTGCGGGTGACCGAAGCGGACCGCGACGCGCTGCACCGCTTCTTCCGCGACCGCATCGAGGAGGCCAAGGCGGCGAACACGGCCGCGAGCTGGGAGGAACAGCTGGCACAGGTGCTGGACTACACGGCCTGGCACCAGTTCGTGGTGAAGCTCGACCGGGCGAACGGGCACGGCTGGCAGTTGCTGACCAAGAAGCTGCACGGCGCGCTGTCCGGCGGCGAGAAGGCCATCGCGCTGCATCTGCCGCTCTTCGCCGCCGTGGCCGCGCACTACCACGCGGTGCCGCGGGCACCCCGGCTGATCCTGCTGGACGAGGTGTTCGTCGGCGTCGACGCCACCAACCGCGGCCAGGTCTTCGACCTGCTGCGCGCCCTCGATCTGGATCTGATGCTCACCTCGGACCACGAGTGGTGCACCTACCGCGAACTGGACGGCATCGCCGTGCACCAACTGATCACCGGCGACGGCGGCGGCCCGGACGCCGCCCCGGACGAGGCGGTCACCACGGCCCGCTTCGTCTGGGACGGCGCCGCGCTCGTACCCGACGAGGAGCAGCCGTGACCTCCACCGCCGGCCGGCCCATGGACCGCCCGGAACTGGCTCCGCTGTGGCGCGCCGCCCACGACCGGCTCTCCGCGGGCCGCCCCGTCAGCAGGGTCCGCGTCGGGCCGCTCACCCCCGAGGGCCGTAGCGCGCTGGCAGACCTGCTCGGCCTGGACCGGCTGCCGGACACCCACGTGAGCGTGGACCTGGCCCGGCTCGACACCGCGCTGGTGGAGGTCTGCGGACGCGACGTACGCGCCGTCGTCGCCGAGATCATCGGGCCGCTCGGCGACCGGGCGGCGGAACGCGAGGCCAAGAGCGCGAGCCGCGCCGGTCTGTGGGCCTGGCTCGAAGACCACCCGACGGTGACGGCCCAGCCCGCGCTCGGCGCGTGGACGGCGCAGGTCCGCCGTACGGGCCTGGTGGCCGGCTCCGTCGCCCGTACCCGCGAGTCCTTGGAACAGGCGCTGCGCACCCTGGCCGCACTGCCCGCGCGGGGCGAGCCGCTGCCGGTGTTCGCGACGGCCGTCCTCGGCGACTCACACGCCCTCGACGACGGAACCCGCCTCTCCACCCTGGTCCTACGGGCCCTCGCCGCGCTGCACGAGACACCCGCGCCCGAATCCGCGGCCGACCGCCGCGCCCTGTGGGGCCGCGCCGGGATCGCGGACGACGCCCTGTCCACCACGGCCCTGACCGCGGGCTTCCACCCCTCCGGAACCGGCCCGGTAGCCCGCGCCCTGACCGCGTACTCCGACTCCGGACACGCCGCCCACCTCACCCTCGCCCAACTCCGCGACCCGGGCGACCTCCAATTCCCCACCCAGGACGTGCACATCACGGAGAACCCGAGCATCCTGGCCCTCGCCCTCCGCCGGTTCGGCCCGGCCTGCCCACCACTGGTGTGCACCTCGGGCTGGCCCAACAGCGCCGTCATGCTCCTGCTCCACCACCTCGCGGCCGCCGACTGCCGCCTCCGCTACCACGGCGACCTCGACGGCGAGGGCCTGCGCATCGCCGCCCACATCCTGGCCAAGACCCCGGCGGAGCCCTGGCGGATGACTGCCGCCGACTACCTGACGGCCCTACGGAGCGCCCAACGGGGCCCGGCCCCGGGGCGGATCACCGAGGCGCCGTGGGACCGGGGGCTGGCGACGGCGCTCCGCGAGGCGGGGGCGTCGGTTGTGGAGGAGCAGGTGGCGGGGGTGCTGCTGGGGGACTTGGCAGCGCAGGCCCGCGCCGGCGGCTGCCGTTGAACTGCCGCTGATGAGTTGACGGGCGAGGGGCGCCGAGCGGCGACGGGCCGTCGGTCGGTCGTGGCTCAGACGTCATCCTCGGCTGCCGTAATCCAGATCCTGGTCCGGGCGCTCGTCGGCGTCTGTTGGGTGTTAGTCTCGCGGGACTCCGCGATCTTGGAGTTCGGATCTTCAACTCTTGTACTTGTTAGGGGAATTGTGGGTCGTATGGGGAAAGTTCTCGCTGGCGTTGTCTGTGTAACCGCAGTAGTTGTATGCGTCGGTGCGGTTGGTTCGGCAGCCGTGACGGAGAGCTTTCGTGCCGGCTTGTCCGAACAGTCGGCGACGGTGTCGGCGAGCATCGCGCAGGCGACGTGGCGGGAGCAGAAGGACGTGGTTCCCGACGCGAGTAACGTGCAGTTGATGTGGTGGGGGCCGCGGGGCGCGGTCACTGACGCGCGCAACGCACAGTTGATGTGGTGGGGGCCGAGGGGTGCGGTCACCGACGCGAGTAACGTGCAGTTGATGTGGTGGAAGCCGGTGGGCGTGGACAGGAAGCCCGTGGACGTGCCGAGTCTCGCGCAGGTCTGACCCGAATTTTCCGCTCAGGTGACAGGCCCCTGGGAATTCTCAGGAGCCTGTCACACCGTGGTCCGTTAACAGGTTTTGAAGGCTCTCCGCCTCCGCCGTGGCTTCAAGGCTTTGGTAGATGGTGACAGCCTGTGCGCCGTACTGGCGCGCCACATCGATGCTGCGCGACGACATAGCGGTTCGCGCGAGCCCGGCGAGCGCGTGTGCGGAACCCAGCGGAGAGCCGGCGTTTCGGGCGACGGCAAGGGCCTGCTCGTAGATTTCCAGCGCGACGCCGGGCCGCCCCGAGTCGCGCTGGACGTCGGCCATGCCGATGAGAGCGCGCTGGCGTTCGTACGTGTTGCCGATGCTGTGGGCGACCTCGGCGGCCATGCTGAAGTGGAGCAGCGCCTCACCTCGCCGCCCTGTCCGTGCGTAGGTCGTGCCGATGCTGATCAGTACATTGGTCTCGCCCAGGGCGTCGCCTCCGGAACGGTGGCTGTCGAGGGCTCGCCGGAAGCACTCAAGTGCTCGCGCCGTCTGTCCCGTCTCCTGGTGGATCGCGCCGAGATTGGTGTTGAGGATGGCGAGTTCCTGTCGGCCGCCGTGTCGCTGAACCAGCGCCAAGGACCGCTCGTAGTAGTCGCGGGCCTCTTCGAACTGCCCTTGCTTGTAGAGGAGTTCACCCATGTTATTCGATGCGGTAATCAACCCGTGCACCTCGTGGAGCTCTTCGCGGATGCTGAGGACTGCCCTGAACATCCGGAACGCCTCTCCGTGCCGCCCGCTGTAATACACCGCCGCACCTTGGACGTTGAGGCAGTCCGCCTCCCCCGAACGGTCGAGGATCTCCCGGTAGCTCGTCAGGGCTCGGTCCAGGAGGCGCATCGCCATGTCGCCGTTTCCCAAGGCGAGTTCGGCGCGTCCCGACTGGAGCAGGGCGTCGGCGCAGCCGCGCGGGTCCTGCCGGTCCTGGAAGAGAGACAGGGCCTCGGTCGCGCACTGCCGAGCCTCGGTGGGGTCCTGCTGCGCCAGGACGGCCGCCCGTTCGACCAGGGTCCGGGCCAGGGCGGTGCCGTCGCCGCGCGTACGGAGGGCCGGGACGGCCGCGTCGTAGAGGGCGGCAGCGATGTCCCAAGTGCCCCAGATCTTCAGCGACTCCGCCAGGACGTACGGGAAGAGCGCGGCGTATCCGGGCGAGGTGGCGGCGGCGGTACGTGCCACTGCCAGCAGGTTGGCGCGTTCCACGGCGAGCCACGCTGATGCTTCGTCCGCGTCGGCGAATTCAGGGGCGTATGGAGACCGTCCTTCTTCTCCCAGTGGCAGCGTGCGGCGGCGCGGATGGGTCAGGCGGTCGGCTCGGTGGGCGCTGGTGAGGTAATAGTCGAGGAGTCGGTCGACGGCGTCACGGCGGGCGGGCTCCGGTTCTGTCCCGGAGCAGACCCGCAGGGCAAAAGCACGGGCGAGATCATGGAACCGGTAGCGGTCCTGTACGGGCTCTTCGAGCAGATGGCAATCCAGCAGCTCCTCCACGATCCGGCGAATTCGCCCGGTTTCCGTTCCGGCTTCCGGCGCCATGATTGCGGTTGCCGCTTGGAGGGTGATGTCGGGTCCCGTGTGCAGCGCCAATCTGCGGAAAAGGCGCTGCGCGGGAGCGCTGAGTTCGCTGTGCGTGAGCTGGAACGCCGCAGTGACCGATCCGTCGAATTCGC
The DNA here is from genome assembly GCF_056434425.1 of Streptomyces sp. NPDC044033. NCBI lineage: Bacteria > Bacillati > Actinomycetota > Actinomycetes > Kitasatosporales > Streptomycetaceae > Streptomyces > Streptomyces sp. NPDC044033. The sequence goes on along the minus strand of NZ_JBWKFF010000016.1, from coordinate 125,545 downwards.
TGAGGGGGTCGGCGGACTGAGTGAGCCGGTCCAGGAGATGACGGAGGCCCCAGGAGTCATGGTTCCGGAAGTGGCTCGCCAGCAATTGGACGGTGAGTGGGTGGCCCCCACACGCGTCCACGACGCGCTCCAGGGCCGCGCAGTCGGCAGATACCCGAGTGGTGCCCGCGATACGGGTGAAGAGCCCGGTGGCCTCCGTCGCGGAGAGCACATCGACGAACAGCGAAGTGGCGCCGTCGAGGCCGGTGAGCCGGTTCCGGCTGGTCACGATCGCCCGGCAGGCGGGCGCACCGGGGAGCAGGGGGCTGACCTGCGAGGCGTTCCGGGCGTTGTCGAGGATGACGAGTACGCGGCGGCGGGCCGTCCACTCCCGCCATTTGGCCGCGCGCTCATCGAGCGAGTCGGGCAGTGCGCCGGATTCTCCGGAGGCGTGCAGCAGAACGGCGAGTGCCTCTGCGGGATCGTAAGGCGGATGGCCGCTGTAGGCGTGCAAGTCCACGTAGAACAGCCCGTCCGGGTAGGACGCGCGCAATTGATGCCCGGCGCGAATGGCCAGCGCGGTCTTGCCGATTCCTGGCATTCCATGAATGACCATGAGCGGCATCGCTGTTTCCGCGCCCTCCGCGGACGTGGACTGCGCGAGCAGAATGCGCAGCTCGCTCGCCCGTCCCGTGAAGTCCCGGGTGTCGCGCGGCAGGTAATTCCGGGGTTCCGGCGCTGCCGCCGGGTGAGGGCCGGTGGTGTCGCCGAGCAGCGAACGGTCTTGTTGGAGAATTCGCTGGTGGAGCTCGCGCAGCTCCGCTCCGGGCTTGATCCCTTGGCCCACATCGAGACGCCGGTGTGTGTTCCGGTAGAGGGTGAGGGCTTCGTCGTGCCGTCCGGAGCGGTACAACGCCAGCATCAGCTGGGCGATCACTCGCTGGGCGAGCGGATTCAGCGCGGCGAGTTCATGGAGTTCGCCGATGAGATCGGCATGCCTCCCCAGCTCCAGCTCCAGGCGTATCCGCTCCTCCCGCACGCGGCGGTAGTCCTCGACCAGCCGGGCGCGCGACGAAGCGGCCCAGTCGTTGGTGAACTCCGTCAGGGGGTCGCCTCGCCACAGAGCTTCGGCCCTGCGCAGCAGATCGATGGCCGCTTCCCTCTCGCCCCGGTCGGCCGCCGCGTCCGCGTCGGCGCGCAGCCGCTGGAAGCGCGACAGGTCGACGTCCCCCGGGGCGACGCGGAGCCGGTACAGGCGCGGCGACGGCCGCTCCACCCGGGCCAGGTCGCCGACCGCCCGGCGCAGCCGGCCCCGTAATCGCGACAGGTAGGTGTGCAGCGTGTCGAGGGCCGTCCGAGGCGGTTCGTCGCTCCATACCCGGTCCAAGAGCGCGTCCAGGCTTACCGGTTCACCTCGGGCGTGGGTCAATACGGCCAGTACACAGCGTTCTTTAGCCGAACCCAGCGCCTGCTGTTGCTCGTGATGCCATAGTTCAAGTGATCCCAGAGCAAGAAGTTCCACCATCGCCCCCCGACGGGTGCGCTTCTTCTTGCTGCCGTCGGCAGCGCCCGCACGTCTGTGCGGAACTCACTTCACTCTTGCCACGGAGCGAGGGGGAGCGGGCAGGGGCGCACGGAAGCACGGCGGGCGCACAGGCGGTTTTACGATCTCTGCCGCACGGCTGCACGTGGAGTGCAAGGTTCCTGCAAGTCGCCCATCCAACCTCCGGGGCATCCCCTGGTCAGTGACCGCGAGCCGTCGCGGTCGACCGGGCCGATCGACCGTTCCGGGGGCGAGGAAGACCGGGGGGATGGATTCGATGAGCATGACCATGATGGAAGCGCACGGGCGCTATGTGCCGGTGCGCCTGGACGCCGACCGCTGGGCCACCCGCCGGATTCACCGACGGCTTTTGGTCGCGGTCCACACGGTGACCGCCGGGAAGAGGCTGTTCGACGCGGTTCGCCTGCTGGAGGGCGACCCGCGGATTCAGGTGTTCTTCAGCGGCCCGCCCGACGTGTTCAGCAACGGTGTGGAGGAATTCCTGGAGGAGCTCAACGGGCTTGTGCTGCCGTGGGGCCAGGCGGTGCAGACCGAGTTCGACCTCGCGCTCGCCGCGAGCCACGGCAGCCTGCACGAGCTGCACGCCCCGGTGATCGTGCTCCCGCACGGCGCCGGATACAACAAGATCGTCCCCGCTGGGCAGCGCGGACGTCCGGTGGCGGAACGGGGCGTGTACGGGCTCAGCAGGCAGCGCCTGATACGCGACGGCACGGTGATTCCCGAGGCGATCGTGCTGGCACACCACGAGGAGGTGGCCCGCCTCGGCCGTGAGTGCCCCGAGGCCCTGCCCGCCGCGCGCGTGATCGGCGACCCGTGCTTCGACCGCATCACCGCGAGTTTCTCCTCGCGGGTGCTGTACCGGGAGGCCGTGCACGTCAGGGCCCGCCAGCAGCTGATCCTCCTCTGCTCCACCTGGGGGCCCTCGTCGCTCCTGGGACAGAGCTGGGAGCTGCTGGAACGGCTCGTCGAGGAATTGCCCAGCGACGAATACCGCGTCGCGCTGCTGCTGCACCCGAACGTGTGGAACGCCCACGGCGAATGGCAGATCCGCAGCTGGCTGGCGGCTCTGGGACGCTCCGGGCTCACCGTGGTCAGCCAGCACGCCGACTGGGTCGGAGCGCTGGTCGCCGCGGACTACATCGTGGGCGACCACGGCTCCGTCACCCTCTATGGCGCGATGACCGGCGCGCCGGTGCTGATGGCAGGCACCTCGGAGGCGGACCTCGACCCCGCGTCGCCACTGGCCGAACTGCTCTCCTTCGCGCCCCGATTACGTGGGGGCCGGCCGCTGCGCCAGCAGCTCAACCGGAGTTCCACGGCGTACCGCTCGCCTCGTTACGAGCGGATCGCGGCCCGGATAACGTCCGAGCCGGGACAGTTCGCCCAGAAGATGCGCGCGCTGATCTACCGCAAGCTGCGGCTCCGGTCCCCCGCGGTACGGATCGCCGCGGAACCCGCGCCGCTCCCGTTCACGGTGCGGTACGACGAGCCGGGGAGCGTCGTGTCATGGCGGCGCTGACCGTCTTCGTGTCCGAGTCGGCCGTCCCGGAGGCCGCGGGGGAGCGAGCGGCGGTGCTCCGTACCCGCGTCGCGCTGGTGCGCCCGGGCTCCGGCATCCCGGTCGTGGACGAGCACCTGAGGGTCGAGCTTCCCGCGCCCGCTCCGTGGCCCCGGCTCGCCGACGTGCTCCTGGGCCAGGGGAGCGGGGAGCGGGGCGCGGCGGAGCTGGCCGCGTCCCATCCGGGCGCCTTGGTGGTGGCGGTATACCGGGGCCACGACTGCTGGATACGGTTCGCCACCGACGGGTGTGCGCTGACGCTCAACGGACAGCGGGCGTCGGCACGACCGCCGTGGGCGAGGTGGGCCTCACTGGCCCACGCCTGGCTGGTGTCCGGGCTGCCGGTGGCGGAGTTCGCGTCGGCACCGGTGCGCCTGCTGCCGGATCATCCCCCGGCGCGGCCCTCCAACTGTTCGAGCAGCGTACGCGCCGCCTCGGCGTCGGCCGACCGGGACCGGCCCGCCGCGTCGTAGAGGTCCAGGGCCTCCAGGCAGTGCCCCCGGGCGAGATCCGCTTGCCCGTGCCGTTCGGCGAGGCTCGCCAGGGTCCCCAGGGCGCGGGCCGTCTCGTAGTCGGCGGTCATCCCGCGCAGCGTCTCCAGAGCCATGGACAGCCGGTCCATGGCCTGGTCGAACAGGCCCACCGTGAGATACGCGCGGCCCAGCAGTGTGGCCGCGCGTGCGGCGTTGTACGTGTCGCCCTCGTCCATCAGAGTCGCGTACGCGGCCTCGGCGCCGGCGATGGTTTCGCGGGGGAGACCTCTCGTGAGGGCTATGTCGGCGAGGTTGAAGTGGGCCAGCCCGCCGGCCCGGCGGTCGCCGCACCGAGGCAGTTCGGAGGCGGCCTGCGCGAAGAACTCAGCCGCCCGGTCCAGGCGGCCGAGCCGCTGATGGGCGAGGCCCTGGTAGTTGAGCGTGCGGGCATACCCGAGTCCGTTCCCTTGGGTGCGGAACTTCCGTGCGGCCTGCTCGAACATCTCCAGAGCGCGCTCAGGACTCTCCATGCCCAGCTCACCGATGCCGCCGGAGGTCAGCATCCGGCACTCCGCCTCGGTGTCCCCGAGCTCCCGCGCCGCGGCGAGCCCTTCCGCGTGAGCGGTCCGCCACTGCTCGTAGAACTTGCGTCGCAGGAAAAGGGGCCACAGGGCATCGGCGAGCTGCCATCCGACCGTGGGAAAGCCGGCGGGCCGTGCGCCGCGAATCACCGCCATCAGGTTGGGCAACTCGCGTTCCAGCCAGTTCAGCGCGCTCACCGCGTCGTCGCCGAAGTCCGTTGTGACCACCGGCCCCGCGCCGTAGTCGCGGTCCATGGACAGGTGCTGGGGTTCGACGATCTCTTCGGCGCGGGTGGCGGTGGCGAGATAGTGGTCGGCGATACGGCGCAGGGCGGCGGTCCGCTCATGCGGGGGTTCGTCCTGCTCCGCCTTGGCGCGGGCGTGCAGCCGGACGAGGTCATGGAAGCGGTAGCGCTCCTCGCCGGTGCTCTCGTCGCCGACGTCGATCAGCAGATTGGCGTTGTGCAGCAGATCCAGCAGGTCCGCCGGGTCCTCGGCCAGCACCGCCGTGGCCACCGGGCCGCCGAACTCGGAGCCGGGATGCAGCCCGAGGAGGCGGTAGAGCCGTGCCGCTCCGGATTGCAGTCCCTGGTAGGAGACGTCCAGTGCCGCCCGTACATTCTGGTCGCCTTCGATGGCCAACCCCTCCAGTCGGTCGTGCTCCTCGGTGAGCTCGCGCACCATCGTGGTGATGCCGCGCCGCGGGCGCGCCGCGAGCCGGGCCCCGGCGATGCGCACGGCCAGCGGCAGGCCGGCACAGAGCTCGGCCAGGGCGCGTGCCTGGTCGGGCTGTGCGGCGACTCGGCCGTCGGCGAGCGTCGCCTCCAGCAGTTCGACCGCCGCCTCCAAAGTGAGGGGCTCCAGATGCACCTCGTAGGAGCCGTCCACGACCAGGCCGGGCATCCGCCAGCGGCTGGTCACCGCCGTCACGTTCCGGCCGCCGGGCAGCAGCGGGCGGACCTGGGCCGCCGACGCGGCGTCGTCGAGCAGCACCACCAGCTGTCTGTCCGCCGTCAACGAGCGGTACAGCGCCGCCCGTTCGGCGAAGGCCAGCGGTACCTGCCGGGTCGGCACCCCCAGGGCGCGGAGGAAATGGCCGACCACTTCTCCCGGCTCGGCCGGTCCGCCGGGGGACTGCGCCCCCAGATCCGCGTACAGCTGACCACCGGGAAAGTGCCGGCGCAGCGTGTTCAGCCAGGCCAGCGCCACCGCCGTTTTGCCGACACCGCCCAGGCCGCTGACCGTGGCCAGCGTGGCGTGGCCGCCCTGTCCGGAGTGAGTGCGGTGCTGCTCCAGCGCGCTCAGTTCCGTCGTACGGTCGGTGATGCGGACCGACGGTGGGAGCTGCCACGGCGGCTGGTGTCCGGAGGCCGCTTCGGTCTGGATGTGGATGCCGCCATACACGGTCCGCGCCTGTACGGCGGGGCCGTGCACCGTGCCGCTCAGCTCATGGTGACCATCGTGTTCGCGTCCCCCCACTGGTCCTCCTCGACCGCGCGCGTACCGCTCCGTCGTGTCGATCCCCAGAGAGTCGTGTCGATTCCCGGGGAACAGCCTTTCCGCGTGAGCGCGCGGTATCCGTCCCGTGAGAGTGATGTGTCTCTCTGACCGTTTGACCGCCTTGACGGAAGAACGAGCGAGATCCTCGGGGGAGGGGCCTGACCGCGACCGGCAGAGGCCCCAGCCGCCGCGTCCTCCGCGCGGCGGGCGATTTTGTCGTCTCCCGGCTCGTCCGTCTCTTTTTTGTCGAATCGCAACATGATGACTGCAACTCGTTGCCCCATCCATCTGTCTTAGGGGGTGCAGGCCGCGGTTGCAGCGGTACGGGCGGAGCCAGGGAACTAGAGCACATGAGGTGGACGGCGCACATGCCTGAGCACAATCGGGGAGAGATAACGAGAGCTGATGAGCGGATCACGCGTCGACCCGACCGTAAACTCGCGCGGGCGCTGACCGTGGGCGGGGCGGCCGCAGCGGCGGCGCTGCTGCTCACGGCCTGCGGCGGCAAGGACGGCGCGTCCGGCAAGGGCGGGGATGCCGCTTCCTCCGCGTCCATCGCGATCGCCCCCGCCAAGGACGCCGCCACGGTCGCCCCGGACAAGCCGGTCAAGGTCACCGCCAGTGGCGGCAAGCTGACCGAGGTCAAGGTCGCGGGGCCGGACGGCAAGGCCGCCGCGGGATCGATGGGGGCCGGCGGCGCGTCGTGGCAGAGCAGCGGCGCGCTGGCGACGGGCGCCAAATACACGGTGACCGCCACGGCCAAGGACTCCGACGGCCACAGCACCACCAAGACCTCCGGGTTCACCACCCTGAAGCCGAAGCACCCGGTCAACTTCAAGATCAACACGGCGGACGGCGGGACGTACGGCGTCGGCATGCCGGTGTCGGTCACCTTCGACCAGAAGATCACCGACAAGGCGGCGGTGCAGAAGGCCCTTGAGGTCTCCACCAGCCCGCACGTCGACGGCGCCTGGAGCTGGGTGCGGGACTGGTCCGCGGACCACCCCGGGCGCATCGACTTCCGGCCCAAGGAGTACTGGAAGCCGGGCACCAAGGTGTCCGTCAAGGCCAACCTCGACGGCGTGAACACCGGCGGCCAGCACTACACCGCCAAGAACGCGTCCGAGACCTGGACGGTCGGCCGCTCGCTGATCGCCACGGCCGACAACGACGCCCACACCCTCAGCGTGGAGAAGGACGGCAAGAAGCTCAAGACCCTGCCCGTCACCCTGGGCGCCCCCGGGCGCGACACCTGGGGCGGCGTCATGCCGGTCATGGACAAGCAGCACAAGGTGTACATGACCTCGCAGTCGGTCGGGTTCGGCTCGGACGCGTACCACGACTGGTACTACTACGCGGTACGCCTCACGCCGTCCGGCACGTACGCCCACATGAACAAGGCGGCGGACACGCTCGGCGGCAACACCAACGAGACGCACGGCTGCATCGGTATGCGTACGAACGGCGACGCCGAGTGGTTCTACAACCAGGTCATCCCCGGTGACGTCTTCGACGTGAAGAACGCCCCGAAGCCCGTCCAGGAGGGCAACGGCTACGGCGACTGGAACCTCTCCTGGGACCAGTGGCTGGCGAACAGCGCCATCAAGGGCGGCGGCAACGGCTGACCCGCCCCGAGCAGCAGCACCACGGTGGCGTCACTCCTTGTGGAGTGGCGCCACCGGCGTTTCGCCGGCCGTTCAGCGCAGGATCGCCGCTGTCTCCGGCGGTACGAGCAGCGTGCCCTCCTCGTCCGGGAGCGGTACGGGCCGCCACGCCGCGACGACCTCCGTGCAGCGGGCATCCGGGCCGAGCCACACCTTCACCGGCCCGTCGGTCGGATTGACGACGATGTGCAGCGGCCCCGCGCGCATCGTCACCGTCAGATCGCCGCCGACCGACAGCCCGGAACGGCGGCCGAGATCCGGGTCGGTGATCGCCGGCTCGGTGCGGCGCAGCTCGATCAGGCGCCGGTACCAGGCGAGCAGCGCGTCGTGCGGGGCGCGCTCGGGCTCGGACCAGTCGAGACAGGAGCGCTCGCGGGTGGCCGGGTCCTGCGGGTCCGGGATCTCCTCCTCGGCCCAGCCGTGGGCCGCGAACTCGCGGCGCCGCCCCGTCCGTACCGCCTCGGCCAGTTCCGGGTCCACATGGTCGGTGAAGTACTGCCACGGGGTGCGGGCGCCCCACTCCTCGCCCATGAAGAGCATCGGTGTGAACGGGGCGCACAGCACGAGCGCCGCCGCGCAGGCGAGGACCCCGGGGGACAGGGCGGTGGCGAGCCGGTCGCCGAGCGCCCTGTTGCCGATCTGGTCGTGGGTCTGGGTGTAGGCCAGCAGCCGGTGGGCGGGTGTGGTGTGCAGGTCGAGGGGGCGGCCGTGCGAGCGGCCCCGGAAGGTGGAGTACGCGCCGTCGTGGAAGAAACCGCCGATGAGGACCTTGATGAGCGCCTCCGTCGGGGCGGCGGCGAAGTCCGCGTAGTAGCCCTGGGACTCGCCGGTCAGAGCGGCGTGCACGGCGTGGTGGAAGTCGTCGTTCCACTGGGCGTGCACGCCGTGGCCGCCCGCCTCGCGCGGTGTGATGGTGCGCGGGTCGTTGCGGTCGGACTCGGCGATCAGGAAGAGCGGCCGGCCGAGCCGGGCGGCCAGCGCGTCGACGGCGGTGGACAGCTCGGCGAGGAAGTGCTCGGCGCGGGTGTCGACCAGGGCGTGCACCGCGTCGAGCCGCAGCCCGTCGACGCGGTAGTCGCGCAGCCACGCGAGGGCCGAGCCCGTCAGGTAGCCGCGGACCTCGTCCGAGCCCGGCGCGTCCAGATTGACGGCCGCGCCCCACGGCGTGTGGTGCCGGTCCGTGAAGTACGGGCCGTACGCGGGAAGGTAGTTGCCCGAGGGGCCGAGGTGGTTGTGGACCACATCGAGTACGACGCCCAGCCCCAGCGCGTGCGCCGCGTCCACGAAGCGCTTGAGGCCGTCCGGCCCGCCGTAGGGCTCGTGCACCGCCCACGGCGACACACCGTCGTACCCCCAGCCGTGCGTACCGGGGAAGGGGCAGACGGGCATCAGCTCGACATGGGTCACCCCCAGCCCGGCCAGGTGCGGCAGCCGCCGCGCGGCGGCCTCGAAGGTGCCCTCGCGGGTGAACGTGCCGATGTGCAGCTCGTACAGGACCGCGCCCGGCAGCGGCCGGCCGCGCCACGGGTGCCGCCACCCGAAACGGCCGTGGTCCACCACGGCGCTCGGTCCGTCCGGCCCCTGCGGCTGGCGGCGCGAGCGCGGATCGGGCAGCACCGGGCCGCCGTCGAGCGAGAACCCGTACCGCGCGCCGTGCCCCGCCTCCGCCGCGCACCGCCACCAGCCGGGGCGGTCCGGATCGCGCTCCATGCCGTACTCGTGTCCCTGGAGACGGAGCGCGACCCGCCGCGCGTCGGGCGACCACACCTCGAACTGCATTGTCGGCTCCCCTGTCCCCTGGACGGCGATGTCCCTATCGTGCTCCTTCGCGGGCGTCCGGGCGACGCTCCCACTCGTCATACGGGCCACAGCCGTTGTATGGGCCGGGCCACGCTCGTCGTACGGACCTCACTCGTCTTATGGGCCACGCTCGCCATACGGACCTCACTCGCCTTACGGGTCCCACTCGTCTTACGGGCCACACTCCTCGTACGGGCCCCACTCGCCATACCGGTCCCACTCGTCGTACGAGCCGTGCCTCACTCCCTGTCGAGAAGCCCCGCGTCGTGGGTCAGCAGGGCGATCTGGACCCGGTTGGACAGATCGAGCTTGGCGAGAATTCGCGACACATGGGTCTTGACCGTCGCGACGCTCATGAACAGGGCCGCGCCGATCTCGGCGTTCGCCATACCCCGCCCGACCGCGACGGCCACCTCGCGCTCCCGGTCGTTCAACTGCCCCAGCAGCGCCCGCGCCCGCCGGCCGTCCGCGCCGGAGCCCGCCACCTGCGAGATGAGCTGCCGCACCACGGTCGGCGAGAGCGCCGGCTCGCCCGCGGCCACCTGCCGTACGGCCGCGACGATCTCGGCCGGCGGGGTGTCCTTCAGCACGAACCCGGCCGCTCCGGCCCGCAGCGCGCGCAGCACCTGTTCATCGGCGTGGAACGTGGTCAACACGATGACCTGCGGCGGCCGCGGCCGGCGTCGCAGCTCCTCGGTCGCCGCCAGCCCGTCCACGGTCGGCATCCGGATGTCCATGAGGACGACGTCGGGCGCGTACCGGTCCACCAGCGGCAGCACCTCGATGCCGTCGGACGCCTCGGCGACGATCTCCAGGTCGGGCGCGCCGCCCAGCATGAGCCGCAGCCCGGCCCGTACGAGTGGATCGTCGTCGACGAGCAGCAGCCGTACGGAGGGCGGTTCGGGGGCGTCGTCGTCCGCGGGGGTGACGGGCGGACGGGCGGGGTTGCTCATGAAGGCCACGGTAGCCAGGCGGACAGGCGGAAGGCAGCGCCGTCCGCGCCGCTCTCCAGCCGCCCGCCCGCGAGCTGGGCCCGCTCGGCGAGACCGATCAGCCCCGCGCCGGCCCCGGGGATCGCCGGGCCGGCCGAGGCGCCTGGAGCGGGCGGACGGCCCGCGCCCGAAGCCAGCGGATTGCTGACGGACACACTCAGCCCCTCGCCCGCCGACCCCGTGATCCGCACGTCGACCGCCGCCTCCGGCGCGTGCTTACGGGCGTTGGTCAGCCCTTCCTGCACGATCCGGTAGACCGTGCGGCCGGTGGCGGCGGGAACGGAAGCGGCGGCGGGCACGGAACCGGCGGCGGACACGGAACCCTCGGCGGACACGGACTCGACAGCCTCGTACGAGACGTCCGTACCGGCCAGCCGCGCCTCCGCCACCAGGCGCGGCAGGTCGGTCAGGGTGGGCTGCGGCCGAGCCCCGTTGTCGCCCCCCTCGCTCTCGCCGTCGCGGTCGTCGTCCGGGGCGCGGAGCACTCCGATGACCTCCCGCAGATCTTCCAGCGCCTGGTGCGCGCTGCTGCGGATCACCCCGGCCGCGACGGCGATCTGCTCCGGCGGCGCGTCCGGGCGGTATTCGAGCGCGCCCGCGTGGACGCTCAGCAGTGACAGCCGGTGGGCCAGCACATCGTGCATCTCGCGGGCGATCCGCTCCCGCGTCAGGCGCTGCGCCCGTTCCGCCCGCAGCCCGGCCTCGGCCTCGGCGCGCCGCGCCCGCTCGCGCAGCGACAGCAGAAGCTGGCGGCGGGAGCGGACGAACATGCCCCAGCCGATCACCGCGAGATAGAGCATCGAGCCGACCAACACCGCCGCCAAGAGGGAGAGACCCGGCTCGGGGCGCACGAGCGGGTAGACGACGGTGGTCGCCACCGCCAGGCCGCCCAGCCACGCGGTGTCCCGGAACGGGCGGTGCACGGCGACCGTGAACAGCGCCACCGCCGCCGCGCCCGGCACGAACTGCGAGAACGCGCTGAGCGTCACCAGCACCGTCGCCAGCGCCACCGGCCGGCGCCTGCGCAGCCACAGCGCGGCGCAGCTGAGCGCGCCCACCACCTGGTCGGCGACGAGCACGCCGTGCGCCGTGTCCCGCGCCGCCGAGTCGGCGGTCAGCAGGATGAAGGCCGCCGCGAGCAGGAAGCAGGAGATGTCGACGGTCCAGTCGCGCGCCGTACGGGCCCCCGATGAGCTGTTCATGTCGACGAATCTACTGACCCGAAGGGCGCTCCGGATGGGCGCGAGCCCGATCGCCGACCAAAGTCGCACGGCCGTATACCTTTGGCCGACTCGCCCCCGGCCTGCGGTTTCCTAGCCTTGCGGCATGAAGAAGACAGCGGCATGAAGAAGACATGGGAGTCACTGGGCGTGATCCTGCTGGTGCAGGGGTGCGCGGCCCTGGTGTGCCACTTCACCGGCTGGCACCGTCCGGTGTGGCTGTTCACGCGCCTCCCCTTTCTGGACGGCTACGAGGTCTTCGCGGGCATCGTCCTCGCCGTGCTCGGCGCGGCCGTTCTCGTCGGGTCGGACACCCTCGCCAAGCGGAAGGACACCTGACGCGCACGGGCTGATGCCCGTGCTCACGCCCGTACGCCCGTACGCGTTCATCCCCGCACTCACGCCCGTACGAGAAGCGCCACCGGGCAGGGGTCCAGCAGCTCGGACAGCGGGACGGCGCCGGCCGCGCCCCGGCCCGTCAGCAGATCGCGCCAGCCGCCGTCCGCGTCCGGCAGCCGCAGCGTCGTGCCGCGCCAGCCGCCGGACTCCGCGAGGCGCGCGGGGAGCCGGGTGACCGCGCTGACCACCGCGCCCGAGCGGGCGAAGGCGGTGCAGTGGCCGGCGGCCGGGCCGGTGGCGGTCAGTGGCTCGTACGAGGCGGCGGCGCCGAACCACTCGGGGTGCGCCCGGCGCAGCCGCAGGGCCGCGCGCGTCAGCAGCAGCTTCTCGTCCGAGAGGCCGCGCGGGGGCTCGTCGGCCTCCCCGAGGGGCTGGTCCGGCAGGTGCGGCGGGCGGCGGTTGTCGGGGTCGACGAGGGCGAGATATTCGCGTTCGGTGCCCATATAGAGGTCCGGGACGCCGGGCATGGTCAGGTGCAGCAGGGCCGCTCCGAGCGTGTTGGCCCGTACGGACGGCGCGAGCGTCGCGCGGAACCGGGTGAGTTCGGCGCTCGCCGGGCCGCCGGGGCCCGCCTCGACGAACGCCGTCACCGCTGCCTCGTACGCCGCGTCGGGCTCGGTCCAGGTGGTGCGCAGCGCGGCCTCGCGCACACTCTTGAGCACCGCCGGAACCAGCCGCCCGGCTGCGGTATCGGCGTCCGCACCGGCCAGCCCCAGGGCCAGCTGCCAGGTCACCCAGGCGACATGCGCGTCGGGCGCGGAGCCGGCCGCCGTGTGGTGGGCGTCCTGGTCGAGGGGGGCCGGCGGCTCCAGTGACGCCAGCAACTCGCGCCACTGGTCCGGATGTTCGGTGAGCGCCGCCAGCCGGGCGCGGACGTCGGCGCTCCGTTTCGTGTCGTGCGTGGACAGGACCGTGCCCGAGGACGGCCAGTCGCGCTGCGTACGGGCGCAGTAGGCGTGGAACTCCCGCGGCGGCACGGCCGGGTGTTCGGGCGCGCCGCCGACCTCGGTGGCGGAGAGCAGCGGCGTGTAGCGGTAGAAGGCGGTGTCCTCGACGGACTTGGCGCGCAGCGCGGAGGCGGTCTGCGCGAACCGTGCGCAGAAGTCCCGTTGGTCCGGGCCGTCCCCGAGCAGGCCGAGCGCCGCGTCCCGCACGACATCCACGGCGTGCGCCTCCGCGGGCACCGCGAAGGCCGTACGGGCCCCTTCGGCGGCCTCCTGGAGCAGTGCGGCGTCCCCGGGCGTGGGGGGCGAGCCGGGCACGGCGTACGGGCGGTAGACGGGGAGCCGGACCAGGAGTTCGCGGATCGCGGTGCGCAGCGCGGCGGGCGCGTGGTCGCGCAGCGGGGGCCGCGCCGCGCAGATCCGGTCGGCGGTGCGCACCAGCCGCTCGATCTCCGAGGTCAGCTGGTGGGCGGCGACCTTGTGGGCGGCGCGGCGCGCGGTGGCGGGCCAGTCGCCGCCCCGGTCGTCGGCGGGGGCGGCGAAGGCGCGGTAGGCGCGGGTGAGTTCTTCGGCGCCTCCGGGGTCGACGAAGAGGCCGTCGACGTGGGTGAGCGCGTCGTAGCCGGTGGTCCCGGCGACCGGCCAGTCGGCGGGCAGCCGCTCCCCGCGGCCGAGGATCTTCTCGACGACGGTCCACCGGTCCCCGGCCGCCTCGCGCAGCCGCCGCAGGTATCCGGCCGGGTCCGCGAGGCCGTCCGGGTGGTCCACGCGGAGGCCGTCGAGCACGCCGTCGCGCAGCAGCTCCACCACTTTGGCGTGGGTGGCGTCGAAGACCCCGGGGTCCTCGACGCGCACCGCGATCAGGTCGGAGATGGTGAAGAAGCGCCGGTAGTTGAGGTCCGTACGGGCGAGGCGCCACCAGCCGAGCCGGTACCACTGGTGCTCCAGCACACCGGGCAGCGGCAGCCGCTCGGTGCCGGGGCGGAGCGGGAACTCGTGGTCGAAGTAGCGCAGCGTCGAGCCGGACACGGTGAGGTGGCGCAGTTCCTCGCCGAGCCGGCCGCCGAGGACGGGCAGCAGCACCTTGCCGCCGTGCTCGGCCCAGTCGATGTCGAACCAGCGCGCGTACGGCGAGGCCGGGCCGTCCCGCAGCACCTCCCACAGCGGGCGGTTGAGCCGCTCGGGGGCGGGGACCGCCATGTGGTTCGGCACGATGTCGAGCACCAGGCCGAGCCCGTGCGTGTGCGCGGTACGGGCCAGCGCGCGCAGCCCGTCCTCGCCGCCGAGCTCCGCCCGTACGGCGCTGTGGTCCACCACGTCATAGCCGTGCGCGGAGCCCGGCACGGCCTCCAGCACGGGGGACAGATGCAGATGGGACACGCCGAGGGAGGCGAGATAGGGGACGGCCCGTTCGGCGGCGGAGAACGGGAACTCCGGCTGGAGCTGAAGCCGGTAGGTGGCGGTGGGCGGTGCTGCGGGGTCGGGCCTCATGGGAACGTACGTACCCGCGACGGGGCACTCCGCCGGTGCGTGTGCGCGGTACACGCACTATCGGGTCGCGGGGCGGGGGCGCTACGGGTCGTCTCGGGGGCGCTGCCGGGGCCTCAGGCCGGGCGCTGGAGGACGGCCAGGCTGCGGTCCGCGAGGGTGAGCCGGTCGCCGCCCTGGACCTTGGGGCCGTCGCGCTCGACGCCGTCCGGCCGGGCCGTGTCGACGATCAGCTGCCACTGCCTGCCGTGGTCGACCGGAACGGTGAATTCCATGGCTTCGTCGTGCGCGTTGAACATCAGCAGGAAGGAGTCGTCGGCGATCGTCTCGCCGCGCGGGCCCGGCTCCGAGATGGCGCTCCCGTTGAGGAAGACGGTCAGCGACTTGGCCTGATCGGCCTGCCAGTCGCGCTGGACCATGTCCTCGCCCTCGGGCGTGAACCAGGAGATGTCGGACAGGTCGTCGTGGGTGCCCTGCATCGGCCGGCCGTGGAAGAAGCGGCGACGGCGGAAGACCGGGTGGTCGCGGCGGAGCCACACCATGGCGCGGGTGAAGTCGCACAGCCTGCGGGCCGGGTCGGCGTCCGCCCCGACCTCGTCGCCTTCCTGCCGGGGGGACGGCCAGCGCACCCAGGAGATCTCGTTGTCCTGGCAGTAGGCGTTGTTGTTGCCGCCCTGCGTCCGGGCGAACTCGTCTCCGTGGCTGAGCATCGGCACGCCCTGGGAGAGCATCAGGGTGGCGATGAAGTTGCGCGTCTGACGCTCGCGCAGCGCGAGCACGCCGGGGTCGTCGGTGTCGCCCTCGGCCCCGCAGTTCCAGGAGCGGTTGTGGCTCTCGCCGTCCTGGTTGTCCTCGCCGTTGGCCTCGTTGTGCTTCTCGTTGTACGACACCAGGTCGTGCAGGGTGAAGCCGTCGTGGCAGGTGACGAAGTTGACCGAGGCCAGCGGGCGCCGGCCGTCGCCCTGATAGAGGTCGGAGGAGCCGGTCAGCCGGGAGCCGAACTCGGCCAGGGTCCGGGGCTCGCCGCGCCACATGTCCCGCACGGTGTCCCGGAACTTGCCGTTCCACTCGGTCCACAGGGGCGGGAAATTGCCGATCTGATAGCCGCCCTCGCCCACGTCCCACGGTTCGGCGATCAGCTTGACCTGGCTCACCACCGGGTCCTGCTGCACCAGATCGAAGAAGGATGACAGCCGGTCCACCTCGTGGAACTGGCGCGCCAGCGTCGCCGCCAGATCGAACCGGAAGCCGTCCACCCGCATCTCGGTCACCCAGTAGCGCAGCGAGTCCATGATCAACTGGAGCACGTGCGGGCTGCGCATCAGCAGGGAATTGCCCGTGCCGGTGGTGTCCATGTAGTAGCGCGGATCGTCGGTCAGCCGGTAGTACGAGACATTGTCCAGCCCCCGGAAGGAGAGCGTGGGCCCGAGGTGGTTGCCCTCGGCGGTGTGGTTGTAGACCACGTCCAGGATGACCTCGATGCCCGCCTCGTGCAGCGCCCGTACGGCCGACTTGAACTCCAGCACCTGCTGCCCGCGGTCGCCCCAGGAGGCGTACGCGTTATGAGGGGCGAAGAAACCGATGGTGTTGTAGCCCCAGTAGTTGGCCAGCGAGGAGTCCACCAGCCGGTGGTCCTGTACGAACTGGTGCACCGGCATCAGCTCCAGCGCCGTCACCCCCAGCTTCGTCAGATGCCCGATGACCGCCGGGTGGGCCAGCGCCGCGTACGTGCCGCGCAGCTCCTTCGGCAGCTCCGGATGGAGCATCGTCAGCCCCTTGACGTGGGCCTCGTAGATCACCGTGCGGTGGTAGTCGGTGCGCGGCGGCCGGTCGTCGCCCCAGTCGAAGTAGGGGTTGACCACCACCGAGGACATCATGTGCGGCGCCGAGTCCATGTCATTGCGCTTCTCGGGCTTCTCGAAGTGGTAGCCGTAGACCGCCTCGCCCCAGTCGATCTGCCCGCCGACCGCCCGCGCGTACGGGTCGAGCAGCAGCTTCGCGGAGTTGCAGCGGTGCCCGCGCTCCGGCTCGTACGGGCCGTGCGCCCGGAAGCCGTACCGCTGACCGGGCATGATCCCGGGCAGATAGGCGTGGCGCACGAACGCGTCCGTCTCGCGCAGCTCCACCGCCGTCTCCGAGCCGTCGTCGTGCAGCAGACACAGCTCGATCCGCTCGGCGGCCTCCGAGAAGACCGCGAAGTTGGTGCCGGCGCCGTCGTACGTGGCACCGAGGGGGTACGCCTGTCCCGGCCAGACCTGCATGAGTCGACTCTTCCACTTCTACATCGGGCGCCGCGGGACCCCTGCTCCAGGTCGGAAGGGAATCCTCGCCCAACTGACGCCTTCGGGCGGTCCTTTCGGCAGATCTTCCCCAAATGGAGAGCAATCACCTCCCGCTTCGGTCCGTCCAACCGGGTGACCCTCGGACAAATGGGTGGAGACCGGGCCCGGAATCGCCGCCCCGGCAGGGTCCGGACGCCGCCCTGGCCTGGCCCGGCCGCCTCCCGGGCCGCCCCGCCGCGGGCGGCCGCTATGAATCCGCTCACTCCCTCCGCCGAGCCTGGCCGTAACGGGCATTGCGAGGAGGAGAGTTGATGGAGGTCTGCCCTCATCGGGCTGCACCGCACTCCCGCCGCACAGTAGTCTGCCTTGATCGTTGGACGGGGGCGGAAGGCGGTGCACAGGTGAGCTCGGGAGGGTTGGAGCTGCCCCCCGGAAGCGAAGCTTCCGAAGGGGACGGCTCGACCGACGCACCACCCGGCGCGGTGTCCCTGGCGCGGCCGATGGAGATCGGCGCGGAGCTGGACTGGGGCGCCGACGCGTGGAGCGAGGTGCGCACGCGGGCGCGGCGCGCCGGACGGGCCTACATCTGGCTCAACCTCGTCGAACAGCGGCTGCGGGCGGTCGTCGCCGCGGTGCTGCGGCCGGTCTACGAACCGGTGCACGGCGAGGAGGAGTGGGTCGTCGCCGCCGCCGGCCCCGCCGGGCAGGAGTGGGTGCAGCGCGCCGCGGCCGTACGGGAGGTGAGCCGCCGCAAGGGCTATCTGCTCGACCCCGCCGACGACAACGTGCTCTCCTTCCTCACCCTGCCCCAGCTGCGCGAACTGCTCGTACAGCACTGGCCCTGCTTCGAGCCCTACATGGACGACCGGCGCGAACTGGAACTGGCCCTCGACGAGCTGGAGGTCTCCCGCAACGTCGTCTCCCGCAACCGCGCCCTGTCCGTGACCGTGCTCGCCCAGGCCGAACGGGCCTCCGCCCGGCTGCTGGAGATCCTCGGCACGGGCACCCGCAACCCGACCACCGGCCGGCTGCCCGTGGACGCGGTGGAGGACCTGGTCGGCGACCGGTACGCGGACGTCATCGGCGTCCACGCCGACCGGGTGCGCCTCCAGCGGCAGCTGCCCGTCGAAGATCTCTTCGGCGGCGCCCGCCGGCTCGACGCGGTCGGTATAGGTCTGAACCTCCTCGTGCAGAACTACTCGGGCCGGCGGCTCGTGCGGCTCGCCGAGGCCGGCTGCCGGTCGAGACTGCTCTTCCTCAACCCCGCGAGCAGCGCCGTCCGCCGCCGGGAGCGTGAACTCGGCATCAAAAAGGGCGAGATGAGCCGTTCTGTCGAGATGAACATCATGCACATGCGGCGGGTGCGCGACCGGCTCCGGGACACCGCGGCCTTCGAGATCCGCGTCTTCGACGAGACGCCGCGCTTCACCGCCTACCTCGTCAACGGCGACGGCGCGGACGGCCTCGCCGTCGTCCAGTCCTACCTCCGCAAGGCGCGGGGCATGGAGGCGCCGGTGCTGGTGCTGCGCGGCGGGGGGCGGGAGAGGGACGTGGTGCGGGAGGACGAGGACGGCGACACCGGACTCTTCGCGACATACCGGGAGGAGTTCGACGGGGTGTGGGCGGACTCGCGGCCGGTGTCGTAGGGGCTGGTGACAGGGCGTCGCCGCCGGGGCGCCGCCACCGGGGTGAACGCCGGGCCGGGGGCATTGTCAGTGGGGCATGCGAGGCTGGGGACCAGTCGGGGGAAGCATCACAGAGGAGGGGCCGCGATGAGCTGGCATCGGGGGACACTGACCGGATTCGACCTGGAGACGACGGGTACGGACATCGAGCACGACCGCGTCGTCACCGCGGCGCTCGTCCGGCTGGAGCCGGGCGGCGGCGTCGCGGGGGAGCGCACCTGGCTCCTCGACCCCGGGGTCGCGATCCCCGAGCAGGCCGCCGCCATCCACGGCATCTCCACGGACCGGGCCCGCGCCCACGGCGCCTCGGCCGCGCCCGCCATAGCGGAGATCACGGACGCCGTCGCGGAGGTGCTGCGTTCGGGCGCGCCGCTCGTGGTCATGAACGCGCGGTACGACCTGTCCCTGCTGGACCGCGAGTGCCGCCGCCACGGCGTCGAACCGCTGTCGGCGCGGCTGGGTCCCGGCCCCTGGCCGGTCGTCGACCCCCTCGTACTGGACAAATACGCGGACCGGTACCGCAAGGGGAAGCGCACCCTGCAAGCGCTCTGCGCCCACTACGGCGTGCCGCTCGACGCCGCGCACCACGCGGAGGCCGACGCGGTGGCCGCCGCCCGTACGGCACGACGCGTGGGTGAGACGCACGACCCCATAGCGGCGATGCCGCTCGCGGACCTGCACGACCTTCAGGTCACCGCAGCGGCCGAGCAGTCCGCCTCCTTGCAGAGCTATCTGCGCCGCACGTCGAACCCCACCGCGTATATCGAGCCGGCCTGGCCGGTCATCCCGCTCGCGGCCGGCCGCCGGGAGGCCGAGGCCGGCGCGGGGGGCTGACGCCTGGTCAGCGTCGGTCCAGGCCGGCCCATGGCCTCCGGCCGACTGGGCAGGTGAACTACGCACCCCGGATGCGATCGGGAAGCCGGGCGGGTTGTCGGTCGGGGGAGCGGACGCCACGATCGTGTGCATGGGGACTCAGGGAGGTTGTCAGCCCGGAGAGGCCCAAGACTTATGGGCCTTCCTGGAGCTGCTGCGTCAACTCAAGAAGCAGTCCAGATTGTCGTACCGACAACTCGAAGAGCGAGCCGCGGCGGTCGGGGACGCCCTGCCGCGCAGCTCCGTCTCGCACATGCTGAATCGGGACCTGCCACCGCGGCCTGATCTGCTGGCCGCCTTCGTGAGGGCCTGTGGGGAAGGACACCGCGTCGCGGAGTGGGCCGAGGCCAGGGACCGGGTCGCCGGGGTGTCCCAACCGGTTCCGGCGGTCACCCCGGCCATGCCGATCGTGTCGGTCGCGCTGCCCGGGCCGACGCGTGCGGGCGGACCGCGCACGTGGCTGCGGCACCGGCGGCGACGGCTCGCCACGGTCGTCGCTGCCGCGGCGGCGGCCGCCCTCACCGCCGTCGCCGCCCTGCAGATGTCCCCCGAGCGGCAAGCGGAAACGGGTTCCTCCCCGCGCGCGAGCGACCCGGCCGGCCCCGGGCACGCCCCGCCCAGCGGGTGGGTGACGATCCAAGTCGCGGACGATCCCAAGCTGTGCCTGACCGACGGGCGGGTACGGGACTGGCGGTACACGCCCTTGGTCGCGGTGCAACGGCCCTGCGACGCGACCGCCCCACAGAGCACCTTGCTGGAGCCGGTCGGCAAAGACCTGTACCGCCTCCAGTGGCACCACCCCGACTACGGCAAGGGCTGCCTGAAGGCACTGACCAGCGGCAGTGGGGCGGGGCTGCTGGAACCCATGGACGACTGCGCGGCAGGCAGCCTGTTCAGAGTCGAACCGTCAGGGAACCTGGCTCTCGGCAGATTCGTGTTGCACGTCGATGGCCAGGGATGCGTGGGCATCGTGGGTTCCAGCACGGAACCGGGCGCGGAAGCCGTCATGCAGCCCTGCACCGGCAAGGGCCGTCAGGTGTTCCTCATCCGCGCCGTGGACCGGGGCGGCGACAGCGCGGCCCGGCCCGACTCCTCGACCGTGCCCAGGACGCGTGCCGAGGGGAAGTAGCCGACGGAACGCGAGTCGTAGCTCTCGTCCTGGTTGTCGCCGAGCAGCACGAGCATCCCCTCCGGCACGCTCGCCCCGGCCGCGTCGGCCAGGGCAGGCACGTCCGCACGGGGAACGGGATCACCCGGGACCGCCGCCACCCGCTTGATGAACCAGTGCCGCGCGTAGATGGCGTGTGTGGGGGCGGCAGGCCCTATGGGGGCCTGCGGCCAGGGCGCCCGATACGGCGGCCGCTCCACGACCACCACCGCTCCGCGTACGGGAACCACCCGGCGGCGCGCCAGGACGCGGTCCCCTTCGTGGTACGCCGGTTCCATGCTGCTGCCGGATACGTTCACCGTGACCAGCCGAGTCTCCGCGGCGCGGACGGCCGCGAGTACGGCGGTGACGGCCAGCGCGGGCACGCCGCACAGCGCCGCCCAGGCCGGGCGGTCAGCGGCGACCGCCAGGGTTCCCACGCCCGCCCAGAGGCAGACGACGGCCGCGTGCAGGGCGATCCGGTTGGCCCGTGCGCGCCGGGCTTGGTCCTGCGCGCGGGCGATGGCCGTCTCAGCCCGTGTGCGCTGTACGGACGCGGGCGAGGAGCGGGGGCCATCGGCTGGATTCATGTGCTGTCTCCTGTACTGACGCGGGCCAGAGGGTGAGGAGGAGGGGCGGACGGATCTGTGCCGGCCCGGTAGGCGGACGCCTGGAGCGCGTACAGGCGGGCGTACCGTCCTTGGCGTGCGACGAGTGCGTCGTGGGTGCCCTCCTCGGCGACCCGTCCCCTCTCCAGGACGACGATCACGTCGGCATCGCGCAAGGCGCCCAGCCGGTGCGAGATGAGGAGGCTGGTCCGGCCCTGCCGGTGAGCCCGCAGCGAGTTGTGGATCTCATGCTCGGCCGCCGCGTCGAGCCCCGCCGACGGCTCGTCGAGGATCATGAGGTCCCGCCGGTCGCGTACGAACGCCCTGGCCAAGGCCAGGCGCTGGCTCTGACCGCCGGACAGCATGACCCCGGTCGCCGGGTCCGCCTTGTCCTCCTCGGCGAAGAACATCCGGGACAGGAGCGTGTCGTATCCCTGAGGCAGCGCGCTCAGCGTCTCGTGGACTCCGGCGCTCTTCGCCGCGTCCCGTATTCGCCCTGGCTCGTCGAGCGCGCCGAGGTCCCCCTGCGCGATGCTCTCGGCGGCCGTCATGTCGTACTCCATGTAGTCCTGGAACACGGCGCTGACGCGGCTGCGCAGCTCGGCTATGTCGGCGTCGCGCAGATCGACGCCGTCCCACAGGATGCTGCCGCGGGTCGGGTCGTAGAACCGGCACAACAGTTTGACCAGCGTGGACTTACCCGAGCCATTGAGCCCCACCAAGGCGATGGAGGCCCCGGCGGGCAGCCGGAGAGTGACGCCGCGCAGGGCCCAGGGGTGGCGGGGCGAGTAGCGGAACCAGACGTCGCGCAGTTCGACGCAGTCCCGCAACGGGGGCAGTTCGCGGGGCTCGGCGGCCATGGGAAGCTCCGGCCCGGCGTGAACGACGGCCTGGTAGTGGCCGAAGAGCAGGTGGGCGTGGTGCGCCCCCGCGAGGTCGCTCGCGAAGGTGGTCAAGGCCGCCTGAACCCCGCCCACGGCTGCCAGGAAGACGGCCACGTCGCCGGGGGTGAGGCCGCCGCCCCCCGCGGCACGCACCGTCCAGAGCAGTCCGGCGCCCGCCACCAGGGCGGCGAGCAGGCCGAGTCCGGTGCGCAGGCGGGCCTCCTGGCGGTCGACGGCCCGCCGCGCCGCGTCCGCGCCGCGCCTGCTCCTGATCATGCGGTCCCGCAGATAGCCGCCGGTGCCGAAGAGACGTATCTCCTTTGCCGCCTCGACGTTGGCCAGCAGCCCCATGTAGAAGAACTGGCGCCGCTCCTCCGGCCCTATGTCCCAGGCGGTGGCGGCGCGCCGACGGGAGAGCATGAGCTCGGCCACCAGGGTGGGCACGGCGGCCAGCAGCACCAGCGCCATGGTCGGCGGGCTGATGACCAGCAAGGAACCGAGGAATCCGACGATGGTGAACAGCGAGCGTACGGCTCCGAGAATCCCGTCGACGGCCTGCGTGGCGGCCGGTGAGGCGACGACGGTCTGCTGGGCGAGACGCAGCCGGTCCAGAAAGTCGGGGTTCTCGAACCGCTCCAGCCCGGCGAACCGCCCCACGGCTATGAACAGCCGCCCCTGCGCGAACAGCCCGACTCTGCGGTCCATCTCGGTCCGCAGATAGTGCGTGAGATGCGGTATGGCTCCGGTCGCCATGCCGGTGGACATGAGCACCAGGGCCGGAAGCAGGAGTTCACGTGCGGTGGCCCCGGTGGCGA
The DNA here is from genome assembly GCF_056434425.1 of Streptomyces sp. NPDC044033. NCBI lineage: Bacteria > Bacillati > Actinomycetota > Actinomycetes > Kitasatosporales > Streptomycetaceae > Streptomyces > Streptomyces sp. NPDC044033. Next base: position 103,089 of record NZ_JBWKFF010000016.1, on the reverse strand, counting down.
GCCGGTCGACGATGAGCTTGACGGACCAGGCGGTGATGACCGGGAAGAACCCGGTGGCCAGTACCGGCACCGCGTAGAGCAGGAGGGAGCCGCCCGCCGCCCGCACGACCAGCCGCAGCGAGCCGAGAGCCTGGTAGCGGCGGCGGTCGCCCGGACGTCTGCCATGCGCTGCCTCGCGTGGTGGAGCGCAGGAGGCGGGGTCGCTGGAGTCATGGCCCGGCTCTTGAGGCGTCGGAGGGGGCATGCTCATCCTTCCCGGGGACCGAGGGACCGAGGGAGCGCGGGGCCGGCGTCGGTCAGTACGAGGTGAGGGCCGGGCGCTCCACGTCGACCTCGTCGGTCATGACGAGCAGGCGGCCGTCCGTGCTCCGGTTGATCTTGAGGATCACCGGGAAGCCCCGCACCTTGCAGGCGCCCGCGATGGCGTCGGCGTCCTGCCCGGTCACCACGCGCGCCACCGGAGCCAGCGCCGCCAGACTGGGCGCGGCGGCCTCCGCGTCCTCCGGGCTGTCGAGCGTCATCACGGCGAGCACCTGCTCGCGCCCGCGCGGCACGCCGCGCGCGTACTCGACGAACTTCGGCAGCTTTTCCTTGCACGGGCCACAGGTCGGGGAGAAGAACGCGACGACCGTCTCACTCTCGATCATCGCGTCCTGCACGGGTTCGCCTTCTGTCGAGGAGGCGGAGAACTCCCCCACCTCGTCGCCGGGACCGAGGGACAGCCGGCCGCGGCCACGCTCGGAGAGCAACTCGGTGTGCTCGCGGAGGCGTTTGATGACGCCGACGGTGAGGACCAGGTCGAGGGTGCACAACAGACCGACTAGGACGACGGTGGCGATGAGGACGGGCACGGGCGTCTCCCTTCTGGTGCGGGTGTGTTGCGGGTGTGGTGCGGGCTGATGCGGATGTGGTGCGGATGCGGTGTGGGTGACCGGTGGGCCGGCTGCCGCGGGCCGGTTTGCCCGGGCGAGCGCGGGCTGCGGTGGGCACCGCCGTCGGTGTCACGCACCGGGCCTGATACGGGTGGAACTACGGGTGCCCATAGCGGCTGTGGGGCCTTTGGGGCTTACAGGGCTCATGGGACGGAACAGCGCGACGATCGAGTCGAGCGCGGCGATACAGCCGCCGGCGAGCAGTCCCGCCATCGCTGCCACGGCCAGCCCCGCCGGCTGGGCCGGAGCTGTCTCATGCAGCGGCGTCGCACTCGCTGTGAACGCTGTGAACGCGGCGAGCGCGGCGAGCATGAGGTTGCGCACGATGTGCCGAATGCCGAGCGGCGCCGTGGACCCGCTGCCGAAGCAGCGGCAGACCTCACGCGTACCACGGGCGATGACGCGGGCGATGGCGGCTGCGAAGACGGTGAGCAGCGCCGCGGCGAGTGCGAGCCCCAGGTCCGCGCCTCGGGCCCGAGGCGCCAGGAGCAGCAAGCAGACGAGCCACTCGGTCGCCACCACGACGACGGCGACGGCGCGGGTCGCCGAACCGGGCACGACGTTCAACTGGCCGAGCGACGCGATGAACGCGGCGAATGACCGCCGGCCGGCCACTTTGCTGACGGCGGCGGCCAGAAACACCGTACCGATGAGAATGCGAATGCCGAACTCCGCGTACTGCACCGGATGTCACCTCCTGTGGACGGACGGGACGACAGAGCGGGCCGAGGCGGCGACGCGCCCGGGCGGTGCAGAGCGCCGGGGGCACCGATGGGCGGCGAACCGGAGGCGCGCCGTCAGTCGCGATCCACCGGTGCACCCGGCCGTTCTTCGGATCAGGTCTTCGACGTCAGCAACTCGGGCACTTGCGCCAGCAGTTGATGGAGCCGCAGTAGGTGTTGACGCAGCAGGCGCTCCGGGCGCACTGCCAGCACTGGTTGAAGCACTGACACGCGAAGGCCGAGGCGGATGCTTCCACCTTGGGAACGAACAGGCCCAGAAGCCTGTTGCTCATGGATTCCAATACCTTGGACATGATCCTCCTTCGGAAAGCGGGTTGAGGACGTCACGAAGGTGCGGAAGCGCTGTCGAGTACGCACGCTTGGGGCATCTGAGGTGCGAACGTCGCGGCATTGCAGCCGTGTTGCTTCGCGACGATGGCCGGAGCCTAACGACGCCTGACGCGGCGGCTCCACTGTCTGGCTGTCCGGGACGTGTCCAGGACAGCCAGACGTGTCCAGGACACCGCCCGGACACGTCTTCGGACGCCCGGCCCCGGTTCACGGCTGCCCGCCTCGGGGCACGTCCTACCAGGTCAGGTCAGGACAGGCCGTCGGCCAGCACCTCGAACGCGGCCTTCAGACGTTCCTGATGTGCCGCCCTGATCTCGCCGAGGTCTCCTCCGGCGAGCCGCCGCCGCGCCGTTTCGACGGCGACCGTGCGGTACGCGGCGACGATCAGCGCCGCGGTCAGCGCGCTGTCGCCGGTGAACCGGGTGTCGGCGTCGAGGGCCGCGGCCAGTTCGCTCTCGATCTCGTACTCGAATACGCGGAACCGTGCGATCAGCGCGGGGGAGTCCATCACGGTCCGCAGGAACGGCTCGGCTCCCTCAAGCAGCCCGGACAGCGGGTGCAGCTGTGCGGCGAGCGCGAGCGCGGTCTCGCGCAGCGCCTCGAAGGGGGTCGCGTCGTCGGCGCGCTCGCGGATCGCCGTCCGCATGATGTCGATGGCGCCGGGGAGCCGGTCGAGCAGCAGGTCTTCTTTGCGGTCGAAGTGCGCGAAGACCGTCACCTTGGACACGCCCGCGGCCGCGGCGACGTCGGCGACGGTCACGTCGTCGAACCCGCGCTCAAGGAACAACTCGGTCGCGGTCGAGGCGATGCGCGCTCGCGTCTGCGCCCCTCCCCGGTCCCCTCGCTTCGCCATGTGACAACTTTACCTTACCGGGTTAACCTTACTGAGTAAGCTTACTCGGTAAGGTTATTCGAGTGGGGCAACTCAGTCAGGAACGAGGGTCTGTCATGCAGCGCACCGCCGTGGTCGTCGTCGGAGCCGGACCAACCGGCCTCCTCCTCGCCGCCGAGCTGGCACTCCAGGGAGTGCGGGTGACGGTCCTGGAGCGGCTGGAGGAGCCCGATCCGACCATCAAGGCCGGGTCGATCAATATCGCCAGCGCCGAGATCCTCGACCGGCGCGGCCTGCTCCCGGCCGCGGAGGGCGTCCAGCGCCGCCTGATGGAGTCGGTCGACGCCTTCGCCGGCCGGAAGGCGGAGCGGCCGGCGAAGGAGCGGGCGGCGAAGGAGCGGGCGGCGAACGAGCGGCCGGCGAACGAGCGGCCGGACACGGCCGGCCGGGGCGGGCAGGCGGACTGGCGGAAGTGGGCGCCCCGCAAGTTCCCGGCCCTCGGGCATTTCGCCGGAATGCTGTACCGCGACGCCCTGGTCGACCAGAGCGACCCCGTACTGGCCGCGCACACCGCGGCGGTCGGCGGTTTCCTGGTGCCGCAGCACGATCTTGAGCTGCTGCTCGGGGAGTACTGCGCCCGGCTCGGCGTCGAGATCCGCCGCGGCGTCGAAGTGCACGGGGTGCGCGGTACGGGCGGGGGCCTCGCGGACGACGCCGACGTCGTGGTGGAGACCAGCGAGGGCGAGGTGAACGCCGAGTGGGTCGTCGCGGCCGACGGCGGCCGGAGCGTGATCCGCAAGCAGACCGGCATCGAATTCGACGGCACCGATCCCCAAGTGGTGGGCTACCAGGCGATCGCCGACTTCGACGACCCGAGCGAACTGAGCCGCGGGTGGACCTGGACCCCGCGCGGCATCTACGCGTACGGGCCGATCCCGGGCCGCATCCTCCTCGCCCGCTTCGGCCCGCAGCCCGACGACCGGAACGCCCCCGTCACGGTCGAGGAACTCCAGCGCGCCGTGCGGGACGTCACGGGAACCGAGGTGACCGTCAAGGGGCTCCAGGGCCGTGCGACCCGGTGGTCGGACAACACCCGGCAGGCGCGCTCGTACCGCCACGGCCGCGTGCTGCTCGCGGGCGACGCCGCGCACGTGCACGCGCCGTTCAGCGGCCAGGGGCTGAACCTCGGCCTCGGCGACGCGGTCAACCTCGGCTGGAAACTCGCCGCGACCGTCAACGGGTGGGCCCCGGCGGGCCTGCTCGACACGTACGGGAGCGAACGCCACCCGATCGCGGCGTGGGTCCTGGACTGGACGCGGGCGCAGGTCGCGCTGATGCGCGGCGACGAGCACACCGCGCGGCTCCGGAGGGTCGTCGGCGGCGAACTGTTCAACGTGCCGGGGGTGATGAACCGCATGATCGCGCTGACCGCCGGCATCGCGCAGCACTATGACGTCGCCGATGAGGCCGCGGCGCCGGTCGGATCGGTGGCCGGCGACATCGGGCTCGCGTCCGGAAGCCGGTTCGCCGACCACGCCCACGACGGCCGTTTCGTGGTCGTCGACCGGTCGCCGGGCGGCGACTACGCCGCGGCGGTACGCCAGTTGAAGCCTTGGATCGCCTACGTGGCGGACCCCGCCCCCGAGGCGTCGCCCACATCGCGACCGAGCCTGTTCGTACGTCCGGACGGCGTCATCGCGTGGGCCGCCGTGTCCTCCGACGAGGACGCCTCGGGGCGGCTCGACACCGCGATCCGGCGGTGGGTGGGTGCGCCCTGAGCGCTTCCCCGGGGCCGGCGGAACGGCCCTGTACCACCCCGTATGGTTAGGTTAGGCTAACCATACTTTGATCACCGCGCCGAGGGCCGGCGATGTGCGGATGGGTGGGAGCGGGATGAGAGTAGTGCGGCTCGCCGGGATCGCGGGCGTTCTGGCGTCGATCGCCTGGCTCGTCGGGGACATTCTGCTCCTGGGCAAACCCATGGCGTCGGCGGCGGATCATCCCCTGCTGAACGGCTACGACGGAACGGCCGGGGACTCACTGGCCGCGATGCTGTCGGCGTCCACACCGCGACTGGCCTGGGGAGCGCTGCTCGGCGTGCTGACGGGTCCCCTCTACCTGGTCGCGTGCTGGCACCTGTACCAGGGGCTCCGGCCGGCGCGCCGGCTGCTCTCCGTGCCGCCGTTCCTGCTGCTGACCGCGGGCTTCGCCCTCGCTCCCTTCGCCCATGGCTCCTTCTACTACTGGGGCCAGGCGGCGAAGGCGGTCGACGCCTCCGGCGCGCGGTCGGCCGCTCTGACCGGGCTGCCGGGCGACATGGCGGACGTGCTGATGATTCCCTACGCGGTGCTGCTGGCCTGCTGGGCGGTGGGTTCCGTATGGATGGCCGTCTGTGTGCTCCGAGGCGCCACCGCCTTCCCCCGGTGGATGTGCGTGGTGAACCCGCTGATCTTCCTTCCGCTCGGGGGACTGATCGCCGCGGTGCTGCCCGGTCCGGTGGGGACCGCGGTCCAGGGGGCGCAGCTCAGCATCGGGAATCTGCTGATGTTCACGGTGTCGACCATCGCGCTGTGGAAGGCGCCCCCGGGGGCCGGTACGCGCCGGACGGCATCGGCCGCCGCGACGGGGCGGGAGAACCCGGCGGTGTGAGAGCGGCCGGGCGCTCTCGGCGCTCGGCGCTCGGCGGTGGCGGTGATGGTGACGGGGCGATGTCACGCGTTCCGGCGGATGAGCAGGACGTGATCGATGACCTCGGCGGTGCTCCCGTCGGGGCCGGTCGCGATCCGGCGCGGCGAGTCCGCGCGTTCGACCGTCCACCGCTCGGGGGAGAGGCGCATCGGCGCCGCGACCTCTTCGGGGGTCGGGTAGCGCACGTCCGGGTCCTGGTTCCACGACCACGGCGCCGTCGACCCGTGATCGACCACCAGGAGCCGGCCGCCCGGGCGCAGCAGATGGGCGGCGGAGCGGAGGATTGCCGTCCGGTCCATGTCGTAGGGGGCGTGGAAGTAGTGGGCGGTGACCAGATCGAGCCGCAGGTCCGGCAGCGAGGCGCGCGCGTCGTGCTGCTCGGCGGTGATCCGCTCGCTCAGGCCGCGCGAGCCGGCCAGTTCGGTGAGCCGGGAGGTCGCCACGGCCGAGACGTCGAGAGCCGTGACCCGCCAGCCCCGGTCCGCGAGCCACAGCGCGTCGCCGCCGCCACCGCATCCGAGGTCCAGCGCGTCCCCCGGGGGCAGTTCGGAAACCACCTCGACGAGGCGGGCGTTGGGCCGCGGATCGGCGGGCGCGGGCCGCCCCGCGTACATCTTGTCCCAGTACGTTGCGGCGTCGACGTGCTCCATGGGGTTCCTTCCCCTCGGCTTCCGTGAGGGGACAGTCTTAGTCGACGCGCCGAAGATCGGCATCATTCCTTGCCGTTTCGGCATGACGGCCTCGTGCGCGCGGCTGTGGCGCCGCGGCTGTCGCCGCGCGGCCCCGGAGGCCGCGCCGCCGGAACGTCAGAAGGGGCGCCAGCGCACCGTGGCGTCGCCCTCGCGCAGCGAGGCCACGCGGCGCCGGAACTCGACGAGGGCGGCCGGGTTGCCGGGGGCGTGCTGGGAGACCCAGGCGCAGCTGGCGGTCTCGCGCGCGCCGCGCAGTACGGCGCAGCCGTCCCACTCGCGCACGTCCCAGCCGTAGGCCGCGACGAAGTCGTCGTAGGCGGCCGGGCCGAGCCCGTAGCGGTCGCGGCTGAGCGCCATCACCACCAGGTCGTGCTCGCGCAGATCGGCGGAGAAGGTCTCCAGGTCCACCAGGACCGGGCCGTCGGGGCCGACATGGACGTTGCGCGGCAGCGCGTCGCCGTGGATCGGGCCCTGCGGCAGGTGCGGCGTCAGGGCGGCGGCCGCGGTGGCGAAGCCGTCGCGGCGCTCGCGCAGATACGCCGCGTCGGCCGGGTCGATCGCGTCGCCGGCCAGCCGGAGCCACCGCTCGACGCCGCCGAGCAGTTCGCGCCGGGGCAGCTCCCCGCCGTCGGCCGGGCCGGGCGACGGCAGCGCGTGGACCAGCCGCAGCAGGCCGGCGAGATCGGCGGGGCCGGCCGGGCGTACGGACTCGGGGAGCCGGTGCCAGACGGTGACCGGGCGGCCGTCGGCCGTACGGACCTCGGGCTCGGCGGCCCGTACGGCCGGGACGCCGCACCCGGCGAGCCAGTGGGCCACCCGCAGCTCGCGCGCGGCGCGCGTCAGCAGTTCGGGATCGCGCCCCACCTTGGCCACCAGACCCTGCCCGCTGAAGACCGCGTTCTCGCCCAGCGCGACCAGTGCCGCGTCGGCGGCGAGCCCCGGCAGCCCCGCCGCCGCGAGGAGCTCGCGCGCCCGTTGTTCCGTGAATGCCGTACCCGCTGAATCCGCTGTATCCGCTGATGCCGCTGCGTCCGCCACGCCGTACCCTCCGCAGGCCATTGAGTCGATCACGGCAATTGTCCTCTCCCCGCCGACGCGCCCCCGTGCCGGGTGGCGGGCACCGGATGGCGGGGACACGCCACGCTGGCGCCCGCACAACCCTTGACTGCGGTACCCGCCCTCAGCACGATGACGTGGGCCTCGGACCGGGCGCCCGTACGAGCCGCCGCCGTGCCGACCCCAAGGAGCCCCTGCCGTGACCCTCGCGACCGCGCCCCAGCGGCCGGTCAAGCCCGCGGCCGGGCCGCGCGCCGCCGGGAGCTGGTTCCTGGTGCTGCCCGCGCTGATCCCGATCCTCGTGCTCAGCGTCGGCCCGCTCCTCTACGGCATCGCGCTCGCCTTCACCGACTCCCAGGCGGGCCGCACGGAGCCCACCCGCTGGATCGGCCTCCTCAACTTCCGCGACCTGCCGCACGACACCCTCTTCTGGGAGTCGTTCCGGGTCGGCCTGGTGTGGGCGGTCGGCGTCACCGTCCCCCAGTTCGTACTCGCCCTCGGCCTCGCCCTCCTCCTCGGCCAGAACCTGCGGCTGCGCTGGGCGGCCCGCGCCCTGGCGATCGTGCCCTGGGCCATGCCGGAGATCGTCGTCGGCATCATGTGGCGGCTCGTCTATCACCCGGACGCGGGCATTCTCAACGAGACGCTGGGTACCGGCGTCGACTGGCTGGGCGGCCTGTCCACCGCGCTGCCCGCCGTCGTCCTCGTCGGCGTCTGGGCGGGCATGCCGCAGACGACGGTGGCGCTCCTCGCCGGGCTCCAGAACGTGCCCGGCGAGCTCCATGAAGCCGCCGCCATGGACGGCGCCGGGGCCTGGCGGCGGTTCGCCGCCGTCACCTGGCCGGCCATCAGACCCGTCGCGCTGGCCATCAGCGCGCTCAACTTCATCTGGAACTTCAACTCCTTCGCCCTCGTCTACGTCCTGACCAACGGCGGCCCCGGCGGCCACACCCGGCTGCCCATGCTCTTCGCCTATGAAGAAGCCTTCCGCTACGGCCAGTTCGGGTACGCGGCCGCGATGGGCTGCGTCATGGTCGCCGTCGTCGCCGTGCTCCTCGCCGTCTACCTGGCCGGCCGGCTGAACGGGGACGACCAGTGAGCGGCGGCCGCTCCGCCCGGCGCGCCACGGCCCGCGCCGGCCAGTACCTCGCCCTCCTGTGCTACCTCGGCTTTCTCGCCTTCCCCCTCGCCTGGCTGCTCTCCACGGCCTTCAAGCCCGCGCGCGAGCTGGCCTCCCTCCACCCCGGCTGGATCCCCGACCACCCCACCCTCGACAACTTCCGGCAGGCGTTCGACGAGCAGCCCCTGCTGCGCGCCGCCCTCAACAGCCTGACCGCCGCCGCCTCGGCGGCCCTGATCGCGACGGTCGTCGCCACCCCCATGGCCTACGCGCTGGCCCGCCGCCGCTCCCGGCTGACGCGGGCGGCGACCGGCTGGGTGGTCGTCAGCCAGGCGTTCCCCGTCGTCCTCGTGATCATCCCGCTCTTCCTGATCCTGAAGAACCTGCGCCTGGTCGACACCCTGCCGGGGCTGGTCATGGTGTACGTCGTGTGGGCGCTGCCGTTCGCGCTGTGGATGCTCACCGGGTACGTACGGGCCGTACCGCGCGAACTGGAGGAGGCGGCGGCCGTGGACGGCGCGGGGCGGCTGCGCACCCTGGTCTCCGTCACCGCGCCGCTGCTCGCCCCGGGCATCGTCGCCACCGTCCTCTTTGCCTTCATCACCTCCTGGAACGAGTTCTTCTTCGCGCTGGTCCTGCTCAAATCTCCGGAGAGGCAGACCATGCCCGTCGTGCTGACCCACTTCATCGGCGCGGAGGGGGTGGCCGACCTCGGCCCGCTGGCCGCCGCCGCGCTGCTCGCCACCCTCCCCTCGCTCGTCCTCTTCGCGTTCGTGCAGCGGCGGATCACCGGCGGGATGCTGGCCGGGGCGGTGAAGAACTGATGCGGACGCGCCCACCCGCCGCACTCGCCGTCCTCATCGGCGTGCTCGTCCTCCTCGCGGCCGGCTGCGCCTCCGGAACGGACCGCGACGACGGCCGGATCACCCTGCGCTACCAGTCGCTCGCCTGGCAGGACGAGTCGGTGGAGGTCAACAAGCGCCTGGTGCGGGAGTGGAACGCGGCCCACCCCGACGTCCGGGTCGAGTACGTACAGGGGAGCTGGGAGAGCGTCCACGACCAGCTGCTCACCGCCTTCGAGGGCGGCGAGGCGCCGGACATCATCCACGACGCCTCCGACGACCTCGCCGACTTCGCGTACGGCGGCTACCTCGCCGATCTCACCCGCCTGCTGCCCGCGCGCCTGAAATCCGATATCCCGCGGCGGAGTTGGCAGACCGCGACGTTCGGGAAGGGCGTCTACGGAGTGCCGTTCCTCCAGGAGCCCCGCGTGATCATGGCGAATCGCGCGCTGCTCAGGAAGGCGGGCGTCCGCGTCCCCGACGCCGAACATCCTTGGAGCTGGCCGGAGTTCGAGGAGGCCGCCAGGAGGATGACGCGCGACGGCACGTACGGCGTCGCCTGGCCGCTGAAAGACCCGGTCTCCGCGACGCTCAACCTGTCGCTGTCCACCGGCGGCCAGGTCTTCCACCGGGGCGCCGACGGAAAGGTCGCCGTCCGCTTCGACGGCGCCGATCAGCGGGTGCCGCGCACCATCCGCGACCAGGTGGTACGGGACCGCTCGGCCGCCCGTACGACGCTCTCCATGGGCGGCGCCGACACGCTCCCGGGCTTCTTCGGCGGCAAGTACGCGATGGTGCCGCTCGGCTTCTCCTACCGCCAGCAGATCGTCCAGCAGGCGCCCGAGGGCTTCGACTGGACCGTGCTGCCCGCGCCCGCCGGACCCGGCGGCGAGCGGAGCCAGGGCGTGAGCCCGCAGACCCTGTCCGTGGCCGAGGACAGCCCGCACAAGAAGGAGGCGGCGCGGTTCATCGACTTCCTGCTGCGGCCGGCGAACATGGTGCGGCTCGCGAAGGGCGACTGGATGCTGCCTACGGGCGCCAAGGCGCTCGCCGCCCCGGAGCTGCGCGGCGCGCGGCACGGCTGGTCCACGGGCGCGGCGCTCGCCGCCGATCTGCGCCCGGCGCCGGCCCGTTCGGTGCGCGGCTATCCGGAGTGGAAGGACAAGATCGCCACGCCCGCGTTCCAGGAGTACTACAGCGGCGCGATCGGGATGGGGGAGCTGCGCCGGCGGCTGGTGAAGGACGGGAACCTGGTGCTGGCGCGGTACCAGCGGTGACGGTGCGGCCGGGGCGGGGGAGCCCGCGCGCCGACGGCGTGAGCCCGGAGCGCGTGCGCCCGTAACACGCCTGCCCGTAGCGCGCCTGCCCGTAGTGCGTGCGCCCGTAGCGCGTGCGCCCGGAAATAAGATTGCACGATACGTCTCGTCTCGCATAGCGTGCCGCCCATGCCAACGCCACAGCGCTCCCATATCGCCATGTTCAGCATCGCCGCCCACGGCCATGTCCGGCCGAGCCTGGACGTCATCCGCGAGCTCGTGGCCCGCGGCCACCGCGTCACCTATGCCATCCCCGAGCCCCTCGCCGACCTGGTCGCGAGCGTCGGCGCGGAGCCCGTGATCTACGGTTCGACGCTGCCCACGGAGGAACAGCCCGAGGCGTGGGGGAGCGAGCTGATCGACCACGTCGAGATCTTCCTGAACGACGCGATCCAGGCGCTGCCGCAGCTCGCCGCCGCCTACGAGAACGACCGACCCGACCTGGTCCTGTACGACATCACCGCCTATCCGGGCAGGGTGCTCGCGCACCGCTGGGGCGTCCCCGTCGTGCAGCTCTCCCCGAACCTGGTCGCCTGGGAGGGGTACGACGAGGAGCCCGTCTCCGAGCCCTTCCGGGCGATGAAGGAGACCCCGCGCGGCGCGGCCTACGACCAGCTCTTCCGCGACTGGCTCGCCGAGCAGGGGATGACCATCGACCCCGACCTCTTCATCGGCCGGCCCGACCGGATCATCGCCCTCATCCCGCGCGCCCTCCAGCCCCACGCCGACCGGGTCGACGAGCGGCGCACCACCTTCGTCGGCTCCTGCCAGAGCGACGGCGGCCACCAGGGCGACTGGCAGCGGCCCGCCGGACTCGGCCCGGACGGCAAGGTGCTGCTGATCTCCCTCGGCTCCACGTTCACCAAACTGCCGGACTTCTACCGCGAGTGCGTCAAGGCGTTCGGGGACCTGCCCGGTTGGCACGTCGTCCTCCAGATCGGCAAGCACGTCGGCGCCGAGGAGATCGTCCCCGAGGGCACGGCGCTGCCCGCCAACATCGAGGTGCACCACTGGGTGCCGCAGGTCGCCGTCCTCGGCCAGGCCGACGCGTTCATCACCCACGCCGGAGCGGGCGGCTCGAAGGAGGGGCTCGCCTGCGGGGTCCCGATGGTGGCCGTGCCGCAGGCCGTCGACCAGTTCGGCAACGCGGCGGTGCTCGAAGGGCTGGGCGTCGCCCGGCACGTACCCAACGAGGAGGCCACGGCCGAGCGGCTGCGCGAGGCCGTGCTCTCACTCGTGAACGACCCGGCGGTGGCCGTCCGCTGCGCCGAGCTCAAGGCGGAGCTGGCCGCGGAGGGCGGCACCCCGCGCGCCGCCGACCTCATCGAGGCGGAGCTGCCCGGCTGACGGGCCCGGCGCCCACTGCCGCGGCTGCCGTACGCGCGTACCACCGCGAAGCCCCTCCGCACGGAGGGGCTTCGCGGTGTCGGCTCCGCGGTGTCGGCTCCGCGGTGTCGGCTCCGCGCACCGGCCCTGCCGGCGCGGCCCGCCCGTGCGGGACGGGCGTCCGGATGGGCCCGCCCTGCCGAAAGCCGTCGAAGCCGTTGAGGCCGCCGAAGCCGTTGAGGCCGTCTAGGCCGACGAAGGTGCGAAGCCGTCGAAGGCGCCGAAGGAGCCCCGGGAATTCCCCCGGCGCGACCGCCGCCGAATGGCTGTCCAATTTGCCGCTGTTGGTCGGTATTTGGAGTTACATAGGTACGTTGCGTATCTCACACATGGCTATGGCGGTTGTATTGAGCGCGTCAATCCGACAGTGTTTCGAGTCACCCCGGAGCGGATCTTCCCGCGCTCCGGGAGCGTCACCGCAACGCTTACCGCACAACAGGCTGCCGACGACCGCGAGATGCCCCCGGGCCGCACGCGGGCCGACGCCGCACCGAAAGCGCCATCGACCGCCGTGCCTTCCCCCCACGAGGCACGGCGGTCGATGGATCCGTGCGGCCAGGTGCTTATCGGTGAACCACCGGTGCGCCGATCCGGAATCGGCCGCCATTGCGCGGGCCGAGCCGGACGGCGACGTCCACGCCCGCCGACGCCTCTTCCACGGTGAAGTCCCTGCCGGCCTCGGCGAGGCGCGCGCTCTTCTGCCCCCGGTACCGGAAATACACGTTGAGGCGGTGCCCGCCGGGGCTCACCGGAATTTTCGCGGTACCCCATTTCGCGGCGTATTCCCGGCCGTCGACCTCGATGACCGGACTCGTCAGCAGGTGGTGAAACCATGCCGCGACAGGGGGTGGCCTGACGTCGACGCCAATCATGACAACTGCCCTTTGTTCAGCCATATATCGATGTGAGAAGTCGTGACGGAAATCAGCAACGGGACGCGATTGGGGCCTTTTCCAGGTGGTGACGCCACCCGGACCGGCCCTGGGGGCGGCCTCGCCGCCCATGGCATCCTTGCCGCAACTGAACGACAAGGAGCACGACATGAGCGGCGACGCGAGCGGCATGGACGGTTACGTATGGGCCGAGGCGGCGAACGTACCGGCCAAGGAGCTTTTCCCCGGCATTCGGCTGCGCACCCTGTGGACGGGGGAGAGCGGCGCCTCGGCGCATATCGTGGAGTTCGACCCCGGCAGCTGCTGGGAAGGGCTCGACATACATGACCCCGGCCCCGAAGAGGTCTACGTCGCCTCCGGCGTCTTCAACGACGGTGTCCGCGACTACCCCGCGGGCAGCTTCATCCACGCCCCGGCCGGCTCCTCGCACGTACCGCAGTCCGCCACCGGCTGCACGCTCTTCATCTTCTACCCCGAGGGCTGACGACGGGGTGGCGCCGGGCGCCCGGCGGCCGCCCCGGCCGGCCGTCAGTCCCCGAGCAGGGCCGAGCGCCTCGCCCGCCCCTGCCCCGGGACGCGCGGTACGGGCGACCGCGCTCCGTAGGAGAGGGCCAGCACCGTCCGGCGCACCCCGGCGCGGCGCAGCGGGGTGACGCGGTGCACGGACGCGTCGCCGCGCAGCAGATACGCGTCGCCGGGCCGGTGGTGCGCGCGCAGGGCCACGGCGCTCCCGAGCCCCGCCGGGTCGAGCTCACCCGGCGCGTACTCCAGCAGACCGCCGTCCCGCGGCGAGGTCGGCGCGTCCGCGCAGAGCACGAAGGACAGCGGCTGGCCGTCGAGGTGCGCGCCGTGCGTATCGCCCTGCCGGTGCAGCACGTTGAGCACATACCGCTCCAGCAGGTCCGGCGCCTCGACCACCTCGACCCCCGAGATCCGCCGGATCAGCGCGGTCAGCGACGCGTCCGCGTACAGCCGGGGCACCCAGGGCGCGAGCGCGCCGACCACCTGCCCGCCCACCGTCGCCATACGGCGCGGTGACGCGTCCGCGCGCGTCACCGTGAAGTCCCGCCGCCGCGCTATCCGTTCCAGCCGCCGGGTCTCGGCCCGCAGCGCGCCGAGCCGGGCGCCGCGCACCACGTCCGGCAGCTTCACATATCCGTCCCGCTCGAACCGTTCCCGTAACTCATCGCCCGGAGCGCCCGCTTCGGCGAGCTGAGCCAGGCGACCCGGTTCGAGCACCGTCTCCACATTTCTGATCGGCACGATCGCACCTCCTCGGTCCGTACTGACCGTGGCCAACGTGCATCGCAGTGTATGCATGGCCGCGGGCGTCACGTACGGCTCTTGGGAGGAAAAGACAGGATCTGTACGTCCCCTTGGCACCCGCTCACCGGCCGGCCGCGCCGCCCGGTCACGCGCTGAGCGCCGCGAACCCGCCGTTTCGCGCCATCGGCGCCGACCGCGCCCGCTCGTACCGCAGCGCCATCAGCCGCGCCAACTCCTCGCACGGCCCCAGCACATCGGCGAGCACGTCCGCACCCGCCTCCCGCGCTCCCCGCGCGATACGGTCCGGCAGCCGGCCGGGCGCGATGACGTACGGGGCCACGGCGACGCGCCGGACCCCTTCGGCGCGCAGCTCCCGCACCACGTCCGCGGTCCCCGGCAGCCGGGCGGAGGCGTACGCGGGCCGCACCGCGCACCAGCCGGCGCGCCGCCACCGGCGCGCGATGCCGTCGATCACCGCGACCGCCTCCGGGTCGCTGGAGCCCGCCGAGGCCAGCACGACCCCGGTCGAGCCACGGTCCTCGGGGCCCACCCCGGCCTCGTACAGCCGCCGTTCCAGCGCGCTCACCAGCAGCGGCGAGGGCCCCAGCACCTCGGCCCGACGGACCGTCAGCCCCGGCAGCCGGGCCGCCGCCGCGTGCAGGACGGCCGGGATGTCGGACTTCGCGTGGAACGCCCGGGTCAGCAGCAGCGGCAGGGCGACCACCTCCCGTACCCCGTCCGCCGCGAGCCGCGACAGCGCCTGCGGCACGCTCGGCGCGCAGAAGTCCAGGTAGCCGGCCTCGATGCGGAGGCCCGGACACCGCGAGCGGACGCGCGCGACGAGCGCGGCGACGGTCGCCGCGTGCCGCGGGTCGCGGCTGCCGTGGGCGACGACGAGCAGGGCGGGGGCCGGGGCCGCCAGGTGCCGCACGCCCATCAGCGGGCGCCCGCCAGCAGGCCGCGGTTGCGCAGCACACGGCGTTCCAGCGGACTGAAGACGATCAGGTCGATGGCGATGCCGACGAAGAGGATGAGGAGGATGCCCAGCAGCACGCCCGGCATGTCGGAGTCGGTACGGGCGTTCTCCAGGTACTGCCCCAGCCCCAGCCCGAGATCGGGGGAGGAGGCGATGAGCTCGGCGGCCATCAGGGACCGCCAGGAGAACGCCCAGCCCTGCTTGAGCCCCGAGATGTACCCGGGCAGCGCGGCCGGCAGCAGCACGTGCCACGCCCCGCGCAGCCCGGTGGCGCCGATGGTGCGGCCCGCGCGCAGATACAGCGGCGGCACCTGGTCGATGCCGGACACCAGGCCGTTGGCTATGGAGGGCACCGCGCCGAGCAGGATGACCGCGTACATCGCGGAGTCGGTGATGCCGAGCCAGATCACGGCGGCCGGCACCCAGGCCACCGACGGCAGCGACTGGAGGCCGGAGAGGATCGGGCCGAGTGCGGAGCGTACGACCTTCACACGGGCGACGAGCAGCCCCAGCGGCGTGCCGATGGCGAGCGCGGCGAGGAAGCCGAGCAGGCCACGCGAGACGCTCGTCCAGACGATGTCGCCGAGCGTGCCCTGGAGCCACAGGACGCGCAGGCTGTGCCAGACGGCCGAGGGGTCGGGCAGCTTGTAGTCGTCGGTGACCTCCGCCACCACGAGCAGCTTCCACACCGCCAGTACGAGCAGCACGGCGACCACCGGCGGCAGCACCTTGTGGATCAGGGTGTGGGAGATCGGCACCCGCTTGACCTGCACGGTGTCGAGCGCGTCCAGACCGGCCTCGACGCTCGCCAGGTCGTGCCGGCCGCCCGGCCCGCCGGTCTCCTCCGCGGTGGTCTCAGTGCTGGCCATGGCGGCGGATCTCCCCACGCAGTTCTTCGGTGATCTCGACGGACAGATCCGCGACGGCGGCGTCCTCGATGCGGCGCGGCTGCGGGATGTCCACCGCCCATTCGCGCGCGACCCGGCCGGGCCGCGAGGACAGCAGCACCACGCGCTCGGCGAGCCGCACGGCCTCGCGGACGTTGTGGGTGACGAAGAGGACCGACAGCTCCGTCCCCTCCCACACCCGGGTCAGCTCGCCGTGCAGCACGTCCCGGGTGATCGCGTCCAGCGCCGCGAACGGCTCGTCCATCAGCAGCACCTTGGAGTCCTGCGCGAGCGCGCGGGCCAGCGCCACCCGCTGCCGCATGCCGCCGGACAGCTCGTGCACCCGCTTGCCGTACGCGCCGCCGAGCCGTACGAGCTCCAGCAGCCGCTCCGCCTCCGCCCGCCGCCCGGCCCGCGGTACGCCCCGCATCCGCAGCGTCAGCTCGATGTTCCGGCCCGCGGTCAGCCACGGGAACAGCGCGTGCTCCTGGAACATCAGCGCGGGCCGGCCGCCGGTCACCTCGATGGCGCCGGCCGTCGGCTCGTCCAGCCCCGCCACCAGGTTCAGCAGCGTCGACTTGCCGCAGCCGGAGGCGCCGAGGATGCAGACGAACTCGCCCGGCCGGATGTCGAGGGTGATGTCGTCCAGGACGGGCTGCGCCGTGCCGGGGCGGCCGAAGACCTTGTGGACGTGGTCGATCCGTACGGCGGCCGGTGCGGCCGCGCCGCCGTTGTCCTTCAGGGGCTTCTCGGTGGTCAGTGCCGGTGCCATCGCCGGTCACCTCCTGTCAGCTGGGTGTGCGGTGCGGATGGGGGGGCGGGGCGCTATTTCCTGCCGAGCCCCGCGGCGTCCACCGTCGGCCTGCCCGCGGCCCCCAGCACCTTGTTGAGGAGGGTCAGGTCGTAGATGCCGTGCAGATCGGGCTCGGTCAGCAGCCCCGCCTTGACGGCGTGCCGCGCCTCGGCGTCCAGGGTCGAGGCCAGCGGGTCGTCGGTGACGGCGATGCTCCGCCAGGCAGGGTCGAGGATGGCGGGCGGCAGCGCCTTGCCCGCCAGGGTCCCGAGGGCGGCGTTGGCGGAGGCCCGCGCCTTGGCGGGGTTCGCCTTGATCCAGGTGTTGGTCTTCACCGAGCCGCGCAGCACGGCCTCGACGGCGTCCGGGTGCCGGGCCAGGAACTTCTGCGACACGATCACATTGGTGATCACGAACTTGCGGTCCGGCCACAGCGTGGACTCGTCCAGCAGCACCTTGCCGCCGTCGGCCACCAGCCGCGACGCGGTCGGCTCGGGCACCCACGCGCCGTCCACGGAACCGGACTTGAAGGCGTCCGGGGTCACCTTGTTGTCCGTACGGACCACCGAGACGTCGCCCTTACCGCTCTGCGGGTCGACCTTCCAGCCCCGCTGGGCGATCCAGTTGAGGAACGCCACGTCCTGGGTGTTGCCCTTCTGCGGCGTGGCGATCTTCTTGCCCTTGACGTCGTCCAGGGACTTGATCTTCTTGGGGTTCACCACCAGCTTCACGCCGCCGGACGCGGAACCGGAGATGATCCGCAGGCCGGTGCCGTGCGTCTTGACGTAGCCGTTGATGGCCGGGGACGGGCCGACCCAGCCGATGTCGATCGAGCCCGCGTTGAGCGCCTCGATCTCGGACGGGCCCGCGTTGAACGTGGTCGACTTGACCTTGGTGCCGCCCAGCTCCTTCTGGATGATCCCCTCGTGGTCGCCGACGAGCGCCGTCGCGTGTGTGAGGTTCGGGAAGTAGCCGATCTTCACGGAGTCGAGGCCGTCGATCTTCTTGCCCGCCGCGGCGACCTTGCCGGAGTCGTCCTGCCGCTGGGAGCCGTATCCGCAGGCCCCCAGGGCGCCGATCAGCAGCGGAAGGGCGGCGGCCGCCAGCAGGCGGCGGCGGGGCGGGTGTACGGCAGACATGGGAGGGGTTCCTCTCACAGGGCCGGGAACAGCGCGCCCTAAGGCGCGCCCGGCGGTTCAGCGGGGCTTCGGGACCGGATGGCACACAGGGGGGAGACCGCTGTCAGCACGCACATCGCCCGACCCCGCCCTGGCCGCTGCCGAGGGAGCCGCTGCCGACGCGGCCGCCCTCCTTGTCGAAGGTCGAGAAGAAGTCCCGGGCCGCCATCAGAAGTCCCAGCCCGCGTCGGCCTCGTCGCCGTCGTCGGCGAACGCGGCGCCCGCCATCCCGGCGGTCAGCGTCGTGCCGTCGGTGGGGTCGATGAGGAGGAAGGAGCCGGTGCGCCGGGAGTCGGCGTACGCGTCCAGCGCCAGCGGCTCGGCGGTGCGCAGCACGACGCGGCCGATGTCGTTGGCGGCCAGCCGGCCGGGGGCCGGGTGCTGGGAGAGGTCGTCGAGCGTCAGCCGCGAGGGGATGTCCTTGACGATCGCCTTGACCGTGCGGGTGGTGTGCTTGAGCAGCACCCGGTCGCCGGTTTTCAGGGGCCGGTCCGCGACATGGCAGACCGTCGCCTCGATGTCCCGCGTCGTCGCGGGCGCGCCCGCGCTCGGCGCGATGAGGTCGCCGCGGGAGATGTCGAGGTCGTCGGCGAGGCGCAGCGTCACGGACTGCGGGGCCCAGGCCACGTTCACGCCCCGGCCCAGCGCGTCGATGCCGGTGATGGTGCTCGTACGGCCCGACGGCAGGACCGTCACGGCGTCGCCGACGCGGAGCACGCCGGACGCTATCTGCCCGGCGTAGCCGCGGTAGTCGGGGTGCTCGGGGGTCTGCGGGCGGATCACGACCTGGACAGGGAAGCGCGCGGGGTCGCGGGACGGGTCGGCGACCACAGCCACCGTCTCCAGGTGCTCCAGGACGGTCGGCCCGCCGTACCAGTCCATGTTCGCGGACGGGGTGACCACATTGTCGCCGGCCAGCGCGGAGATCGGGATCGCGGTGATCTCCGGGACGCCGAGTGAGGCGGCGTACGCGGTGAACTCCTCGGCGATCGTCGCGAACACGGGCTCCGCGTAGTCCGCGAGGTCCATCTTGTTGACCGCGAGGACCACGTGCGGCACCCGCAGCAGGGCGGCCACGGCGGCGTGCCGGCGGGTCTGCTCGACCACCCCGTTGCGGGCGTCGACCAGCACCACGGCCAGCTCGGCGGTGGACGCGCCGGTGACCATGTTGCGGGTGTACTGCACATGCCCCGGGGTGTCGGCGAGGATGAACCGCCGCCGGGGCGTGGCGAAGTAGCGGTACGCGACGTCGATGGTGATGCCCTGCTCGCGCTCGGCGCGCAGCCCGTCCGTGAGCAGCGCGAGGTCCGGCGCCTGCTGGCCGCGGTTGCGGGAGGCGTGCTCGACGGCCTCCAGCTGATCGCTCAGCACCGACTTGGAGTCGTGCAGCAGCCGGCCCACCAGGGTGGACTTGCCGTCGTCGACCGACCCGGCCGTCGCGAAGCGCAGCAGCGAGGTGGCGCCCGTACCGAGGGAGGTGTCGAAGGTCGTGGTCATGGTTAGAAATACCCCTCGCGCTTGCGGTCCTCCATGGCGGCCTCGGACATCTTGTCGTCGGCGCGCGTCGCGCCCCGCTCGGTGAGCCGGGAGGCGGCGATCTCCGTGATGACCGCCTCGATGGTGGCGGCGTCCGAGTCGACGGCGCCGGTGCAGGACATGTCGCCCACCGTGCGGTAGCGGACCGTGCGCCGCTCGAT
The DNA here is from genome assembly GCF_056434425.1 of Streptomyces sp. NPDC044033. Lineage (NCBI taxonomy): Bacteria > Bacillati > Actinomycetota > Actinomycetes > Kitasatosporales > Streptomycetaceae > Streptomyces > Streptomyces sp. NPDC044033. The sequence goes on along the minus strand of NZ_JBWKFF010000016.1, from coordinate 83,462 downwards.
CCGCTCGCCGTCCTTGGGGCCGCCCCACTCGCCGGGGGCCAGCCACATGCCGGAGCGCGCGAAGACCTCGCGCTCGTGCGCGTAGTAGATCGCGGGCAGCTCGATCTTCTCGCGGCCGATGTACTGCCACACGTCCAGCTCGGTCCAGTTGGACAGCGGGAAGACGCGGACGTGCTCGCCGGGGGAGTGCCGGCCGTTGTAGAGCTGCCACAGCTCCGGGCGCTGGCGCCGCGGGTCCCAGCCGCCGAACTCGTCGCGCAGCGAGAACACCCGCTCCTTGGCGCGGGCCTTCTCCTCGTCGCGGCGGCCGCCGCCGAAGACGGCGTCGAAGCGGCCCGTCTCGATGGCGTCGAGCAGCGGCACCGTCTGGAGGGGGTTGCGGGTGCCGTCGGGGCGCTCGCGCAGCCGCCCGTCGTCGATGAACTCCTGGACGGAGGCGACGTGCAGGCGCAGCCCGTGCTCCGCGACGGTGCGGTCGCGGTAGTCGAGGACCTCGGGGAAGTTGTGCCCGGTGTCCACGTGCAGCAGGGCGAACGGCACCGGCGCGGGCGCGAACGCCTTCAGCGCCAGGTGCAGCATCAGGATCGAGTCCTTGCCGCCGGAGAAGAGGATCACCGGCCGCTCGAACTCCCCGGCCACCTCCCGGAAGATGTGCACCGCCTCGGACTCCAGCGCGTCCAAGTGCGACAGAGCGTAAGGGTTCTCGGTGTCCTCCCCCACAGCTGCCACCGTCGTCATGCCAGTCCCCTCTCACTGAGCAGCGCGAACAGCGCCGCCGCGGATTCGTGGACACCCTGTTCGTGCGCCGCGATCCGCAGGTCCGGATCGACCGGGGCCTCATAGGGATCGTCTACCCCGGTCAGCCCCGTCAGCTCACCCGCCGCCTGTTTGGCGTAGAGCCCCTTGACGTCCCGTACGGAACACACCTCGACGGGCGTGGCGACGTGCACCTCCAGATACGGGGTGCCGGCCTTCTGGTGCCGCTCGCGCACCGCCTCCCGGGAGTCCGCGTACGGCGCGATGACCGGGACCAGCACCTTCACCCCGTTCGCGGCGAGCAGCCCGGCGACGAAGCCGATCCGCCGCACATTGGTGTCCCGGTCCGCGCGGGAGAAGCCGAGCCCGGCGGAGAGGAACTCCCGGATCTCGTCGCCGTCGAGCACCTCCACCCGGTGCCCGTCCGCGCGCAGCCGCTCCGCCAGTGCGTACGCGATCGTGGTCTTGCCGGCGCTCGGCAGACCGGTCAGCCAGATCGTGGCCCCCTGGTCCGGCAGGCTCATCGCAGTCTCCTGAGGTCTCGTCATATCAGCCGTGCAGCCCGCACTCGGTCTTGCCGCTGCCCGCCCAGCGCCCGGCGCGCGCGTCCTCGCCCGCCCGTACCCGGCGGGTGCAGGGCGCGCAGCCCACCGAGGCGTAGCCGTCCGTCAGCAGGGGGTTGGTGAGCACGCCGTGCTCGGCTACGTACGCGTCGACATCATCCTGTGTCCAGCGGGCTATGGGCGAGACCTTGACCTTCCGCCGCTTGGCGTCCCAGCCGACGACGGGGGTGCCGGCCCGGGTCGGGGACTCGTCACGGCGCAGCCCGGTCGCCCACGCGTCGTACCCGGCGAGCCCCTCCTCCAGCGGCTGGACCTTGCGCAGCGCGCAGCACAGGTCCGGGTCGCGGTCGTGCAGCCGCGGGCCGTACCGGGCGTCCTGCTCGGCCACCGACTGACGAGGCGTCAGTGTGACGACCTCGACGTCCATGACGGCGGCGACCGCGTCCCGGGTGCCGATGGTCTCCGGGAAGTGGTAGCCGGTGTCCAGGAAGACGACGCGTACGCCCGGCAGGACGCGCGAGGCGAGGTGGGCGACGACCGCGTCCTCCATGGAGGAGGTGACGCAGAAGCGGGCGCCGAAGGTGTCGGCGGCCCAGCCGAGTATGTCGAGCGCGGAGGCGTCCTCCAGCTTCCGGCCCGCCTGCTCGGCGAGGTGCGGCAGGTCCGTGGTAGCGGTCACGAGCCTTCTCCTTCGGACGCTTCGGCGGGGGCGCCGGCGGTCAGGCCCCGCGTCAGCAGCCCCCGGTACCTGAGCTGGAAGGCGCGGTTGCAGCTGTGGCACTCCCAGCCGCCGTGCCCCTCCTCGGAGGGGCGCAGGTCCTCGTCACCGCAGTACGGGCAGTGGAACGGTGCGGCGCGCTCGCTCATGAGAGATCGGCCTCCGAGGCGCGCGCCGCCCAGACCGCGAACCGCTCGCCCTCCGCGCGCTGCGCCTCGAAGCGGGTCAGCAGGCGCTCGACGTAGTCGGGGAGCTCGTCCGAGGTGACCTTGAGGCCGCGGACCTTGCGGCCGAAGCCGGCCTCCAGGCCCAGCGCGCCGCCGAGGTGCACCTGGTAACCCTCGACCTGGTTGCCGTGCTCGTCCAGCACCAGCTGTCCCTTGAGACCGATGTCCGCGGTCTGGATACGGGCGCAGGCGTTGGGGCAGCCGTTGAGGTTGATGGAGACGGGCTCCTCGAACTCCGGCATCCGGCGCTCCAGTTCGTCGATGAGCCGGGCGCCGCGCGCCTTCGTCTCGACGATGGCCAGCTTGCAGAACTCGATGCCCGTGCAGGCCAGCGTGGCGCGCCGGAACGGCGAGGGCGCGACCTGGAAGTCCAGCGCCTCCAGGCCCGCGACGAGCGAGTCGACCCGGTCCTCGGCCACGTCCAGGACGATCATCTTCTGCTCGACGGTGGTGCGCAGCCGGTCCGAGCCGTGTGCCTCCGCGAGTTCGGAGATCTTCGTCAGGGTGGCCCCGTCGACCCGGCCGACGCGCGGCGCGAACCCGACGTAGAAGCGGCCGTCCCGCTGCCGGTGCACGCCCACGTGGTCGCGCCAGCGGGAGACGGGCTCCTCGGGGGCGGGCCCGTCGAGGAGCGCGCGGCCGAGGTACTCGTCCTCCAGCACCTGCCGGAACCGGGCCGGTCCCCAGTCGGCCATCAGGTACTTCAGCCGGGCGCGGTTGCGCAGCCGCCGGTAGCCGTAGTCGCGGAAAATCCCGACGACCCCGGCCCAGACGTCCGCCACCTCCTCCAGCGGCACCCAGGCGCCCAGCCGTTCGGCGAGCCGCGGGTTGGTGGACAGGCCGCCGCCCACCCACAGGTCGAACCCGGGCCCGTGCACCGGGTGCACGACCCCGACGAAGGCGATGTCGTTGATCTCGTGCACCACGTCCTGCACGGGCGAGCCGGAGACCGCGGTCTTGAACTTGCGCGGCAGGTTGGAGAACTCCGGGCTGCCGATGTAGCGGTCGTGGATCTCCTCCACCGCCGGCGTGCCGTCGATGATCTCGTCCTCGGCGACCCCGGCCACCGGCGAACCGATGATCACGCGGGGGCAGTCGCCGCACGCCTCGGTCGTGGACAGCCCGACGGCCTCCAGCTTCTCCCAGATCGCGGGCACGTCCTCGATCCGGATCCAGTGCAGCTGGATGTTCTGCCGGTCGGTGATGTCGGCGGTGCCGCGGGCGTACTCCTGCGAGACCTCGCCGATGGCGCGCAGCTGCCGGACGGTCAGCCGGCCGCCGTCGACGCGCACCCGCAGCATGAAGTACTTGTCGTCCAGCTCCTCCGGGGACAAGATCGCCGTCTTGCCGCCGTCGATGCCGGGCTTGCGCTGGGTGTACAGGCCCCACCAGCGCATCCGCCCGCGCAGATCGCTGGGGTCGATCGAGTCGAAACCGGCCTTCGAGTAGATCGTCTCAATACGTGTCCGCACATTGAGACCGTCGTCGTCCTTCTTGAACTGCTCGTTGGCGTTGAGCGGCGTGTGATGTCCTACGCCCCACTGGCCTTCGCCGCGGTGGCGACCGGTCTTGCGGCGGGACGGGGCGGTGACGGGGCGTTCCGGCGTGGTGGCAGCCATGGCGGTGTCCTTCGGGCGGCTCTGAGATAGCGGATCGTGCCCGCGGGCACCCCGGACGCCCCCGGGCAGGCAGGCGTACCCGGCAGGGCACAGGGAGCCACGTCGGCGATGGGCGTATCAGGGGTGCGGCTCGTCCGCGGCGACGGGGACGACCGGGACGGCGGGAGAGGTCGGCGGTGCTGGGACTCTCAGCCCGCCGGACAGATGGCGCTGGACATGCGGCCGAAGTCGACGTGGAGTCGACTCACCAAGGCAATTCCGGCGCGAGACATGACGGAAGCGTGGCACGGGGGTCTGCGGGCAGTCCACCGTTGTCCGTAGTGCGGACGGATGTGTCCCGTATTCTGGGACAGCGTGTCGTGAGGCGCCCGCCGGGGCGCCGCCTTGGGGCCTGAAGGGAGGCCGCCGCCACGCCGTCCCAGGGGCCTGAACGAGGGGCGTCGATACGCACCGGGGGCTTCGGATGAGGCGTCGATACGCGTCGAGGGCTTCGAAGGAGCTGTCATGACGCGCCGGGGGCTTCGAACAGGGCGCCGCTACGCGCCGGGTCCGCGCCCCCGAGGGCGTCCGGGGCGCGGCGCCGCTACGCGCCGGGCCACGGACCCGGCGTCGGGGTCGCGGGTTCTTCCTCCGTCGTCGTCCTGAACACCCGGAAGCCGCGCCGCTCATAGTTGCTCAGCGCGTGCGGCCCGTCCTTGCTGCACGTGTGCACCCACACCCGCTTCGTCGCCGCCCGCCCCGGCCGGCGGTCGGCCAGGTCCCAGGCCCGCGCCGTCCCGAACGACAGCAGCCGCCCGCCGATACGGCGTCCGCGGAAGGCCGGGAGCAGCCCGAAATAGCTGATCTCGACCACTGATTCGCCCTGGTCGCCCTGTTCCCCCTGTCCACCCTGGTCGCCCTGGCCGGTCCGCGCGCCCGAGGCCCCGCCGTCCAGCTCGATGAACCCGGCCGGCGTCCCCCGGTCGTACGCCACCCAGGTCTCCACGCCCGGCCGGTCCAGGAACTCCCGCCACCGCTCGTACGACCACCCGAGCCGGTCGGTCCATGTCACGTCCTGGCCCACGGCCGTATAGAGGAAGCGGCTGAACTCCGGCGAGGGCACCTCGGCCCGTACGATCCGGACACCCTCCGCCCTGTCCGCGCCGTCCGCGGGGGTCAGGTCGGCCGGCGAGGTCTGTTCCAGGTACCAGGTGGTCACCGTGATGCGATCGCTCATGCGCGTCACCCAACCACGCGCCCACGACGTCCGCGGGCGCGGGCCCCGCCGAGTCAAGGCACGGCGTCCCGGCCGCGCCGCGCGCCCAGCACGAGAGGGGCCGTCGAGCCGGGCAGCAGCTCCGCCGCGTCCGGCGGGCAGCGCAACTGCACGTCGACGCCCTCCGCGAAGCGGTACGGGCGGTGCGTCAGCACCCCCGCCAGCGTGCGCCGCATCCGGGACATCTCGGCCCGTACCGTCACCGTGCGCGTCGCGTCGCCGAACAGGTCCACCGCCAGCTCCGCGGCCGTGCGCCCCGCCCGGTACCGGGCCAGCGCGTAGAGCAGCTCCGCGTGGCGCGGGGTCAGGTCCTGGGCCCAGTGGCCGGCCTCGCCCGAGACGGTGATGGTCCAGGGCCGGGGCCGCCGCAGGTCCACCACGACCCGGTTGGCCGCCCGGGCCCGTTCGTCGGCCTGCGCCTCGGAGTCGTCGAGCCGCACCAGCCAGCCGTCCGGGAGCGGCTGCACCGAGCACATCCCGAGCGACGGCAGCCAGAGGCGGCCCGCCTGTACGGACTTGGGCAGCGCCACCCGGCCCGCCGAGGCCATCCCGACGACCGCCGCGGTCCAGCCGTCGCGGTCGACGACCAGCGCGCGGCCGCCCAGCCGGCACAGCAGGGGCGCGGCCATCGACCGCAGCCGGTCCACGGTCTCCCAGTGCCGGGCGCGCAGTTCCCCCTCGGCGACCTTGGCCACCGCGGTCACCAGCGCCAGCGTCGCCGGATAGAACGTCTCGGCCGGGCCGCTGACGTCCACCACGCCCAGCAGCCGGCCGTCCCGCGGATCGTGCAGCGGCGACGCCGCGCACGTCCACGAGTGGTGGCTGCGCACGAAGTGCTCGGCGGAGTGGACCTGCACCGGCCGCCGCTCCACCAGGGCGGTGCCGATCGCGTTGGTGCCGACCGCCTCCTCCGACCAGGCGGCGCCGAGGCCGAATTCGATCCGGTCGGCGCTGCGGCGCACCGCCCGGTCGCCGTACCGCCACAGCACTCTGCCCTCGGGGTCGGTGACGACCAGCAGATGGCGCTCGGCGTCGGCGGCGGACATCAGCCCGGTCTTGAGCTGCGGCAGCAACTGGCTCAGCGCGGACGCGTGCCGGCGGTGCTCGATCTCCTCCGCCGACAGCGGCCGGGACGGCCGCCCGGTGTCCGGGTCGAGGCCGCTGCGGCGCACCCGGTGCCAGGAGTCGCCGATCACGGGGCGTAGCGACGCCGGTGGCTTCCCGTCGCCCAGGACGGCATCCCGGACGGCCGGCAGGCAACTTTGGGGGATTGGTCTGCGGTTCACGCTGCCATGGTGCCGCTGTGGCGGGCCGTGCACGCCGCCATCGGGGAGATCCGATATCCAATGGTTGCAACGCACTGCAACTGTTGCGGACCGCCGGCGCGGTGGCCGAAGGTGGCGGTGAGCGGTCGGAGGGTGGTGCCGAGTCGGCGCGGCACCACCCTCCACTGTCTCCCTGCCGTGCAGGTCATCCCCAGGATGGCGGATACGGTGAGGAGGTGCAGCCAGCGAATCAACCACCGGATCGGCCGGTCGGGCTCCTCCGCAGGGCTCGGGCCCTCTACCGCAACGTGTCCAAACGCAAGTTGGCGTGGCTGCTCCTCAAGGACACCGTCAACTCCTGCATGGAGTACCGGGTCACCGGGCTCGCCGCCGAGGCGGCCTTCTTCACCCTGCTCTCCCTGCCGCCCCTGCTGCTCGGCATCCTCGGCCTGCTCGGCTACCTCGATGTGTGGACCGATTCCCACATCATCGCCAGCGTGCAGGAGAACATCCTCAAGGCGTCCGCCACCGTCCTGTCCGAGCGGGGCGTCAACGAGATCGCCCGGCCGCTGCTCGACGACATCGTCAAGGGCGGCGGCCCGGACGTCGCCTCCATCGGCTTCGCCATCGCCCTGTGGTCCGGCTCCCGGGCGGTCAACGTCTTCGTCGACACGATCACCATCATGTACGGGCTGGAGGGCAGGCGCGGCATCGTCAAGACGCGGTTGCTCGCCTTCCTGCTCTATATCGTCGCGCTGCTGATAGGCGCGGTGGTGCTGCCCCTGATGGTGGTGGGCCCCGAGACCGTGGTCTCGCTCGTGCCCTGGAGCGCGGACCTCGTGCGCATCCTGTACTGGCCGGTGGTCATCCTGCTGTCCATCGTCTTCCTGACCACGCTTTACCACGTGTCCGTACCGGTCCGCTCGCCGTGGCAGGAGGACATTCCGGGCGCCCTCGTGGCCCTGGCGATCTGGGTCCTGGGCAGCTTCCTGCTGCGGATCTACCTCACGCACACCGTCGAGGGCCCCACCATCTACGGCTCGCTCGCCGCCCCCGTCGCCGTGCTGCTGTGGATCGGTGTCTCCGCCTTCGCGGTGCTCGTCGGCGCCGCCGTCAACGCCGCCATAGACCGCGTCTGGCCGTCCGTCGCCACGACCGCCGCGCGCGCCGAGGTCGAACGGACCCGGGACGCCGCCGTGCTGGCCGCCGCCGCGGCACACGCGGTGGAGCGGGCCGCGCGGGGGCTGGTCGACGACACCGAGGACGACGGGGACGAGGAGGACGGCCCGGCCGACGAGGACGTGGAACCCCCGTCCGAATTCCCGGAGCGCTGGGCCTCGTTCCTGCCCCCGGAGGACATAAAATCCCGGCTCCACCACTCCAAGCAGGACAAGAAGTGACCTCCGCGCCGTAACACGCCGTACCGGGGTTATCCGGAATGCGGACAGGTTTACGTTGATCAAATGAGTTCTGCAACCACATCAGCGAGTTCTGTAGGGGTAACAGCAGACGACCAGAGTCACGGCCGATTGCGCGCCGACGGCGCGCTGCTGTCCCTCAGTGCGGCGTCCGGAGCGGTGGACGCGTTCGCCTTCATCTGTCTCGGCAAGGTCTTCGCCGGGGTGATGACGGGAAACCTCATCCTGATCGGCGTGTCCCTCGGCTCCGGGGGCGACAGAGTGGCCTTCCGTGCCGGGACGACCCTGATCGGATACGTGGCCGGAGCGGCCTTCGGAGCGTGGCTGGTCGCGCGCTCGCGAGGTCGATGGCGGACCGTCCTGATCGTGGAGACCGCCCTGCTCGTGGCCGTCGCGGTGGTGTGGGCAGCGGGCCTCGGACAGAGCGGCTGGCCGCATTTCGCGCTGCTGCTGGCCGTGTCCCTGGCCATGGGGGTGCAGGGGAGCATCTGCGTCTCCCCGACCAACTACATCACCGGCACGCTCACCGCCCTCGCGGGCCGCGCGGGGAACCGGTCGCTGCGCCCGGCCGACCGGTGGGTGGGCGGGCGGCTGCTCGCCATCGTGGCGGGCGCGGCCATAACGGCGTTCGTCGAGTGGCTGTGGTCTCCCGGTACGGGCCTGGTGGCCGTGGTGCTGGTGGTGCTCGCGCTGGTCGCCGAGGCGGCGGCGCGGCGCGGAACTCCGGCGGCGCGGCGCGGAACTCCGGCCGGGTAACCCCCTCCCGCCCCTCCCTCCCCTGCTCTCCCCAGCGCGCCCCCGTCGGCCTTTCGGCCGATGGGGGCGGGGGCACGTCGGCTGTACGGCCGATCCGCCGTCCCCGCGCCGCGGCGCACGATCGAGCGGCGGACGTCCCCCGGAGCACAACTGCCGGGCGCGGCCGCTCTCTTTCCGTACAGAACCGTGCGGAGCCGTACAGAGCCGTGCAGGAGCGATACGCCATGCGTCAGAGGACCGATGCCCGCTCACCCCGTGTGAAGGCGACGCGGGCACCCCGTGTGAAGGCGGCGCGAGAACGGGCGAACCGCCCCCGCACCCCGTCCTCCTCTCCGCCGCCGCCCTCCCGCGCACCACCGACGCCCGGCACCGCCCGCGCGTCGAGTCCGTACTCGTCGACGCCGCCCACGGCCGCACCGCCGCGCTCCGCGACGCCATCCAGCGCACCCTGGACAACCCCGCGCTCCTGGTGCGGGACCGCGCCGCCGCCAGGCAGGCGGCGGCCGACCGGAGCGCCCCGGTCCTGAACATCATGTACGGCCTGCTCAGCGTCACCGTCCTGATCGGCGCCCTGGGCGTGGTCAACACCATGGGCATGGCCGTCTCCGAACGCGTCCGGGAGATCGGCCTCCTGCGCGCCCTGGGCCTGGACCGCCGCCACCTCGCCTCGGTCCTGCGCCTCGAATCGGTCGCCATCGCCCTCCTGGGGGCCGCCATGGGGCTGCTCGCCGGAGTCGTCGTCGGGGCGGCTGCGGTCCTCAGCCAGGAGGGCGTCCCCCTCGCGATGCCCTGGGACCGGATCGCGCTGTGCTTCCTCGCCACCGCTGCCATCGGCGTGCTCGCGGCCCTGTGGCCGGGCCGCCGGGCGGCGCGTATCCCGCTGCTGGAGGCGATCGGCTCCGATACGGAGTGAGAAGGGAGCCGCGTATGGACACCGGCCGGAAAAACCCGTGGCGCCCGTGCGAGCGGGCGGGCTAGCATCTGCCGTGTTCAGGACGGCGGCCGACGGCCGCCGTCGGAGGCTGTGCGAGGGAAGCGGAGGTGAGATTCGTGACGGCTGTCATCGCGCTGGGCGCTGCCCAGGTTCACGAGTTCATCAATCCCACCCCCACGGTCTCCGGCTGACTCGACTTCCTTCTCTGCGCGCGCCGTTCGGCGCGCGGCCGGGGCCGACCTTGTGAAGGGTCATCCCGTTGTCAGACACCATTTCCGCGCACCCGCTCACGGCCTACGGCTGGGACGAGGGGTTCGCCGAAAGCTTCGCTCCCTACGCCGCCGAGGGGCTCGTGCCCGGGCGGATCGTGCGCGTCGACCGCGGCCGCTGCGATCTCGTCGTGGCCGACGGCGACACCACGGCCACCGTGCAGGGTGACACCTCCCTCGTCACCACCGGCGACCCGGTGCGCATCATGTGCACCGGCGACTGGGCCGCCGTCGACCTGGAACAGGGATACGTACGGGCGCTGCTGCCGCGCCGCACCGCGTTCGTACGGTCCACCTCCAGCAAGCGGTCCGAGGGCCAGATCCTGGCCGCCAACGTCGACCACGCGGTCATCGCCGTGCCGCTGACCGCCGAACTCGACCTCGGGCGCATCGAGCGGTTCCTCGCGCTCGCCTGGGAGAGCGGGGCCACGCCGCTGGTCGTGCTCACCAAAGCCGACCTCGTCACCGACCCCGTCGTACTCGGCCACCTCGTCGCCGACACCGAGGGCGCCGCGCCCGGAGTGCTCGTCCTCGCGGTGAGCTCGGAGACGGGGCAGGGCGTCGACGTGCTCGCCGCGGTGCTCACCGGGGGTACGGCCGTACTCCTCGGACCGTCCGGCGCGGGCAAGTCCACGCTCGCCAACGCACTGTTCGGGTCGGAGGCGCAGCACGTACAGACCATTCGCGATCGCGATGGAAAGGGGCGTCACACCACCACGACGCGCAATCTGCTGCCGCTGCCGCAGGGCGGAGTGCTCATCGACACCCCCGGGCTGCGCGGCGTCGGCCTGTGGGACGCCCAGAGCGGGGTCGCGCAGGTCTTCGCCGAGGTCGAAGCGCTCGCCGAGGAGTGCCGTTTCCACGACTGCGGCCATGTCGCGGAGCCGGGCTGCGCGGTGCTGGCCGCGGTCGAATCCGGTGAGCTGCCGGAGCGGCGGCTGACGAGCTACCGCAAGCTGCTGCGCGAGAACGAGCGGCTCGCCGCCCGTACGGATGTCCGGCTGCGGGCCGAACGGCGCCGCGGCTGGCAGCAGCAGCAGGCGCTCGGACGGCACATGTCGGAGCGGAAGCGGGGGCCGCTGAAGAAGTAGCCAGCCGGCCCCGCCCGCCCCCGAGCGTCACGTCCGATTTCCGCCGGTCGTCGGGGTGCGGGTACCGCAGACTGGTAGGCGTGATGAACGAAGAGACCAGGTATGAGGCGGTGCGCGGGCGGGACGCGCGCTTCGACGGAGAGTTCTTCTTCGCCGTCTCGACCACCGGCATCTACTGCCGGCCGAGCTGCCCGGCGGTCACGCCGAAACGCGCCAACGTGCGGTTCTACGCGTCGGCCGCCGCGGCCCAGGGGGCCGGTTTCCGTGCCTGCCGCAGATGCAGGCCGGACGCCGCCCCCGGGTCGGCCGAGTGGAACGTCCGCGCCGACCTGGTCGGCCGCGCCATGCGCCTGATCGGCGACGGCGTCGTCGACCGGGAGGGCGTCGTCGGCCTCGCCGCGCGGCTGGGCTACAGCTCCCGGCAGGTGCACCGGCAGCTCACCGAGGAGCTGGGCGCGGGGCCCGTCGCCCTCGCGCGGGCCCAGCGTGCCCACACCGCGCGTGTGCTGCTGCAAACCACCACGCTGCCCGTCACCGAGCTGGCCTTCGCCGCGGGCTTCGCCAGCGTCCGCCAGTTCAACGACACGATCCGCGCGATCTACGCCAGCACACCGACCGGACTGCGGACCTCCGCCCGCCCGGCTTCCGGCGCTCACGTCAGGAACACGGCGCAGGACGAACGCGACCACCCCGCCCCGGCCGGCATCCCCCTGCGGCTCGCCTACCGCGGCCCGTACGCCGCCCACGAGATCTTCGGCTTCCTGGAGCGCCGGGCCATCGCCGGCATCGAGGAAACCCTCGGCCCGCCCGGCGCCCGGACCTACCGGCGCACCCTCCGCCTCCCGTACGGCACCGCCGTCGCGGAGGTGGACGAGCACGGCGGCGCGGGGCGCCGGAACGCCCGCAGCGCGACCGCGTCCGGCGCGGTGGCGGCCGACGGCGGCTGGCTGGAGTGCCGGCTGCGCCTCACCGACCTCCGGGACCTCGCCACCGCCGTGGCCCGGCTGCGGCGGCTGTTCGATCTGGACGCCGACCCCTACGCCGTCGCCGAACGGCTCGGCGCCGACCCCTGGCTGGGCCCGCTGGTCGCCGCCCGGCCCGGACTGCGCTCGCCCGGCTCGGCCGACAGCGACGAACTGGCGGTACGGGCCGTACTCGGCCAGCAGGTCACCGTGGCGGCGGGCCGCCGACTCGCGGGCGTACTCGTGGCGGCGTACGGAAAACCCCTCTCCGCCCCCGACGGCGCCCTCACCCACGTCTTCCCCGAGCCCGGCATCCTCGCCGACGCGACCCTCGCCGAGCTGGGGATGCCCGACGCCCGGCGGCGCGCCCTGCGCACCGTCTCCGGCGCGCTCGCCGACGGCCGGGTCGCCCTCGACCCCGGCGTCGACCGCGACGCCACCGAACAGGCGCTGCTCGCCCTGACCGGCATCGGCCCGTGGACCGCCCGCTACATGCGGATGCGGGCGCTCGGCGACCCCGACGTGTTCCTGCCGGGCGACGCGGGCGTCCGGCACGGGCTGGCGGCGGTCGGCGCGACGGCGGAGGCGGCCGAGGGCTGGCGGCCCTGGCGCTCGTACGCGCTGCACCACCTCTGGAACGCCGCGACGACGACGACGAAAACGGAAAAGAGCGGATGACAGTGCTGTACACCGAGATTGACAGCCCCCTCGGGCTGCTGCTGCTCACCGGCGAGCCCTCGCCCACCGCGCCCGGCGGCACCGCCCTGGCCTCCCTGTCCGTACCCGGCCAGAAGGGCGCCGTACGGCCGGGCCCCGACGACCGGCGCGAACCCGCCGCCTTCGCGGAGGCCGAGCGCCGCCTGATGGCGTACTTCGCGGGCGAGCTGCGGGACTTCGGGCTCGAATACGCCACGCACGGCACCGAGTTCCGCGAAAGGGTCTGGTCCGCGCTGGACGCCGTGCCCTACGGGCGGACGACCAGCTACGGCGAGATCGCCGCCCGCATCGGGGCCTCCCGGATGGCGGTGCGCGCCGTCGGCGGCGCGATCGGCGCCAACCCGCTGCTCGTGCTGCGCCCCTGCCACCGGGTGATCGGCGCGGACGGCTCGATGACCGGGTACGCGGGCGGCCTGGAGCGCAAGCGGCTGCTGCTGGCCCTGGAGTCATAGCGCCCGGCGCCCTTGGTGTACCGCCCGCGGAGTACGGCACGAGCCGCCCGCCGTACGACGCGGGGACGCCGGACCTCGGCAATGGTGGAAGGCGACTGATCCGCTCCGAGCGGCCTCGGGACGACCGCTCGCCAACCGATCCGAGGAGCCCGCCATGCCTGCCACCACCGCGGCCCGTACCTCCGCGCCGCCCACCGTGCCCCCTCCCGCCGCCGGCCCGTACGAGCCGCTCACCGAGCGGCTCGATGCCGCCCGGCCGTACGCGCTCGCCCTCTTCCGCACCGTCATCGGCCTGCTCTTCCTCTGCCACGGCGCCGCCGGCCTCTTCGGCGTGCTCGGCGGCGCGGGACCGCAGGGCGGCACGGTCGCCGCCGGCGAGTGGCCGAGCTGGTACGCGGCCGTCATCCAACTCGTCGGCGGCGGCCTGGTGATGGCCGGCTTCGGCACCCGCACGGCTGCCCTGATCTGCTCCGGCTCGATGGCCTACGCGTACTTCGACGCGCACCAGGCCACCGCCCTGTGGCCGCTCCAGAACGGCGGCGAACTCTCCGCCGCCTTCGCCTTCGCCTTCCTGCTCCTGGTCTTCACCGGCCCCGGAGCCCTGTCCCTCGACCGCCTGACGGGGCGCATCGCGGGCCAGGTCCGCGGCTAACCGGCCACGCCGACGGACGCACCGCCGTGGTTCTCCGCCCTCCTGCCCCACACCGGCGCCGCGACCGGATAGAGCAGAAAGCCGAGGACGACGGCGGTGTTGTGCCCGAAAGCGGTGTAGTCCTCGAAGAACGCGCCGGACGCGCACACCGCCGCCAGCAGCCCCGCCATGGCCAGCAGGCGTACGGGCGGACTCGGCACCCGGTAGGTGAGCAGCCCGGCCACGCACAGGCTGCCGTAGCTGACGCCGACGTCGATCGCGCCGCCGAAACCGCGGTCCGGGAAGTGCGCGCTCTCCACGTGGAGCAGGGTGGTCAGCACCCCGGCGGTGATCAGCGTGGCCAGCACATGGCCGACGAAGAACACCACGACGGTCCGGAACGTGCCGAGCCGGCGCTCCGCGGGCGCGAGGACGCACAGCGCCAGCAGGGCGACCATCGGCAGATCCGGTATCTCGATCCACAGGGCGGAGTCGATCAGGACGGCGGCGGGGTGCTCGGCGAGCTGGGTGAGGTTGGTGCTGTGGCTGCGCAGCACCTCGGCCCGGCCGCCCGGGTCCAGATGGACGAGGACCACCGAGTGGACGACGAGGAAGGCCCAGAGGGCGGTGGTGGCCGGGGCCGTCACCACCCACGCCTTGAGCCGCGCTCCGGCGCGCCGGAGCCGGGGCGCGCCGGTCCCCCCACGCTCGGGGGCCGGGGGAGGGCCGGCCGCCGCGGCTTCCTGCTCGGCCCGCCCGGGGCCTGTATGAGAGTCCATCAGCCGATCATCGGCTCCGGGCGGATCACGGCCATCGGGGATATCCCGGACGCACCCCTTATCCTCGGGGCTTCGCTCAGGCGTCCGGCAGCCCCCAGCGCGGGGCGGGGGCGTTCGCGGGGACCGGGCCGACGGTGAGGTCGGGGCGGTCCCCGCGCGCTGTGATCAGCGCCGTCTCGCCCGCGCGCAGCGCGATGCGGATGGTGCCGCCCGTACGGTCATGCGCACCGTTCCCGGCGGCCCGCTCGTACCGCAGCCGTCGCCCGCGCTCGTCGCGGACCTCCACCGGCCCCTCGATCCCGTGCCGGACCACGCAGGGCGCGCCCGCCTCGCTGTGCAGCCGCACCCACCGGGTCCGGCCCTCCTCGCGGACCGCGCTCAGCAGGAACGCGCCCTGCGTACGGAAGTCCCGCAGCGCCGCCTCGCGCCAGGAGCCGGGCAGCGCGGGGAAGACCCGGACCACCCCGCCCCAGCTCTGGCACACCATGTCGTGCAGGGACTGCGCGGCCGACAGCGGGGTCTCGATGACCGGGCCGGACTCCTTGTACATGGTGTTCGGCTGGATGAAACGGGCCATCAGCTCGTCCAGGTACGTCAACGCGGCGTCGCCGCGCCCCATTTGGGCGGACATCGAGGCGGCCCCGGTGAAGGTATAGCCCTGGAGGGCACCCTCGAAGCCGACCCAGTGGTTCAGCGACTTCTCGATCAGCGCGCGGTGCTCGGGCTGCTCCCACGTCACCTCGTAGAGGGGGTACACCGCGAGCATGTGGGAGTAGTGGCGGTGGGACTTGGCGAACGGCACCCCCGCGCCGATCATGAAGCCGTCGGCGTCGGTCGGGTACGGGGTCAGCTTGGTGAGCACCTCGCGCCAGCGCGGGGCGAGCGGGTCGCGGACGCGCAGCGTCTCGGCCGCGTCCAGCAGGGTCGAGCAGCCCCAGCGCAGCAGCATCAGGTCGTAGTTGCAGTCCGGCGCGTTGACGCCGTACTCGGGGGAGAAGGTGGCGGGCAGGTGCAGCTTGCCGTCCCCGCCGGGCGTGAGGAAGTGCAGATAGTAGGTGACGGCCTTGCGCAGCAAGGGGAAGAGGACATCGCGGAGGATCGATTCGTCCATGGTGTGGCGGTAGCTCAGCCAGACGTTGTGCAGCGCCCAGGTGAGGTTGCCGACCTCGGGCGTGGGCGGGTCCTGGCCGGGCACGCCGACCGCGTAGCCGCCGTTCGCGACGGACGCGCCATTGAGGAGCGTCATGTCGGTGGTACGGGCGATCCCCGCCGAATCCGCCCGGTACGGCTTCGCCAGCTCGTCGCCGAGCCGGTGCCGGAACTCGCCGAGCGCCCGTGTCACGGCGTCGAGTTCGAGGTGGTTGGAGCCGTGGATCAGCCAGTACTCCAGCTGCACATTGAGGTTCCACCAGGTGGCGGGCCAGGGCGTGGGCTCCAGCCAGGGGCCGGACGTCGCCATGACGGGCGCGTCGCGGCGGGCGGCGGAGGCGGCCTTGTACAGCTGGGCCCAGTAGAAGCGCTGGAGCCGGGCGTCGGGGACCGACAGGAAGCTTTTCCGGTAGTACCGGTGCCACCAGGCGCGATGGGAGGGCGCGAGCGCGTCGTACGGCAGCGCCGACGCGCTCCGGACGGTCCGCAGCGCCTTCGCGCGGGCGGTGGTCCGGGGGTGGGACCAGGCGACGGTGGCGTACAGCGTGCGCCCGCCGCCGTGCCCGTGCGCCCGCTCCCGCCACGCGGTGACGTGCTGGCCGCCGGCCAGCAGCGGCTGCACCGCGGCCCGTATGCCGCCGTGGTTCTCGACGGCGGCGGGCGGGTTGCCGGTGTACCCGGCGGGCAGCGGCTTGAAGGCGGCGCGCGGGCTGATCGCCTCGGCGGGGTGGAAGGTCCAGCGGAAGCCGCGCTCGCCCGCGCTCGGGACGGCCTCCACGGTGAGCACGGAGCGGGAGTTGTGCACCATGGCGCGCAGTGTGAGGGTGCCCGCCTCGGTGGTGAGAGTGCCGGTCAGTTCGGCGTCGTGCAGGCCGAGCCGCCAGTCGAGGCCGGTGATCCTCCCGACCGGTTCGAGGGTGAACCAGCCGATGGGCAGCCGGGCGAGGCCGAAGAGGGAGCCGAACTCGGGGCGGTGGTCCTGCACCTCGCTGTGCTGGACGTTGAACCGGATCGCGTTGCGGCCGGGTTCGGCGTAGATGCCGGAGCCGAGCAGCGCGTTGCCGAGGAACGGGCCCTCGTACCAGGTCTTCGGCATCGTCCGCCAGACGAGATCGGCGTCGGACAGCACCTCGCGCCAGGGGTCGCGTCCGTGCCGCTGATCGTCCGCGAGGCCGGTGTCCTCGGGACCGGGGGCGGGACCGGGGGCGGAGGCGGTGGGGAGTGCGTACGCGGGCGGGGCCCCGAGCCCTACGGCGCTCGCCGCGCCCGCGGCGAGGGCTCCGCCGAGCACGGCCCGTCTGGACGTACCGCTGGATGTTCCGTTCGAGGTGTCCATTCCGCCTCCAGGCGCGTGCGATGAGCTCACACTGATTCCTCTGGTTCCTCTGATTCATCCGAGGTTTCCACCGGAGGAACGTAGGAAGTGCGGAAGGAGTCGTCAATAGTTCTGACAGAGATCCGATGAGTGTGGTGTGTGCGGTGTGCGTCGCGAGCGTGTGAGGTGTACGGGCCGGGTCAGCCCCAGAGGACCGCGCCCGCCCACGCGCCCACCGCGAGCAGGCAGGCGAACAGTTCGACCAGCACGCTCGTCCCGATCGCCCGCATCACGCCCCGCGTGGACGCCCACGCCTGGCCGTGGCCGCCGAGGCGCTGCCGCTCCACGCCGTAGATCGCCGCGACGAAGCCCAGCACCGCCCCGATCAGCGGCACCACGAAGAACCCCACGACCCCGGCGGCCCCGGCCAGCCGGAACGTACGCCGGGTGATGCCGGCGCCCCGCAGCGAACGGGCGGGCAGCAGCCACTGCACCGCCTGGTTCAGCAGCAGCACCGCGGTCGCCCCGGCCAGTACGGCCCAGGCCGGCGTGGTCCGCGTGGTCATCGACCACCACAGCACGCCGGCCCAGACGATCGGCGGCCCGGGCACGCCGGGGGTGACCACGCCGAGCAGGCCGAGCAGCATCACCAGCCCGACCAGGAGTAGCTGCGGCGTCTCCATAAGCCAAGGTTGCCGGAAGCCGTGCGGGTCCGCTTCCGGGCGAATATCGACAATCATCGCTTACGGGCGCGAAGGCCCCACACATCATGATTTTCCCGGTCGTCGTCGAAGCGGACGCGAGGCTGCCGACCGCTCGTGCGCGCGGGCGCGTGGCCGTGCGCGCCCGCATCCGGCGTACGGCCGTGCGCCCGCATCCGGCGTACGTCCGCGCGCCTGGGTCCGGCGTACGTCCGCCCTGCGTCCGACGTACGTCCGCGCGCCCGTGTCGTCACCGCGGGCCCGTGTCGTCACCGCCCGCTGCGGGACACCCAGCCGCGCTCGTACGCGTGCCACCCCAGCTGTAGCCGGGTGGTCACCCCCGCCAGGCCCATGAGCCCCTTCACCCGCCGCTGCACCGTCCGCAGTCCGAGATCGAGCTGCTTGGCGACGCTCGCGTCGGTCAGCCCCGCCAGCAGCAGCGAGAGGATCTCCAGATCCGTGCCGTCCGGCCCCTCCGGCGGGTCCTCGCGGATCGAGCCCGCCACGCCCAGGCGCAGCGGCAACGCGTCGCGCCACACCCCCTCGAAGAGCCCCATCAGCGATTCGAGCAGGCCGCTGGCGTGCACGACGAGGGCCGCGGGCTCGGCGGACCGCGAGGTCAGCGGCACCATCGCGAGCGTACGGTCGACGACCACGAGCTTGGTGGGCACTCGGTCCACGACCCGCACCTGTTCGTCGCGGCCCAGGGCGGCGGACAGCTCGGCCAGCCCGTGCGGACCGGAGAGGACCGCCCGCTCCAGCACCGCGCGGTAGCGGACGCCGCGCTTCGCGGCCTGCTCCTCCGCGTCGTTCTCGATCCCCGTCACCGCCTGCGGAACCCCGGTGACCAGGGCGCACACCTCCTCGGCCGCCCCCAGTTGCAGTTGCAGGAACCGGTGCGCCACGGCGCTCGCCCCCGTCACCACCTCCACCAGGTCGTGCACCGCGGGCTCCGCGGCCTCGGCCCGGTACTCCTCGGCGAGCAGCGCCGCCGCCAGCTCCGCCTGATCCAGCTCATGGCGCTGCTGGGTCAGCAGCGCCCCCAGGGCGACGGCGGGCGGCGCCGCGACCCAGCGGCCGGGGCGGGCCGAGGACTGCGCGGCCAGCCCCTGGCGCTCCAGGCGGCGCAGGGTGCGTACGGCCTCCTCCTCCGGCAGCGTCAGCCGGTGTGCGAGGTCGGTCAGCTCGGCGGCGCCGAGCGCCACGAGCGTCCGGTAGGCCGTTTCCTGTGCCTCGTCCAGACCGAGCGCGGTCAGCATGCGATGTGCCCTCCCCATAGGCCGTTCCCGCCGGTTCCGCCACCGGTTCCAGCGCCCCGTGGCGGAAATGAGCCACGGCACAATTCCGCCTCGGACATCATCCCCGCACTCCCCGCCGCTCTGCCAATGTGACGGCACCACAGCACCGGACGGCAGCTCCCGCACCAGCGGAAGCCGCAGCCACGGGCGTTGTCCGCCGTCCCCGAACGCCACGCGCGCCACTCGATGAACCACTCGGCATACGACGTGCGGCACAGCGCCTACGAGACACCGCTTTCGGCACACCACTTGGGGAGATTGAGGAGACCGATGCGTCCGATATCGCGTACGGCCCTGGCGGCGGCGAGCGCCGCGGTCCTGGCCGTCACCGCGTTCGCACCGTCAGCGGCCGGGGCGCCGCACGACGGTGACGCGGGGAAGAGACCGCTGGTCGGCAGCGAGGCGGCGAGAGCGGCGGCGAAGCAGGGCAGCGCCGCGACCGTCACGCTGGTGACCGGCGACCGGGTCCAGGTCGTCACCGACAGCCAGGGGCACAGCACCGCAACGCCCCTGCCGGACCCGCAGGGCCGCCAACCGCTCGTACGGACCCGGCAGTCGGGCAAGGACCTCTACGTCTACCCGGAGTCCGCGTCGGCGGCGCTCGCCGCGAAACGGGTCGACGAGGAGCTGTTCAACGTCACCGGTCTGATCCGGCAGGGCTACGACGACGCCCACACCGGAGATCTGCCGCTCATCGCCACCTACGACCGCTCCGTGAGCGTCGCCCGCGGCGCGCCCGCCGCCCCGCGCGGGGCACGGCGTGGAGTGCTGCTCCCCGCCGTGGACGGCGTCGCGCTCAAGGCCGACAAGAAGCAGGCGGGCCGGGTGTGGCAGGACGTGGCCGACCGCCGCTCCCGCTCGGGCTCCGGGCTGAAGAAGCTGTGGCTGGACCGCAAGGTCGCCACCACCCTCGACCGGTCGACGAAGCAGATCAACGCGGACCAGGCGTGGGCGGCCGGGTACGACGGCAAGGGGGCCAAGGTCGCCGTCCTGGACACCGGCGTGGACGCGGAGCACCCGGACCTCAAGGGCCGCGTCGCCGCCTCCCGCAACTTCACCGACTCGCCCTCCACCGACGACCGGCAGGGGCACGGCACGCACACCGCGTCCACCGTCGGCGGCTCGGGCGCGGCCAGCGGCGGCAAGAAGAAGGGCGTGGCGCCGGGGGCGGACCTGCTCGTCGGCAAGGTGCTCAACGACTCGGGTTCCGGCGCGAGTTCATGGATCATCGCGGGCATGCAGTGGGCCGTCGACCAGAAGGCCGACGTCGTCTCGATGAGTCTCGGCTCCCCGGAGCCCAGCGACTGCACCGACCCCATGAGCGAGGCCGCGAAGCAGCTCGCGCACGGCGACAAGACGCTCTTCGTCGTCGCCGCGGGCAACGCCGGACCGGCCAAGCCGACCGTCACCTCGCCCGGCTGCGTGCCGGACGTCCTCACCGTCGGCGCGGTCGACCGCGACGACACCACCGCGCAGTTCTCCAGCCGCGGCCCGGTGCTCACCACGCACACCCTCAAGCCGGAGGTCGCCGCCCCCGGCGTCGGCATCTCCGCCGCGGCGGCCGGGGGCCGCGGGGTGTACGCGTACCAGTCGATGAGCGGCACCTCGATGGCCACCCCGCACGTGGCGGGCGCCGCCGCCATCGTCCGGCAGGCGCACCCCGACTGGACCGCGCAGCAGGTCAAGGCCGCACTGGTCGGCTCCGCGCAGACCGGGGGCAAGGTCGGCGGCGCGGACGAGACCGGCGGCGGCCGGCTCGACGCGGGTGCGGCGTACCGGCAGAAGGTGCTCGCCGCGCCCGCTGTGCAGGGCGGCAGCTTCAACTGGCCGCAGGACTCCTCGGACCGTACGAGCGTGAGCGTCCCGTACACCAACACCACGGAGTCCGACGTCACGTTGGCGCTGTCGGTGAGCGGCGTGCGCGGCAATGATGGCTCTTCGGTCGCCTCGGGGGTGGCCGGGCTCGGCAAGCGGCAGATCACCGTTCCGGCGGGCGGCACGGTGCGGGTGCCGCTGCGGCTCGACCCCACCGCGCATCTGAAGCGCGCTCAGTACGGCGATATATCCGGGCGAATTCTCGCCAAGAGTAAGGGAGTCAGTGTCTCCGTTCCCTTCTCGCTCTACATCCAGCCGCAGACGGTCACGCTCAGGGTCAAGCTCATCGACCGGGACGGCGTGCCCGCGCGGGGCGCGTCCTCGCTCGACGTCGTCAGCACCGACGCCAGCACGGGGGAGCAGCGCGTCAACGACGGTGCAAAAGAGCAGCTGTTCGCGCTCCGCCCCGGCGACTACCTGCTCAGCAGCTTCGTCACCAGCGGCGAGGGAGCAGTCAACTCCGCTGCTGACTCTGTCAGTTACCTCGCTCATCCGCAGTTCTCCCTTACCAAGGACACCACCGTCGTCCTCGACGCGCGCAAGGCCCACCGGCTCAGCGTGCGCACCGACCGGAAGACGGAGGTGCGGCGCACCGTCCTGTCGTACGGACGCTGGTGGGACGGCACCTGGGTGACGGCCGGGACGCTCAGCGCCCCCGCCGACGTCAAGAAGGTCTACGCCTCCGTGGTCGGCCGGGCCAAGGATGGCGGATACGAGTTCAGCAGCAACTGGCGTGCGTACGGCTCCGACGCCAAGGGTCCTTACGTCTACAACCTCTCGTACCCGGAGCGCGGACCCATCGGCTCCGACCGCTCCTACCGGGCACGGGACAAGAAGCTCGCCGCCGTCACTGCCCGCTGGAACGCGGTCGGCAAGGCGGCCGACTACGCCGACATCGTGTCGCTGCGACCCGCGTGGAACCCTGCCGCCTCCATCGGCATCGGCGTCTTCGACCAGGTCCACGCGCCCAGCACCCGCACCGAGTACTACACGCCGGGCGGCGGCAGCTGGCAGCACCTGGCGCAGACCACCTTCCCGTTCGCCGCGGTCCTCCAGGACCAGGATCGCGTCTACCGGGCCGGCGAGCGGCGCAGCGAGGAGTGGTACCGGGGTGTGCTGCGGCCGGACGCCGCACGTGACGCACAGGGCAAGCCGCTGCTCGTCGCGGAGCGGCAGGGCGGCCGGATGGGAATCCAGCCCGCGTTCTGGAACGACGGCTCGGGTGACCACTGGTCGTACGGCGGATCCTTCGGAGACATCGGCAACCTGACGCTGCGTCGGGACGGCGAGACGATTGGCGAAAGCCCGTACCCCTACGGTGCCTTCGACGTACCGGACGGCGACGCCGCGTACGAACTCCAGCTGAACACCACCAAGTTGCCCAGCTCCGACCGCAACTGGCTGCGCTCCACGGACACCACCACCACATGGAGCTTCCGCTCACACCTCGAACCCGACGTCTACTCGCGAGGGCTGCCGGTCCTCTTCCCCGCCTACGACCTCCCGGTCGACGGCCTCAACACCCTCCCGGCCATCGACGGCCAGCGCATCCGCCTCTCGGCACACGGTCACGCCGGGTACGAGCCGGGCGCGATCACCAAGGCGTCGCTGGCGTACTCGTACGACGACGGCAAGACGTGGACCACCGCCAAGGTGTCTCACACGGGCGGCACTTGGAACGCCGTGGTCGACCACGCCGGCGCGTCCGGGAAGCCGGTCACTCTGAAGACCTCCCTGACGGACGCGAAGGGGAACGCCGTCAGCCAGACGGTGACCCGCGCCTACGACGTGCGGTGAGCACGGGGCGGGGCCCCGGTGCCGCGCACCGGGGCCCCGCCGTCCCACACCCACTCGGGGGGACTTGGCTCGGCCCTGTTCCTGTATGCCCCGGACTGTGGACAATAAGGGCATGAGCCAGCAGGGGGAGCAGCGCGACGGCAACGACGACGACTGGTGGGGCCAGTTGTACGACGAGAATCAGCCCGACACGAACTCCTCCAGAGCGGACCCGTCGGCTGACCCCCCGACCTCGCCACCGGCCGTCCCGCCGGGAGGAGGGGTGTCCTTCTCTTGGTGGCCGTCGTGGGAGACGGTCGGGGCTTCTGCCTCTGGCTCCGGCTCTGACTCCGGCGACGATGACTCGCTCCGGGGCCCGGGGGACGCGGGGCCGTCGAATGGCCCCGAGCCACCGGACTCGTACTGGGCTCCGGACGTGTCGGAGCCATCCCGCCTCCCCGGACCACCGGACTTGCCGGCGGTCCCGTACGCCGCAGAGCCGCCCCACCTCCCCGGCCTACCAAGCACAGCGGCCCATCCGGTCGACGGGCCCTCGGACGGACCCGTAAGCGCCCCCGAAGCCGAAGCCGAAGCCGAAGCCGAAGCCGAAGCCGAAGCCGAAGCCGAAGCCCAAGCCGAAGCCGAAGCCGACACCGACACCGGCACCGGCACCCGAGCCCCGGATATAGCCAGGGGCGAGACCGTAACCGCAGCCGGGGCCGGGCCCGTAGCCGAAGCCGTAGCCGACCTCGGGGCCCCAGCACCCCCTCATCCCTCACCGCCCGGCGGAGCCGGCTTCGTCGGGGATCGGCCGCCCACCTACGAGGCGGAGCCGACCGCGCTGCCCGATGCCGATCCCGCCGATCTCGGCGGGCTCGTACCGGACACGGTGCTGGATGGCGCGCGGTACGGGGCGGTGACCCTGCGGGCCGTGTCCCTGCGCGGGGATTCCGCGCGCTACCGGGGTGAGCCGCGCCGTGACGCGCTGCTCACCGCCCGGTTCGGGACCGGCGACAGCGCGCTCGTACTGGTGGCCGTGGCGAGCGGGGCGCGGGCCGCCGAGGATGCGCACCGCGCCGCCCAGGACGCCTGCGAGTGGATCGGCGGGGCCATCGGGCGGAGTCGGGAGCGCCTGGCGGAGGACATTCGCGACGGTCGCCGCAGTGCGCTGAGCTCCGGGCTGCACCGGCTCACCGACCGTGCGTACGGGCGGCTGCGGAGCCGCGCCCATGAGCTGGGCCGTCACCCGGGCGAGTACTCGGCCACCCTGCGCTGTCTGCTGTTGCCCGCCGACCCGAAGTGCGGCGCGCGGGTCTTCTTCGGTGTCGGCGAGGGCGGCCTCTTCCGGCTCCGCGACGGGACCTGGCAGGACCTGGAGCCCCAGGAATCCCAGGAGCCCCGGAGGAGCGCCGGGCCCGGCGAGGGCGCGGCCGGTGACCGCATCACCGTCGACCTCGGCATCGTCACCTCCGGCCCCGGCCCCGGCCCCGGCCCCGGCCCCGAAACCGACCGTGCCGCCGACCCGGAACCGCCGCCCACCGAGCCGTTCCGCTTCCAGGTCTCCGCCGCCCAGCCCGGCGACGCCCTCCTCCTGTGCAGTCCCGGCCTCGCCGACCCGCTGCGCGGCGAGCCCGCGTTCGCCGAGCGGCTGGCCGCGCGCTGGGCGGGTACGGAGCCGGGCGCGGAACCGCCCGGACTTGCCGCGTTCCTGGCCGACGCGCAGCTGCGGGTGAAGGGGTACGCCGACGACCGCACCGCGTGCGTCGTCTGGGAGGCATAGCGGAGCGATCCGTGGGTTGATGGAGGGTGGCCCCGCGCGACCGGTGCGGGAGCGACCGGCAGCACCCGAAGGGACGAGCGCGCAATGGCGAAGCAGACCGTGGCGGAGCAGACCGTGGACATCCTGGTGAGGGCCGGGGTGCAGCGGCTCTACGGCGTCGTGGGCGACAGCCTCAACCCCATCGTGGACGCCATTCGCCGTAACGCCGCCATCGACTGGATCCAGGTCCGCCACGAGGAAGTGGCGGCCTTCGCGGCGGGCGCCGAGGCCCAGCTCACGGGGAAGCTGGCGGCCTGCGCGGGCTCCTGCGGCCCCGGCAATCTGCACCTCATCAACGGCCTGTACGACGCGCACCGCTCGATGGCCCCGGTCCTCGCCATCGCCTCCCACATCCCGAGCAGCGAGATCGGCACCGGATTCTTCCAGGAGACCCACCCCGACCAGCTGTTCCGCGAGTGCAGTCACTACAGCGAGCTGATCTCCAGCCCGCAGCAGATGCCGCGCGTCCTGCAGACCGGCATCCAGAACGCGATCGGACAGGGCGGCGTCAGCGTCATCTCGCTGCCCGGCGACATCGCCGGGCAGCAGGCCCCGGAGCGGTCCATCGAGCACGCCCTCGTCACCGCGCGCCCCTCGGTACGGCCCGGGGACGCCGAGATCGAGGCGCTCGCCCGGATGGTGGACGACGCCGACCGGGTCACCCTGTTCTGCGGCAGCGGCACGGCGGGCGCGCACGACGAGGTGATGGAGTTCGCGGAGCGGGTGAAGTCCCCGGTGGGGCACGCGCTGCGCGGCAAGGAGTGGATCCAGTACGACAACCCGTACGACGTCGGCATGAGCGGCCTGCTCGGCTACGGCGCCGCGTACGAGGCCACGCACGAGTGCGATCTGCTGATCCTGCTGGGCACCGACTTCCCGTACAACGCCTTCCTCCCCGACGATGTGAAGATCGTCCAGGTCGATGTGCGCCCCGAGCACCTCGGCCGCCGCTCCAAGCTCGACCTCGCCGTGTGGGGCGACGTTCGCGAGACGCTGCGCGGCCTGACGCCGAAGGTGCGGGCCAAGCCCAGCCGCAAGTTCCTCGACAAGATGCTCAAGAAGCACGCCGACGCGCTCGAAGGCGTCGTCAAGGCGTACACCCGCAAGGTCGACAAGCATGTGCCGATCCACCCGGAGTACGTCGCCTCGATCCTGGACGAGGAGGCCGCCGAGGACGCGGTCTTCACCGTCGACACGGGGATGAACAACGTCTGGGCGGCCCGCTACCTCACCCCCAACGGCCGTCGCAGGGTGATCGGTTCGTTCACCCACGGCTCGATGGCCAACGCCCTGCCGCAGGCGATCGGCGCGCAGTTCCTCGACCGCGGCCGGCAGGTCGTCTCGATGTCGGGCGACGGCGGGTTCTCCATGCTGATGGGCGACTTCCTCACGCTCGTCCAGTACGACCTGCCGGTGAAGGTGGTCCTCTTCAACAACTCCGCGCTGGGCATGGTCGAGTTGGAGATGCTGGTCGGCGGGCTCCCCTCGTACGGCACGACCCACCACGAGACCGACTTCGCGGCGATCGCCCGGGCGGCGGGGGCGTACGGCGTGCGGGTCGAGAAGCCCAAGCAGGTGCGGGGCGCACTGCGCGATGCCTTCGCCCACAAGGGCCCGGCGCTCGTGGACATCGTCACCGACCCGAACGCCCTCTCCATCCCGCCGAAGATCAGCGCCGAGATGGTCAGCGGCTTCGCGCTCTCCGCGGGCAAGATCGTGCTGGACGGCGGCGTGGGCCGGATGCTCCAGATGGCGCGCTCCAACCTGCGCAACGTGCCCCGCCCCTGACGTCACGTCATATAGGAACCACCTCTGACGTTACGTGACCACGGCCGCGGGCCGCCTGTCGGTCCGTCACATCCGATCCCGGTACGGCCGCAGACGCAGCGTCAGGATCTGGAACGGCCGCAGCGATACCACCACCCCCTCCGGCCCCGAGTCGGCCGGCCGCAGCGGCCGTTCCAGCAGGTCCGTCACCTCCGCCCCGGCGAGCGGGAATCCGGCGCGGAGCACCCCGTCGGCCCGCCCGCCGCGCGACTCGTACAGCCGCACGACCACGTCGCCGCCGCGGTCCTCCGCCGCCTTCACCGACTCCACGGTGATCGCCGGATCGCTCACGGAGACCAGCGGCGGCCGCGCGGGCGCGGCAGCCGTCCGCAGCGGCAGATTGAGTGCGAGCCCCTCCGCGACCGCGTCGCCCACCGCCGCCCCCGGCAGCAGCGCGTACGCGAAGCGGTGCGTGCCCTGGTCGGTCTCCGGGTCCGGGCTGTGCGGGGCGCGCAGCAGGGTGAGCCGTACGGTCGTGCCGAGCCCGCGCGCGTGCGGGGTCCGCGTCACATCGTGCCCGTACGTCGAGTCGTTGAGCAGCGCGACGCCGTAGCCCTCCTCGGCGACCCGCAGCCAGCGGTGCGCGCAGATCTCGAAACGCGCCGCGTCCCAGCTGGTGTTGGCGTGCGTCGGCCGGTGCACATGCCCGAACTGGATCTCCGCGGCGCTCCGTTCGGCGTGCACATCGAGGGGGAAGGCGGCCTTGAGCACCTTCTCCGATTCGTGCCAGTCGGCGTCCGTGACGATGTCGAGCCGCCTGGCGCCCGCGTCCAGGCGCACCGCCTGCTCGACGCGTGACGCCCCGAAGGCCCGTACGACCGTGACCTCGGCGCGCAGCGGCCCCGCCGCGGTCAGCTCGACGGAGACCGCGTCGGTGAGGTCGGTGTGCTTGCGCCGGTAGTGCCGGTCGATGTCCCAGGCGTCGTACTGGTTGGGGTGGTCGGGGTGCAGTTGCAGCAGATTGCCGCGCTCCCCGGGGGCCAGCACCTCGCGCCCGGCGGTCAGGTCCCGTACGGACGCGACGAGCCCGTCGCGGTCGACGACGACGCGCAGCAGCCCGTTGTCGAGCACGTACGAGCCGCCCTCGGCGGTGGCGCTCACCGCTTCCAGGGCGTCCGCCTCGCCGAGCGGCGCGGACCCGAGCGCCGGAGCGGCGGCGGTCACCGCCACCCGCCCGTCGGGGAGCGGCTGCGTGCGGGCGCCGGACGGCAGCGCACGTGCCGTGTCCCGGTCGAGGCAGACGACCTCGCGCCGCCCGTACGGCGAGGCGTTGAGCACGGCGAGCCCGGTGGCCTCGTCGCGGCTTCCGCTCCCTGAGCTCCCCGGGCCCCCTGAGCCGCCTGAGCTCCCTGAGCTCCCCGAGTCCCCTGACGCGTGCGCGTCCAGTGCCCGTACCGCCGCCGCCGTGATCTCCGTCAGCTCCGCGCGCACCCGCGCGTACGTGTCGCGCGCCTCGCGGTGCACCCAGGCGATGGAGGAGCCGGGGAGGATGTCGTGGAACTGGTGCAGCAGCACCGTCTTCCAGATCCGGTCGAGCGCGTCGTGCGGATAGGCGTACGACGGCACGTCCACGGCCGCCGCCGTCGCCCACAACTCCGCCTCCCGGAGCAGGTGTTCGCTCCGCCGGTTGCCCTGCTTCGTCTTCGCCTGCGTCGTGTACGTGCCGCGGTGGAACTCCAGGTACAGCTCGCCCGACCAGATGGGCGCCTGGGCCCCGTACTCCTCCTCGGCCGCCGCGAAGAAGGCCGCCGGCCGCTCGATCTCGACGCGCGGCGACCCCTCCAGCGACCTCAGCCGGCGGGCCCGCTCCAGCATCTCGCGGGTCGGCCCGCCGCCCCCGTCGCCCCAGCCGAACGGCACGAGCGAGCGCGTGGCGCGGCCCTTCTCGGCGAAATTCCGCTCGGCGTGGGCGAGTTCCGCGCCACTGAACTGAGAGTTGTATGTGTCCACCGAAGGGAAATGCGTGAAAACACGGGTGCCGTCGATGCCCTCCCACCAGAAGGTGTGGTGCGGCATTCGATTCGACTGGTTCCAGGAGAGTTTCTGGGTGAGGAACCAGCGGATTCCGGCCAACTTGGCGAGCTGCGGGAATGCGGCCGTATATCCGAAGGAGTCGGGCAGCCACACCTCTTCCGTTTCCACCCCCAGCTCCTCCAGGAAGAAGCGTTTCCCGTGCACCAGTTGACGGGCCAGCGACTCTCCTCCTGGCATATTCGCGTCGGACTCGACCCACATGGAGCCGACCGGCGCCCAATTTCCCTCCTGCACCGCCCGCCTGATGCGCTCCCAGATATGCGGCTGATTCTCCTTCACCCACGCGTACTGCTGCGCCTGCGAGCACGCGAAGACCAGCTCGGGGTATTCGTCGGCGAGCTCCGTGACATTGGCGAACGTACGGGCCGCCTTGCGCACGGTCTCGCGCAGCGGCCACAGCCAGGCCGAGTCGATGTGCGCGTGCCCCGTCGCCGAGACGCGGTGCGCGCTCGGGTGCGCGGGCCGGGCGAGCACCTCCGCCAGCGCGGCCCGGCCCGCCGCCGCGGTCCCCGCGACATCGTGCAGGTCCAGCGCGTCGAGCAGGTCCTCCAGCGCGCGCAGGATCTCGTGGTGCCGCGACCGGTCGTCGGGCAGCTCCCGCATCAGCTCGACGAGCACGTCGATGTCGAGGAGGAGGTGCCATACGTGCTCGTCGAGCACGGCCAGATCCGCCGAGGCGAAGCGGTACAGCGGAGTATCGCCCGAGGTCAGGACGTCGCCGAGCCGGGTCGGCGCGAAACCGTGGCGCAGCACGGCCGGGTTGGCGGCAGCCTCCAGGAGGAGGTGGACCGGCTCGCCCCCGGCGGCGCGGGCGGCGACGGACACATGCCGGTTGCGGGGGTGAATGCCCTTGATGGGCACGCCGCCGGCGTCATGGACCAGCCCCTCCGCCTGGAAGCCCGGTCCGTCGCCGGAGAACCCGGGGTCGATGACCGCCTCGACCCGCCGCCCCGCCCACGCGCGCGGCACCGCGCCGTCGAGCCGGAACCAGCTCGTCGACCAGGGCCGCCCCCAGGCCGTGCCGGTGGAGAAGGGCTCGTACGTCCCCTTGAGCGCCTCCCGCGCGGGCACCGGCTCGCCGGGCGCGTGCCAGACGCTGAGCGCCAGTGGGGTCCGCTCCGCGTACTGCGCGGGCCGGATGAACTGGCTGAGCGCCCGTTCCAGGCGCCCTTCCACCAGTGGTCGGTCGTTGTGCATCACGGCTCCTAGGCGTCGGTCACCGCATTCATGGTCATAGCATCAATTCCCCCTCGGGGTATGGCGCACCCGTCTTTCGTCCCCATGTCCATGTTGACGGCTCAACAGGAGTCGGACGCGGTGGCGCGGGGCATGCATTCCCGTGAACGTGTTCGATGCCGGGCTGTCGAGGGAGCGGTCGGGGCGGGGAGGAATGAAGAGGCGTATTTCAGGTTGGGCAGGCACGGGGAGCCGACATTGCGGTGACGGTTCCCACCATGTCTCCAAACCCATGGAGGGGGACATCCAGCCGTATCTCAAGAGGCGGCTCCGGCGTGCCGATCTGTCAGCGGTCGCGGACGTCCGCCGGTCGCTGCGGGAAATGCTGCGGGAGTGGGGGGTACCGGGACAGGCCGATATCGCGGAACTGCTGACGAGCGAACTCGTCGCGAACGCACTGGTGCACACCGACGGCGGCGCGGTGGTCACGGCCGCGATCGTCGAGGGCCCGGACGGGTCCCTGAAGGGGCGGCTCCGGGTGGAGGTGCGGGACTTCATGGCGCGGCGCCCGACGCTGCGTGCCGCGGCCCACGCGGACGACACCTCGGGGCGGGGCCTTCAGCTCGTGCACACCCTCGCGGATGCCTGGGGGGTGCGGGCGCACGGCGTGGGGAAGGCCGTGTGGTTCGAACTGAACGGCGGACCGGCCTGATGAGGGGGCGTCCGGTCCGCCGCGGTCCGGCGAGGATCAGCCGAACTGCCGCTCGATCTCCTTGAGTTTCTCTTCGAGGGAGTCGAGCCGGGGGATCGTCTGCGTGTCGTCCTCGGCGGTGAGGTCGATCGGCTCCGGGGCGCTCACGGCCTGGAGGGAGGGGTGTGGGCGCACGGGCAGCTGCTCCGGCTCGGGTATCGCGGGCTCCGAGCCGATCTGCGGCTGCTGCACGGCGGACGGAGCCGCCGGCACCTGCCGGCCGCGGCCCCGGCCCCACACCCGGTGCTGCCGGTTGTACGCCTTGATGCGGGCCCGCTCCAGCTTGCCCGCCTCGCGCCGGCGGAGCCGCTCCCGCTCCTTCTGCCGGCGGTCCTCGCGCACCTCCTCGACGGCCTCGTCGAGCGAGCGCACCCCTTCCAGCAGCATCAGCGACCAGGCGCGGAACGTCTCCCGCGGCGCCCGCAGCCAGCGCACCATGCGGATCTGCGGCAACGGGCGCGGCACCAGGCCCTGTTCGCGCAGCGCGGCCCGGCGCGTCTGCTTGAGCGCCCGGTCGAAGAGCACGGCGGCCGACAGCGACATGCCCGCGAAGAACTGCGGCGCGCCCGCGTGGTCCAGCCCGCGCGGCGCGTGCACCCAGTTGAACCAGGCGGCGGCGCCCGCGAACGTCCACACCAGCAGCCGGGAGCCGAGCGCCGCGTCGCCGTGGCTCGCCTCGCGCACCGCGAGCACCGAGCAGAACATGGCCGCGCCGTCGAGCCCGAACGGCACCAGGTACTCCCAGCCTCCCGAGAGGTTGAGGTTCTGCCGCCCGAAGCCGACCAGGCCGTGGAAGGAGAGCGCGGCGGCGACCGCCGCGCAGCAGAAGAGGAGCACATACGACGCGCTGCCGTACACGGCCTCCTTGCGGCGCCGGCGTTCCTCGCTGCGCTCCCAGGTGTCCCCGGTCCTGGCCCCGTCGTCCGCGGCGCCCTCGCGCCGGCCGCGCAGGAACACCGCCACCGCCACCGCGACCCCGACGAGTGCCACGGCACCCGGCAGCGCCCAGTCCAGCGATATGTCGGTCAGTCTCATCTCGCGTCCCTTGCGTAGCAGTACGGCGTTTCTCGCGCCATCCTGGAGTAATCCGACTGTTCGCCAAGGGGTTTCGGAGCAAGAAGTCGCCAATGGGCTCCAACGGCCTACGAATAGGTGCGTCTTCGCTCGAACTCGCGTGAGGGAAAAACCGTTTGCGTTCTATTCTCACCACTCGATCGGGTGGAATGAACGGACTCACATTACGGAGAGCCGCTCAATGCGCTGCGCATCACCGGTGCGCGGGCAGGTGACGCAGGTGTCCTCCGGCCGTAGCGTGTAGAAAAGACAGCAGCTCGCCCGGTCCCGCGTCGCCAGCGACTCGCCGCCACGGCCGGTGAGTTCACGGAAGGCGGCGTCGCCGACGTACGGGCCGGTGCCGCCCGGCAGCAGCAGTCCGAGCTCGCTCTTGGCCCGCGCTTCCGCGCCGAACAGGTGCCCCAGATACCAGAGCCCTTCGACGATCTCGTCCGTCGCCATGCCCCACAGCGCCCGCCGCCCCCGCCGCATCCGGGGCCGGAACCCCTCCAGTACCGGCTCCAGGTGTTCGGCGACCGCCGACCGTACCGCCGCGCGCAACTCCTCCTCGTCCGCCACGACCCGGGCGCCGGGCAGCGCCGCGGCCGGATCGCCCGGCAGGCAGGCGAAGGAGGCGACCTGGGCGGTCATCCGGCCCGAAGTGCGCTGGAAGGAAACGCCCTCCACCGGGACGCGGGGCACCCGGCGGTCGAGAAACCAGGGGACCGTGAACAGCAGGCAGGCGGGCCAGGCGTAGCGGTGCAGACCGAAGCTCGCCACGACGTCGGGACGGGCCCGCTGCTTGTAGTCGCCGAGGATCTGCGCGGCGTCCCAGGAGAGGAAGGCGTCGAGCGCGGAACCGCCGGCCGCGAGCTCGGCCGCCGAGACCCAGCCGTCCCCTCGCCGCGGAGCCTCTTCGATGACGGTCAGCCCCGGGAAGACCTCGGAGAGCCTGGCGTACGCCGCGGAGACCGGCGAGCGGGGGAGGGCTGCGGCAGTGGACATGCGGGGGCACCACCGAATCACGATCATTGACAGGTAAGCCTTACCTTACCCAACACTTGTGCCGTTCGAACTGGTCCAGTGTTGAACCGCTCTACTGTTTGAACTGTCACAGGGCACGCCTATCGTTCATGAAGGACGACAGGAGGAAGCTGATGGAGCAGGGCCGAACGGAGACCGCGCCGACACGGCTGCGGGCCAGTGTGCCGGCGCAGGCCACACCGACCACTCGCGGAGGGCACCCCTGCGCCGAGACCGCATACGGCCACCCTGCCACCGCGCCGGGCCCCGCGCCCGCCGCCGCGCCGCCCCCGCCGCCCTCGCCGTCCCCTGGGCGGAAGATGCCGCAGCGGCACTCCGTACGCGGCCAGATACTCGACGCCCTGCGCTCGGCCCTCGTCTGCGGCGAACTCATACCCGGCGAGGTCTACTCCGGCCCGGTGCTGGGCGAGCGCTTCGGGGTCTCCGCGACCCCCGTCCGCGAGGCCATGCAGCAGCTCGTCCTGGAAGGCGCCGTCGAAGTCGTCCCCAACCGCGGCTTCCGCGTCGCCCGCCGCACCGCCCGCGACCTCGCCGAACTCGCCGAGATACGGGCCCTGCTCGAAATCCCCGCCATGCTGCGGCTCGCCCGTACGAGCCAGACCGTCGACTGGTCCGCCCTCCGCCCCCTCGCCGAGGCCACCGCCACCGCCGCCGCACGCGGCGACCGCGCCGTCTACGCCGAGGCCGACCGGGCCTTCCACCGCGCTCTCCTCGCCCTCACCGGCAACCACCAGCTCGTCCTCGTCGCCGACGACCTGCACCGCCGCTCGCAGTGGCCCGCCCCGGACAGCCCGGTGACCCGCACCGCGGACCTCGTCGCGGACGCGGCCGAACACCTCGCCCTGCTCGAAGCGCTCGCCGCGCAGGACTCCGCGACCGTCGAGTCGCTGGTGACGGAGCACTTCACGGGAGCTGCCTGACCGGTCGGTCAGCGCCGCTACGAGCGGTCACCGGCGCGACCGGGTGCTCCCCGCCGGTACGGGTGCTTCCCGCCGGTCCGTACGGTCCCTGTCGGTACGAGCGGTCAGCGCCGGGTCTGCGCCGAGCCTGCGCCTGACCTGCGCCCTGACCTGCGCCGGGCCCTATGGGAGCGCTGCCTTCGAGTGCGCCGCCGCGGGACGTTAGTGATCCGTTAGTGGATCATCAGAGGCTCCGAGCAGAGTTCTCCTCGCGGACGAGATAGGCCCGCACGCCACCGCAATACCAAGGGGAACCCCATGTCGCACCGCACCGCGCTCCGCCGAGGCAGCAAGGCCGCCGCCGCTGCCGCCCTGGTCGCCGCCTCGGCCCTCGCGCTCACCGCCTGTGACGGGGGCAAGTCCGACTCGGCGGGGGACGCGCCCTCCTCCTCCTCCTCCGCCTCGGCCGGCTCCCACGCCTCGGCGGACTCCTCGGAGGCGGCGTCGGTCACCAGGGACGCCCCGTCGAGCGACAAGAGTTCCGGCAGCGGGTCCGGATCCAGCAGCGGGCCCGGCTCCAGTAGCGGTGCGGGCAGCGGTTCCGGCAGCGGTTCCGGTGCCGCTTCGTCCGCCGCTCATGCTCAGCACAGCGCGGCGGCTCATAGCGGGTCGTCGGGCAGTACTTCCACCGGCCGCTGCACCACCGCGCAGATGAAGGCCGGCTGGGGCGCCAACGGCGTGAAGCCGGACATGAAGAGCGACTTTCAGCAGACCGCCGCCGTGTGGCTGAAGAACACCGGCAGCGGCAAGTGCACCATGAGCGGATTCCCCGGCCTCCGGCTCAAGCCCGCCAGCGGCAGCGCCATCGACCTGCCGCGCTCGGCCACGAAGCCGGTCCCCGTCACCTTGAAGCCGGGCGAGGACACGTCCTTCACCATCCGGCTGCTCCCCACGACCAGCTCGGAGGACCGCACGATCAAGCCGAGCACGGTGCTGGTCACCCCGCCGAACGAGAAGCAGCATTTCGAGCTCAAGTGGCCGTACGGCGGCGCCATCCTGGACCAGTCGGACGCCACCTACCCGGGGACGTTCGTCAACCCCGTCAACGCGAGCTGATCCAGCTCGACCGAGGGGCACTCGGCGCCGCACGGTCGGCGCCGGGCGCCGCGGCTACGGTCGGCGGTCTCGTTCCACCGACCGCAAACCCTCGATGAGCAGCCGCAGCCCGAATTCGAAATGTGCGGTGAAGTCACCTTCGGTGAGGGTGGGAAGACCCGCGGTCAGGTGCGGGAAGCGCCCCGCTGCCACGGCGTCGCGCAGGCGTTCGGGGTTCGCGGACGCGTCGCTTTCAGCGCTCCCCGTCTCCAGCGTGGCCTGCTCCTCCAGTGTGTGGCCGACGACGAAGCCGGTCACCGTCAGGAGGGTGCGCGCCGCGTCCTCGTCACTGAATCCCGCCTCGCGCAGCACACCCGTGACGGCCTCGGCGAAGCCCAGCGTGTTCGCGCCGGTCGAGTGGGTTCCGGCGTAGACGCGGGCGCCGTCGCGCCGGGCGAGCAGGGCCGTGCGCATGGACCTGGCCAGGCCCGCCAGCTCCTCGCTCCAGCCGCCCGCCGCCCCGCCCGCGCCCCCCGACGTGGAGGTCTCCGCCGCCGGGACCCCGGCCAGCATCCGCTCCGCCATCGCGGTCAGCAGCTCCTGCTTGGTGGCGAAGTAGCGGTACAGCGCCCCGGCCTGTACGCCCTCGGCATCGGCCAGCCGTCGCATGGTCAGCGCGTCGAGGCCGGACTCGTCCAGCAGCCTCAGCGCCGTCTCGACGGTGCGCGACGGGTCGAGCCGGGCGGGGCGGCCTCTGGGCGCGCTTGGCGGAGAACTCATGGGGCCCACTATAGTGAACGCCGTTCATGTGGACGGTGTGCGCTGAACGGGACACGGGCGATCTCGCCGGAGGCGCGGACCATCTGCCAGTGAACCTCACGTGTCACCGCGGTCACCGGTCGCCGTCGCGGAGCGCTGAAAGCACGCAGCGAAGTGCTCGTACGCCCCGACGGCCACGTCGCCCGGGCCGCCCACACCGCCCCGACCGGGGAGCCCGGCACACCGAACGCGGTGCCGCGCCGACCGAATGGGCCGCCGCCCCCGGCAAGGCCGGCGGCTAATCAGCCGCGAGTTCGAGCGGCCTGTATGGCAGGGTCCTCGGGATGAGCGACGACTACGAGTTTTCGAGCGACCCGGCCCGCCTCGACGCGGCCCTCGTCCATCACTGGCTCTCGACCGACGCGCACTGGGCGCTCGGCCGTTCGCGGGACAAGCAGGACCGGGCGATCGCCGGTTCGCTGAACTTCGGTGTCTACGACCGGGTGTCCGGCGCCCAGGTCGGCTACGCGCGGGTGGTCACCGACCACGCGACCTTCGCCTGGCTCTGCGATGTCTACATCGACCGCGCGGCGCGCGGGAAGGGGCTCGGCACGGCCCTGGTCGAGGCGGCGCGCGACGAGTTGGAGCCGTACGGGCTGCGGCGCATGCTGCTCTCCACGCCGGACGCCCACGGGGTCTACGCGAAGATCGGCTTCCAGGGGCTGACGGAGCCGGACCAGTGGATGATGTACGTCTATAGGTGACACCCAGTCAGGCGCCCGGCCGGACACCCATTCAGACGCTTAGTCAGTCGGCGGACGGCGCCGGCCCCGTCGCGGTGCGCGGCGGGGCCGGTGCGTCGCGCGCCGTGTGAGTGCCTCACTCCGTCGCCGCCGCGTCGGACGTCGCGCACGGCTCACTCCGGCGGCGCCGCGTCCTCCAGTCTCTTCGCGAGCCACGACGGCACGCCACCGAGCAGATGCACCAGCCGGCGGGCTTCTTCCCGCAGCCGCGCCGCCTGGCCGGGGTCGGGTTCGACCTCCGCGAGGGACGCCAGTGCCGGGGCGATGCCGATCAGGTAGCCCAACTCCTCGCGTATGCGCAGGGATTCGGTGAAGCCGTGCCGGGCCTCGGCGAGTCTGCCGTCCTGTTCCGCCATCGCCGCCACATGCCGCCAGGTGGAGGAGAGCAGCAGCCGGTGGCCGTGGGCCGTGGCGCCCGCGTGGGCGCGTTGGAAGGCGGCCGACGCGCTCGCCGGGTTCTGGGACAGGTGCTGGGCGATCAGGCCGCGCCGGAAGTCGAGCAGCGGGCGGGTCGGTGACCCGGGTCCGAGCAGGGCCGCCGCGCGGCCCAGTGCGGAACGGGCCTCGTCGGCACGGTCCCGCACCGCGAACAGCGTGGAGGCGTAGGCGAGGCAGCCGCGCTCGCACGCCGCCGCCCCGCGCTCCTCGTCGTCGCCGGCCAGCGCCTCCGCCGAGCGCAGCGCGTCGGCCGCCGCCTCCCAGCCGTCCGACGTGAACATGCACTGTTCGATCAGCACCCGGGCGCGCCGCAGCGCGAGCCGTGGCTCCGTCTCGGCGCGTGGCGCGAGGAGCGCGGCCGCGTCGTCCCAGCAGGCGCGCGAGCGCAGTCTCCATACCGCCCGTTCGAGCGGATCACCCCCCGGGGGGTGTGATCCTTCTGGCTCCGACAACCCAGAATCCCGCATGGCGGTATCCGCCACAGTGCCCTCCCCAAGCGCGCCGTCGAGCTGGAAGCCTGTCCGCATCTCAGCACGGGGACATGGGTGCGGCCAAGGGGCTGGTGTGAAGCAATTCACAAACAGCTCGGCCGCTCACGGCCGCCGGCCTCGCTCACGCGGCAGCCGAAGTCCGGTGAGCCCGACGAGGATTGCCGCATCGTCATGTCCCGCGACTCCCCGCGGTGGAGGAAGGTTACCGAAGGGTTCGCAGGTCACCGGCCGGAGGCGGGCGACGGGACGGTAGCCCGTACGCCGTCGGTTCATTTGCCGCATCGGCAATTTCCCTGGCACCGGGGCCCGCGCTCCCGCACGATCGTGAAGAAGGGCGCGGCGGCCGGATCGCGGCGCCCGCCACACGGACACGACGACTGAACAGCGCCTCCAGGAGGAACCATGCAGCAGCCCGCCCCCTCGCCCCTTTCGCCCGCCGCGGCGGCGCTGGACGTACGGCACCGGCTGGTGGAGGTGCCCGGAGGCCGGATCCATCTCGTGGAGCAGGGCAGCGGCCCCCTGGTCCTCCTGGTCCACGGGTTCCCCGAGTCCTGGTACTCCTGGCGTCACCAGCTCCCGGCGCTGGCCGCCGCGGGCTATCGCGCCGTCGCCATCGACGTGCGCGGCTACGGACGCTCGTCGAAGCCCTCCGACGTGGCCGCGTACCGGATGCCGGCCCATGTCGCCGACAATGTCGCGGTCGTGCGCGCCCTCGGTGAGGAGAGCGCGGTCATCGTGGGCCACGACTGGGGCTCGACCATCGCCGCCAACACGGCGCTGCTCCGCCCCGACGTCTTCACGGCCGTGGGTCTGCTCAGCGTGGCGTACGCGCCCCGCGGCGGCTTCCGGCCCACCGATGCCTTCGCGATGATCGGCGGGGGCGAGGAGTTCTACGTCAGCTACTTCCAGCGGCCCGGGCGGGCCGAGGTGGAGATCGAGGCCGATGTCCGCGGGTGGCTGGCGGGGTTCTACGCCGGGCTGTCGGCCGACACGATGCCGAAGGATGGCGCGGGCGGCCTCTTCTTCGTCCCCGAGGGCGCGCGGCTCTCGGACCGCTTCCCCCGGGACGTCCTGCCCTCCTGGCTCACCGAGGCCGATCTCGACTTCTACGCGGGCGAGTTCGAGCGGACCGGAGTGACCGGGGCGCTCAACCGGTACCGCAACGTCGACCAGGACTGGGTGGACCTCGCCGCCTGGGACGGGGCGCCGATCGTGCAGCCCTCGCTCTTCCTCGGCGGCGAACTCGACTCCTCCACCACCTGGATGGCCGACGCGATCAAGGCGTACCCGCAGACGCTGCCCGGCCTGGTCACCTCCCGGATCCTCGACGGCTGCGGCCACTGGATCCAGCAGGAGCGCCCCGAGGAGGTCAACGGGCTGCTGACGGAGTGGCTGCGGGGGCTGCCCGGGGACGTGCTGCCCGGCGCTGCCGCCCAGGCGTCCCCTGACGGCGTGTGACCTGACTGCCCATCGGTTTCAGCTGTTCGTGCCCGCTCCCGCCCGTACGTCGGGAGCGTATGGGCGGGGCCGCCACCTGAGTTTCGGCGCTCAGGCGGCGGCCGACTGCCGTACGGACGGCGTCAGTTGGCCGCCACGAACTTCTTCGCCAGCGCGTCGCCGCGCTGCACGGCGTCGCTGTGGCTCTCGATCGGGTTGGCCTGCGAGTTCTTGAAGAGGATGTAGGTGACCCCGGACTCCGTGCCCCCGGTCTCCGGGTCGGGGTCGATGCCGAGCCCCTTGGCGGCGGCGTATGAAGCCTCGCCGATGATCTTGTCGGGGCCAGTGTCGCCGACGACGGCGTACTCGACCTGGTTGTTGTAGATCACGGCCACCACGCCGCCGCCCTTGATGCCCGACTTGGTGTAGTCCCAGATGCCGCTGACGCTCGGCACGACGACGTACGGCAGCTTCTCGGCGTTGAGGGGCTTGTCGCCGGACGTGTGGTAGTAGGTGTCGTCCTGGAACCACGGGTCGGTCTGCTTGTTGCACTTGGAGGTGACCTGGCCGTCACAGTCGACGTCCAGGTCCGCCTTCCAGAAGACGGCGCCGGTCTTCTCGCAGACCGGGACGGTGGCGGAAGTCTCCTCGTCCGTCCGGTACTTGCCCTTGGATATCTGTTTGCAGCCGTCGACCTTGGCCAGCAGGGCCGCGGCGCTGACCGAACCCTCCTGGAGCCGGGGAGCGGTCGGGCCGGACGGTGAGTTGTGGGCCTGTGCGGCGGCGGGGATGACGGCGAGAGCGGTGGCCGCGGCGGCGATGCCTACGGCGAGGGAGCGTTTACGCATGGGGGATCCCTTTGTTAGGAAACCTTCCTTACCGTGCGGCGTCAATGTCTCCGTTTGGGCATGACCGCGTCAACCCTTGCGGCACGGAGAGTTCCGGGACGTCGGGGTGCCGCGGCCGCCGCTGCACCCGTTCGCGTACGACAAGGGGCTGGGTACGGCCGACTGCCGCCCCGTTGAGGGGCATGTGCTCCACCACCGGCCCGGCGCGGCCTGGGAGTGGTCCTTCGGTGCCTTCGCGCCGGGGGGCGGGCGGTGGCGCTCGGAGGGGTGCGGCGCCGTACGTACCCGGGCGGCCGGGTCAGGGGCCGGAGCCGCTCACTTCGCCCCGGCGGGCACGGGGTGCGCGCCGCCGGAGGGCAGTGATGTCCCGCCGGAGCCGGAGCCGGAGTCGGAGCCGCTGCCGGCACCGGAGCCGGAGCCCGAACCGCTGTCGGCACCGGCACCGGCACCGGCAGCGGTGGCGCGGTGGTGGCGCCGTACCGCCTCGGCGAGGAAGGCCGCGCTCAGCAGGGTGAGGACCGTGGCGCCCGCGAACACCGCCGGGTAGCCCAGGGACTTCGGGCCGGCGAGCGGTACCAACTGCGCGATCGCCAAGTGCGAGAGCAGGAACGGGATCGCCGTGAAGCACGCCACCTGGGTGGCCGGCCGGCCCTGCCGGGTGAGGGTGAAGGCGAGCAGCGTCGACAGCGCGGAGAAGGTCGCGTACGAGACCCGGGAGACCAGCACCGAGAACAGGGTCAGCGGGGCCGCGTGCAGGGCGGCGGCGACGATCAGCAGGGCGCAGGAGAGCGCCTCTCCGCAGGCCACGGCGAGGACCAGCCGAGGCCGCGGGAACCGCCGCACGGGAATCCACAGCAGCGCGCCCACGAAGGACATGGCCAGGCCCGCGGTGCCCATGAAGGCGCCGATGGTCCGGGGGGAGAGGTGCTGGTCCACCATGAGGACCGAGGTCAGCTTGTGCGCCAGGCCGACGCCCAGCCAGTTCAGCGTCAGCCCGGCGACGGCCAGCAGGCCGACCAGGCGGACGCCGGGAGCGGCGGCCGTACGGTCCCGCGCGCGGTCCGGGTCGGCCGCGGCCCCCTCGGTCTCCGTCCGCTCCCGCAGCAGCAGTACCGGCACCGCCGTCACCACGCCGATGGCCAGGATCAGCAGCACCGCCGTCCGGTAGCCGAGCGTGAGGGCGACGCCGCCGCCGATCGCGGTGCCCAGCAGGATGCCCATCGACTCCGCGGCGGAGAGCCTGCTGCGGTGCCGGGCCGGTGCCACCCGCATCACCAGGGCGTCCCCGGCGGCCCGTTCCCATCCGCTGAACAGCCCCACGGCCACCCCGCAGACGGCCAGCGCCGGCCAGGAGCGGGTGAAGAGCAGGGTGCTCAGCGAGACCAGTACCAGCAGCCGGAAGACGAGCAGTTGGAGGCGGTAGGTGAACCGCCGCTCCGCGAGGCGGTCCAGCACCGGGGCGACCACGAACCGGGTGGACCACAGCACCATGACGTACCCGAAGAGGGCGACCTGGTGCAGCGAGCCGCCGCCCGCCCGCACCAGGACGGGGAGCGCCGAGGCCACGTAATCGATGCTGACCAGATGGCCCAGGTAGAGCAGGGCCATCGCCCAGCTGGCCCGCGACGGCGGGCCGGTGGTCGCGGTCGGCGCGTCCGGCCGGAGCCGGAAGGCCGCGGAGAACTTCGCCATGCGGGCTCCGTAAGCGTCGTGCTGCGCAATTGCATTCTGTATGCAAATACTAGATCACCGCAGGAAGCCGCCCCCACGGGCTCCCCGCTCCCCGTCGCCGCCGACGGGCCCGCGGACGCGAACGGCCCCCTGGCGAACGTTCGCCAGGGGGCCGTTTCGGCTGTTCGGGTCAGCTCATCCGCAGAGCCAGGAAGAAGTCCAGCTTGTCCTCCAGTCGGGACAGATCCCGGCCTGTCAGCTGCTCGATCCGCCCGACCCGGTAGCGCAGGGTGTTCACATGCAGGTGCAGCCGGGCCGCACACCGCGTCCAGGAGCCGTCGCAGTCGAGGAACGCCTCCAGCGTGGGGACGAGCTCGGCGCGGTGGCGCCGGTCGTAGTCGCGCAGCGGGTCCAGCAGCCTGGCCGTGAAAGCGCGGCGCACGTCGTCCGGCACGAAGGGGAGGAGCAGCACATGGGAGGCGAGCTCCTGGTGGCCCGCGGCGCAGACCGCGCCGGGCCGCGCCGCCGCGACGCGACGGGCGTGCCGTGCCTCCTCCAGCGCCCCGCGCAGCCCCTCCGCGGAGTGCACGGCCGCGCTGACGCCCAGCGTGAGCCGCCCGTCGTCCGCCAGCCCCCGCGACAGCGGCTCGCGCACCGCGGCCAGCAGCGTGTCCGCGTGCAGACCGGGGGCCGGCGCGTCCTCCGCGTCGTCGTCGGAGACCGCGGGGATCGGTACGAGCGCCACGGCCTCGTCCCCGGTGTGCGCGACCGCGATCCGGTCGGAGGGCTCGGGGCCCGCGGCGACCGGGTCGACCAGCACCTCCTCCAGCAGCGACTGGGCCACGGCGCCACCCGGCACGTCCCCGCCCGCCCACTCGACGCGCGCCACGACGACCTGCCAGTGCGGGGCCGCGCCCAGCCCCGGCAGCAGCACGGGGGCCGCCACCCGCAGCCGGGCCGCGATCTCGGCGGGCGGCGCGCCCGTCTGCACCAGCTCCAGGACCTCCTGCGCCAGCCGGCGCCGCACGGTCCGCGCGGCGTCCCGCCGTTCCCGTTCCACCGCGATCAGCTGGGTGACGCCGTGCAGCAGGTCGAGCCGCTCCGCCGGCCAGTCCCCGGCGTCCGCCTCGACGGCCAGCACCCAGTCCGAGAGCACCGTCTCCCGCAGGTCGCGCCCGCCGCCGCGGACCGGGAAGAGGGAGTACGTACCGCCCCCGGCCGTGCAGCGGTGCGGGCCGCGGCGGCCCGTACGGGACGCGGCCAGCTGCTCGCCCGCGAGCGTGGCGCGGAGCTCGGCGGACAGCTCCGGCCCGGACCCGGCCGGGGAGGCGCCGGCGATCCGGCGCCCGGTGGGGGAGAGTACCCAGGCCCGCAGGTCCAGGTCCGAGCCGAGCAGGTCGAGCACGACGTCCGGCCCGCCGCCCGCGGGGCCCGCGGTCATCAGCCGGCGGTGCCGGTCGACGACCGCCGCCAGGTCCCCGGCCCGTTCGCTGGAGACCTGCCGCACCACGTGCTCGGTGATCGACGCGAACGAGACGGCCTCCACCACCGAGAAGAGCGGCAGCCGGTGGCGGGCGCAGGCCAGCACCAGATCGTCCGGAACGGCGCCCATCTCGGCCTCGCCCGCCGCGAGCCCGGCGACCCCGGCCGCCGCGAGAATGCGCACGAAGCGCTCGGAGTCCTCCGGCTCGCGCCGCCAGGCGAGGCCGGTCAGCACCAGCTCG
Organism: Streptomyces sp. NPDC044033; assembly: GCF_056434425.1. Taxonomy (NCBI): domain Bacteria; kingdom Bacillati; phylum Actinomycetota; class Actinomycetes; order Kitasatosporales; family Streptomycetaceae; genus Streptomyces; species Streptomyces sp. NPDC044033. Next base: position 41,067 of record NZ_JBWKFF010000016.1, on the reverse strand, counting down.
CCGCCGGAGAGATACCGGCTCGGGTCGCGCAGATCGGTGGTCATCACGCCGCGGACGGTGCGCTCCAGTTCATCGTCGCCACCGAGCAGCCGCAGGCCCAGGGCCCCGGTCTCCAGCAGGGTGCGCAGCCGCATCGTCGTCTCCGCCGATCTGTCTTGTTGTCACCAGTGGAATGCAGTGAGGTTTCCGAACCCCGTCTTTCGTTCGAATCTACAAGACCGGGCCCGCGACCAGCCAACTGCTTCATGGTTTCGGTGACTGCACCCGGAGGCCGCCTCCTCTGTGTACTTGGCGCACGCCGCCCCGACGGGACAGGAAGAACCCGGTACCGCGAGCCCGGTACGGGCCCGAGCGCGGCATTCGCGACAGCACGGTCCGGCACGCCCCGGCACCACCCGCCCGGCACAGCCCCGAGCAGCTCCCTCGAATTCGATCGAGAAGAGACACACCCATGGACTTCCTGCGCCCCACCGCCTGGGGGGAGGCGCTCGCCGCGAAGGCCGAGCACCCCACGGCGGTACCCATCGCGGGCGGCACCGACGTGATGGTCGAGATCAACTTCGACCACCGGCGGCCCGAGTACCTGCTCGACCTCGGCCGCGTCGGCGAGCTTACCGAGTGGGAGACCGACGAGGGGTACGTTCGCCTCGGCGCCGCCGTCCCCTACACCCGGATCATGGACCGGCTCCGCGCCGAACTGCCCGGCCTCGCGCTGGCCGCGCACACCGTCGGCTCCCCCCAGATCCGCAACCGCGGCACCGTCGGCGGCAACCTCGGCGCCGCCTCCCCGGCCGGCGACTGCCACCCCGCGCTGCTCGCCGCGGGCGCCGAGGTCGAGGCCGCGTCGGTGCGCGGCACCCGGCTCATCCCGGTGGAGGAGTTCTACACGGGCGTCAAACGCAACGCCCTCGCCCCCGACGAGCTGATCCGCGCCGTCCGCATCCGCACGGCGGACGGGCCCCAGCAGTTCTCCAAGGTCGGCACCCGCAACGCCATGGTCATCGCCGTCTGCGCCTTCGGCCTCGCCCTCCACCCCGGGACCCGCACCGTGCGGACCGGCATCGGATCGGCCGCGCCCACGCCCGTACGGGCCCGCGTGGCGGAGGAGTTCTTGAACGCGGCGCTCGCGGAGGGCGGGTTCTGGGAGTCGGGGCGGGCCGTACCCCCGTCGATTGCCCGGCAGTTCGCCGAGCTGTGCTCCGGCGCCTGCAACCCCATCGACGACGTCCGCGGCAGCGCCACGTACCGGCGGCACGCGGTCGGCGTCATGGCGCGCCGCACGCTCGCCTGGACCTGGGACGAATTCCGCGGCTCCGGCCGCTCCACCGAGGGAGGCGCGTCGTGCGCGTGAACTTCACCGTCAACGGCCGGCCGCAGGAGGCCGACGACGTCTGGGAGGGCGAGAGCCTCCTGTACGTGCTGCGCGAGCGGCTGGGCCTGCCGGGCTCCAAGAACGCCTGCGAACAGGGCGAGTGCGGCTCCTGCACGGTCCGCCTCGACGACATTCCGGTCTGCGCCTGCCTGGTGGCCGCCGGACAGGCCGAGGGCCGCGCGGTCATCACCGTCGAGGGGCTCGCCGACCTCGCGGAGCACCGCTCCGCGGGGCGCGCGGCCGACGGGGGTACGGGTGTGGGCGACGCGGGTACGGGCGTGGCTGACGCGTGGCGTGCGGGCGATGCCGGTACGGGCGTGGGTGACGCGTGGCGTGCGGGCGATGCCGATACGGGCGCGGGTGACGCTTGGCGTACGCGCGACGCCGGTACGGGCGCGGATGACACGAGCCGTACGCGCGACGCCGGTACGGGGATGGGCGCCGCGGACCGTACAGCTGACGCCGGTACGGGCGCGGGCGTCGCCCGGCGTTGGCAGCCCGGGCCCGGAACCACCGCGCGGGCCGCCGGACTCGCCCCCGTACAGCAGGCGTTCATCGACGCCGGGGCCGTGCAGTGCGGCTTCTGCACCCCCGGTCTGCTCGTCGCCGCCGACGAACTCCTGGAGCGCGCCCCCGATCCGTCCGACGCCGACATCCGCGAGGCGCTCTCCGGCAACCTCTGCCGCTGCACCGGCTACGAGAAGATCCTCGACGCGGTCCGCCTCGCGGCCGCCCGTGCCGCCGCCCCGGCCGCGGAAGCGGGGCGCTGACCATGGGCGCGACCCGCATCCCCACCGGCCTCACCCAGGACGCCGCCACCCAGGGCGGCATCGGCGCGTCCACCCTGCGCCCCGACGGCACGCTGAAGACCACCGGCGAGTTCGCGTACGCCTCGGACCTGTGGCACGAGGACATGCTGTGGGGCTTCACCCTCCGCAGCCCCCACGCGCATGCCGAGATCCGCTCCATCGACACCGCCGAGGCGCTGGCCCAGCCGGGTGTCCACGCCGTCCTCACCTACGACGACCTGCCGGCCGCCACCAAGAACTACGGCCTGGAGATCAAGGACACCCCCGCACTCGCCCACGGCCGGGTCCGCCACCACGGCGAGCCCGTGGCGATCGTCGCCGCCGACCACCCCGAGACGGCCCGCCGCGCCGCGGCCAAGATCAAGGTCGAGTACGCCGAGTTGCCCGTCGTCACCGACGAGGAGAGCGCCACCGCCGAGGACGCGCCGCTGCTGCACCCCGGCCGCGACGACCACCACGCCGCCCACGTCCCGCACCCCAACATCGTGCACCGCCAGCCGATCGTCCGGGGCGACGCCGAGGCGGCACGGGCCCGCGCGGACACCATCGTGACGGGCGAGTACGAGGTGGGGATGCAGGACCAGGCGTTCCTCGGCCCGGAGTCCGGCCTCGCCGTGCCGGCCGAGGACGGCGGCGTCGACATCTACATCGCCACCCAGTGGCTCCACTCCGACCTGCGGCAGATCGCCCCCGTACTCGGCCTGCCCGAGGACAAGGTGCGGATGACGCTCTCCGGCGTCGGCGGCGCGTTCGGCGGCCGCGAGGACCTGTCGATGCAGATCCACGCGAGCCTCCTCGCGCTGCGCACCGGCAGGCCCGTGAAGATCGTCTACAACCGGTTCGAGTCGTTCTTCGGCCATGTGCACCGCCACCCCGCCAGGCTCCGGTACGAGCACGGGGCGACCAAGGACGGCACCCTCACCCATGTGAAGTGCCGGATCGTGCTGGACGGCGGCGCGTACGCCTCCGCGTCCCCGGCCGTCGTCGGCAACGCCTCCTCGCTCTCCGTCGGCCCGTACGCCGTCGACCACGTCGACATCGAGGCGATCGCCCTCTACACCAACAACCCGCCCTGCGGCGCGATGCGCGGCTTCGGCGCGGTCCAGGCGTGCTTCGCGTACGAGGCCCAGATGGACCGGCTCGCCGAGGAGCTGGGCATGGACCCGGTGGAGCTGCGGCGCAAGAACGCCATGTCCCAGGGCGACCTGATGCCCACCGGCCAGGCCGTCGACGCGCCGGCCCCGGTCGCCGAACTGCTGCGCCGCGTCAAGGCGATGCCGTTGCCGCCGGAACGGCAGTGGCTCGCGGCCGGCGCGGGCGCCGACGTACGGGCCCTGCCCGGCGGGCTGTCCAACACCACCCACGGCGAGGGCGTCGTGCGGGGCGTCGGCTACGCGGTGGGCATAAAGAACGTCGGCTTCTCCGAGGGGGCCGACGACTACTCCACGGCGCGCGTCCGCCTGGAGGCGGTCGGCGGCGAGCCGGTCGCCGTCGTGCACACCGCGATGGCCGAGGTCGGCCAGGGCGGCACCACCGTACTCGCCCAGATCGCCCGCACCGAACTCGGCGTCGCGCAGGTGACCATCCACCCAGCCGACACCCGGATCGGCTCGGCGGGCTCCACCTCCGCCTCCCGGCAGACGTACGTCACCGGCGGCGCGGTCAAGCACGCCTGCGAGGCCGTCCGGGCCGAGGCCCTGGAGCTGGGGCGCGCCCGGTTCGGCACGTACCACCCGGCGTGGGCCACCGCCGAACTCCTGCTGGAGGGCGGCAAGGTCGTCACCGACGGCGGCGAGGTGCTCGCCGATCTCGCGGACGTCCTGGCGGGCGACGCCGTCGACGTCGAACGCGAATGGCGGCACCGCCCCACCGAGCCCCTCGACCTGCGCACCGGACAGGGAAACGGCCACGTCCAGTACTCCTTCGCCGCGCACCGCGCGGTCGTCGAGGTCGACACCGAACTGGGCCTGGTCAAGGTCGTCGAACTGGCCTGCGCCCAGGACGTCGGCAAGGCGCTCAACCCGCTGTCGGTCGTCGGCCAGATACAGGGCGGCACCACGCAGGGCCTGGGCCTCGCGGTGATGGAGGAGGTCGTCGTCGGCGACGACGGCCGGGTCCGCAACCCCTCCTTCACCGACTACCTCATCCCCACCATCCTCGACACCCCGGCCATCCCGGTCGACATCCTCGAACTGGCCGACGCCGCCGCCCCGTACGGGCTCCGCGGCGTCGGCGAGGCGTCCACCCTGTCCTCGACCCCGGCCGTCGTGGCGGCGATCCGCGCGGCGACGGGGCTGCCCCTCAAGCGCGTGCCGGTGCGGCCCGAACACCTCACCGGCACCTGAGCCGGTGTCATATCCCCGGCCGCGCCCGCCGCCCGGCAGGGGATGAACGGGCTCCGGCGCCCCACCCCGTACGGCGGTGCGCGAACGCGCACCGCGAACCGTTCGCCTCGGGCCGTCCCCCGGGTCGTGCAGCCCACGCACCATCCCAAATCCCGCGCCGCGCGCGGGTGTCCCTGTGAACCTTGGGAGTAGGCACATGACCCATCACTCGATACGGCCGCAGGCCGCGGCAAAGGACGCGGGCAGCGGCTCGCGCCCGCCGGCCGGGCGGTCGTGGCCCGACCGGTACTTCCACATCACCGACCGCGGTTCGACCCTCGCGCGCGAGGTGCGCGGCGGCATCACCACCTTCATGGCGATGGCGTACATCCTGCTGCTCAACCCGGTGCTGCTGAGCGGCCCCGACGCCGACCAGCACACCCTCGGCCGCACCGCCGTCATCACCGCGACCGCCGCCGCGGCGGCCCTCACCACGCTGCTGATGGGGTTCATCGGCAAGGTGCCGCTCGCCCTCGCGGCCGGGCTCAACGTCTCGGCGGCCCTGACCACTCAGGTCGTACCGCGGCTGACCTGGCCGCAGGCCATGGGGATGTGCGTGATGTACGGCGTGGTGATCATGCTCCTGGTGGTCACCGGCCTCCGCGAGATGATCATGAACGCGATCCCGCTGCCGCTGAAACACGGGATCACCATGGGCATCGGCATGTTCGTCGCGCTGATCGGCCTGGTGAAGGCCGGCTTCGTCGGCAAGGGCGTGGGCGCCCCCGTCCAGCTGGGCGCCACCGGCGAACTCACCGGCTGGCCCGTCCTCTTCTTCGCCGTCACCCTGCTGCTCATCCTCATGCTCCAGGCCCGCGCCGTCCCCGGCGCCATCCTCATCGGCATCGCGGTCGGCACGGTCCTGTCCATCGCGGTCACCCGGCTCGGCGGCCTCACCGACCGGGACTGGGGCGGCACCACCCCCGCGCTGCACGGCAGCGCCGTCTCCACCCCCGACTTCGCCCTCCTGGGGCACGTCGAGTTCGGCGGCTGGGACCGGATCGGGGCCATCAGCGTCGGCATGATCGTCTTCACCCTGGTGCTGGCCGGGTTCTTCGACGCCATGGCCACCATCATCGGCGTCGGCACCGAGGCCGGGCTGACCGACGGCAAGGGGCGGCTGCCCGGCCTGTCCCGGGCGCTGTTCATCGACGGGGCGGGCGGCGCGCTCGGCGGCGTCGCCGGAGCCTCCGGCCAGACCGTCTTCATCGAATCGGCCACCGGGGCCGGCGAGGGCGCCCGTACGGGCCTGTCGTCCGTCGTCACCGGAGCGTTCTTCGCCGCCTGCCTGTTCTTCACCCCGCTCACCCGGCTCGTACCCGCCCAGGTGGCCGCGGCGGCGCTCGTCGTCATCGGATCGATGATGATGAGCGCCGCCAAGCATGTGGACTGGGGCGACCGTTCGGCGTCCGTACCCGTCTTCCTGACGGTCGCCCTGATGCCCTTCACGTACAGCATCACCGCGGGCGTCGGCGCGGGCGTCATCGCCTACACCGCCATCCGGGCCGCACAGGGCAAGTGGCGCGAGCCGGGATCGTTCATGTGGGGGCTGAGCGTTATCTTCCTCGTCTACTTCGCGCTCGGCCCGATCGAACGGTGGCTGGGCGTCAAGTGAGGGACCGGGACGGATGAGGAGCTGACCACCATGCTGGACATCGCCGCCGAACTGCACCAGTGGTGCGAGCAGGGCCGCGGCTTCGCCGTCGCCACCGTCGTGGCGACGCACGGCAGCGCGCCCCGCCGGCCCGGCGCCGCCCTCGCCGTCGACTCCGACGGCACCGCGATCGGCAGTGTGTCCGGCGGATGCGTGGAAGGCGCGGTGTACGAACTGTGCCGCGCGTCCCTGGACACCGGCGAGAGCGTCCTGGAGCGGTTCGGGTTCAGCGACGAGGACGCCTTCGCGGTGGGTCTGACCTGCGGCGGCACCATCGACATCCTCATCACGCCGGTCCGCGCCGCCGGCTCCGCCGACGCCGATGCCGATGCCGATGCCGATGCCGATGCTGACGCCGACGCGCGGACGCTCGCCGCCGCGCTGTCCGCCGCCGCGCACGGCGAGGCGGCGGCGCTCGCCCGGGTCGTCCGCACGGTCGACGGGGCGGCCGAACTGCTGGGCCGCGCCCTGCTCGTACGGCCCGACGGACCGTACGAGGGGGGACTCGGCGGCCCTCCGGAGCTCGACCGGACCGTCGCCGCGGAGGCCCGCGCGATGCTCGACGCGGGACGTACGGGCACGCTCACGGTCGGCACGGCGGGCGTGGCGGCTCCGCTGGGGGCGGAGGGGGAGGGCGTTGCCGCGGACCCGGACCCGTCCGCCCCCGCGAGCCCCGATCGGGCCGCCCCGCAGACCCAAGGCAGCGAAAGCCCGGCGTGCGGGCAGCGCGTCGTGCTGCTCGTCGAGTCCAGCGCCCCGCCACCCCGCATGATCGTCTTCGGGGCCATAGACTTCGCCGCCGCCCTCGTCAAGGTCGGCAAGCTGCTCGGCTACCACGTCACCGTATGCGACGCGCGCCCCGTCTTCGCCACGCGGCAGCGCTTCCCCGAGGCCGACGAGATCGTCGTCGACTGGCCGCACCGCTACCTCGACACGCAGTCGCTCGACGGCCGCGGCGTGCTCTGCGTCCTCACCCACGACGCGAAGTTCGACGTGCCGCTGCTGGAACGGGCGCTGCGGCTGCCCGTCGCCTACGTCGGCGCGATGGGCTCGCGCCGTACCCACCTGGACCGCCTGGCGCGGCTGCGCGAGACCGGTCTGACCGAACGGGAGCTGGCCCGGCTGCACTCCCCGATCGGCCTCGACCTCGGGGCCCGTACGCCCGAGGAGACGGCCCTGTCCATCGCGGGCGAGATCGTCGCGGCCCGCCGCGGCGGCACCGGCGCCCCGCTGACGGGCGCCCACACCCCCATCCACCACGACGCCCGTACGCCCCTCGGGCGCGTCGGCTCCGTCGCCTGACCCGCCCCGTCTTGACGCGCACCACGCACTGGACGAGTCTCGGAGCCTCGCAGGACGCCATCGCACCGCGGGCCCCAGCGGCCCGCGTGGACCGGGAGGGGCCATGAGCAGCAGACCGGGACGCGTCGCCGCGCTCCTCGCCCATCTCGCCGTGCTCGCCTCCCTGACCGCCATGGCGCCCGCCGCCCGCACGGCCCCCGAACCGCCCGCCCCGCGCGGCTTCTACGCGCCGCCCGCCAACCCCGCCGCCTACCGGCAGGCCCTCGGGCTCATGATGCGCGGCCGGGTCGGCGACGCCGCCGGCCTGCTCGCCATGGCCCGCGCACCGCAGGCGATCTGGTACGGGGACCAGCGTCCCGCCGAGGCCGAGCGAGCCGTACGGGCCACCGTGCGCGCCGCCGCCCGCACCGGGACCACCCCGGTCCTCGCCCTCTACAACGTGCCCGGCCGCGACTGCGCCGGCTACTCGGCCGGCGGGGCCCACGACACCGCCGAGTACGCCGCGTGGATCGACGCCGTGGCCCGCGGCATCGGCCACCGCCCGGCGCTCGTCGTGCTCGAACCCGACTCGCTCGCGCTCCTCCCCGCCGACTGCGGGCAGGACGACGAGCGCGGCACCAGGACCGCGGCCCGCTACACCGAGCTGAACCACGCCGTCGACCGCCTCGCACCGCTGCCGCGCACCAAGGTCTACCTCGACACCGGCCACCCCGGCTGGCACTCCGTCGGCTCCCTCGTGCCGCGCCTCCTCAAGGCCGGGGTCGCCCGCGCCACCGGATTCTTCACCAACGCCTCCAACTACCAGGACGACGACGCCAACGCCTGGTACGGAACGCTGATCTCCGCCTGCGTCGGCTACGCGCGCGGCGGCGGCGACCCCGCCGGCTGCCCGGACCAGCGGTGGCCCCGCGCCGAGGCCCGGCGGTGGCTGGCCGCCCACCCGCCCGCCGACCCGGCCCGTATGCCCCATTTTGTCACCGACACCAGCCGCAACGGACAAGGCCCCTGGACGCCGCCGGACGGCGTCTACTCCGACCCGCAGGACTGGTGCAATCCGCCGGACCGCGGTCTGGGGGAGCGGCCCACCACCCGCACCGGCGACGCGCTCCACGACGCCAAACTGTGGATCAAGAACCCCGGCGAGTCGGACGGCCAGTGCCTGCGCGGCACCCCCGGGCCCGCCGACCCCGAGCGCGGTTCGCCCGACCCCAAGGCCGGGGACTGGTTCCCCGACCAGGCACTGGAGCTCGTACGCTTCGCACAGCAGCCGCTGATCTGAGCCCGCGCCGCCCGGCCCCGCTCACCGCCGGCAGCACCTGAACGCCGCCGGGAGGACCGAGCACCGTGAGCACCGCCCTGTGACCGCCGTGCACGAGACGGTCTCGGTCCTTCTGCTGCTGACGGTGCTCGCCTTCGCCGTCGTACGGCCCCGGGGCCTGCCCGAGGCGGTCGCGGCCGTGCCCGCCGCGGCCGCCGCGGTCGCCATCGGCGCGGTCTCGCCCGCCGACGCCTGGGAGCAGACCCGCACCCTGCTGCCCGTCGTCGGCTTCCTCGCGGCGGTGCTCGCGCTCGCCCGGCTCTGCGACGACGACGGGCTCTTCGCGGCCGCCGGGGACGCGGTGGCGCGGCGCTGCGGCGACAGCCCGGGGCGGCTGCTGGGCGGGGTGTTCGCGGTGGCGGCCGTCGTCACCGCCGTGCTCAGCCTGGACGCCACCGTGGTGCTCCTGACCCCCGTGGTCTTCGCGACCGCCGCGCGGGTGGGCGCCCGCGCCCGGCCGCACGCCTACGCCACCGCGCACCTCGCCAACTCCGCGTCCCTGCTGCTGCCCGTCTCCAACCTCACCAACCTGCTGGCATTCGCCGCCAGCGGCCTGACCTTCACGCGCTTCGCCGCGCTGATGGCCCTGCCGTGGCTCGCCGCCATCGCCGTCGAGTACGCGGTCTTCCGCCGCTTCTTCCGCGCCGACCTGACGAAGGGCGCGCACGCCGTACGGTCCCCGGCCCCGCACGCCGTGCCCGCGTTCACGCTCGTCGTCCTCGCGCTGACCCTCGGCGGCTTCGTCGTCACCTCCTTCGCCGACGTGAACCCGGCCTGGGCCGCACTCGGCGGGGCGCTCGTACTCGGCGCCCGGGCTCTGCGCGGCGGGCGCACCACCGTGCCCGCTCTGGTGCGCTCCGCGAACCCGCTGTTCTGCCTCTTCGTCCTCGCGCTCGGCATCGTCGTCAAGTCGGTCGTCGCGGGCGGCCTCGGCGGGGCCATGGGCGACCTGCTGCCGGACGGCGACTCGCTCCCCGAACTGCTCGCCGTCGCCGCCCTCGCCGCGGTCCTCGCCAACGTCATCAACAACCTGCCCGCGGTACTGGCCCTGCTGCCGCTCGCCGCCCCGGCCGGCGCCGGCCCCGTGCTCGCCGTCCTCATCGGCGTCAACCTCGGCCCCAACCTCACCTATGTCGGGTCCCTGGCCACCCTCCTGTGGCGGCGCATCCTGCGCGAGCGGGACGCCGACCCCGACCTCGGCGAGTTCACCCGCCTCGGCCTCCTGACGGTGCCCGCCACCCTCGCCGCGTCGACCGTCGCCCTGTGGGCGATGCTGCGCGCCATCGGCGGCTGAGGGCCGGCTCCGCGGACTGCCGGAGGCGTTCAGCGGGAACGTTTCAGCCGCGCGATCCCGCCGTCAGCCGCCGGCGATGCGCAGCGTGGCCCACACGGTGTGGCCCGTGCTGTGCCCGGGGGCGGCCACCCCCCACGCGTCGGCCATGCTCCCCACCAGCAGCAGCCCGCGCCCCGTCTCCGCGTCCAGCCCCGCGCTCCGCTGCCGGGGGCCGCCGCGCCCCGAGCCGCTGTCCCCTACCTCCAGGCGCACCTGGGCGGTGTCCGCCCGTACGCGACAGGAGATCCGCTCGCTGTCCGTGTGGACCACGGCGTTGGTCACCAGCTCGGAGACGACGAGGACCGCGGCCGCGCATATCCCGTCGGGGACGGCGCACCGGTCGAGCCACTGGCGGGTGCGGTGCCGGGCCTCGGCCACGGACGTCGTGCGGCTCGGCAGCTGGAAGACATCCTCCTGCTGCTGCGACTGCGGGGTGGGGGGCAAAACGTGCACGAGGAGCGCCTTCCAGCGGAGGGGGCGGGTCTGTCGACGGCCTCGCGGTCCCGCACGGCAGGCCAAGGGCGCGCGTCGGCGTGTCGGTCACCGGCAGGACAACTCGACCGCGCGGACGGCTGGTTGGCGTGGGCCGCTCGTGGTTCGTGAGGTTCGCCACTCGATCACTATGGGTGCCGACACAGTCAACTGGCAAGCGGTCATCCTGATAATTTCAGGAAGGCAATCCCAGATTGCTTCTATCCTCAACGCTATGGCTCAGGGCATGATGTGCCGGAGAGTTGAGGAGGTGCTGTATGGGTGACGCGCGAACGGGTACCGCGCCCACCGTCCTGCGTCTGGTGCTCGGCATACAGCTCCGAGGGCTCAGAGAGCGCGCCGGGCTGGAGCTCGAAGAGGCCGCGGCGGCCATCGACGTGACCCACCAGACCATTCGCAGGATGGAGAAGGCCGAGGTAGGGCTCAAGATCCCCTACGTCAAGGAGCTGGTGGCGCGCTACGGGCTCGGCGAGGAGGAGCGCGAGGACTTCCTCGCCCTGGTACGGGAGGCCAACAAGCCCGGCTGGTGGCACCGCTTCCGCGACGTCCTGCCGGACTGGTTCAGCGCCTACGTCAGCCTGGAGGACGCGGCCGAACTGATCCGCTCGTACGAGCCGCACTACGTACCGGGGCTGCTCCAGACCGAGGACTACGCGCGCGCCGTCCTGCTGGTCGGCTCCGACGGGGACGCCGGTGAGCTCGAACGCCGGGTAGCCTTCCGCGTCAAGCGCCAGGACCTGCTCACCACGGACCACGCGCCCACCGTATGGGCCGTCCTGGACGAGACGGTCTTCCGCCGGTCCGTCGGCGGACCCGACGTCATGCGCGCCCAGATCGACCACCTCCTGGAGATCTCCGAGCGGCCGAACGTCCGGCTCCAGATCATGCCGTTCGCGGCCGGACCGCACCGCGGCGCCTTCGGCCCCTTCCATCTGTTCCGCTGCCGGCTGCGCGAACAGCCCGATGTCATCTACACCGAGGGGCTCACCGGCGCGGGGTACCTCGACGACCGACCCGACGTCGCGGCCTATATCGAGGCCCTGGACCACATGGCCGTCCAGGCCGCCTCGTTCAAGCAGACCAGGACCATCCTCAAGGACCTGAGAGAGGAGCTGTGACGCAGATGGAGATCCACAACGGAATGCCCGCCAACGCCCTCGGCACCGAGGGCTGGCACAAGCCCTGGAGCGGACCCAACGGCGGCAGCTGCGTGGAAGCGAAGAAGCTTTCCGACGGTCATATCGCCGTGCGCCAGTCCACCGACCCCGACGGTCCCGCCCTCATCTACACCAAGGCCGAGATCAAGGCGTTCATCCAGGGCGCCCGCGCCGGCGACGCGGACTTCCTCGTCCACTGACCGGCCCGCAGCATCCCCGCCCCCGGCTCACCGGCACCCCCGGACCACCGGCGGCACGCACATTTCGACAGATCACTCCTGAGCACGGAGGGCGGACACCCATGGCCGAAACCGGAAGCGCATCCGGCACCATCGACACCAGCAAGCCACACCCGGCGCGTATGTACGACTACTACCTGGGCGGCAAGGACCACTACGACGTCGACGCCCTGGCCGCGGCGGACGTCGAGGCGGTCTTCCCCGGCATCAAGATCTGCGCCCAGACCAACCGGCTGTTCATGCACCGGGCCACCCGGGCGCTCGCCGAGGCCGGCATCCGGCAGTTCCTGGACATCGGCACCGGCATCCCCACCACCCCCAACCTGCACCAGGTGGCCCAGGAAGTGGCCCCCGACGCCAGGATCGTCTACGCGGACAACGACCCCATCGTGCTGATCCACGCGCAGGCCCTGCTGCGCAGCACCCCCGAGGGCCGCACCGAGTACATCCACGCCGACGTCCGCGACCCCGAGTCCATCCTGAAGGCCGTCCAACTGCACGCCACGCTCGACATGGACCAGCCGGTCGCGATGTCGCTCAACGCGCTGCTGCACTTCATCCCCGACTCGGACGGCCCGTTCGAGATCGTCAAGGGGCTCGTCGACGCCCTGCCCTCGGGCAGCTACCTCGTGCTCTCCCACTGCACACCGGACTTCGACCCGGAGGCGTGGGAGAAGGTCATCTCCATCTACCACCGCAGCGGCATCCCCGCCCGGGTGCGCTCGAAGGCGCAGGTGGAACGATTCTTCGACGGTCTGGAACTCCTCGACCCCGGAGTGGAGGTGCCGCACCGCTGGCGGAACGAGGGCGCCGAGCTGACCCCCGACATCACCGACGCGGCGGTCTCCTTCTACGCGGGCGTGGCCCGGAAGCCGTAACCGTGCCACCGACACCGGTGGAGCCCGACCCCGGGCGTGCTGTGCGGCCGAACCCCGTCGTACAGCACGCCACGGAATTCCCAACTCCCGAAACTGTTTCACGATGGGACTGGCGACCAGGTAAGGAGCAGGCAAAAATAGGTGGATGACGGGGTGGGGCAGAGCGCTGGCACGGGGACGGCTCCGCCGGAACCGCGGCCGCTCCCTGCGCGATCGTCAGGCCGGCCGACCGTCGGCGGCGATCCGCGCACGGGTTGACCGTACCGCCGTCAGCGGAGAGCGCAAGACCACCGACCCCACCGCCCCATCCGGAACACTCCTACCTTCACACTCGCCTTCGCTCTCCACGGTGCGGCCGAAGCGGAAGGAACGGCTTCGGCCTCTGTGCGACGCGCGGCAGGCGCTCTCGCGGGCGACGGCCCCGCGGCGGGGAGCCCCACCGCGGCGGCGAACACTCTTGCGGCACGGTTCACGGCACGGATCGGCAGTCAGCACTCGGGGGTGAAACCAGCTCATGAGGTTGGTGGAACGCGACAAAGAGCTTTCGGCGATGGGGAACATGCTCGACGCCTGTGCGGCCGGGCGCGGCGGAGTGGCCTGGGTCAGCGGCCCGGTGGCCAGCGGAAAGACGGCACTGCTGAGCGCGTTCGGGGAACGCGCGGCGGAGACCGGCGCGCTGCTGCTGCGCGCCACGGCGGCCGGGGACGCACCCGAGCAGCCGCTCGGCGTCATGCGGCAACTGCTGCTCGGAGCGGACCTGCCCGGCGCCGACGCCGACCGCGCCGCGCGGCTGCTGAACCTGGTCGCGGCGACCGCGCCGGTGCGCGGAGCCGAAGGCACCATCCCCACCGAAGTGGCCGTCGACGTCTTCCCCCGGCTCTGCGGCATCCTGCTCGCCCAGGCCCGCAAGCGCCCCGTGGTGATCGTCGTCGACGACGTGCACCACGCCGACCCCCACTCCCTGGAGTGCGTGCTCTACCTGACGCGCCGGCTGGACGTCAGCCGCATGCTGGTGGTGCTCGGCGAGAGCAGCGGCTTCCCCTCGAAGGACCCGGAGTTCCGCACCGAACTGCTGCGCCGCCCCAACTGCCGCTCGCTCCGGCTCGACCTGCTGCCCTGGCGCGGCGTGACCGAGCTGATCGCCGCCGGCCAGGAGGGCTGGCGGGCGCGCCCCCTCGTCTCCGACTTCCACCGGCTGAGCGGCGGCAGCCCGCTGCTGCTGCGGGCACTGCTGGAGGACTACCACGCCCCGGGCCGGGCCCGGCCCGCCGAACTGGTGCCGGGCGAGGCGTTCGAGCGGGCCGTCACGGCCTGCCTGCACCGCAGCGCCGCCGCGACCCGGAGCACCGCGTGGGCGCTCGCGGTGCTCGGCCCGCGCACCGCCCGCGCCGAACTGGCGGAAGTCCTGGGCACCGGAGCCGAGCCAGTCGGCCACAGCCTGACCGCGTTGACCGAGATGGGGCTGCTGAGCTGCGGCTGGTTCCGCCACGAGGCGGGCCGGGCCGCGGTGCTGCGGAGCATGGAGCCCCGGCACCGGGCCCGGCTGGAGGCCCGCGCCGCCCACGTGCTGTACGAGCACGGGGAACCGCCGACCGCGCTGGCGCGGCACCTGATCATGGCCGAGCCCATCGACGCGCCATGGGTGCTGCCCACCCTGCTGGCGGCGGCCGACCAGGCGCTGGCCGCCGACGCGGCCGGACTGGCCCTGGACTGCCTGCGCGTCGCCCACGACACCTGCTCCGACGAGGGACAGGCCCTGGCCATCAAGGCCGCCCTGCTACGGGCCGGATGGCGCGTCAGCCCCTCCGCGGCGGCCCAGTACCTGCCCGAACTGACCGCGGCCGCACGCGCGGGACGGCTCGGCAGCCGGGACGCCAGGGCACTGGCCGGCTATCTGCTGTGGTTCGGACAGGTGGGAACGGCCGTCGAAGTGCTCGACGCCGTCGACCTGCACGGCGGGCCCGAGGCGGACGGCGCGGAGCCGCGCGAGCTCGGATTCCTCCGGCTCTGGGCCGCCTACAGCTACCCGGGGCTACCGGGCCTCCCGGCCCGGGCCGGCGCGCTCGCCGGGCGGCGGGACCTGACCCCGGCGCAGAGCGCACAGCGGCGGGCGATCGCGCTGCTGGAGGAGGCGGTGGACCGGGGCTCCGGCGCCGACGAGGTAGTACTACGCGCGGAGCGGCTGCTCCGGGAGACCCGGCTGGAGGACCGTACGCTCCCGGCCGTCACCGCCGCCCTGGCCGCGCTCGTCTTCGCCGACGGCCTGGACCGGGCCGCCTCCTGGTGCGACGCCCTGCTCAAGGAGGCGACGGAGCGGCGGGCCCCGATGTGGCAGTCGATGTTCGCGGCGGCCAAGGCGCTCGTCGAGATCAGACTGGGCAGACTCGCCGCGGCCGAGGAGTCGGCGCACACCGCGCTCACCCTCGTCTCCCCCGAGGAGTGGGGGGCGGCCGTCGCCACGCCCGTCGCCGCCCTGCTGTACGCCAAGACCGCGATGGGCCGCGTCGACGAGGCAGCGGCCCATCTGAGCATCCCCGTGCCCGACGCGGCCTTTCACAGCCCCGGCGGGCTGCTCTACCTCTGGGCGCGCGGCCACTTCTACCTCGCCACCGGACGCCCGTACGCCGCGCTCGACGACTTCCGCTCCTGCGGGGACCTGATGTCCGGCTGGGACCGGGACCTCCCCGCGCTCGTACCGTGGCGCACCGATGCCGCCCAGGCGTATCTGGCGCTGGGCGACCACCGGCGCGCCCGGGCGCTCGCGGAGGAGCAGTTGGCCAGGGGCGGCACCGGCCGCTCCTGGACGCGCGGCGTCGCGCTGCGGGTGCTCGCGTCCGTCGCCGACCCCGGCCAGCGGCCGCGGCTCCTCGGCGAGGCCGTGGAGATACTCCGGGAGCGCGGCCACCGGCTGGAACTGGCCCGCGCGATGGACGCGCTGGCCCGGGCGCACCGGGACCTCGGCGACGAGGGCCGGGCACGGACGCTCGCGCGCAAGGCGCAGCAGCTGATGCGGGAGAGCGGCGCCGAGCCGTCCGCGTACGAGACCCCGGCCGCCGGCGCCGGGGCGTCCCTCCCGCTCGTGGGGCGGCAGTGGTCGCCCGGCAGCGGCTGGCAGCCCGTCGAACTCAGCGACGCGGAGCTGCGGGTGGCCACGCTCGCCGCCCGCGGGCACACCAACCGGCAGATCGCCGGCAAGCTGTTCATCACCGTCAGCACCGTCGAGCAGCACCTGACCCGTGTCTACCGCAAGCTCGACGTCCAGCGCCGCACGGACCTCGCGCCGAAGCTCCGACTCGACGTCGCGGGGCCGGGCGATTCGGAAGGGGGCGGCAATGGCGCCGCCCATGACCGGCTCCGCGCGGTCTAGACCGAACCGGCCGGCCGGGCGGATTCCGAAGGGGAAGCCGCGCGGAATTCTTGGGGGAACACCCCGGAACTCCTAGTGCGTCGAACGGGCAATAGGCGGCGTTCCGGGCGCGGCCGCACACCTGCTACCCGGGATTCATCAGCGTCCGTCCGCGAAGTCCTTACAGCGCTCGCGGGCCTTGCCGTGCTTGCGGACTTTGGTGTGCTTGCCGCGCTCGCAGCCCATGAACTGGCGCTCAGGCGCGCGGATTTCCCGCGTGGGCCCCCCTTCCGGTGACCGGGTCCGGGCCGGCGGCCTGCTGACACGCCTGTCGCCCGCGGCCGATCGTCTGGTAGGGGGTGCTCCGCAGGGCCGTGGCCTGGCACTGGTGCGGCGACCGCTCCCAGCAGGCCGCCGAGGCTCCGGGCGGAACCGCTCGGCTCCGGGCCGGTGCGGCGTCCATCAGGAGTTTTCCGTAGCGGGCGCGGGTGGGCTTCCGGTTGTACCGGGCACGTTCCGTTGATTGTGCGGCCAAAGCTTCTCGGGTTATCACCCGGTGCGTCGCATATTCCCCAATAGGGGTACCAAATCCGAGCTCATGATTTCATTCGGCCTTCGGCTCCTGATTTTCGCGCGGCCCCGGGCCGTGATTCCCGATGGCCTGTACCTTTACCGGCGGCCGCGCGGCGGCCCGGCGTCCTCGCTGGTCGTAACGGGTCCGGTCGCGCCGTGCGGCCCGTACCGGGAAAACCACGGCGGTCCGCCGGGTGAAGGCGGCATGGCCGCAGGTGAAAGCGGTGTGTTGACTATCGGGGGTCTCGTCGTCCCGGCGGATGAGGCCGCGCGCCGGGGAATACCCCGGCAAGCCGACGGCGCCGGGTCCGCCGCCAGAAGGGCCTTACGCACAATGCAGTACCGAGTTGTCCTCACCGATAGCTGCCCCGGATAAGCGAATCATGACACCAGGAGTCGGGCCGCCTCGGATAGGGGTGCCTGACCGGTAAAGACGCTGTTAGAGTCGGAGCCCAAATAGGGGAAATTCACCGTCGGCGCATGCCACGTGGCGCATGGCGGAGCAACGGGGGGAGGGCGCGTGGATTTGGCGACGGGCAGAATCCTGCAATTCGATGAGATGCGCGGCTTCGGTTTCATCGCGGCCGACGACGGCGGCGAGGATGTGTTCCTCCATACGTCGGTCTTCGCCGGGGAGCCGGGAGAGCTGATCCCGGGAGCGCGCATCGAATTCCAGATCATGGCCGGTGAGCGCGGTCGGAAGGCCGTCACCGCACACCGTGCCGAGGGGCCGGCCCGCTCCGAGGGACGGCCGGAACCGGCCGTGCCCGCGACGACGCCCGGTGCGTCCGGTCGGGCCGGTGTGTCCGGTGGTGCCCGGGAGAGCGCCGTCCTCCCGGGCACCCCGGCACCCTCGGCCCACCCGGCCCTCTCATCGCCCGAGTTCGCGCACGAGGTCACCGAACTCCTTCTGGAGGCCGTGCCGACCCTGACTGGCAGTCAGGTCGTACAGGCGCGCCGGGCCTTGACCGAACTCGCCGGAAAGCACGGCTGGGTCGATGTCTGACCGGCGGGGCGGCGCCGTTCGCCGGGGCAGACCAGCGGGGGAGCGCCGCGCGGCGGCCTTGCATGAGTCGTCAGGTGCGCCGACGCACGCCTTGGGTGTGCCGACGCTCGCCTGCGCACGGGGGAAATCAGATCGTGAGGAGCTGGCGTTGGAGCCGGAGCAGGTTCGATTCGATCAGCAGATGGCCGTCGGAGTCGAGATCAATTCGCTCTCGGTGGCCGATTCACCGAGGATCTCCGGGGAAGATCCGGAACACGTAAAAGCGCTGACGGTGGCGCAGACCGAGCTGCCGCCGATCATCGTGCACCGCGCGACGATGCGCGTGATCGACGGGGTGCACCGGCTGCGGGCCGCCGTGCTCTGCGGCCACGACAAGATCGCGGTCAGGTTCTTCGACGGCGACGAGGCCGACGCCTTCGTCCTGGCCGTCGAGTCGAACATCGCGCACGGCCTCCCGCTGTCACTGGCGGACAGGAAGCGCGCGGCCGGGCGCATCATCGACTCGCACCCGCAGTGGTCGGACCGGATCGTCGCCTCGGTCACCGGCATCGCCCCCGGCACGGTCGCCGAGATCCGCAGGCGCCGTACGGTCGGCCTGACCGCCGTGAGCAGCAGGATCGGCCAGGACGGCCGGATACGCCCGGTCAACGGCGCCGAGGGGCGCAGGCTCGCCAGCGAGGTCATCGCGGAGAACCCCAGCCTCTCGCTGCGGCAGATAGCGCGGGCGGCGGGGATCTCCCCCGAGACGGCCCGCGACGTCAGGAACCGGCTGCGCCGGGGCGAGGACCCGCTGCCCAAGCCGCGGGGGAAGGGGCGCGTCGACGCCGCGAAGGCGTCGATGAGCACACGCAAAGGCTTCGGAACCGGGGCGATTCCGCAGCGCGCGCCGGTGCAGGACCGTACCGCGATCGTGGAGCGGCTCAAGGCGGATCCGGCACTGCGGATGACCGACACCGGGCGGACCCTGCTGCGGCTGCTCGCCATCCACACGATCAGCGCCGAGGAGTGGGAGGAGATCATCGACAACGTCCCGCCGCACTGCAGCAATATCGTGGCCCGTCTGGCCAGCGAGTGCGCGGGCATATGGGCGGAATTCGCCGTCCGCGTGGAGCACCGGGTCGCCGAGACCGTATAGCTTCCGGCACATCACCGGCAGTGCGCCGGTAGCGCACCGGCAGCCCTCCGGCGCGGCGTCCAAGCGCGGAATCGCCCGGTTGGACGGCGGTCGCCGTCCCACGGGCGGGGCGAGTGAGGCGGACAGGCGCGCGTGCGCCGAAGCGGTGGTCTGCCGTGTGTCGGAAGAGCCGTGTGCCGAAGGAGCCGCGTGCCGAAAGAGCCGCGGGCCGGAAGAGTGGGGCGACGTTCCAGCAAGAAGAGCCATGTTCTGCGAGAAGGGCCCAAACAAGGGGGAAGTTGGGATGGATGTTCGTGCGATAGACCATCTTGAGCTGTACGTGGAGGACGCCGAGGAGGCGGCCGCCCACCTGCGCGACGCCTATGGGTTCACCGTGCACGGGCGCGGCGGCCTGGGGGACTGCCGGACGATCCTGCTCCGGCAGCGGGAGATCGCCCTCCTCGTGACGTCGGCGCTGCCGGGTGACCACCCGGCCGGCGCGTACGTGGAGCGGCACGGCGACGGCGTCGCGATCATCGGGCTGGCCGTCGACGACGCGGACGCCGCGTTCTCCGAGGCGGTGGAGCGCGGGGCCGTGCCGACCGCTCCGCCGGTGGTGCTGGGCGAGGCGGGGAGCCGTGTGACCTTCGCGTCGGTGCTCGGATTCGGCGATGTGGAACACCGGTTCACCTCCAGGGAGGGGGCCGGCGCGCCGTTCGCGCCGGGCCTGATCGAGGAGACCGGGTCCGTGGCCCCGGCCGGCACAGAGCTGTTCGAGAGCGTGGACCACATCGCGGTCTGCCTGCCCGCGGGCGAACTCGACGCGGCCGTACGCCACTACCAGGAGGTCTTCGGGTTCACCCAGACCTTCGAGGAGCGGATCGTGGTGGGCCTCCAGGCGATGGACTCGAAGGTGGTGCAGAGCGCCTCGGAGAAGGTGACGCTCACCCTCATCGAGCCCGACACGACCCGCGAACTGGGCCAGATCGACGCGTTCGTGTTCGCCCACGGCGGTGCGGGCGTCCAGCACGTGGCCTTCCTCACCAAGGACATCACCACCGCGGTGCGTACGGTCTCCGACCGGGGCGCGCGCTTCCTGTCCAGCCCGGCCGCGTACTACGACACCCTCACGGAGCGGGTGGGCGACCTGTCCGTACCCGTGAGGACGCTGCGCGAGCTCAACATCCTCGCCGACCGCGACAGTTCGGGAGCGATGCTCCAGATCTTCAGCGAGTCCCGGCATCCCCGGCGGACCCTCTTCTACGAGCTGATCGAACGGCGCGGGGCGCGCACGTTCGGCAGCAACAACATCAAGGCCCTGTACGAGGCGGTGGAGCAGAACGCGCTCTCCGACTCCGCGGCCCCGTCGGCGTGACCGGACCGCGTATGCCGGCGCCGGGAACGATCGCCCCTATGACCAGCACCAGCACCAGCACCAGCACCAGCACCAGCACCCTCACCACCGCCACCGCACCGAAGAGGACTGAACCATGAGCAATCCGTTCGACAACGAGAACGGCACCTTCCTGGTGCTCGTCAACGATGAGGGACAGCACTCGCTCTGGCCCGCTTTCGCCGAGGTGCCCGACGGCTGGGAGGTCGTGCACAACGAGGACACCCGGGCGGCGTGCATCGAGTTCATCGAGCAGAACTGGACCGATATGCGCCCGAAGAGCCTCATCGCGGAAATGAGCGACGACCGCCAGACGGCCTGAGTTCCTGAGCGGCCGGCACCCCGGCCGCGAGGACGGAAGGGGCGCGTGGCCTGGGACCGGGCGAGCCTATGGCTCGTCCGGTCCCTGCGCGTGCGCCGAACCCCCGGAGCGATCGGTGGTCAGCACGCTCGGCTGCGGCTGCGGCTGCGGCTGCGGCTGCGGTTGCGGTTGCGGCTGCGGCCGAGGCCGGGGCCGACCGCCCGGCCGCGCAGAGCGCCGAGCGGTTACGGGCGTTCTGAGCCGTACGGCCGGCGCCGCCGGTAGACGGAGCGCAGCGACTGGTCCTTCGCCGGGCCGCCGACGCGCCAGCTCACCCGCCACTCGTCCGGCGAGACGACGGTGAATGCGCCCTCGTACAGGTCGTCGACGCAGGGGTGGCGCGCGGTCCAGACCCCGGTGCGCAGGTCGAGGCCGTGGAACGCGCGCCCGTCGGCGAAGGTCACCTCCGCGGTGCCGTCCGGGCGGGGGAGCAGCCGCAGGGTGCGGCCCGCCCGGCTCACCGAGCCGTCCCAGGTCAGCTCGCCCTCCTCGATGTGCAGCAGCACCCCGCGGCTGTCGCTGTCGCTGCCACTGCCGTCGTCGCTGCCGTTGTCACCGTCACCGCCGCCGTCGCTGTCGCCGTCGCGGAAGACGGCGGTGCCGTGGAAGCTGCCGCTGGTGCCGGTGCTGAGGTCGAGCAGTTCACGGTCGACCGTCCAAGCGCCGGACAGGTAGGCCGCGACGTCGGGAACGGGATGGACCCCGGCCGAGGGCCTGTCGGCCGGGTGCGGAGGCGGTGCAGCGGAGGGCATGGCCCCATTGTCCGATTCCACCGCCCGCCGACGCGAACCGGGGGCGTATCGGGGGGCGTCGGGAGGCGTGGCGGACCCGCGCAATCGGGTAACCCCTACCCTTCGGCGGTGACTTGGGTACACCGTCCGCCGGGGAGGGAGCCCCATTGGCGGCGGGCCGGGGGTGCTGGAGGCTGCTGTGCCATGACAGCAGTTCACAGAGAACCTTTGAACACGCCCGCCCCGAAGGCCACCCCACGGGCGTCCGTCACCAGGCGCCAAATCCTTCGCGGCACGTCCGTCGCCGCCGTGGCCGCGCTGGGCGCGGGGTCCGGGTTAGGGGCGGCGCACGCCGCGTCACCGCGCCCGCCCGGCAGCCGGGACGCTCCCGACCTGGGGCGAATACGGCGGGTGCTGGCCGATCTGGTCGCGTCCGAGGGGCTGCCGGGGGCGCAGGCGGTGATCACCGGTGCCGACGGCCGGGTGCGGGAGGTCGGCGCCGGGGCCGGCGACCTGGCCACCGGACGTCCGTATCCGCACCTCTCCCGGCTCCGGGTGGCCAGCCACAGCAAGTCGTTCGTCGCGACGGTCGTGCTTCAGCTGGTGGCGGAGGGGCGGGTGCGGCTGGAGGCGCCGGTGGAGCGCTATCTGCCCGGTGTGGTCCGGGGGAACGGCAACGACGGCCGCCGCATCAGCGTGCACCAGCTGCTCCAGCACACCAGCGGCCTGCCGGACTTCCCCGACGGTCTGACCGACGAGACCCCCGGGCACTTCACCCCCGAGGTGCTGACCCGGCGGATGCTGTCCCAGCCGCCGCTGTTCCCGCCGGGGGACCGGTGGTCGTACTGCAACCTCAACTACATCCTGCTGGGCATGCTCGTCGAGCGGGTCACCGGGCACGGCTACGGGCGCGAGGTGGAGCGGCGGGTCATCGAGCCGCTGGGGCTGGCGCACACCTACTGGCCGTGCTGGCCCGAGCAGCGGCTGCGCGGGCCGCACCCGCAGGCGTACGCCCCGGTGGCCGGCGGCGGGCACCGGAAGATCACGTTCATCAACACCTCGTTGATCGGCGCGGCGGGAGCCCTGGTGTCCACCGCGCAGGACCTCACCGCGCTCTACTCGGCCCAGCTGGCCGGGGAGCTGCTGCCGCCCGCGCAGCTCGCGGCGATGCGTGACACCATGCCCGCCGACATCGCCCGCGGGGCCGAGTACGGGCTGGGGCTGGCGAGCTATCCGATCGACGGAGGCACCGGGGGCCGGTACTGGGGCCACGGCGGCACCGTCGACGGGACCCGCACCCGGGGCGGGGTCACCGAGGACGGCCGGGCCGTGTTCGTCGCCGTCAACGAGGTCCCCGAACGCGAGAACGCCTCCCAGGCGGTCGTGGACGCGGTCGACCACATCTTCCAGGCCGTACCCGCGGCCGTATCCGGCTGACTGCCCACCAGCCGTCGACTCATCAGCTGACGGCCTGTCAACTGGCCGTGCATCAGCTGTCTTTCCAGCCGACTACCCAGGTATGGAGTGCATCCTCCCATGAAGAGACTGCGACCCTTGCGCCGCACCGCGGCCGTCGCCGCGCTGGCGGCGGCCACCACCGCGGGCCTGCTCGCCCCCGCCCCGACCGCCGCCGCTCAGCAGCGCGCCGAGCCCTCGAACCTCCGGAAGTTCACCCAGCAGAAGGTGCGTTGGGAGAAGTGCGGCGTCAAGGGTCTGGACGAGGCAGGGGCGCGGTGCGCGTCGGTCCGGGTGCCGTTGGACTACAGCCGGCCGGACGGGCCCACGCTGACCGTCGGTTTCTCTCGGATCAAGGCGACCGACACCCGTCACCGCATCGGGCTGATGATGCACAACTCCGGTGGCCCCGGCGGCGTCACCCTCGATATGCCCCTGATGTCGAGGGCGGCGATGGGCAAGGATCTGGCCGCCCGGTACGACCTGATCGGCATGGATCCGCGCGGCGTCGGCCGCAGCAGCCCCCTGCACTGCGACACCGGCGGCCACTGGCTGCGCTCCGCCGGCTACGACACCGCCGGGTTCAACGCCCAGGCCCGCTACGAGGCCGGCCTGGTGAAGTCCTGCCAGCAGAAGTACGGGCAGAAGGTGCCGTATCTGCGGCACTTCACCACCCGCAACACCGCCCGTGACATGGACCTGCTCCGCGCGGTCCTGGGGGAGCGTAAGACCTCCTACTTCGGCGTCTCCTACGGCACGTATCTGGGGGCGGCCTACGCCAACATGTTCCCCGGCCGCGTGGATCGGCTGCTGCTGGACAGCGCCATAGACCCCGCCCGGTGGGGCGTCCAGGCGTTCAGGGACGCGACACAGGCCAATGAGGAGTTCTTGGACGCCTGGGCGCGGTGGGTGGCGCCGAAGAACGGTACGTACGGTCTGGGCGACACGCCCGCGAAGGCGCGGGCGACCGTCGAGGGTATAGCCCGGCAGGCCGCCCGCGAACCGCTGAAGATCGGCCCGTACACCGCCGACGGCCAGCAGGTGCCGTCCGCGCTGGCCATGATGATGTCCAGCGACCGGGAGTTCGCCGAGGCGGCCAAGAACATCCGGCTGCTGTACGACGCGGCCCAGGGCCGGACGGTGGAGCCGACCGAGACCCTGGCCGCCGCGTTCGGTCCGCCCGACGCCGAGACGGACACCCAGAACTCCCTGCAGCAGGCCCTGATATGCGCGGACCGGGCAGCGCCGCGTGACCTGTCCTGGTACCGGCACAATATCGAGGCCAGTCGGGCGAAGGCCCCGCTGTACGGGCCGCTCTTCAACGCCGTGTCCCCCTGTGCGTTCTGGCCCGGCAAGCCGGTGGAGGCGCCGGTGCTCACCGGCAATGACGTGCCCGGCCTCATCGTCCAGTCGACCGGCGACCCGCGCACCAGCTACGCCAACGGGCAGGGCCTGCACCGGAAGATGCCGAACTCCCGGCTGATCACCCTCAAGGCGCGGGTGCACGGCGTGTACGGCTTCTATCAGAACGCCTGCGTGGACCGGCAGGTCAACGACTATCTGCGTACGGGCCGGCTGCCCGTGAAGGACGCCACGTGCGAGAAGGCCGCGGCAGGCAACTGACGCCCGCCGGAACCCCGATCGGCGCGGCCGGCTCCCTCCGCATCGGAGCCATCGGAGCCATCGGAGCCATCGGAGCCATCGGAGCCGACAGAGCCGACCGAGTCGACAGAGCCATCGGAGCCGACAGAGCCATCAGCGTCATCGGAACCGTCAGAGCCAGTCGCGCCGCTTGAAAATGAAATACAGGCTCACGCAGACCAGCACCATCAGGCCGATCGCGAACGGATATCCGAGCAGCCAGTGCAGCTCCGGCATGTGGTCGAAGTTCATGCCGTAGATCGTGCCGACGAGGGTCGGGGCGAAGAGGATCGCCGCCCAGCTGGAGATCTTCTTGACCTCCTCGTTCTGCTCGAAACCGGCCTCGGCGAGCGCCCGCATCTCGGCGTTCTGCTGCTGGGTGACCAGCGTCGCGTTGACGGCGAGAATGTCGGCGAGAGCCGACCGGAAGCCGTCGACGCGCTCGCTGGTGTGGGTGACGTGGTCGGCGACGTCGCGGAGATAGCGCTGTAGCTCCTCGTCCGTGCCGTACTTCGTGAACCCCGCCATCAGCCCTCGCAGCATCCCCACCAGAGGGCGGGTGGCCCGCTGGAACTCGACCATCTCGCGCGAGAGTTCATAGATGCGCCGCGACACGGCGGGGTCGCCGCCGAAGACCTCGGTCTCGATCTCGTCGATGTCGTTCTGCACGCCCTCCACCACCGGGGCGTAGCCGTCGACGACCGCGTCGAGGATGGCGTAGAGGACGGCTTCCGGACCCAGCGCCATCAGCTCGGGCGTGGCCTCCATCCGGCTGCGCACGGTGGACAGGGCGGGGGCCGCGCCGTGCCGGACGGTGATGACGAAGTCGGGGCCGACGAAGACGTGCAGTTCGCCGAAGTCCACCTCCTCCGAGGCGTCGAGGTAGCGGGCGGCGCGCAGCACGACGAAGAGCGTCTCTCCGTACCGCTCCAGCTTGGGGCGCTGATGGGCTTCGAGCGCGTCCTCCACCGCGAGCTGGTGCAGGTCGAACTCCTCGGCCAGGGAGACCAGTTCGGCCTCGCTGGGGCGGTGCAGACCGATCCACGCCATGCCGGACGGTTCCGCGTGCAGCTGCCGGTAGGTGTCGGCGAGCGTGGCCGGGGTCGCGACGCGGTGGCCGTCCCGGTAGACCGCCGCCCGCACGACACTGCCCTGGCCGGCCGGCTCCGCCGCGTCGGGCGCGGAGGCCGGCGGGTCCGGTTCGCCGGGCGTTCCGGGCGGCCGCAGCCAAGAGTGCTTCTTGGTGGAGGCCCCGGTCCTCCGGGGCGGTTTCCGGCGATCGGGCATCGGGATTCCTTCACGGTAACGGTCGCTGGGACATCGGCGGGTACACCGGGCGGACACCGCCGCCCGGCCGCGCTGTGACCGGACCACTTCGGACCGCTGGATCACAGAGCAGGATATACGGGCCGAAATTCGAGACCGTGAGGATGAGGTGGACCGCGGCCGGGGGTCGGGGGTGCGCGCCCCGGCCGCGGCCCTGTCTCATTCGCCGACGTCGCGGCTCCGGAGGTCGGCCGACGTCTCGCGGCGTACGAGCAGCCGGGCGTGTCCGCCGGAGACGGCGGCCACCGGCGGCCTGCCCACGAGGTTGTACCCGGAGGCCATGGAGACGTGGTACGCGCCTGCGGCCGGGACGGCGAGGAGGTCGCCGGGGCGGATGTCCGAGGGCAGTTCGACGCCGTCGGCGAGGATGTCGCCCGCCTCGCAGTGCCGGCCGACGACGGTCACGGCGCGAGGGGCCGCGTCGGAGGCGCGGCCCACCAGCCGGACGGTGTAGCGGACCCCGTACAGGGCGGGGCGCGGGTTGTCGCTCATGCCGCCGTCGACGGCGACGAACGTGCGGTCGCCGGTGTGCTTGACGGACAGCACGCGGTACAGCGCGACCCCCGCCGGACCGGCGATCCACCGGCCGGGCTCGATCGCCAGCCGGGGCACGGGCAGGTCGAACCGGGCGCAGTTCAGGGCGAGTTCACCGCCGACCCGGTCGGCGTACGCCCGCGGCTCCAGCGTCGGTTCGCCCACGCGGTAGGCGATGGCGAAGCCGCCGCCGAGATCCAGTTCGGGCAGCGCCACGCCGTGCCGGTCGCGGATCTCGGCGAGCAGCGGCACCAGCCGCCGTACGGCCGTGACATACGGGTCCAGGCCGGCGATCTGCGAGCCGAGGTGGCAGTGCAGGCCGACCAGGTCCAGCCGGGGCTGGCCGAGGATGCGCGCGACGGCGTCCGCCGCCTCGCCGCCCGCCACCGGAAGCCCGAACTTCTGGCCCTCCACCCCGGTCCGTACGGCCGTGTGCGCGCCCGCCTCGACGCCCGGCACGACGCGGACCAGCACCCGCTGCCGGCTGCCCGCGGGCACCAGGGCGGCGAGCCGGGCGATCTCGCCGGTGCTGTCGATGACGATCCGGCCGACGCCCAGCCGCAGGGCGATCCGCAGTTCGGCGGGGCTCTTGGCGTTGCCGTGCAGGACGAGCCGGCTGCCCGGGAACCCCGCGTGGGCGGCCAGATCCAGCTCGCCCGCCGAGCAGACGTCGAGGGAGAGCCCCTCCTCCTCGACCCAGCGGACCATGGCGCGGGAGAGGAACGCCTTGCCCGCGTAGGCGACCTCGGCGTGTGGGAGCGCGGCGCGCCAGGCGCGGGCCCGCGCACGTACCTCCTGTTCGTCGATGATGTAGGCGGGGGTGCCGAAGCGGTCGGCGAGATGGGCGAGCGCGACGCCGCCGACCGAGAGGTCGCCCGACGGCAGGGACCGCGTCGAGGCGGGCCACGGGGACGTCGCGGCGCTCTCCTCGGCGGGCCGCGGGGACAGCGGCGGGGGTACGGGCGCGAGTGACAGAGACATGGGAGTGCCTCCTTCGGGGGCGGGGCGGGGCGACAACCGCGGGGGTCCGCCGAGCGGGTGGGCGCGGGTGAGCGGCCGGGTGCGGATGCGCGGAGGGAGCGGGGCGCGCGGGCGGATCGAGCCGCGAGGGCCGTGAGGGCCGCGCGGGCCGCGAGGGTGGACGGGAACGGGCGGGCGGATCGGGGCGCGCGGATGGAGGGGAACGCGCGGGAGACCGGGGACCATGGCGAGCGGCGGGAAGCGGGGGCGCCCGGCTCAGGTGAGGAATGCCTGGAGGGCGGCTACGGCCGCGGCCGTGCCCGTCACGCGCGGCGCGCCGACGGCGTCCGGGTTCCAGGAGGGCCGTCGCGGAGCGCGTGGCTTGGGACCGGGCTCGGGCTGCCGCGCCTTCGGCGCGCGGGCGGTGAGTAGCGGGTCCACCGAGAGCCGTGCGATGCCGAGGGGCTCGGCCAGCGCCAGCACGGCGGGCCGGGCGAGCCGGATGAAGGGCTGCTGCGGGCCCAGGACGTGCGAGAGCCGCCGCCTGGAGGTGAAGGCGACGGCGGTCCGGGTGCCGAGCGGGGTGCGGAAGACGCGCAGGGCGCAGCCGGCGGGGCAGGTCTGTACGGGCACGTACAGGGGCCCTGCCTCGCGACTATCGGAGGGGTCGCCGTCCTCCGTGGCGCGGAGGGCGCCGGCGGAACGCGGCTCGGCGGTGAGCGTCTCGGCGGGGGTGCGGCTGATATGCATGACGGTCCTTGCGAGGCGTCGGAACAGTGCACTTCTTACGCTAGGCCGCCCGCCATGGCCCGGTACCGGGCCTTGACAAGCTGTTGATTCCCTGTCACGGGGATTTGACGGGCTGTTGACGCCGAGGCCACCGGGGACGTCGCCGAGGCCGCCCGGGACGTTCGCGGAGGCCGGCCGGCGGGGGCGCCGGGGAGCCGGCCGCTGAGGGGTGGGGGAGACCGCCGGGCATCGCCGCCTCCCGGCCGAGTGACCTGCCAACAGGCGTTGGCCTACAGTCGGCGGTGTGACGACACGGGCCGGGAGCGGCGGGCGCGAGGACCGCGCCGTACGGCGGTCGGACAGCACGCGCGCCGCCATCCTCGCGGCCGCCCGCTACCGCTTCGCCGAGCACGGGTACGAGCGCACCACCATCCGCGCCGTGGCCGCCGACGCCGGCATCGACCCCGCCATGGTCATGCGCTACTACGGCAGCAAGGACCGGCTCTTCGCCGCCGCCCTCGACATCGACCTGCGCCTGCCCGAGCTGCGGGACGTGCCCCGCGCCGATGTTCCGCGCCGGCTCGTGCGCCACTTCCTCGACCGCTGGGAGGGCGACCCCACCGACGACGCGCTGCTGCTCCTGCTGCGCTGCGCCGTCACCAACGAACGGGCCGCCGAGCACGTACGCGGGCTCCTGGCCGAACAGGTCGCGCCCGTGCTCGGCACCATCACCGACGCCCGTCGCACCGGGCTGCTCTGCGCCCAGCTCCTGGGCCTCGCCCTCACCCGCTATCTCATCCGGGTCCCCGCCGTCGCCGAGCTCACCGCGGACGAGGTGGCCGACCTGTACGCGCCCGCCGTCGCCGGGCTCCTCGGCCTGGACGGCGGGTAGCCGCACCCCCACCGAAAACCGGTTGCCGCGAGGCGGGAACACCGGCTTTCATCGAGGGCGACACGCGACCCCGGCAACTCGGCCGGGGCGGTGCGGATGAGGTGGTGTTGTATGCCCAGGGCCCCGCGGAACTGCTCCCGTCATCGAGGACGGTCCGCATCGGCGGCGCTGCCCGACCGGCAGGGCTGACCCCGGCACGTACTCCTCGGACGCGAGCGGTGACCGTACAGTCCCGTCACCTCGCAGCAGCCAGGAGTCCTCTTCACCATGTCCCGTGACCACCGCGATCAGCCTGAATCCCGAGACCGACGCCCACGCCGTGATCGCCGCGAATACCGTGACAGCGACGAATACCGCGACCATCGCGACCACCACGAGAACCGCGAGAACCGCGACCATCGCGACCACCGCGAACCCAGCACCATCCGCGCCACCGCCAAGCAGGCGCGTGCCCATTCCTTCCGCTGCCTCAACTGCGGCCTCGACGTACCGATGAGCGCCGCCGGCACCAGTCACCGCAACCACTGCCCCAACTGCCTGTGGAGCCGTCACCTCGACGACACCCCCGGCGACCGGGCGGCCGACTGCGGTGCGCGGATGGAGCCGCTCGCCATATCGGTCCGCAAGGACGGCGAGTGGGTGATCGTCCACCGCTGCACCGGCTGCGGCGTCCTGCACGCCAACCGGACGGCGGGCGACGACAACGCGCTGCCGCTCACACGGCTCGCGGTCCGCCCACTGGCCCAGCCGCCGTTCCCCTTTGAACGGCTCGCCGGGCTGTGACGTACCAGGTGTGAGAACCGATGAGGTGACCCGTCACGGGGGTCGGGTCACCTCATCGGGCAACTTCACTCGAACGAGTCGTCAATTCGCCGGGCATTCACTCCATCGTGGCTCGCCGACGACGGTCACCTCAGGGCGGCACCTCACCATGAGCCACCGCACAGCACCGCTCCGCCGGGTCTGGCGGAGCGTCAGCTCACGGCAGCAGCCCCGCCCGGCGCGCCGCCACCACCGCCTCCAGCCGGGTGTGCGCGCCCAGTTTCCGCATCGACGACCGCAGATAGCTCTTGACCGTCTCCGGCCGCAGCCCCAACCGCTCCGCCGCGCTCGCGTTCGTCGCGCCCGAAGCCACCCGGGCCAGCACGTCCACCTCGCGCGGCGACAGCTCCACCGCCGGCCGCTCCCGGTCCGGGACGGCCCCCGAGGCCGCCGCCAGCCGGCCGCACGCCGACAGCAGCTCCTCCCGCAGCTCCGGGTCCGCGACCCGGTGCGCCAGCGCCCGCAGATCGCCGTGCGCCTCGCGCACCTCCTCCCACACCGCCGGATCGGCCGCCGGCTGCCGGGCCACGGACAGCAGCCGCCGCATCTCGTCCCGCACAGCGAGCGCCTGCTCCAGCTCGCGCGCCGCCTCGACCGCCACCGACAGCGGCCGGTCGCCCAGCGAGAGCGGCTGGCGCAGCGCCCCGTACAGGACGCCGCGCACCCGGCCCCGTACGACCACCGGCACCGCCAGCATCGAGCGGAGCCCCTCCGCCGCCACCGCCGCGTCGTACTCGTGGCTGATCACGCGCGAGGCGTGATAGTCCGTCACCGAGAGCGGCCGGCTCAGCGTGGCCGCCTTGCCGCCGAGCCCGGACCCCGGCCGGATCGCGAGCCCGCCCAGCGCCCCCGACTCCGTGCCGGCCAGCTCCGAGATACGGAACTGCCGGGGCCCGGCGAACAGCCCGCCGAAGGCGACCGGCAGCCCGCCGCACCGGCGCATCCGCAGCAGCGCCGCGCGTACTTCTGTCGCCCCGTCCGGATGCGCCACGGCCAACTCCCAGAATTCGCGAATTGCGGTCACCCCCATCCGGGGGTGGTGAGACTCAGATCACTCGTCGCACGATGCTAACGAGCGGGTTCTGCAATGAGGAGGACATGTGACGGCTACCGATGTGACCGAAGAGTTCCGCGCGGCACGGGACTTTCTGCTCGGGCACCGGGAGGACTACACGGCCGCCTGCGCTGGATTCTCCTGGCCCCGCCCGCAGGAATTCAACTGGGCGCTCGACTGGTTCGACCGGATCGCCGTGGGCAACGAGCGCACCGCCCTGTGGATCGTGGAAGAGGGCGGCGCCGAGACCCGGCTGTCCTTCGACGCGCTGCGCGACCGGTCCGGGCGGGTCGCGAACTGGCTGCGCGCCCAGGGCGTACGGGCCGGGGACCGGATCGTCGTCATGCTCGGCAACCAGGCCGAACTGTGGGAGACCGCGCTCGCCGCGATGAAGCTGCGCGCCGTCGTCATCCCCGCCACCCCGCTGCTGGGCCCCGCCGACCTCGCCGACCGCATCGAGCGCGGCCGGGCCGCCCATGTGCTCGTACGGGCCGAGGACCGCGACAAGTTCACCGACGTGCCGGGCGACTACACGCGGATCGTCGTCGGCGGGGGACCGCAAGATACGGACAGCACGGACGGCACGGAAGACGGCTGGCTCGTCTACGAGGACGCCTACCAGTACCCCGGCGCGTACCAGCCGGACGGACCCACCCTCGCCGGCGACCCCCTCATGCTCTACTTCACCTCCGGCACCACGGCCCAGCCGAAGTTGGTCGAGCACACCCATGTCTCCTACCCCATCGGCCATCTGTCGACGATGTACTGGATCGGGCTGCGGCCCGGCGACATCCACCTCAACATCTCCTCGCCCGGCTGGGCCAAACACGCCTGGTCGAACCTCTTCGCCCCGTGGAACGCCGAGGCCACCGTCTTCGTCCACAACTACACCCGCTTCGACGCCGCCCGCCTCATGGCCGAGATGGACCGCTGCGGCGTCACCAGCTTCTGCGCCCCGCCCACCGTGTGGCGGATGCTGATCCAGGCCGACCTCGGCGCGCTGCGCACCCCGCCCCGCGAGGCCGTCGCCGCCGGTGAGCCGCTCAACCCCGAGGTCATCGACTCCGTGCGGCGCGCCTGGGGCGTGACCATCCGCGACGGGTTCGGGCAGACCGAGACGTCCGTGCAGATCGCCAACTGCCCCGGCCAGACCATCAAGTCCGGCTCCATGGGCCGCCCCAGCCCCGGGTTCACCGTCGCCCTCCTCGACCCGGTGTCCGGCAAGCCCGGCGACGAGGGCGAGATCAGCCTCGACCTGTCCACCCGGCCCGTCGGGCTGATGACGGGCTACGAGGGAGACCCGGAGCGCACCGCCGAGGCGATGGCCGGCGGCTACTACCGGACCGGCGACATCGGCTCGCGCGACGCCGACGGCTACATCACCTACATCGGGCGCGCCGACGACGTCTTCAAGGCGTCCGACTACAAGATCTCGCCCTTCGAGCTGGAGAGCGCGCTGCTGGAACACGAGGCCGTCGCGGAGGCGGCCGTCGTCCCCGCCCCCGACCCGCTGCGGCTCGCGGTGCCCAAGGCGTACGTGGTCCTCGCGGCGGGCTGGGAGCCCAGCACCGAGACGGCCACGGCGCTCTTCGCCCACTCACGGGCGGCCCTCGCGCCGTACAAGCGCATCCGCCGGCTGGAGTTCGCGGAATTGCCCAAGACCGTCTCCGGGAAGATCCGCCGCATCGAACTGCGCGAGCGCACGGCGCAGGGCGGCGGCGCGGAGTTCCGAGAGGAAGACCACCGATGAACGCACCGCAGAGCTCCCTGTCGTACGCGAGCGGCGTCGGCGAGGTCCCGCTGCTCGGCGACACGATCGGCGCGAACCTGGCGCGCGCGGTCGAGCGGTTCGGTGACCGGGACGCGCTCGTCGACGTCCCGAGCGGCCGCCGCTGGACGTACGCGGAGTTCGGCCGGGCCGTCGAGGAGGTCGCCCTCGGGCTGCTGGCGAAGGGCGTCGGCAAGGGCGACCGGGTCGGCATCTGGGCGGTCAACTGCCCCGAGTGGGTGCTGATCCAGTACGCCACCGCGCGCATCGGCGCGATCATGGTCAACGTCAACCCGGCCTACCGCGTGCACGAGCTGGAGTACGTGCTCGGGCAGTCCGGCATCGAGGTGCTGGTCGCCTCCGTCGAGCACAAGAGCAGCGACTACCGGCGGATGGTCGAGCAGGTGCGCTGCCGCTGCCCCGCGCTGCGCGATGTCGTCTACATCGGCGACCCCACCTGGCAGGGCCTGGTACGCGCGGGCGCCGGGGTACCGGGCGCCCGGCTCGCCGAGCGCGAGGCGCAGCTCTCCTGCGACGACCCCGTCAACATCCAGTACACCTCGGGCACCACCGGCTTCCCCAAGGGCGCCACCCTCTCCCACCACAACATTCTCAACAACGGCTATTTCGTGGGGGAGACGGTCGGCTACACCGAGCGGGACCGGATCTGCCTGCCCGTGCCCTTCTACCACTGCTTCGGCATGGTGATGGGCAACCTCGGCGCGACCAGCCACGGTGCCTGCGTGGTCATCCCCGCGCCGACCTTCGACGCCGTCGCCACCCTGCACGCCGTCGAACGTGAGCGCTGCACCGCGCTCTACGGCGTCCCCACCATGTTCATCGCCGAACTGGGCCTGCCCGACTTCGCGACGTACGACCTCTCGACGCTGCGCACCGGCATCATGGCCGGCTCGCCGTGCCCGGCCGAGGTGATGAAGCGCGTGGTCAGCGAGATGAACATGGCCGAGGTGTCCATCTGCTACGGCATGACCGAGACCTCACCGGTCTCCACCCAGACCCGGCGCGAGGACGATCTGGAGCGCCGCACCGGCACGGTCGGCCGGGTGCTGCCGCACATCGAGGTGAAGGTCGTGGACCCGGCGACCGGGGGCACCCTGGAGCGCGGCGAGGCCGGAGAGCTGTGCACCCGCGGCTATTCGGTGATGCTCGGCTACTGGAACGAGCCCGAGCGCACCGCCGAGGTCGTCGACGGCAGCCACTGGATGCACACCGGGGACCTCGCGGTCATGCGGGAGGACGGCTATGTGGTGATCGTGGGCCGCATCAAGGACATGATCATCCGGGGTGGTGAGAACGTCTATCCGCGGGAGATCGAGGAGTTCCTCTACTCGCACCCCAAGATCTCGGACGTCCAGGTCATCGGCGTCCCCGACGAGAAGTACGGCGAGGAGATCATGGCCTGCGTCATACTCCGGGACCAGGCCGGGACGCTCAGCCGCGAGGAGCTGGCCCGCTACTGCCGCGGCCGGCTCGCGCACTACAAGGTCCCGCGCTATCTGTGCATCCTCGACGCCTTTCCGATGACGGTCAGCGGCAAGGTCCGCAAGATCGAACTGCGCGAACAGGCGGCGGCGCGGACCTCCGGCGCGTAGCCGCGGGGTGGCGGGCGACTCTCACTCGCGGCCCGCCCGCTCGCCGGGCCAGTCGAGCAGGAGCCGCCGCGCGCGGGGGAAGGCGGCGACGATCAGGTCGTACGAGTCCTCGATCATGTCGAGCACCATGCGCCGCGCCAGCGACCCGCCGTCCAGCGTGACCGTGTTCCAGTGCCGCTTGTTCAGGTGGTAGCCGGCGACGATCTCCGGGTGGGCGGCGCGCAGCCGCTCGGCCAGGTCCGGATCGCACTTGAGGCTCACCGTCAGCGGCCGATGGGTGAGCGTGGTGAGCGCGAAGATCTTGCCGCCGACCTTGAACGTGCAGACGTCCGGGTTCCGGTGGAAGGGGAACTCCTCGGTGGCGCCGTTCAACGCCAGGCAGGCCGCTCTGAGCTGGTCGGGGGTCATGGCACCAGTATGCCGCCGGGCCGCCGGGCGGCCCGGAACGCCCGCTTCCGGGCGGCGTGGCCCACGATCGGCACGGCCGTGACTGACGGTATTGGCCGCGGCTGCCCTTACGGCCGCGGCTGCCCTTACGGCCGCGGCTGCCCTTACGGCCGCGATTGCCCTTACGGTCGCGACTGCCCTTATGGCCGTGGCTGGGGCCCGTGCCGCGACAGCCCGTGCCGCGACAGCCCGTGCCGCGACAGCCCGTGCGACCGGGGCCGGCGGCCCTTGCCGCGACCGTGCGAACCGGCTCACGGGCCCATCCGGATCAGGTCGTCCGCCGGGTCGTTGACCGGCTGCGGGGTGCCCGTGAGGTCCATGACGAACAGCGGTATCAGCAGGTCGTCCGCGCGCTGCCGGGCGTCGCGCCCGTACCCGGCCAGGGAGAAGAAGACGCCGAGCGCCGAATCGCCCATGCCGTGCAGCCACAGGCACTCGATGGCGCGCAGACCGGTGGGGTGGGTGGTCGGGTCG
Organism: Streptomyces sp. NPDC044033; assembly: GCF_056434425.1. Lineage (NCBI taxonomy): Bacteria > Bacillati > Actinomycetota > Actinomycetes > Kitasatosporales > Streptomycetaceae > Streptomyces > Streptomyces sp. NPDC044033. The sequence continues at coordinate 5,890 of NZ_JBWKFF010000016.1, read as the reverse complement.
ACCTGGGCGATGATGCCCGGGCCCCGCAGGTCCACCTTGGATATCGACCGGTCCTGCGACTGCCTGATGCCCGAGAAGCCCAGCCACTTCAGATACTGCGCCGCCGCCGTCACCGCGTCCCGCGCCGTGCGGATGGTGACCGGGTGGAACGCGGGCCGCAGCACCGCCGAGGTGGGCGACGGGGGCCGGCCGGGGCCCGCGGACGTAGCGGCGGTGGCGAGGCCGGCCTCCCGGTGGCCGGGGCCCGGCGGGGGAGTGACGGGCAGTCGGACGACCGCGCCGCAGGCGCAGCCCAGCTCCGGCGCGGGCCAGGAGTCCTGGCGTTCGCAGGACGGGCAGCGCACGGTCACCCACGACTCCTGCCAGGTGCGGTGCTCCAGCAACTCCGGCCTGCCGCCGGGCAGTACGGGCAGGGTGAGCGGAGCTCCGCACGCGCAGGGGAAGGTCGGCGGGGTGAAACAGTGCTCGCGGCGGCACGCCGGGCAGTGCACCGGCACGCTCTCTGCCATGTTCGGCTCCTGCGCGGTCCGTAGGGGAGGTTCTGTCCATCGTCCATGATGTGCGACGAGTTGGGGAAGGAAACTCCGGTTCGCCTCGCGGCGGTACGGACGGGGGCCGCCCAGCGGCGCGATCTCGGCGGGCGCGATGGACGCTCGCGCCGCCGGGCGGGGACGAGGGGGCCGGGCCCACCCGGCAGGGGCCGACCCTGGCGGGGCTCACTCCGGTGGGGCGGGCTCCGGCGGGGCTCACTCCGGTGGGGCTCACTCCGGCGGGGCCGGCTCGAACTCTCGTACCGCGTCGATGTCCGGGCCGTGCGGGGTGTTCGCCTCGCGCTCGATCATGATCTCGACGAGCACCGGACGCGAGGTCGAAGCGGCCTGCCCGCGGGCCCAGTCGAGGGCCGGCCGGATGTCCGAGGGGTCGACGACGCGACGCCCTGAACAGCCGTACGCCTCCATGAGCTTCACGTTGTCCGTGCCGAACTCGTCGTAGTGGATGTCGACCTGATAGTTCATCCCATAGCCGATGGACGCCTGCCGGATGAGGCCCAGGTATTCGTTGTTGAGCATGATCAGGACGTACGGGATGTCGTACTGCGCCGCGACCGCCAGCTCCTCGGCCATGTACTGGAAACCGTAGTCGCCGACGATTCCGACGACCTCCGCGGACCGCTCGCCCATGGCGTCGAGCGCCTTCCGTACGCCGATGGCCGCGGGGATCTCCCAGCCGAGCGGCCCGGCCTGGCCGCAGACCTGGTAGTGGCGCGGCTTGTGGACCTTCTGGTGCTGGCCGCCCCAGATCTGGTACAGCCCGATGGCGGTCACGAAGTAGGTGTCCTCGTCGAACGCCTCGTTGATCTCTTTGTAGACGCGCGGGGCCTTGACCGGGACCGAGGCGAAGTCCTCGCGGCGGACCAGGGTGCGCTTGAGGTGCCCGCACCGCTCGATCCATCCGCCCACCTCGGCCCGCACCCCGCGCTCGCGCGCCGCCGCCAGCAGGGCCCGCAGGAACAGCTTGGCGTCGGAGACGATGCCCAGCTCCGGTTCGATGACCTTGCCGAGCTGCGTCGGCTCGATGTCCACGTGCACGAACGTGCGGTCGCCCCGGTAGACGCCGAGGTCCGCGCCGGTGTGCCGGTCGCCGAAGCGCGCGCCGACGGCGAGGACGAAGTCCGACTCCAGGAAGGCGGCGTTGGCATAGCGCTGCGAGGTCTGGACGCCGGTCGTGCCCAGATTCAGCGGGTGGCCGTCCTCGACTGCCCCCTTGCCCATCAGCGTGACCTGGAATGGCACCCGCACGTACTCGACCAGTTCGCGCAGCTCCTCGCCCGCCTCCGCGAGGATCACCCCGCCGCCCGCGAGGACCAGCGGCCGCTCGGCCGCCAGCAGCAGATCCAGGGCGGCCTCGACGCGCGGCGGATGCGGCGGTACGGGCGCGACGGGGAGCCTCGTGTCGATCCCGGCGTCGTAGCGGATCTCCCGCTGCGCCAGGTCGACGGGTATGTCGATGAGTACGGGGCCGGGGCGGCCCTGGCGGGCGATCCGGAACGCCTCCCGGAAGGCCCACGGGATCTGCGCGGCCTCCTTGATCTGGACGGCCCACTTGGTGACCGGCCCGGCGATCCCCACGATGTCGACCGCCTGGAACGCCTCTTGGTGCAGCTTGGCCGAGACCGCCTGGCCCGTGACGCAGAGCATCGGCACCGAGTCGGCGAGCGCGGTGTACAGCCCGGTGACGAGGTTGGTGGCGCCGGGCCCGGAGGTGGCGATCGCCACGCCGACCTTGCCGTTCGTACGGGCCCAGCCATCGGCCATATGGGTCGCGCCCTCTTCATGACGTACCGTCAAATGCTCGATTCCGCCCACGACTTCCATCGCCTTGTAGAGCGGCAGGATCGCCGCTCCCGGGCAGCCGAAGGCGATGTCGACGCCCTCGTCCTTCATGATCATGACGGCTGCCTGCATCGCGGGAATCCGCCGCCCGCCGGCCGAGGCGCTCACCCCCTCACCCCGTGCCCCGACAGCCGCTCCACGCCGCGCAGCAGCGCGCAGTGGTCCAGCCCGCCGTCGCCCTGCGCGCGCACCGCGGCGACCAGGCCCGCGACCACGCCGCCGACGGGGAGCGCCGCGCCGACCTCGCGGGCGGCGGCGGTGACGATGCCCATGTCCTTGTGGTGCAGGTCGATCCGGAAGCCCGGCGCGAAGTCGCGGGCGAGGAGGCTGTCCCGCTTGCGGGCGAGCACGGTGGAGCCGGCCAGCCCGCCGCCGATGACGTCGAGGGCCGCGGCGAGGTCCACGCCGGACTTCTCCAGGAAGACCACGGCCTCGGCGCACGCCTGGATGTTGACCGCCACGATCAGCTGGTTGGCGGCCTTCACCGTCTGGCCGCTGCCGTGCGGGCCGCACCGTACGACGGTCCTGCCGAGCGCGTTGAGAATCGGCCGGGCGGCCTCGAAGTCGGCCGTATCCCCGCCGACCATGATCGACAGGACTGCCTCGACGGCGCCGGCCTCACCGCCGGAGACGGGGGCGTCCAGCACGCGGATGCCCTTGACGGCCGCGGCCTCGGCGAGTTCGACGGAGGTCCGCGGGGTGATCGAGGACATGTCGATCAGCAGCGCGCCGGGCCGGGCGTTCGCGAGGATGCCGCCCGGTCCGTAGGCGACGGCCTCGACCTCGGGGGAGGCCGGAACCATGGTGATGACGGCATCGGCGTCGCGGACGGCCTCGGCGACCGAGGCGGCCCCGGTGCCGCCGGCGGCGACCAGCCGTTCGGTCTTGGGTCGTTCCAGGGTGAAGCCGGTGACGTCGTAGCCCGCTTTCAGCAGGTTCTCGGCCATGGGGGAGCCCATGATCCCGAGACCGATCCACGCGATCTTGGGGAGGTTGCTCATGACGATGTACCTCTCGTATGGCTGGTCGTGTGCCTCGGGGCGGATGCGGTACGGGCGTGAGTGCGGGTACGGGCCTGAGCGCCGGTACGAGCGTGAGCGCGGGTGCGGGCGCGGATACGGACATGAGTGCCGGTACGGGCGCGGCGCTGGTCGCGCGCGCAGGGCCGGTCAGCGGTCGGCGGACCGGGCTTCCGCCGGGAGCCATGCGAAGGCGTCGGCGCTCGGTCCGTCACCCGGCCGGTACTCAAGGCCGATCCGCCCCTCGTACCCGGCCCCGGCCAGCCGGGCGAGGAGCCCGGCGATGTCGAGGGAGCCGGTGCCGGGGGCGCCGCGCCCCGGACAGTCCGCGATCTGCACATGGCCGGTCTTGTGCGCGTAGCGCTCGATGGCCTCGTGGAGGTCCGCACCGTTCATGGCCAGGTGGTAGAGGTCCATCAGGAACTTGGCGTTGCCCAGTCCGGTGGCCGCGTTGACCTTGTCCACGAGCTCGACGGCCGCGGCGGCGCTGACGATCGGGTACAGCGGGGCCTCGGGGGCGTTGAGCGCCTCGATGAGCAGATCCGCGCCGGCCCGGTGGGCCGCGCGGGCGGCCCGTACGAGATTCTCCAGCGCCAGCGCGTCCTGCGCTCGCGGGTCCACGCCCTCGACCCGGTTTCCGTACAGCGCGTTGAGCGCCGTGCAGCCGACCGAGCGGGCGAAGCCGGCGGCCACGTCGAGGTTCGCGCGGAAGCGGTCGGAGGGCTCGCCGGGCAGGGACAGTACGCCCTTGTCCGGCCCGGGGAGCCGCCCGGCGTAGAAGTTCAGCCCGACGAGCCGCGTCCCCGCTTCCTTCAACGCGCCTCGTAGCGCGTCGAGTTCGGACTCTTCCGGGGTGGGGGTCCCGGCCCAGGGCCACCACAGCTCCACCGCGGTGAACCCTGCCGCGGCGGCGGCCGCGGGGCGCTGGAGGAGCGGGAGCTCGGTGAAGAGGATCGAGAGGTTCACATCGAAGCGCTGATCGGGGGCGACCATATGGCGCTCAACTCCTTCCGTATAGCGGAAAGATGCTTCTGCTCAACGGAAGAGTGCATGCGGCGTCTCGCGGCTGTCAAGGGACCCGTCGGGGTGGCTGCCGAGAGGGGCGGGGGCGCGCGACGGCGAGTGGTGCGCGGCTCGAAGCCGCTCACTACTCGCCATGTGCCGGTCGGTGCGCGCTACTCGGTCTCCGTTCCGGTCCGCGTCTCGGTCCGTGTGCCGAGCGCCCCCCACCCGTGCTCCAGCAGATCGAAGATCGTGGTCAGCGCCTGCGCGGGATCGGGTTCGTTCTCGGCGAGCAGCGGCGCCTGGAGGATGAACCGGGCCAGGGCGCGGGTGGCGAGGTCCCCCTCCGGCGCCCCGGTCGCCTCGCCGATGGCGCGGGCCAGCGCCTCTTCGTGGCGCTCCCACATCCGCCGGAAGTGATCGCTCAGCACGGGGGTCGACCTGATCAGGGAGACGAACTGGTGGAACTCCGGCGCTTTCGCGTGCAGGGGGCGCGCCTCCAGCAGATGGGAGTGGAGGGCGGCCGGGATCGACTGGCCCGCCGGCCGGTCGCGCACCGCCCCGACCAGGCCCTCCGCCCGGTCGGCGTCCTCGTCGAAGACCAGGGCCTCCTTGCCCGGGAAGTGCTTGAAGAGCGTGGTCACCGAGACGTCCGCGGCCTCCGCCACGTCCGCGACGGTCACCTGGTCGTAGCCCCGCTCGGAGAACAGCCGCAGGGCCGCGTCCGCCAGGGCCTTGCGGGTCTGGGCCTTCTTGCGCTCGCGGCGCCCGGTCGGCTGAGTCATGCCCTCCACGCTACCGCATGGGTGGACCCGCTCAATAAGTTTAGTCATTGCATCTTTTTAGTGACTGTGCTTTTCTGAGCGGGTCGCCGCGAGTGGGATCGTCACCGCCTCGCGGCGCCCTTACGGAATCGGAGCCACCATGAACCAGAAGTCCGTACTCATCTCCGGCGCGAGCGTCGCCGGGCCCGCCCTCGCGTACTGGCTGCACCGCTACGGCTTCCGCACCACCCTCGTGGAGCGTGCGCCCGATCTGCGCGACGGCGGCCACGCCATCGACTTCCGCGGCGCCGGGGTGGACGTCCTGAAGCGGATGGGCCTCTTCGAGGCCGTGCGCGAACACGACACGGCCATGAAGGGCGTGACCATGGTGAACGGCGCGGGCGAGACCCTCGCCACGCTGCCGGCCGAGTTCATGTCCGGTGAACTCGAAGTCCTCCGGGGCGACGTGACGCGAATCCTGTACGAGGCGACCCGGGACGACTCCGAATACGTCTTCGGCGACTCCATCGCGTCCGTGGTCCAGGGCGAGGACGAGGTGCTGGTCGAGTTCGAGCAGGGCGAGCCGCGCACCTTCGACTTCGTCGTGGGGGGGGGAAGGGGGCAGGCCCCAACCCGCCGCCCCACCCTCTGTCCCAGCGGACGAGAAAAACACCCACCCAGCACACCCACACGCAAATTCTTCCCCCCCCAA
>NZ_JBWKFF010000015.1:242959-244016 GCF_056434425.1 Streptomyces sp. NPDC044033 | reverse complement strand
CCCCCCCCCCCCCCCCCCCCCCCCCCCCCCCCCCCCCCCCCCCCCCCCCCCCCCCCCCCCCCCCCCCCCCCCCCCCCCCCCCCCCCCCCCCCCCTGGGCCTGGTGCGCCCGTCAGCCGGCCGTCGGCGGAGTCGCGGACAGGCTCGTCACATTGAGGGTGCCGTTGTCGACGATCTTGTCGAAGGCGAGCGTCCGGTGCTCCGTGGCGGCGGGCGGGGTGACCTCCAGGTACTTGGCGTGCACCGCGTCGGCGCCGGTGTGGGTCCAGACCAGGTCGGCCCAGGCGGAGGCGCCGCTCTTGAGATTGACCGTCTTCTTGCCCGGGTCCTGGGCGAAGTAGGTCGAGCCCCAGTTCACGTCGGTCGCCGCCTTGGCGTGCCCGGCCTTCTCCAGGCCGAGGCCCGGGTAGCCGCGCAGCGCACAGGTCTTGCCGGTGGTGTTCTTGAACCGCAGGTACGTGCCCTCGTGGTTCATGCCGCTCTGCGAACCGTTGGCGTCGTTGTGGTCCAGCGTGATCCGCAGGCCCGAGACGGCGCAGGTCGGGGTGGCCGTCGCGGTGGTCGCCCCGGCAGCTTGGGCGGTGCCCGCCGCTATGCCCCCGGCGAGCAGGGCCGCGGCGGCGGCAGCGGTGGCGGCGGTCGTCATGCGGCGCATGATCCGGCTCCTTCCAAGGCCCGGCGTCTGTCTGCCGGAGCCAATGATTTCGGTTTCATCACCCTACATATTTATGCAGCGTACATCGAACTTGAATTCTCCTAACGGACGTATCCCACAAGGCACTTGAGGGATCAACCACCACCTTTCGCCCCGTCTGTCTCCCATCCGGGTGACCTTGACGGACCGTCATATACCAAGGGGACGCGAGGGGCGTTCACGCCGGATTCCTACCGGAGGCGCCATAGGCGACGGGGGTGTCGGTGGGGCAGCCACGGCGGCCGACCGCCCGCCGGGCCGGGCGGGCCCCACGGGTACCGTGTATCCCCACCCGTCCATCGATCCCTCCGGAAAGGTTGCGGCACGAGCTTGAGATGCGGTAGATGGACCCTCGTAGCGAACC
>NZ_JBWKFF010000015.1:116710-242863 GCF_056434425.1 Streptomyces sp. NPDC044033 | reverse complement strand
CGTCGCGAACCGCGAACCGCGAACCGCGAACCGCGAACCGCGAACCGCGAACCGCGAACCGCGAACCGCGAACCGCGAACCGCGAACCGCGAACCGCGAACCGCGGTAGCCGGGGCAGGCCGGGAGGGGGGCCGTGCACGGTAACCCGCCCCGCCTCCGTACGCCCGTGGGCCCCGACGCCCAGCGCTGGCGCACGTTCCCCGGCCAGAAGACCGTCGTAGCCGCCGCCCGTACCGTCACCTCGGCCGTGCGCGTCCTCGAAACCCTGCCGGACCTCCTGCGCGGCGACAGCCGGGTCGCCGTCGTCTTCGCGTACGACCCCACCTCCGCCTTCAACGACGGGGTCCTCGACCTGCTCCACGACGCCGGGTGCCGCGTCATGCCCTGGAGCCAACTGGCCGGTATCGAGCCCGATCTCATCGTCTCCGCCAGCGAGAACATCGACGTGCCCGCGGGCGACTGCCCCGTGCTCGTCCTCCCGCACGGCGTCGGCTTCCAGAAGTTCGTGCCGGATTCCCGCTCCGCGCGCAGCCGCCTGTCCGGAATGGTGCCGGACGCGCTGCTGGAGGCGGGCCGGGCGTGGTTGGCCGTCTCGCATCCGGAGCAGGAGGAGCAGCTGGCCGCCGCGCACCCGAAGACCGCCGGGCGCACCCTGCTCGTGGGCGACCCCTGCTTCGACCAACTGCTGGGCGGCCTGCCGCGGCGCGGAGACCACCGGCGCGCGCTCGGCGTGACGGGCGGCCGGCAGTTGGCCGTGCTCAGCTCCACCTGGGGCCCCACCTCGCTGCTCGGCCGCGACCCGGACCTCGTACGCCGGCTGCTGGCCGCGCTGCCCTGCGACGAGTACCGGGTGGCGGCGATCGTGCACCCCAACGTGCGGGCGGCCCACGGGGCGTGGGAGATCCGCAGGGTGCTCGCAGAGGCGATGGACGCCGGTCTGCTGCTCATGTCACCGGTGCACGACTGGCGGCCCGCGCTCACCGCCGCCGACGTCGTCATAGGGGACCACGGCTCGGTGACCCTGTACGGGGCCGCGCTCGGCAAGCCCGTACTGCTCGCCGCCTTCGGCGACGACGCGGTGCCGGAGACGGCCGCCGCCGGACTCGGCCGCGCCGCGCCCCGGCTGGACCCGCACGGCGACCTGTACGAGCAGATCGAGGAGGCCGTACGGACCCACACCCCTGACCGCTACGCGGACATCGCACGGCGGGCGTTCGCGGACCCGGGCCAGGCCGTCGCACGGCTGCGCACCGCCGTGTACGAGCTGCTGGAACTGCCCGAACCGCGCTCCGCGCCTCCCCTGCCGACGCTCCCCGCGCCCCCGGCGCCCGGCGCCGATGTCACCTCATGGCGGGTCATCACCACCGCGGCCGTCGACGCGGGCCAGTGGACGGTCACCGTGCGCCGCCACCCCGCGGCCGCGGTCGGCGACAGCACGGCCGACGACAACGAGGAGGCCGGCGTCTTCTCGCACCTCGCGTGCGACGCCGCGGAGCCCGACCAGCGGCTGGCGGAGAGCGCCTCGGTGCTGGTCGACCGCTCCCCCGCGCGGACCGCCGTCGCCGCCCTGCGCGGGGTCCACGAGACGCTGGCCCGGCTCACCGGAGGCTTCCTCGCCGTGGCGGCGCTGGACGGCGGGGGCGCGCTGGCGGGGCTGCGGGACGGGCGGACGGTGGAGGCGACGGCCACCGGGGCGGACGTCGATCCCGGCCTGTGCGCCGCCGTGATCTACACGTGTCTGCGCGCGCGCATCCCGCTGGACGGCACGATCGTGACCCTGCGCGTAGGGGCGGTGCGCGAGGAGGACGTGGCCCTGCGCCTCCGCCCCAGCGCTCAACTCCCCTGACTCTCCAACCCCTCCAGCCGCTGCCGCAGTACCTCCGCCTCCGGGCTGCCGCCCGCCGCGTAGATCTCGGACGCCCTGGTCAGGTGCGTCCGTACGGCCGCCCGCTCGCCGCCCGTACGCTCCACGACATCCGCCAGCACCACCAGCGCCTGCGCCTCGTAGTGGGTCGCGTCCCCCTCGCGCAGTATCCGCGCCGCCTCGGTCAGCGCCCGCGTGGCCTCCGCTGTCTCGCCCGCGTGGTCGTGGGCCGCGCCCATGGCGGCGAGCGCGCGGGCGGCCATCCGGCCGTCGCCGCGCTCCGTCAGCCGCTCGTACGCGTCGCGCAGGGTGTCCAGCGCGCCGCGGTGATCGCCGCCCGCGTCCCGAGCGCACCCCAGGAAGTAGGCGGCGATGGCCGCGCCGCGTCCCTCCCCCGCCTCGGTGTTGAGGTCGAGGGAGAGCTGGTACGCGGCCATGGCGCGGGCCGGGTCGAACCGGTCCCAGTACCGGCCGGAGAACTCCTGCACGGACGCCCGCAGCACCGTGTGCCCGGAGACGTCGGCGCACGCGACAGCCGCCTCCAGCTCCGTACGCGCCCGGTCGTACTCGCCGAGGTCCATCAGCGGCCGGGACAGCAAACTGCGCAACCGCGCCTCGGCGGCGGGCGCCACGGACTCGGTGGCCGAGGCCGCGCCGATCTCCAGGGACTCCTTCCAGTCTGCCAGGTGCCTGCGGTGCAGGAAGAGGACGGTGAAGGCTTCCGACAGCTGCCATACGGGCGTGTGCAGCCCCTGCCGGGCCGCTTCGCGCAGCACGGCGAGGATGTTGGCGCGCTCGGCCTCCAGCCAGGCCAGCGGGGGCGGCCCGGCGGCCCCGGCCGCGAAGGGGTCGGGGGCATCGCGCAGGAAGCCGCCGAGGTCGGCGACGCGCAGCCGGTCGGCGCGGATGGCGCGGTCGGCCAACGCGGTGAGGGCGAGGTAGTGCGTCACCACCCGCTCCGTCAGGGCGCGCCGCTCGGCCTCCGGCTCCTCCTCGGCGGCGCGCTCGCGGGCGTGCAGCCGTACGAGGTCGTGCTGGCGGTAGCGGCCCTCGGGGGTGACGTCGAGCAGGCTCGCCGCCACCAGGCCGTCCAGCAGGGGCTCGGCGTCCGCCGGGCCGATGGCCGCGGCGACGGCGGCCGTCCCGTGGTCGAAGGTGCGGGCCGGGAGCCAGCCCAGCAGCCGGTACAGGCGGGCGGCGGCCGGCTCCAGCTCCTGGTAGGCGGGGCCGAGTACCGCGGACACCGAGTGCTCCCCTCGTAAGGCCATTCCGTTCAACCGGCGTGTTTCATCGGCGAGTTCACCGGCCAGCCCGGCCATCGTCAGCCGGGGCGAGGCCGCCAGCCGTGCGGCGACGACGCGCAGCGCGACGGGCAGTCCGCCGCACAGGTCGACCAGCCGCTCGGCCGCCGTACGCTCCGCCGCGACGGCCTCCTCGCCGCACCGCGCGGCGAGCAGCCGCATGCCGCCCTCGTGGTCCAGCGGATCGAGCGGCATCAACCTGGCTCCGTCGAGGGCGAGTTCACCGAGCCGGGCGTTGCTGGTGACCAGGACGGCGCTGCCCAGCCCCTTCGGCACGAGGGGTCTGACCTGCGCGGGGTGGTTCACGTCGTCGAGGACGACGAGCATGCGGCGACCGGCGGAGCGCGTCCGGAACAGCGCGGTCCGCTCGGCGAGCGACTTCGGCATGTACGCGTCGATGACCCCGAGGGCCCGCAGGCCCATGCCGACGGCCTCGGAGACGTCGCCGCCCTCGCCGTCGCGCAGGGCCGAGAAGTCGATGTAGATCTGCCCGTCCGGGAACAGGTCGCGGGCCCGCTCCGCCCACCGGCAGGCGGTAGCCGTCTTCCCCACGCCCGGCAGGCCGGTGAGGAGGCCCAGACCGATCCCCGCGTCCCCCTCGCCGCTGCCGCGCAGCCACCCGTCGAGGGCCGTCAGCTCCCGCACCCGGTTGACGAACCTAGCCGTCAGCGGCGGCACTTGGTCCGGCCTGGGGCAGATCTCGGGCTCGGGCATGTGGATGGTGTAGGCGATGCCGCCGTGGATCTGCCCGGCCTGCACGCTCGGCCCGTACACATTCCCGGACAGCTCGTTGGTGACGTGGCCCGCCGCGGCACGGCCGTCGAAGGCGCCGCTCACCGCGGGTCCCGTTCCGAGGGGACAGCCCCCGGAGTGTGAAAGGTCAGGCCGCCGGAGAAGTCCCGCCCCTGGACGACCGGGCCGTGCACGGTGCCGCTGACGGTGTTGTGCACCGACCCCCCTCGCTCGCCCGCCGCCGGGCCCAGCTCCGCCAGCAGGGCCCGCAGCTCGTCGGCGGCCGCCGGGTCCGCCTGGAGCACGCGCCGCAGCCGCAGCCGCCAGTTGCCTTCGACGGCACCCGCGGTCTCCTCGTCCGCTTCGTCGCGAGCGGCCATCAGTTCGTCACGGGAGAGCTCCAGCTCGTCGTCGACGGGGCTCTCGTCGCCGCCGCGCGCGAAGAACCGCGCCAACCGCTGTTTCGTCTGCGCCCAGGCGTCGGACGCCATGAGCCCGACCACGGTGGTCGCCCCCGACGCCGCCAGCGCCGCCAACTCAGCCTCCACGGTGCCCCCTATGTGCCCGCGCGGCCGTCATGACGTTCATGAAGCCGCCGATGCCACCGTAGAGAGCGCGGGAGGGCTTGGGTAGTCCGGCCCCTGCTCACAGCGGCCGCACCGCACCCGAAAGGCCCAGCCCGGCCCGTACGCGCGATCCCGCCCGGTCGCATGATCCCGCCCGTACACACGGTCCCGCCCGGTCGCACGATCCCGCCCGTACGCACGATCCCGCCCGTACGCGCGATCCCGCCCGGTCCACAGGTACCGGGCGGGATGCGGTCAGGCGCCTTCGCGGCGGCTCAGCTCGCGCCTGCGGCCGGTGCCTTCTCGCACGTGGTGTCCTTCGCGGGCAGCCGTCCGGTGCGCAGATAGTCGTTGACCTGGCGGTCCACGCAAGTGTTCTGGTAGGAGCCGTACACGCTGTGCACCCGCGCCTTGAGGGTGATCAGCCGGGAGTTCGGCATCTTGCGGTGCAGCCCCTGCCCGTTGGCGTAACTGGTGCGGGGGTCGCCGGTGGCCTGGACGACGAGGCCGGGCACGTCGTTGCCGGTGAGGACCGGCGCCTCCACCGGCTTGCCGGGCCAGAACGCACAGGGGGTCACGCCCTTGAACAGCGGTCCGTACAGCGGGGCCTTCGCCCGGTCGGCCTCGATGCCGCGCCGGTACCAGGACAGATCGCGGGGCTGTGCGCTGTCGCCGCAGATCAGGGCGAGTTGGAGGGATATCTGGTTGTCCATGTCGGCACTGGGCCGGCCGAGCACCGCTGCCAGTGCCTCGGTCGGCCGCACCGCCTCGCCCCGGGCCGCGTCGTGGAGCACCCGGATGTTCTCGGCCGCCTCCGCGAACTGCCGGTCGTCGGACATCATCATGGCCAGCGCCAGCGGCACCTGCTGGCCGTCGGCGGTGTACGGGCCGACCTTCAGGGGCTTGCGGGCGGCCTGCCGGGCTATGCCCTCGACGGTCGCCCGCGCCTTCGCGGGCGTGTCGCCCAGACCGTACGTACCGTTCCTCGGCGCCACCCACCGCGCCCAGGCGTCCAGGAACTCCTCATTGGCCCCGGCCGAGTCCCGGTTGACCCCGCCGTTCCACCGGGCGGGGTCTATGGCGCTGTCCAGCAGCAGCCGATCCACCCGGCCGGGGAACATCTTGGCGTAGACCGCCCCCAGATACGTGCCGTAGGAGACGCCGAAGTAGGAGGTCCTGCGCTCCCCCAGGACGGCGCGGAGCAGGTCCATGTCACGGGCGGTGTTGCGGGTGGTGAAGTGCCGCAGATACGGCATCTTCTTCCCGTACGCGCGCTGGCAGGACTTCACCAGCCCCGCCTCGTAGCGGGCCTGGGCGCGGAACCCGGCCGTGTCGTAGCCGGCGGAGCGCAGCCAGTGGCCGGCGGTGTCGCAGTGCAGCGGGCTGCTGCGGCCGACGCCGCGCGGGTCCATGCCGATCAGGTCGTAGCGCGCCGCGAGTTCCTTGCCCATGGCAGCCCTGGACTCCAGGGGCATGTCGAGGGTGGGGCCGCCGGGGCCCCCGGAATTGTGCATCATCAGCCCGACGCGGTGGCGGGTGTCGGTCGCCTTGATCCGGGAGAAACCTATGGTCAGCGTGGGCCCGTCCGGTCGGCTGTAGTCCAGCGGCACCCGGACCGACGCGCACCGCGCGCCCGCCGCGTCGAGAGCCTTGACGTCGCACTTCTCCCAGCGCACGCGCTGCTGGGTGAACTCGCGGAGGTTCGGGGCTTCGGCGCGCTGCTGAGCGGCGGCGGTGGGCGCGGGGGCCAGCAGGCCGGCGGTCGTGGCCGCGGCGGCCAGCGCCGCACCGGCCACCGCGCGCAGGGGTCGCGAGCTCTTCACGAGAGGGGGTGCTCCTTCGGGGAAACGGGTGCCGCGGGTACGGCCCGGAAGATGTGGTCGACGGCGTCCACCACGGCTTGGGAGGCGTCATCGCGTTCGGGGACCTCGTTGACGGCGACGAACACGGCCCGGCCGTCCTCGGTGACCCCGCCCCGGGTCCGCGTCCCGTACACGGTGCCGCCGTGCCCCCAGTACCGGCCCCCGGCGCCCCCGTCGATCGGATAGCTGGCCAGCCCCAGCCCGTACGCCGCGTCGCGGGCGAGGTCCGCGGCGGGCATCGTGTCGCGCATCCGCGCCAGCTGCGCGGGCGGCAGCAGTCCCCCGGCCAGCTGGGCCGAGTAGAACGTGGTGAGGTCCTGCGCCGTGGACACCAGCGCCCCCGCCGCGCCGATCAACGACGTGTTGATGAACGTGATCCGCCGGTGGCCACCGCAGGCCACCGGGGCGTACGCCTGCGGGTGCGGCCCGCGCAGCCGCTGCTCGGGCCAGGGCGGCCAGTAGGTGTGCGCCAGCCTCAGCGGCTCGATGACCCGCCGCTCCACCTCGTGCCCGTAGCGGTGCCCGGTGACCCGCTCGACGAGCATCCCGAGCAGGATGTAGTTGATGTTGCAGTACGCCCAGCGGTCCCCGGGCGGGAACATCGGCGGCAGCGCCAGGGCGATCGCGACGAGCTGTCGCGGACTGATGTGGTCGTGGCCCTCCAGGTCCAGCGACTCCGGGAAGTCGGGGAGCCCGCTGGTGTGCTGGAGGAGTTGGTGGACGCTGATACGGCGGCCGTCGTTGCCGTGGCCGCGGACCACTCCGGGCAGATAGCGCTCCACCGGCGCCTCCAGCCGCACCCGCCCCTCCGCCACCAGCTGAAGCACGACCGTCGCGACGAACGACTTGCTGTGGCTCCCCACCCGCAGGCGGGAATGGTGCGGATACGGACGTCCGGTCGCCAGGTCGCCGGCCCCGGCGGCGACCTCCCGCACCCGTCCGTCGGCACCGGTGATCACCGCCTGCGCACCCGGCAGCCCCTCGGACGCGACCAGATCGGCCAGCACCCGCCGGGCGGCGGCCATATCGGGCTCCGGCGCGGGGCGGCGAACGGGCGGGCGCGGCGGCGCGGCGCTCGCGGACCCGAGCCCGGCCCCCGCCGCCAGCGCCGCCGCGGCGGCGACCGTGGAGCCGCGCAGGAGCTGACGTCTGGTGACCCGGGGCCGTAACGGGGTGGCGGGGGCGTCGGTTCTCGGGTGGTCAGGCGGGGGTCCGTGCAGGCTTGTCATGATCCAACAGCCTTCCTCCGCCGCTCGCTTGAGCCAATGGCGCCTTCCCCCGCATCGCGCTGCGGCCGCTCCCAAGCGGAATCGGGGGGTGTACGGGCTTGCGCGGGGCCGCGCGGTACGTACACGGGTGCCGTAGGAGTGCGGTAGGAGTTCCGTACGAGTGCCGTACGCACACGGGTGCCCCGCACGCGGGGAACGCGCGGGGCACCCGGGGGAAGAGGCCGCGGTGCGGTCAGGCGACGACCTGACCGGCGCGCAGCCCGGCGATGGTGTCGGCGTCGTAGCCGAGGTCGGCGAGGACCTCGTCGGTGTGCTCGCCGAGCAGCGGCGAGCCGCTGATGTCGGGGGTGAAGCCGGAGAACTTGATCGGGCTGCCCACGGTCAGGTACGTACCGCGGTCCTTCTGCTCGACCTCGACGACCGAGCCGCTCTTGCGCAGCGCCGGGTCCGCGGCGATCTCCTTCATGGAGAGCACGGGCGCGCAGGGCACGTCGAAGGTGCGCAGGATGTCGACGGCCTCGTACTTCGTCTTGTCGGCGAGCCACTTCTCGATCTCGGCGAAGATGTCGAAGATGTGCGGCTGCCGCGCGCGGGCGGTGGCGTACTCCGGGTCGTCGACCCATTCGGGCTTGCCGACGGCCTCGCAGGTGCGCGCCCAGTTCTGCTCCTGGACCGTGAAGTAGATGTACGCGTTGGGGTCGGTCTCCCAGCCCTTGCACTTGAGAACCCAGCCGGGCTGGCCGCCGCCGCCGGCGTTGCCGCCGCGCGGCACCGCGTCGCCGAACTCGCCGTTCGGGTACTGCGGGTACTCCTCCAGGTAGCCGAGCCTCTCCAGGCGCTGCTGGTCGCGGAGCTTGACCCGGGAGAGGTTGAGCACGGCGTCCTGCATGGACACCGAGACCTTCTGGCCCACTCCGGTCGCGTTGCGCTGGATGACCGCGGTGAGCAGGCCGATCATCAGGTGCATACCGCTGTTGCTGTCGCCGAGGGCCGCGCCGCTGATGGTGGGCGGGCCGTCCCAGAAGCCGGTGGTGGACGCGGCGCCGCCGGCGGCCTGCGCGACGTTCTCGTAGACCTTGAGGTCGGACCAGGGCGAGTCTTCGTTGAAGCCCTTGACCGAGCCGAGGATCAGCCGGGGGTTGAGCTCGTGGATGTGGTCCCACCCGAGGCCCATGCGGTCCATGGCGCCCGGCGCGAAGTTCTCGACGAGGATGTCGGCCTCGCGGATCAGCTTCTCCATGACCTCCTTGCCCTCGGGGGCCTTGGTGTTGATGGCCAGCGAGCGCTTGTTGCTGTTCAGCATGGTGAAGTAGAGGGCGTCCACGTCGGGGATGTCCCGCAGCTGACGGCGGGTCACATCGCCGCCGCTGGTGCGCTCGACCTTGATGACGTCGGCGCCGAACCAGGCGAGCAGCTGGGTACACGCGGGGCCGGCCTGGACCCCGGTGAAGTCGATCACCTTGATTCCTGCGAGCGGCTTCTCACTCATGGCGGCTTCCTTCTCGTGGGTGTTCTTGGTGTTCTTGGCGTTCTCGGTGTGCGGGTGGGGTGTGCGGGGGCGCGCGCGTCCTGGCGGTGCTCCGGGCGCGGATACGTCCGCGTGCCCCGGTACGGCTCCCGGCGCGGGTACGTCCGCGTGCCCCGGTACGGCTCCCGGCGCGGGTACGTATTCGGGCGCGGGTACGCCTTCGGACGCGGGTACGGCTCCCGGCGCGGCGCTCACTTCTTCGCCGGCGTGATGTTGCCGACGGTGATGCCCTTCGGGTTGAGGTGCGAGATGTGGCCGCTCTCGGTGCCGGCCGAGGGGTCGATCGCGCAGTCGATGAGGGCCGGGCCGCCCGAGGCCAGCGCCTCGGTGAGGGCGGCGGTGACCTCGGCGGGCGTGGTCGCGCGGTAGCCCTTGCCGCCGAACGCCTCCATCATCGTGTCGTGGCGCGCGTGGAGCATCAGGGTCGTCGGCGACGGGTCGGTCTCCAACGGGTTGACGTCGTCGCCCCGGTAGACGCCGCCGTTGTTGAGGATGATGGTGACGACGGGCAGCTTGTAACGGCAGATCGTCTCCAGCTCCATGCCGCTGAACCCGAAGGCGCTGTCGCCCTCGACGGCCACGACCGGCGCTCCGCTCTCGACGGCCGCCGCGATGGCGTAGCCCATGCCGATGCCCATGACGCCCCAGGTGCCGCTGTCGAGGCGGTGCCGCGGTACCTGCATGTCGATCACGTTGCGGGCGATGTCCAGGGCGTTGGCGCCCTCGTTGACGATGTACGTCTCGGGGTGCTCGCGCACCACGTCGCGTACGGCCTTCAGCGCACCCATGAACTGCATGGGGTGCGGGTCGGCCGCCAGCCGGTCCGCCATCTTGGCGACGTTCTTCGCCGAGCGCGCGGCGAGCTCCTCCCGCCAGGCGGCGGGCGCCGTGATCTCGCCGGGCTTCGTCCGCTCGGCGAGCACTTCGAAGACCGACTCGATGTCCCCGACGAGCGGAGCGGCGATCGGCTGGTTGCTGTCCATCTCCTTCGGCTCGATGTCCACCTGGATGAACTTCGCGTCGGGGTTCCACTGCGGCGCCTCGCCGTGGCCCAGCAGCCAGTTGAGCCGGGCGCCCACCAGCATCACGACGTCGGCCTTCTTCAGCGCCAGCGAACGGGCCGTGGCCGCGGACTGCGGGTGGCCGTCCGGCAGCAGCCCCTTGGCCATCGACATCGGTACGTACGGGATGCCGGTGGACTCGATGAACTCGCGGATACGGTCGTCCGCCTGCGCGTACGCGGCGCCCTTGCCGAGCATCACCAGCGGCCGCTCGGCGCCCGCCAGGAGCTCGATCGCGCGGTCCACCGCGTCGGGCGCGGGCAGTTGGCGCGGCGCGGGGTCGACGAGGCGGCTCAGCGTCGCGGCGCCCGTCTGCGCGTCGAGGACCGAGCCGAGCACCGCGGCGGGGATGTCGAGGTAGACGCCGCCGGGGCGGCCGGAGATCGCGGTGCGCAGCGCGCGGGCGATGCCGCGGCCGATGTCCTCGACCCGGCTCACCCGGTACGCGGCCTTGACGAACGGCTGGGCGGCGGCGAGCTGGTCCATCTCCTCGTAGTCGCCCTGCTTGAGGTCGACGAGGTGGCGCTCGCTGGAGCCGGAGATCTGCACCATCGGGAAGCAGTTCGTGGTGGCGTTGGCCAGCGCGACCAGCCCGTTGAGGAAGCCCGGCGCGGAGACCGTGAGTGCCACGCCCGGCTTCTTGGTGAGGTATCCGGCGGCGGCCGCCGCGTGCCCGGCGTTGCTCTCGTGCCGGAAGCCGATGTAGCGGATGCCCTGCGCCTGCGCGAGGCGGGCCAGATCGGTGATCGGAATGCCGACCACCCCGTAGACGGTGTCGATGTCGTTGAGCTTGAGCGCGTCGACCACCAGGTGGTAGCCGTCGGTGAGCTCGGTCGGAGCGTCGGCGGTGGCGGCGGTCTCCGGTGCGGTGGGGGCGGTCATGGTCCGAGGACCTCCTTGGGCGGACTGGCCTTTTCGGCTTCGTCTTCCACCATCCGCAGCGGGCGCGGCCACGTCCAAGATCTATCGGCGACCAGCCGATAACCGCTGTCTATCGAGCCCTGGTCAGCGGGGGCGGAGCGGCTTCTCAGGGCTGTTGATAGATGCTCGCTATCGGTTGTTCGCCAACGCGTATTGGACGGCTGGGCCGCGCCCGCGCAGGCTCGCTGATGAGAGCTTCCGAAGATCCGGCAGCAGCCTCCGTGCCCGGTGCCTCCGCGCCCCGTGCCTCCGTGCCTTCGGGGAGCTGCTTCCACGACTTTCGAAGATCCGATTCTGATTCCGAGTCCATGACGTCCATGACGTCCATGACGTCCATGACCGGTCCGGCCCCGCGGCCGGCCCGGTTCCACGACCTGACGACAAGAGGAGGCGGTGGTCATGGCCGTACCGACCGCGGCGTCCGTGCCCGACACGAACCGCTACCGGCCCCCGGCTCTCACGGGCCTCGACGATCTCCTCGACCGGCCCGCGCATGAGGCCCCCCACGCACCGGCGCTCATCGTCGGCGGCGACCGGCTGCCCCTCTCCTACGGGGCCCTGGCCGCGTCGGCCGACGACATGGCCGCGCGGCTCACCGCGGCGGGGCTGCGCCGCGGCGACGCGGTCGCCCTCGTCTGCGCCAACACCGCCGAGTTCGCCGTGGGGCTGCTGGGCGCGGCGCGGGCCGGGCTGGTGGTCGCCCCGATGGACCCCGCCCTGCCCGGCTCACAGCTCTCCGCCCGGATCGACGCGCTGGGCGCGCGGGCGGTCCTGCTCGGTCCGCCCGCGACCGGCGCGGAGCCGGCCGCACGCGTCCACGCACCGGCCTGGCCGCTGCGCGTGGACGTCTCCCGGGCGGGCACGGCGACGGCCTCCCTCGACACCAGCGCTCCCCCGGCGCCCCCGGACACGGGCGCGTCCCGTGAGCTGTCGGCCGACGACGCCCTCGTCCTGTTCACCGCGGGGACCACCGACCGGGCCAAGATGGTGCCGCTGACCCGCGCCAACGTGGCCGCCTCCGTGCGGGGCATCTGCGCCACGTACGAGCTGGGGCCCGACGACGCGACGGTCGCCGCGATGCCGTTCTTCCACGGTCACGGGCTGTTCGCGGCGCTCCTCGCCTCCCTCGCCGGCGGGGGCCGTGTGCTGCTGCCGGAACGGGGGCGGTTCTCCGCGCGTACGTTCTGGAGCGACGTACGGTCCGTGTCCGCCACGTGGTTCACGGCCGTACCGACCATCCACGAGATCCTGCTGGACCGGGCGGCGACCGAATACCCCGGCCCGGAACTCGCGCCGCTGAGGTTCGTACGCAGTTGCAGCGCCCCGCTGAACACGGCCACGCAACGGGCGCTGGAGCGCACCCTCGGCGCGCCGCTGCTCTCCGCGTACGGCATGACCGAGTCCGCCCACCAGGCGGCCAGCGAACCGCTGCCGGGGCGGGGCCCCTTGAAGCACGGCTCCGTCGGCCGGCCGACCGGGGTGGCCCTTCGGGTCCTCGGCCGCGGCGGGCAGCCGTGTCCGGCGGGCGTCCAGGGCGAGGTCTGGGTGCAAGGCCCCACCGTGGCCCGCGGCTACCTCGCCGATCCGGCCGAGACGGCGCACGGCTTCGCCGACGGGTGGCTGCGCACCGGGGACCTGGGCTCGCTGGACGAGGACGGGTATCTGTTCCTCACCGGCCGCATCAAGAACCTCATCAACCGCGGGGGCGAGAAGATCTCGCCCGAGCACGTCGAGGACGTCCTCGCCGGGTGCCCCGGCGTCGCCGAGGCGGCCGTGTTCGCCGTGCCCGACGCGCATTACGGGCAGCGGGTCGGCGCCGCCGTGGTCGTACGCGGGGGCGAGAGCACCGGCTCCGAGCAGATCCTGCGGTACTGCCGCGACCGGCTGTCCGCCTTCGAGGTGCCGGACCGGCTCGACATCGTCACGGCGCTGCCGCATACGGCGAAGGGCGGTCTCGACCGGTCGGCGGTGGAGTCGCGGTACGCGCGTTGAGGGGAGTTGAGAGGCGGGAGCGGGGCCGTAGAAGGCGTCGGCCCCGCCCCCGCCGTCACCTGACCCGGTGCTCCGTGGGCAGCGGCTGCTCGAAGACCTCGTCCAGGGACAGGCCCGTGGCCGCGTTCATGAACGCCCGGGCGACCACCGACCCGGGGGTCGCGGCGTGTATCGCGACGGAGACCTGCGCGCTGGCGTCCGGGTCGACCAGGCGTACGGCCCTCGTCCGGCCGCTCACCGGCATCGCGCGCATCCACGTGTGCGGCACGATGCTCGCCCACTCGCCGACGCCGACGGTCGCGTAGAGAGAGGCGACGGAGTCCGTCTCCAGCTGCGGGGTCACCACGACCCCGCTGTCCGCGAACACGCCGTCGATGAGCTGCCGGACCCTCATGTCGGGGGTCAGCAGGGCGAGCGGCAGCTGGGCCGCCTCGGCCCACGTCATGGTGTGGGTCTGCGGCGTCAGCTGCTCCTCGGACGCCAGCAGCACGTACCGCTCCTGGTAGAGCGGCAGCACCTGAAGGCCCTCCTGGTCCTCGGGCCCGAAGTGCGCGATGGCGGCGTCCAGCTCGAACTCGCGCAGCTGCCGGTGCAGCTCCTTCGCCGACAGCCGGGAGCTGACCTGCACCTTGGCCAGCGGGTGCGCCGCCCGGAACGCGGCCACGGGCAGCGCCAGGGTCGTCGACGCGGTGGGGTCCGTACCCAGCCGCAGCGTCCCGGTGATGCCCGACTGGACGGCGGCCACCTCGGCCTTGAACGCGTCCTGCTCGGCGAGGATCCGCTTGGCCCACACGACGAGTCGCTCGCCCTCGGGGGTGAGGCCCTCGTAGTTGTGCCCCCGGTTGATCAGGGTGACGTTCAGCTCGCGCTCCAGCTTGGCGATGGCCGCCGACAGCGCGGGCTGCGAGACGAAACAGGCGTCGGCCGCCCGGGCGAAGTGCCGCTCCTTGGCCACCGCCACGAAATACTCCAGCTGCCGGAACAGCATCAGCGGCTCCTTCCTCGTCGGGCACAGAGAATCATCGCCGAATTATCCCCGGAAACGACAAAGGTCCCGTACGCCGATACCCGTACGCCGAACCCGTAGGGCGATCCTCGTCCGGCCGCCGGGCCGACGTGGGGCGAACGGTAAACAGCTATCGGCACTGCCCGCCGTCACCGCCATCGCCGCCATCGCCGCCGTCCGCGTCGAGGAGGCGGGTGAAGAGCCGGGTGAGCTGGTCGAGTTCGTCGCCGGAAAGGGTGCCGACCGCCGGAGGCGGACGCATCAGGATGGCGTCGATGGTCGCGATGGCTTCGTGCCCGGCGGCCGTGAGCGTGACCAGCTTGCGCCGCCGGTCTTCGGGGTGCGGCCGGCGCTCGACCAGATCGTGAGCTTCCAGCTTGTCGACGATGAGCGTCGTGTACGGGGCGTCGAGGCCGTTCACCTGCGCGAGCCGGCTGAGCGTCACCGGCCCGTCGCGGAGCTGGAGAAGGATCTTGCCCCGGCCGCCGCCGAGGCGGAACCCGAGCGCCTCGGCCAGCTCGCCCCGGCGGCTGTGCGCCTCGACGAACCGCTGCATGAGCGCCCACGCCTGCTGGACCGGCTCGGCCGGCCGTCCCGGCGGTGGTCCCGACGATCCCGACGATCCCGACGAGGTGGCTGCCATCGGTCGTCTCCCGTGTCCCTCAGTGCCGCGGCGGCCCAAGGCGCCATGTCGTGTGCCCGGCGCTCCGAAGCGCCGCGCTCACCACGCTACCGTGCGGCCGAGCAAGTCGACGTCGTGCAGTCCGGGCTTGCCCCGCAGGTCGTCGAGGGTCCTGACCACGTTCGGGATGCTGCCGCCGATGCCGTACCGGGCGTCCGGGCCGCCCATGCCGGTACGCACCCAGCCGGGGGCCATGAGGACCAGGGTCCGGCGGCCGCGGGTGTCGGCGAGCCTTGCGGAGCGGTCCGCGCGGATCCCCGAACGGCGGCCACGACGACAAGGCGCGAAACCGCCCCAAAGCTCCGCCCCAACGGGCCCCGGAACGACGAAGATCCCGGCGATCGCCATGCTCGCCATGATCGCCGGGAGTGACGTTTCGCCCCGCTGCTGACGGCGGAGCGACAGAGGCCACATAGGGCCATTCCGGCGGTCGGCTCTACCTGCGAAGCTACGACCATGACCATAAAGATCACGGCGGAGTGGGAACAGCGGTGCGCCGCCCTGTGGGCCGCGTTCGAGGACCACGACGCGGCGGAGTTCCGCTCGAAGATCAAGGAGTTGGCCGGCGAACTGCCGGAGGGCCACGCCGTCGCCGCGTTCGAACTCGCCTCCGCCCACGACGCGACCGACCTGGCCGAGCAGGCCGTTCCCCTCTACCGGAAGGCTCTGGACGACGGCCTGGACGGTGATCGTCGACGGCAGGCGGTCATCCAGCTGGCGAGTACGTTGCGCACCCTCGGCCACCCGGAGACCAGCGCCGACCTGTTGCTCGCGGAGCGCGAGAGGACCTCGGACGGACTCGACGACGCGGTCACCGCGTTCCTCGCCCTTGCGTTCGTCGACCTCGGACGCGAACGGGAAGCAGCAGCGCTCGCGCTCGGCGCGCTCGCCGGCCATCTGCCGTCCTACAACCTCTCACTCACCCGTTACGCCGCGGCCGTGGCCGACCCGATCCCGGACACCCCGAACGGCTGAGACGGGCCGGGCCCGGGTATCCCCTACGGCTCCTCTCCCTGGGCCACGCTGTACGCCGCGTCCCCGGGCCCGGCCGGCGCGGCGCCCCCGACCGTCAACCGCCTCCGCCGCGACCTGCCACACCCCCGTGACGCCGACCACGACGTGCGCACCCAGACTTCCCAACGAGCCCGGAAACGACGAAATCCCGTCCGATCGAAATGATCGGACGGGATTTCGTGAACCGCCTACGAGCTAACCCGTGAACGGCCCTTGCGGTGGACCTGTGGGGATTTGAACCCCAGACCCCCTCGATGCGAACGAGGTGCGCTACCAGACTGCGCCACAGGCCCTTGCAACGAGTGAAACTCTAGCATCCCTATCGGGGTGCTCGGAAATCCGCTCCCCTCCTGGTCAGCGACGGGGCGCCAGGAGGTGGGGCTCACTCGTTGGCGGCGCGGGGGCGGTCCTCGTCGGCGTACTGGTCGAAGAGGGGGGTGCGGCCCCGGTCGCGGGTGCGGCGGCGGGAGCGGGGCTGGCGCTGCGGTTCGGGGGCCGGCTGCTCCTCGGGCTGTTCCGGGGCGGGTTCGGCCGGACTGGAACGGGCCGAGCTCCAGGTGTCCGGGGCGCCGAGGTCCACGCTGCCGCCGGCGCGCGGGGCGACCGGCGCGGTGACGTACGTGGGCAGCGGTACGGGCACGGGCTCCCAGCTCTCGCCCGCTCCGCCCCGGCCGCGCTCGCGCTGCTGGTCCACCCACTCGGCGTGGTCGGTCTGCTCCACGAGGGCGCGCCGCCCCGCCGCGTGCACGGAAGGCGCGGGCGTCGCGGGGGCGTCGGGTTCGGTCCGGGGCTGGGCGGCGGGGTCAGCCGGGGCGTCGGCGATGGTGGGCGACTCCGCCGCCGGCCGAGGGTGTGGGCGGCCCTCTCGGAGCCGCTGGGCGGCGAGTTCGGCGCGGCGCTGGTCCATGGTGAAGGCGAAGCGCCGCTTCTCCTGGACCCGCAGATAGACGATGTACGCGCTGAGCAGCAGGGCCGGGGCGGCCGGGGCCCACAGGAAGGCGAGTCCGCCGACGCCCGCGACGACCGCGCCGACCGTGAAGCAGAGGAAGAGGACCACGGTGGTGCGCCGGCGGCGCGCGAGCACCTTCGAGCGCCGGGCGCGCTCCGCGGCCGTGGGGGTCGGGACGGACGCGGACGCGCCGAAGGACCGGACGTCGACCTTGTCGGTCGCGGCGTCCGGTACGGGCGCGCTCCGCTCGGCGGCGGGAGGCCCGGTCGGGTCCCCCGCGTCGTCGGAGTCGCTTCCCTCCAGGTCCGTCAGGTCCTTCTGGTCCTTGGCGTAACGGCGCTCCATCCCCGCCCGGCCGGACAGCAGCCGGATGGCGGTGGAGAAGCGTTCCGTCGGACGGGCTTCATTCAGCTCGTCCTGCCTACGGAGCCACATCGGCACCAAGTAGGCGGCCCAGGCCCCGACGATGACTGCGTAGATGAGGCCGCTGCTGCTCACGCTTCACACCGTAGAGGGGCATGCGCAAGTGCATCCGCCAATTGGCGCGGTGTGTCGCATGATCTGGCCGATATCTCGAACTTTTTTTGTGATTGTTTGGTTCAGCACCTCACGAATGCGGTCATTTGGCGACTGAATTCGAACATTCATTTTATTTCTGCGAAGCGTTGGGCCGCACGCGATGCCACCGGGTCAGCAGCCCCTCCGGGACCTCCTCGGCCGTCAGCACATAGACCAGATGGTCCCGCCAGCCGCCGTCGATGTGGAGGTAGCGCGGCCGCAGCCCCTCCTCCCGGAAACCGAGCTTCTCCACGACCCGGCGGCTGGGTCCGTTCTCCGGCCGGATGCACACCTCGACGCGGTGCAGCCCGACCGTCCGGAAGCAGTGGTCGACCGCGAGGGCGACGGCCGTCGGCATGACGCCGCGGCCGGCCACGGCCTCGTCCACCCAGTAGCCGACGTGCCCGGAGCACATCGACCCCCAGGTGATCCCCGCCACAGTCAACTGCCCGACCAGCCGCCCCTGGTACTCGATGACGAATGGCAGCATCCGCCCCGCGTGCGCCTCGGCGCGCAGATGGCGCACCATCTGCCGGTACGTCGGCCGGTGGATCAGCGGCCCGCCGGGCGGGGGCGGCGGGATGGTGGCCTCCCAGGGGCGCAGCCACTCGCGGTTGCGCCGGTTGACCTCCCGCCACGCCCGCTGGTCCCGCAGCCTTATGGGCCGCAGGGACGTGTCCCCGTCCACCAGCTCGGCGGGCCAGGGGGCGTTCAGTTGGTGCTCCCCGATGGTCTCGGATGGTCCCCGCCCCGGATCTGGTCGACGGCGTGGACCAGCAGCCGCCCCAGCACGGCCAGGCCGTCCCGGACCCCGCCCGTGGAACCGGGGAGGTTGATGACGAGCGTCGTCCCGGCGACCCCGGCCAGCCCCCGCGAGAGAGCGGCCGTGGGGACCTTCGCGAGCCCTTCCGCCCGGATGGCCTCGGGGATGCCGGGGATCTCGTAGTCCAGGACGCGGCGGGTCGCGTCGGGCGTGCGGTCGGAGGGCGAGATGCCCGTACCGCCGGTGGTCACCACCACGTCGTACGCGGCGGCCACCGCCTCCCGGAGCGCCTCCTCGACGGGGTCCCCGTCGGGCACCACCCGCACCCCGCCGACCTCGAAGCCGAGCGCGGCCAGCCCCTCGGCGAGCAGCGGGCCGCCCCGGTCCGGGTACACGCCGGCGGCCGCCCGGTTCGAGGCGGTGACGACCAGCGCGCGGTACGCCGCCGGGTCCGCGCTCACGCGGCGCCGCCTTCCCCGTCGGCGCGGGTCCAGGTGCCGGACTTGCCGCCGCTCTTCTCCTCGACCCGTACGTCCGTGATGACCGCGCCCTTGTCGACCGCCTTCACCATGTCGATCACGGTCAGCGCGGCGACGGTGACGGCGGTCAGCGCCTCCATCTCGACGCCCGTACGGTCGGTGGTCTTGACGGTGGCGGCGATCTCGACGGCGTCGTCGGCGACCGTCAGGTCGACCCGCACCCCCGAGACCGCCAGCGGGTGGCAGAGGGGGATCAGTTCGGGGGTGCGCTTGGCACCCATGATGCCCGCGATACGGGCCGTGGCGAGGGCGTCGCCCTTGGGGACCCCGGCGCCGCGCAGCAGCTCCACGACGCGTGGTGCGACCAGCACGCGGCCGGTGGCGCGGGCCGTACGGGCGGTGACGTCCTTCGCGGAGACATCGACCATCCGGGCCGCGCCGGCCGCGTCGAGGTGGGTGAGGCGGGGCGGGGTGCCGGGGGCACCGCCGCCCTCGGGGGTGGCCATCGGGTCCTGCGCGCTGCTCATCGTTCTCCCGGTCCGGTCCTTTTGGGCAGATACCGTACCGGCCGGAGCCGTCGGTCAGTCGAGGAGTACCACGTCGACCTCCGCGCCCGGCTCGACGGCGGTGGCGTCCTCGGGGACGACGATCAGGGCGTCGGCGTCGGCCAGCGCCTTGACGAGGTGGGAACTGGAGCCGCCGACGGCGGTCACCGCGCCCGCTTCGGCGTTGTAGCGGCCGCGCAGGAACTGGCGCCTCCCCTTCGGAGAGGATTCCACGCCGTCCACGCACACGGCCCGCACGGTCCGGCGGTCCACCGGTTCGAGGCCCATCAGGGCACGGATCGCGGGTCGCACGAAGAGCTCGAAGGAGACGTACGAGCTGACCGGGTTGCCCGGCAGGGCGAGCAGCGGGGTACGGGCGGACCTTCCGTGGCCGTCGCCGATGAAACCGAAGCCCTGGGGCTTTCCGGGCTGCATGGCGAGCTTGCGGAAGTCGACGCTGCCCTCGGCGCCGCCGAACC
The DNA here is from genome assembly GCF_056434425.1 of Streptomyces sp. NPDC044033. NCBI lineage: Bacteria > Bacillati > Actinomycetota > Actinomycetes > Kitasatosporales > Streptomycetaceae > Streptomyces > Streptomyces sp. NPDC044033. Next base: position 223,332 of record NZ_JBWKFF010000015.1, on the reverse strand, counting down.
CGGAGAGGGTCTCCTTGACGACGTCGTACGCGCCGACGCTGACGCCGCCGCTGGTGACGATGGCGTCGGCGCGGATCAGCTGGTCCTCGATGGTGGAACGGAGGGTCTCGGCGTCGTCGGCCACGGCGCCGACCCGGTAGGCGATGGCCCCGGCGTCGCGGGCGCAGGCGGTGAGCATGAAGCTGTTGGAGTCGTGGATCTGGCCGGGGGCCAACTGCTCGCCCGGCTGGACCAGTTCGCTGCCGGTCGACATGACGACCACCCGGGGGCACGGGCGGACCTTCACGGTGGCCCGGCCGATCGCGGCGAGCAGGCCGATCTGGGCGGGTCCGAGGACCGTGCCGGTCCGCAGGGCGAGGTCGCCCGCCGTGACGTCGCTGCCGCGGGCGCGGACATGGGCGCGGGCCCCGGCCGGGCGGTGCACCCGGACCTCGCCCCACGCGCCGTCGGGGGCGGCGCTGTGCGCGGCCATCGCGTCGGCCGGGCCGCCGCCCGTACCGCCGTCGGTCCACTCGACGGGGACGACGGCCTCGGCGCCGGACGGCAGCGGGGCTCCGGTCATGATGCGGGCGGCCTCGCCGGGGCCGATCTCCGGGAGGTCGCCGCTGCCCGCCGCGATGTCGCCGACCACGGTCAGCACCGCCGGGAACTCCTCGCTCGCCCCCGCGACATCGGCGACCCGCACGGCATAGCCGTCCATCGAGCTGTTGTCGAAGGGCGGCAGGGCGGCGGGGACGGTGACGTCCTCGACGAGCACGCACCCCAGGGCGTCCAGCAGTTGCAGCTCGATCGGCTCCAGCGGGCGGATCCTGGCGAGGATGTCCGCGAGGTGCTCGTCCACCGACCAGACCCGGTCCGAGGCGGCCGGGGCGTCGGCCCCCGCGCGGCCCCCGCCCTGCTCGCTGCCCCGGTCACTGCCCTGCTCGGCGGCCTTGTCGGCGGTGCTGGTCAAAGTGCTACATCTCCTCGGTGACATAACTGCGGAGCCAGGCCCGGAAGTCCGGCCCCAGGTCTTCACGTTCGCATGCCAGTCTGACAATGGCACGCAGATAGTCACCACGGTCCCCGGTGTCATAGCGGCGGCCCTTGAAGACCACGCCGTGCACCGGGCCGCCGAGATCGGGGTAGGCGGCGAGGTCCTGGAGGGCGTCGGTGAGCTGGATCTCGCCGCCGCGGCCCGGCTCGGTCCTGCGGAGCACGTCGAAGACGGCCGGGTCGAGGACGTAGCGGCCGATGACGGCGTAGTTGCTGGGGGCGTCGGCGGCGGTGGGCTTCTCCACCAGGCCGGTGACCTGGACGACGTCCTCTTCGCCGCCCGGCTTCACGGCGGCGCAGCCGTAGAGGTGGATCTGGGCGGGGTCGACCTCCATGAGGGCGATGACGCTGCCGCCGTGCTGTTCGCGCACCTCGATCATCCGGGCGAGCAGCGGGTCGCGGGCGTCGATGAGGTCGTCGCCGAGGAGCACGGCGAAGGGTTCGCTGCCGACGTGCGGCGCGGCGCACAGCACGGCGTGTCCGAGGCCGCGGGGGTCGCCCTGGCGGACGTAGTGCATGGTCGCCAGGTCGCTGGATTCCTGCACCCGGGCGAGCCGCGACTCGTCCCCCTTGCGCCGAAGAGCCTCTTCCAGCTCGTAATTGCGGTCGAAGTGGTCTTCCAGGGGGCGCTTATTGCGCCCGGTCACCATGAGGACATCGGACAGACCGGCGGCGACCGCTTCCTCCACCACGTACTGGATCGCCGGCTTGTCCACGACCGGCAGCATTTCCTTGGGGGTGGCTTTGGTGGCCGGAAGAAAGCGGGTTCCGAGGCCGGCGGCCGGGATGACAGCCTTGGTGATCCTTGAGTGCGAGGAAGTCATGGGCCGAACCATATCGGCTGGCATTGCGGGGAAGATGATGGTCCGGTGAATATGAACTGAGAGAGCGGAATTGTGTGCACAGTGACCAAATATGAAGGTAACAAAGGCGAGTTGCGACAGGCCCTCCTGGCGGTGAGGGCCGGGTTGACGGCCGGTGACGTCGCGGGGGCGGGCGAGGCGCTGGCGCGGCGCGCCCTGGAGCTGCCGGAGCTCGCGGAGGCGCGCACCGTCGCCGCGTATGTGTCGGTGGGACGCGAGCCGGGGACCCGCCCGCTGCTGGACGCGCTGCGCGCGCGGGGCGTACGGGTGCTGCTGCCCGTACTGCTTGCGGACAACGACCTGGACTGGGGGGACTACGCGGGCGCGGAGCGGCTCGTACGGGCCGGCCGGGGGCTACTGGAGCCGTCCGGCGTGCGGCTGGGGCCCGGCGCGGTCGCCGGGGCCGACGCGGTGCTGCTGCCGGGCCTCGCGGTGGACGGGCGCGGCATGCGGCTCGGGCGCGGCGGCGGGTCGTACGACCGGGTGCTCGCCCGGCTGGCGCGGGCGGGCGCCGATCCGGCGCTGGTGGTGCTCCTCTACGACGACGAGGTGGTCGCGCGGGTCCCGGAGGAACCCCACGACCACCTCGTGCACGCGGCGGTGACGCCGTCGGCCGTCCGCCGTTTCACAGCCGCCCTTTAGGGCCGTCCCGGAGGTTTGCGCCCCCGCGGGCCGCTAAAGGCGCGCTGCCGAGCGGCGCCGCTAAGGCTTGAGGACCAGTTCGTCCTTGGTGGCCTTCTTGACGGCGTCGGGGCTGTAGGCCCAGGGGAGCAGTTCGCCCCTGGCCCACATGTCCGTCTGGTCGTAGTAGTGAGCGTTGTAGGCGTGTCCGGAGGCGCCGGTGAGGTTGATCCAGCGGGACTTGTCGAGGTCCGCGAGGTTGACGACCATCCGCATCGACGGCACCCATACGACGTCGTAGCCGCCCGCCGCGTTCCAGCCGCTGGCGTCGACCGCCGCCTCGCCGCCGCCGAGGTTCCAGGGGCCGCGGTTCAGCAGGAACTGGACGAAGCCGGGGCCCTCCTTGCCGAGCGTCTGGTTCTTCAGCGTCAGCTGGTGCAGCCGGCCCCAGCTCCAGGAGTTGACGTCCTTGCCGAGCTTGGAGGTCAGCTCCCAGCGGGCGTCCTTCATGGCGTGGGCCAGCAGGTCGTCGCGGTCGTGGGCGCCCGGGTTGGTGCGGGTGCCGCTGGTCTTCCACCACTCGCTGTCGGGCTTCTTGAGGATGTTGCGGACCACCTCGAACCAGCGGTCGCCGCCGTCGGGCTGCGCCTGGTCGGGGGAGCGCTGGCCGCACTCGGTGACGAGCCGGGCGTTGCCGTTGAGGTCCTCGGCCGGACCGGAGTCGCTGGTGGGCTTCACACGCAGGCACTGGCCCTCGACCCGCAGCTCCTTGGGCAGCTTGTTGCCGAAGGCGAGCTTGAGGGTGTTGCGCCAGACGGCGTTGAAGTACGCGGCGGCCGCCGAGTCGGGCTCCTGGGTGTAGTCCCAGCCCTCAAGGAGCTTCTGCGCGTCGCGGATGTACTGCGTCTCCTTGGCCTTCAGGTGCAGGGAGCCGAGGTCGATGTTGAGCAGATAGGGCGTCAGCAGCTTGGCGATCTCGCTGCTGCTGTCCATCTGCATCTTCTGCATGTCGTCCGTCGAGATCTTCCCGCCGTCCTTGACCTTCGACTGGATGAGGTCGTTGATGCGCTGGCTGCGCGCGCCGTAACCCCAGTCGTCGGTCAGCAGGTACGGGTACTTGTCCTTGTCGACGACCGCCTGGTTGGCGGTGACGATGTAGCCGGACTTGGGGTTCTTCTCCCAGGGCAGCGCGGACTGCGGAATGAACTTCTTCCACTGGTAGGCGGGGTCCCAGCCGGGGGCCGGGTAGCGGCCGTCGCCCTTGTCGCGGTCCGGGATCCGCCCCGGGGCCTGGTAGCCGATGTTGCCCTTGGTGTCGGCGTAGATGAGGTTCTGCGACGGCACCTCGAAGTCGCGGGCGGCCTTGCGGAACGAGTCGAAGTCCTTGGCCCGGTTCAGCTCGAAGACCGCGTCCATGGACTTGCCGGCGTCCAGCGCGGTCCAGCGCAGCGCCACGGCGTAGCCGTCGGCGCGGTCGGGCGCGGGGTCCTTGACGGGCGCGTTCTGGCCGACCTTGCCGAGCTCGGAGTCGCGGTCGGAGACGATCGGCCCGTTGTTGGTCGTACGGACCGTGATGACGCGGTCCGTGCCGCCCGCGACCTTGATGGTCTCCTTGCGGGTGGTGAAGGGCTTCTGCTTGCCGTCGAAGAGGTACGTGTCGGCGGTGACCTTCTCCAGGTAGAGGTCGGAGACGTCCGCGCCCAGGTTGGTCATGCCCCAGGCGATGTCCTGGTTGTGGCCGATGACGACGCCGGGCATGCCGGAGAAGGTGTACCCGGCCACGTCGTACGGGCAGGCCGCGCTGACCTTGTTGCAGTGCAGGCCCATCTGGTACCAGAGCGACGGCATCTGCGGCGCGAGGTGCGGGTCGTTGGCGAGCAGCGGCTTGCCGGTGGTCGTGTACTGGCCGGAGACGACCCAGGAGTTGGAGCCGATGCCGTTGCCGCTGGGGCCGAGCAGCGCCGGGACGGAGCTGATCTTCTGGGAGAGCGTGGAGAGGCTGTTGTGCAGCCCCTGCGTGGCGCCCTTGCCGCTGCCCTGCGCGCCGCCGTTCGTGGAGGTGGGCGTCGCCTTGGGGTCGAACTGCTTGGTGAGGCTGTTGACCGCGCCGCCCTCGACGATCGGCTTGTTGCGCCCGTACGGATACGACGGGTAGAGCTGCTCGATCTGCTTGGCCGAGAGCCGCGTCGAGGCGAGCGAACGGTCGATCTCGTCCTGCATGTTGCCGCGCAGGTCCCAGGCCATGGCCTTGAGCCAGGCCACGGAGTCGACCGGGTCCCACTTCTGGGGCTTGTAGTCGTTCTCGAAGCCCAGAGCGGCGTACTCGGCGGACAGCGCCTTGCCCTGATGGTCCTTGAGGTAGGCGTTGACTCCGTCGGAGTACGCCTGGAGGTTCTTCTTGGCGCTCGCCGAGAGCTTGGTGTCGTACTCCTTCTGCGCCACCTGCCGCCAGCCCATGGTCCGCAGGAAGGTGTCCGTCTTCACCTGACTGGCGCCGAACATCTCCGAGAGCCGGCCGGCCGTCATATGGCGCCGGACGTCCATCTCCCAGAACCGGTCCTGGGCCTGTACGAAGCCCTGCGCCCGGAAGAGGTCGTCGGCGTTGTCGGCGTAGATCTGCGGGATTCCCTTGTCGTCCCGCTTGACCTGTACCTGCCCGGACAGTCCCTTGAGCTGAAGGGTGCCGGAGGTCTTCGGGAAGGAGGCTCGCACCGTGTCGACGCCCCAGTACGCGCCATAGCCGACGCCCGCCACGAGCAGCAGCACGAGGGTGATCACGAGCAGACGGGCGCGGCGGCCCTTTTTCTTGCCGGACTTCGGGCCGGTCTTCTCGGCGGAAGCGCCGGTCTTGTTGGCGGGCATCGCTGTCCTTCGAGGGGCAGGGTGGTCCTGGAGTGCTGGAGCAACCATAGGCGCACCCCCTGTCACGTCCCTACGCGGAGTCGCCGCCAGGCCCCTTCTTCGCTTCTCCGGCGCCCCCGTTTTACCGCGCGCGACGGCCCCCTTTACCGCCCGCGGCACCCCTCTTCCCGCCGCCGCAGCGACAAGCAGGCGTTAAGAACCCGTAAAATGTTAGGTAAGGCAATGAAGTTACCGGTCGTCCGGGGAGAAGTTCCGGCCGATATGGCGTGAAATGCACGAGAAAGGTCCGGCCCCTGACTGTCAACCACCTCAACGAACTCCTGCTGATCTGTTCCCTCGTGCTGCTCTCAGCCGTGGCAGCGGTCCGGGTCTCATCCCGCAGCGGGCTCCCCAGCCTGCTCATATATCTGGGCATCGGCGTCGCGATAGGCCAGGACGGCATCGGTGTCGTCTTCAACGACGTCGGTCTGACCCAGGTCATCGGCTACGCGGCCCTCGTGGTGATCCTCGCCGAGGGCGGCCTCGGCACGAAGTGGAAGCAGATCAAGCCCGCGCTGCCGGCCGCCGCCGTGCTCTCCACCTTCGGCGTCGCGGTCAGCGTGGGCGTCACGGCGACCGCGGCCCACTACCTGGCCGGCATGGAGTGGCGGCAGGCGCTGATCATCGGCGCGGTCGTGTCCTCCACCGATGCGGCGGCCGTCTTCTCCGTCCTGCGCAACGTTCCGCTTCCCTCCCGCCTCACCGGCGTGCTGGAGGCCGAGTCCGGCTTCAATGACGCACCCGTGGTGATCCTGGTCGTGGCGTTCTCCGCCGCGGGGCCGGTCGACCACTGGTATCTGCTGATCGGCGATATCGCCCTGGAGCTGGCCATCGGCGCGGCCATCGGCCTCGCGGTCGGCTGGCTCGGCGCGTACGGGCTACGGCATGTGGCGCTGCCCGCCTCAGGTCTCTATCCGATCGCGGTCATGGCCATCGCGTTCACCGCCTACGCAGGCGGCGCGCTCGCGCACGGCTCCGGCTTCCTCGCCGTCTATCTCGCGGCGCTGGTACTCGGCAACGCCAAACTGCCGCACTCCCCCGCCACCCGCGGCTTCGCCGAGGGGCTCGGGTGGATAGCGCAGATCGGCATGTTCGTCCTGCTCGGCCTGCTGATCACCCCGCACGAACTGGCCGACGACATCCTGCCCGCGGTGGTGGTGGGGCTGGTGCTGACGGTGGTGGCCCGGCCGGTGTCGGTGTTCCTCAGCACGGCGCCGTTCCGTACACCCTGGCAGGAGAAAACACTGCTCTCCTGGGCCGGGCTGCGCGGTGCGGTGCCCATTGTGCTCGCCACCATCCCCATGGTGGCGTCGGTGCCCGACAGCCGCCGGATGTTCAACATCGTCTTCATCCTGGTGATCATCTACACCCTGGTGCAGGGGCCGACGCTGCCCTGGCTCGCCCGGCACCTCAAGCTCCGCGACGACGAGGCCAAGGACCTGGGCATCGAGTCCGCGCCGCTGGAGCGGCTGCGCGGCCATCTGCTGTCGATGACCATCCCGGAGAACTCGCGGATGCACGGCGTCGAGGTCGCCGAGCTGCGGCTGCCCGCCGGGGCCGCGGTCACCCTGGTCGTACGGGACGGCACCAGCTTCGTGCCGCTGCCCTCGACGGTGCTGCGGCGCGCCGACGAACTGCTGGTCGTCGCCACCGACCCGGTGCGCGACAAGGCCGAGCAGCGGCTACGGGCCGTCGGCGAGGGCGGCAAACTGGCGGGCTGGCTCGGCACGACGGGCGGGCCGGACCGGAAACCCGCGGGGAACGCGGCGCGGAAGCCGGCGGGAGCGGTGGGGAAACCGACCGGGACGGCCGGGAAACCGCCGGGGCCGGGAGGCAGGCCGAAGGAACAGGGAGGCAAGCTGCCGGGTTCGGGCGGCAAGGCGACAGCATCAGGAGGCAAGCCGACGGGGTCGGGGGACAAACCGACTGGTTCAGGAGGCAAAGGGGCGGCGGAACCGGGCGTGAAGCCGTCCGGAAAGCCACCGGGGAAAGCCATGGGTAACATGAAACGGCAATAACCAACCCAACTCTGCCTGAAGCAGGGCTGGCGCGACCGCACGGCGGCCGCGGCCGCGCACCACAAGGTGGCCGAACCGGCATCTACCACGGTCCCGCGCGAGAGGACAGCTCTCGGCGCGCTCCGTGGAGGCTCCCTCCGTGCGGCGGCGCGCTACCAGGCGGCAGAAAGGCCCGGACCGTGGCATCCACGGTCACCGACCGCTCCCCGGAGCCGTCTGACGCAGTTCCACCGCCCCGTCCCGGATACGGACAGCTGCTGCGCACCCGCGGCGCCTGGACGTTCCTGCTGCCCGGGTTCCTGGCCCGGCAGCCGTTCGCGATGCTCACCATCGGCATCCTGCTGCTGGTCGAGCACACCAACGGCTCGTACTTCCTCGCGGGCACCGTGTCCGCCACCGCGGGCGTCGCCATGGCCCTGTTCGCCCCGCAGAGCGGCAAACTCGCGGACCGCTTCGGGCAGCGGGCGGTCCTGCTGCCCGGAGTGGTCGTACACACCTCGGCGATCGCCGTGCTGACGGCGCTGGCGCTGCTCGGCGCGCCGCTGTGGGCGCTGTACATCGCCGCCGTGCCGGCCGGTGCGTCCGTACCGCAGATAGGCCCCATGGTGCGGGCCCGGTGGGCGGCGAAGCTGGACGGCTCGCCCCTGATGCCGACGGCCGCGGCCTTCGAGTCGGTCACCGACGAGTTCACATTCGTGATCGGTCCGGTGCTGGCGACGGCGCTGTGCACCGGGCTGCACCCGGCCGCCGGGCTCGTCGTGGAGGCGTCGCTGACGCTGGTCGGCGGGTTGCTCTTCGCCTTCCAGCGGCGCACCCAGCCCACACCGAACCGGCGCGGCTCCGGCGACGCGGAGCACCGCACATCGGCGCTCTCCGTGCCGGGCGTGCGGGTGCTCGTGATCATCTTCCTCGGCATCGGGTCGGTCTTCGGCGGTATGCAGGTCTCGCTGACCGCGTTCACGCAGGAGATCGGGCAGCCGGGCATCAACGGTCTGCTGTACGGGACGTTCGCGGCCGGCAACATGATCGCGGGCGTGGTCTGCGGCGCCATCGCCTGGCGGGTCACCCCGCAGCGGCGGCTGCTGACGGCCTACCCGCTGCTGGTGCTGGCCACCTCCCCGCTGTGGGCGCTGCACTCCGCGCCGCTGCTCGGCGGTTTCGGGCTGCTGGCCGGGCTGTGCATCGCGCCCGCCCTGATCACCGGCTACACCCTGGTGGAATCCCTGGTTCCGGCGACCGCCCGTACCGAGGCGTTCACCTGGCTGACCGGCGCCGTGGCGCTGGGGCAGGCGCTGGCGGCGACGGTCGGCGGCCAGCTCGTGGACGCGGGCGGTTCCAGCGCCGGATTCCTGGTGCCTCTGGGGGGTACGGGACTGGCGGTTCTGGTGTTGTTCGCACTGCGCCGGCACCTCGTACCGAAGGACGGCGGATCGCGCGTGGTCGCCGAGTCGGAACGTGGGGTCGGTCACCGCGAGGCCGTCTCGGTGGACTGAACGGCCGGAATACTGCACTATGGAGCGTCGTTAGCACTCATCGAGTGAGAGTGCCAGGAGGAGCAAGTGCCGACCTATCAGTACCAGTGCACCAAGTGCGGCGAGGGCCTTGAGGCGGTGCAGAAATTCACCGACGACGCCCTTACCGTGTGCCCGAGCTGCGAGGGGCGCCTGAAGAAGGTGTTCTCGGCGGTCGGCATCGTCTTCAAGGGATCCGGCTTCTACCGGAACGACAGCCGCGGCTCGTCGTCCAGCAGCACTCCGGCCAAGGCGGGCTCGTCGTCCGGCTCGGCGGACTCCTCGGGCAAGAGTGACAGCGGTTCCTCCGCTTCGTCTTCTTCGTCCTCGGACTCGTCCTCTTCGTCTTCCTCCTCGTCCTCCTCGTCGGGGGCCTCCACGTCCGCGTCGAAGTCGTCGAGCGGCTCGACGAACAGCTCCGCGGCCTGACGCCCGCGTTCGACTCTCTCCAGGGCCCCGTCGGTTTCCTCCGACGGGGCCCTCGGCGTGCCCCGCTCGGGCTACTGTGATCGCCATGGCGAACGCAGAAATCGGGGTCATCGGCGGGTCGGGCTTCTACTCCTTCCTGGACGACGTGACCGAGATCACGGTCGAAACCCCCTACGGACCGCCGAGCGACTCGCTCTTCCTCGGCGACATCGCGGGCCGCAAGGTCGCCTTCCTGCCACGGCACGGACGCGCGCACCATTTGCCACCGCACCGCATCAACTACCGCGCCAACCTGTGGGCCCTGCGCTCCGTCGGCGCGCGCCAGGTGCTCGGGCCGTGCGCGGTGGGCGGGCTGCGCCCGGAGTACGGGCCGGGGACACTGCTCATACCGGACCAGCTGGTGGACCGTACGCAGGCGCGCTCCCAGACCTTCTACGACGGTGAGCCGCTGGCCGACGGCAGCACGCCGAACGTCGTGCACCTCTCCTTCGCCGACCCGTACTGCCCCGCCGGGCGTCAGGCGGCGATCGGGGCGGCGCGCGGGCGGGGCTGGGAGCCGGTGGACGGCGGGACGCTCTGCGTGATCGAGGGGCCGCGCTTCTCCACCCGGGCCGAGTCGCGCTGGTACGCGGGCCAGGGCTGGTCGGTGGTCGGCATGACCGGGCACCCCGAGGCCGTGCTGGCTCGGGAACTGGAGCTCTGCTACACCTCGCTGACGCTGGTCACCGACCTGGACGCGGGGGCCGAGACCGGCGAGGGCGTCTCGCACGAGGAGGTGCTGCGGGTCTTCGGGAAGAACGTGGGGCGGCTGCGCGAGGTGCTCTTCGACGCGGTGAGCGCGCTGCCCGAGACCAAGGAGCGCGGGTGCCCGTGCGGGGCGGCGCTGGACGGCCTGGAGCCCGGAATTCGGCTGCCGTGACACCCACGCGAGTGGTGAGGTTTTCCACAACCGGTCAGTAGTCCACAGGCCCGAGCGGGATTCGGCGGAACACGTCATCGTGATGTGTGTTCAGGCCAAGCTCCCCCAGGTCAGGCGGTGGTTGCCGTGTCGTTCACCTCGTCGCTCACTTTTCCCTCCACTCCCCCGCCGTGCGCGGTGCCCGCCTTCGCCCCGGTGCGGATGGGGCGCGGCGGCCACCGGCTGCGGCGGGCGATGCGGCGCCGACGGCGGACCGTGGCCGCCGGGCTGGCGGTGGCGGCCGCCGCCGCGCTGGCGGTCACCGGGCTCGACCCGGGCGCCGGGGCGGCGGTCTCCTGCGCGCCGTCCGACGCGGCGGGGCGGTGACGCCATGCCCAGCCATGGCACCGCGCCCGGCGCCGCATACGGCACCGCGTATAGCAGGAACGCCGCGCATATCCGTACGCGCGCGCTGCCGGGTAACCACTTCGAGTTGCCCGACTGGACAGCCCTCCCTCACCCTGGCCTATGTTGCGGAGCGGATTGTTCCGGGAATGACGCGTGCAAAGAGAGGCTGCTCGGTGAGCGAGAACAAGACAGGGGTCCTCGGCGGCTTCAGGGAATTCCTGATGCGCGGCAACGTGATCGAGCTCGCGGTTGCCGTCGTTGTCGGTGCCGCGTTCACCAACATCGTCAATGCCGTGGTCAAGGGCGTTATCAACCCGATCATCGGCGCTTTCGGCACCCAGAATCTGGATCAGTACTCGACCTGCCTCACCACCTGCGTGAAGAAGGGCGGCGAGTACACGGACGGCGTCTACATCCTGTGGGGCTCGGTGATCAGCGCCGCGATCACTTTCCTGATCACGGCGGGCGTCGTCTACTTCCTCATGATCCTTCCGATGAACAAGTGGAAGGCGCGGCAGGACGCCAAGAAGCCGCTGGACGACGCGCCGCTCCCGGCGACCGAGGTCGAACTGCTGACGGAGATCCGGGACGCGCTCGTCGCGCAGCGCAATGGCTCCGCCGCGGATCACATCGCGCTGCAGAAGACGCAGGCGTCGCAGAATTCACAGACGTCGCAGACGTCGCAGAACTAGCGCCGACGCCCGACGGGGCGGGCGCCACGACCTCAGAGGCGGTAACGGCCTCGCGGGCGGCTGCGGGCTCAGAGGCGGTTACGGCCTCGCGGGCGGCTGCGGCCTCAGAGGTGATGAGGCGGCTTCTCGTCGAGGAAGCGGGCCAGGTCGGCGGCGCTGTCGCCGCTGTCGGCCGGAGTCCGCTCGCCCCACCCTTGGTCCGTATCGTCCGAGGACTGCTGCGCCAGCGGGTCGTCGAAGACCAGGGCGGGGCGCGGATCGCGCGGTTCGGGGGCGGGGGCGGTGCTCATGCCTCCAGGGTACGGCGGGGCCTCGGGTACGGCAGCGGGCGTCCGGCGCGAGAAGCGCGCCATGCGCCTGGCCCGGCCGGGTCACGGGATACAGCCGATGTGCATGACAAGCTGACTCCGCGGTACGAGCCGCCCGCCCCCTCCGTACGACCCAAGAGGCCCGCGTCCGATGAACGAACACTCCTCCACGCCCGACGGCCCGCGCACCCCTCCGGCGTCGCCCGTCGGCCGCGTTTCCGGCCTTGTCCGCAGCATGACGGCGCGCAGCCGCGACGAGGAGCACCGCGCCGCCACCAACCTGGAGCTGCTCTTCGACCTCTGCTTCGTGGTCGCGGTGGCCCAGGCGGGGACCCGGCTGGTGCACGCCCTCGCCGAGGGGCACACCGGGACGGGGGTCACGGGGTACCTCTTCGTCTTCTTCGGTATCTGGTGGGCCTGGATGAATTTCTCCTGGTTCGCCTCCGCCTACGACTGCGACGACGTCCCGTACCGGGTGCTGACCCTGGTGCAGATGGCGGGCGTGCAGGTCTATGCCGCCGGGGTGCCGCGCGCCTTCGACGACAACGACTGGACGGTCGCCGTCATCGGCTACATCGCGATGCGGCTCGCGCTCACCTCGCAGTGGCTGCGGGCGGCGCACTCCGAGACCGGAGAGGCGCGGCGCACCGCGCAGCTCTACGCAACGGGGCTGACGATCTGTCAAGTCGGCTGGGTGGCGCTGCTGTTCGCCCCCGACGACGCGAAGAAGTGGCTGTTCCTGGTGCTGGTCGTGGCGGAGCTGGCGGTGCCGGTCGTCGCCGAGCGGCGCCAGCGGACGGCCTGGCACCCGCACCACATCGCCGAGCGGTACGGCCTCTTCACCATCATCGTCCTCGGCGAGACGATCTCGGCCGGGACGGTCGCCGTGCAGTCCGCCGTGGACGAGAACGAAGCGCTCGGGGAACTACTGCCCATCGCGGTCGGTGGACTGCTCATCGTCTTCGCGGCCTGGTGGATCTACTTCGCCGTCCCCATCCACAGCCATCTGAAGTCCAACCGGGACGCGCTCCCCTGGGGCTACGGCCACTACTTCGTCTTCGGGTCGGCGGCGGCGATCGGCGCGGGCATCGAGGTAGCGGTGGAGGAGGCGGTGGGCAAGGCGCACATCTCGACGGCCGCCGCGTCCGCCGCGGTGACGGTGCCCGCCGCGATCTTCATGATCACGGTCTGGCTGCTGCACTCCCGCCACTACAAGGTCACCCTCACCCAGCAGCTCGTGCTGCCCGTAGCGGCGCTGCTGGTCCTCCTGTGCACGTTCGCGGGGGCGGCGGCCGTGCTGCTGGCCGGGGTGGTGTGCGCGCTGACGGTAGCTGTCGGGCTGCTGCTCAACGAGCGGGATCCGGCTCTGGCCGAGTAAGGACGCCCGGCCCTTCGCCCACTACGGCGGGCGGGGCCCGCGTGATACGGATGCTGTCATGACTGACGCTCTGACGGATGCCCTCACCGATGTGCGCGGCCTGCGGGTCGGGCACGCACAGCGGATCGGCGACGGATGGCTGACCGGCAGCACGGTGGTGCTCGCCCCGGAGGGCGGGGCGGTGGCCGCCGTGGATGTGCGCGGCGGCGGGCCGGGGACGCGGGAGACCGACGCGCTCGATCCGCGCAACCTCGTGCAGCGCGTCGAGGCCGTGGTGCTGAGCGGCGGCAGCGCCTTCGGTCTGGACGCCGCGTCCGGAGTGGCCGCCTGGCTGGAGGAGCAGGGTCGCGGCTTCCGGGTCGGCCCGGATCCGGCGCAGGTGGTGCCGGTCGTACCCGCCGCCGCCCTCTTCGACCTGGGGCGCGGCGGCGACTGGCGGGCCCGGCCGGATGCCGGGTTCGGGCGGGAGGCCGTCGTGGCGGCGGCCCGTACGGAGCTGGGCGCGCCCGTCGCCCAGGGCTGCGTCGGCGCGGGCGCGGGCGCGGTGGCCGGCGGGCTCAAGGGCGGTGTCGGGTCGGCGAGCACCGTGCTGCCCTCGGGGGTGACGGTGGCCGCCCTGGCGGTGGTCAACGCGGCCGGTTCGCTGGTCGATCCGCTGACGGGGGTGTTGTACGCGCAGCTCTACGACGGTCATGTCGCCTACCCGCCCGAGGATCGGCTGGCCGCCGCGCACCGGGCGCTGGCCGAGGCGAAGGAGGAGTCCGCGCGACGCTCGGCGGCATCCGTGCACCCGCCGCTCAACACCACCCTCGCCGTCGTCGCCACCGACGCCGCCCTGACCCGCCCCCAGGCCCAGAAGCTCGCGGGCACGGCCCACGACGGGCTGGCGCGCGCGGTGCGGCCCGTACATCTGCTGTCCGACGGGGACACGGTCTTCGCCCTGGCGACGGGCGAGCGGCCGTTGCTGCCGGAGGGCACGGACCCTGCGTTCGGCATCCATCTGGAGGCGGGCGCGGTCAACGACATCCTCGCGGCGGGCGCGGACGTCCTGACACGGTCGGTGGTGAAGGCAGCGCTCTCGGCGGAGGGCGTGGACGGGCCGGGCGGGCTCTTCCCCTCCTACCGGGAGCTGTACGGTCCCTGATCCGGGGTCTTTACAGACCGTGATGGGGAGACTGCACAGGCCGGGGCCCAGGGCTGTATGGGCCCTGCCCGAGGGCTGTATGGGCCCTGCCCGAGGGGCTGCGCGGGGCCTGGCTCGGGGGCTATGCGGGGCCTGGTCCAGGGTCTGTGCAGCGCCTGTCACGGGGTCTGTGTCGTGCATGGCCCCGGGGTCTGTGTCGTGCATGGCCCCGGGCCTGTGCAGCGCCTGCACCGGAGCCTGTGTCGTGCATGTCCCGGGGTCTGTACGGTCCTGACCTGCGGCTTGTACGGTCCTGGCCTGCGGCCGAGCCCGCGGGGAGGTGGTCGGGCCGGTGTGGGCCAGGCCCGACACAGGCCCCGGGCCAGTCCGTACCGGGCAGCGGTCGTCGGCCGGAACGGCGGCTGCCGTTCGCCGGCCGGCAACGGCCGGCCGTCGCGGGCCATCCGCCGCCCGCTCTTCGCCGAGCGTTCGCCACCGTCCGTCAGCCGCCGCCCGTCGACTACCGCCCGTCAATCACCGCTCGTCAATCACCGCCCGTCACTCCGGCTGGTCGACCCGGATCTTCGACTGGCCGTGCTTGCGGGTTTCCCAGTCGTCCATGAAGCGGCCGCGCAGCCCGTGCTTCTCGGCGAGTGCGATGAGCGTTTCGGTGCGGTAGTAGAAGTCCTCGCGCAGTACCTGGTGCTCGGCGCCCTCGGTGCGGTCGAAGGTGAAGTCGAAGAAGCCGCCGGGGGCGAGGATGCGGCCGACGTGGGCGAAGCACTCGTCGATGACGGAGATCGGCGAGTGGGAGAAGACGCTGTGCGCGTGGACGACGTCGAAGTGGCGATCCGGGAGGAAGTCCAGCGTCAGGTTCTGAGTGATGGTCAGATGCGGGAGCTTGTTCTGGAGCCCGTACTGGGTGAGGGTCTGCTTGGCGGATATGAGGATGTCGGGGGAGATGTCGATGCCGTAGTAGTGGCCCGAGTCGAGGAAGTCGATGAAGCGCCAGCCCGCGCGGAGGTTGCCGCAGCCGATGTCGAGCATGCGGTGGCCCGGGGTCAGCCCGTGCTCGCCGAGGTAGTCGAACTGCATCTTGCCGAGCGCCAGCCACCGGTCGTGGGTCTGGCTGCCGACGGCCGCCTCCGGGTTGCGGCCGGTGTCGGAGGCCATGACCGCGCGGTAGTAGTCGACGTGGTCGGGGTGCTTGACGCGGAGCCAGCTGTCGCGGGCGGTGCGCTTGAGGTAGGGGGCGATACGGGCCGGGTTGCTCACCGCGTAACGCACCTTGTGCGTCAGGCTCGTACGGTTTTTGAGCATGGCTTTGGACGACGCCACGGGAGGACCTCCGTAGGGGGACGGTGAAGAACGGGGCAAGGTTCGTTCGGGAGGAGTTCGGCGGGTTACGCGTGCCGGGCGCGGAGCCAGTGGACGGTGAGCGCGGTCAGCGCCACCGCCAGGCTCAGCAGGACGGCCGTCTCGATCCACTGGAGGGGCCAGAAGTCGCTGCTGGGGTGCACCTTGTGGAAGCGGGCCACGTAGCCGTGTTCGGCCATGCACTGCTTCAGTTCGGCTCCGGAGAAGGGGCAGTTCATGACCCCTTCCTCCGCTCCGGAGGGCTTGATGTAGCCGAACTGCCCCGTGGACCAGGCGCTGCCGACCGGAATCTTCGGGACGATGCCCGGGGTGACCCGGGCCGTGGGCGGCAGCCAGTCGGAGCGGACGAAGGTCAGTGCGAGGCGCACCACGGCGACCGAGGCCAGGGCGATCCCCATGGCGGGCAGCATGCGACGCGTCAGCAGCCCGGCCGCGGTGCCGGCGGCGAGGCCGAAGAGGGCGCAGGCGATGGCGGCGGGGCCGGTGGCGTTGAAGATGAAGCCGTCATACCAGTACGGACCGTCGAGCATGTTGGAGATCGGCGACCACCACCATGCGACGAGGGCCGCGAGAACCGTGGAGCCGGTGATCGCGAACAGGACGGCGAGTCCGAAGCGGGCGGCGAACCAGCGGAGGGGGCCGACGCCCTGGGTGAGCGCCAGTCTGAAGGTGCCGTTCTCCAGTTCGCGGCCGATCAGAGGCGCGCCCCAGAAGACGCCGAGGAGCGCCGGAAAGGCGATGCTCAGCGTGGCGAGCGCGCGGATGGGGTCGGTGTTGTCGCGCAGCAGCTGCTCGGTGAACGAGCTGTCGCAGCCACCGTTCCAGCCCTTGCAGAGGGTTATGTGGTGGTCGTCGATGAACGACAGCATCTCCGCGCGCCGGAACCAGACGTACACCGCGCAGGCGAGCAGGGTGAGGAAGCCGACCAGGAGCAGGGTGCGCTGCTGACGCCAGGCGAGCCAGTGGGCTCCCCTCATGCCGCCTCCTCATCCGTTTCGCCGGGGGCGGCCGGGGGCTCGGGCCAGACGGGGGCGCGGAGGTAGCCGAGCAACAGGTCTTCCAGGGAGGGGGTTTCGGTGACCCACCGCCGGTCGACGAGGTCGGGCTGCCGGACCAGGGCCGTCACCTGCCGGCCGGTGAGGGCGCTCTCGACGACCGTGGCCCGGTCCAGTTCGGGCGGCAGCCCGTCGTCCGCGCTGTCGTAGGCCCGCCCGGTGAGCAGGGCGTGCGAGTCGCGCAGATCCTGGGCGTCGCCCGTGAGCCGGACGCCACCGTACTTGAGGACGAGCACGTGGTCGCAGACGTTCTCCAGTTCGGAGAGCACGTGCGAGGACATGACGACGGTGATGCCGCGCTCGGCGGCCTCGGCCATCAGCAGGCCCATGACCTCGTGCCGTACGAGCGGGTCGAGGTCGGCGAGCGGCTCGTCGAGCAGCAGCAGTTCGGGCCTCTTGCCGAGGGCGAGGGCCAGGGCGATGCGGGTGCACTGGCCCTGCGAGAGGGTGCCGACCTGGGTGGGGAGGGCGATGTCCCCGGCGCGCACGATGCGCTCGGCGGTGGCCTGGTCCCAGGTGCGGTTGAACTCGCGGCCGAAGCGGAGCGTGTCGGCGACGGTGAAGCGCGGGTAGAGCGGCTTGTCCTGGGCGAGGAAGGCCGTACGGTCACGGGCCTCGGCGGTGCCGGGGGCCGCGCCGAAGATCCGCAGTTCGCCGGTGGTGGGCCGGAGCAGGTCGGTCGCCAGGTGGAGCAGGGTGCTCTTGCCTGCCCCGTTGGGGCCGACCAGGGCGGTGATCCGCCCTGCGGGCAGCTCGAATTCGCAGTCGCGCAGCGCCCAGCCGCTCCGGAACCTCCGGCCGAGCCGTGTCGCCCGTAGCGCTGTGGGGGCGGTCGGATCGGTCACGTGTCTTCCTCCAGAGACGCCGGGCGCGGGGCGGTTCGCGCGCCGGCCATGAGTAGGGATACGGGCGGGAGCGGGCGCGGGCCGTAGCTCTCGTTCAGGGCGGCCTCGGTCATCGCGGCGATGTCGTCGCGGTCGAGTCCGGCAGCGCGGGCCCGGGAGGCCCAGTCGGTGAGTTCCGTGCGGAGCGGGGCGTCGGCCGCGGCCTCGGGGCGGGAGAGCGAGCGCCTGACGAACGTGCCCCGGCCGGGCCGGGGTTCGACGAGGCCCTCGCGCTCCAGTTCGCGGTACGCCTTGAGCACGGTGTTGGGGTTGATCGCGAGGGCGGCGACCACGTCCTTGGTCGTCGGCAGCCGGTCCCCGGGCTCCAGCACACCCAGCCGCAGCGCCTGCTGTACCTGGTGGACCAGTTGCTGATAAGCGGCGACGCCGCTGTGCCGGTCGATACGGAACGCGATCGTCTGCATATGTCCCTTTCGCCTCTCGTGCCACACCAGGTCAACACCGTTCCACTAACCTGTTAGTGGAATGATGCTGATCTGCTTCGACCTCGTCAAATCCCTCGATCGGCGAGGGCGGCGCGGGGAAACGCGACGAGCCCCGGACCGCCTGTCTGGCAGGCGGTCCGGGACTCGGGGATGGGTGAGCGCCGCGATCAGCGGCGGAAAGCAGTCAACGGCGGACAGCGGTCAGCAGCGGACAGCGGTCAGCAGCGGAAAGCCGTCAGCGGAGAAAGCTCAGCGGCGGAAAGGGGCCTTCCACTGGCGTACGAGCCCGGCGAACGCCTCGCGTTCGGCGGGCGTCAGCTCCACGCTCTCCATCGGATGCGGCGTCGCGGGCGTCGCCGGCTCGGCCGGAGGCGCCTCGGCGGACTGCGGCGGCCCCGCCCAGGGCAGCGGCGACGCGGCGCCCCGCCGCGCGGTACGGACCAGCCCCACCGCCAGGAAGACGATGGCGGCGAGCAGCACGGCCAGGCCGATCTGCTGGGGAAGCGCGGCAGCGGCGAACATATCGTCAGTTAACACCAGCCCCAGGACTTTCGGGAGGGGCCAAGGGGAACGGAATTCACCCTGCCAGGTCCGCCCCCGCGACACGGGCCGCACCGACCGGCCCCGCCCCCACAGCAGGGGACCGCACCGATCGGCCCCGCCCCCCGCGACAGGGGGCCGCAGCGGCCGTACGCGCCCCGCGCCTTGGGATCGCGCCGACCGTACGTACCACCGCGCCCGAACCCCCCGCGAGTTGGACGTACCGTGCCCGAAGCGGTGATTCGTCCGCAGCATGCCCAAGGGGAGTCTCATGACCATCGACTACACCAAGCGCCCCGCCGCGCCCACGATCGACTACACCAGGCGCCGCGCCGCCCCCGCCCCCGCCCCCGCCCCGGCGATCGACCTGACGAAGGTTCAGTCCGCGGCGCCCCGGCTGGTCGACCTGTACAAGTCCGCCCGCGTCTCCCTGGAGAAGGCCGGGATGGCGGGCCGGCGGGCCGCGGTCTATCTGGTCCTGGACCGCTCCGGCAGCATGCGCGGCTACTACAAGGACGGCAGCGTCCAGCACCTCGCCGAACGGGCGCTGGGCCTGTCCGCGAACCTCGACGACGACGGCACCGTGCCGGTGGTGTTCTTCTCCACCGAGGTCGACGGCATCGCCGACCTCGGCCTGAGCGACTACGAAGGGCGCGTCAACGCGCTGCACGACGGTTACGGGCACATGGGCCGCACCAACTACCACCTGGCCATGCAGGCCGTCATCGACCACTACGCCGAATCCGGCGCCACGGACCCCGCCTTCGTCATCTTCCAGACCGACGGCGGCCCCACCTCCCGCGCCGCCGCCGAACACGTCCTGTGCACGGCCGCCCGGCTGCCGATCTTCTGGCAGTTCGTCGCGTTCGGGAACCCCGAGGACAAGCAGTTCGACTTCCTGCGCCGCCTGGACGACCTGCCCGTGCCCGCCAAGCGCGTCATCGACAACGCCGGCTTCTTCCCCGCCGGCGCCGATCCGCGCTCGCTGTCGGACGCCGAGCTGTACCACCGGCTCACGTGGGAGTTCTCTTCCTGGATATCCGCCGCGACAGAAGCCGGCATCATCTCCTGAGCCTGCCGGCCTGAGTCTGCTGGCCTGAGTCTGCTGGCCCGAGCCTGCCGGTCTGAGTCTGCCGACCCGGGGCCTGACGACCCGAGTCCGCCGCCCCCGACTACGGCACCGCTCGTACGGCATCAAGGTCACGCCCTGTCCGCATTGCCGGGCATGCTGGGCGGCATGACCGACACCCCCGGGCGCCTGCTGAACCTGCTCTCGCTGCTCCAGACGCCGCGGGAGTGGCCGGGCAGCGAGCTCGCCGAGCGGCTCCGGGTCAGCGTGCGCACCATCCGCCGCGACATCGACCGGCTGCGTGAGCTGGGCTACCCGGTCCGGGCCACGCTGGGCTCGGTCGGCGGCTACCGCCTGGTCGCCGGGGCCGCCATGCCGCCCCTCGTCCTCGACGACGAGGAGGCGGTGGCCATCGCGGTGGGGCTGCGTACGGGCGCGAACCATGCCGTCGAGGGCGTCGAGGAGGCGTCCGTACGGGCCCTGGCCAAGCTGGAACAGGTGCTGCCCGCCCGGCTGCGTCACCGGGTCGGCACCCTCCAGGCGGCGACCGTCGCGCTCTCCCTCGACAGCGGCACGGCGGTCGATCCGCACGCGCTGACCGTCATGGCCGCCGCCGCGATCAGCCACGAGCGGCTGCGGTTCGGCTACCGGGCGGGCGACGGGGCCGAGACGCGGCGGCACGTCGAGCCGTACCGGCTGGTGTGCACCGGGCACCGCTGGTACCTCGTCGCGTATGACATCGACCGTACGGACTGGCGCACCTTCCGTGTCGACCGGCTGCGGGAGCCGCTGGCGACGGGCGCCCGGTTCGCGCCGCGCGAGTTGCCCGCCGCCGACGCCGCCGCGTTCGTCGCCCGCTCACTGGCCGGTGTGCGCCAGGGCCCCGAGGCCGTGGTGACGCTGCACGAGTCCGCCGAAGCGCTGGCAGGGCGGCTGCCGGAGTCGTTCCGCCTGTCCCCGCTCGACGAGCGCAGCTGTCTGCTGCGGACCGATGACGCCCGTCTCGACTGGCTGGCGGTGCGTCTGACGCTGCTCGGCTGCGATTTCGAGGTGCACGCGCCACAAGAACTGACCGAGCTGCTGCGAGAACTGGGGGGCGCGCATCAACCGCGCGGTGGGCCCGCGCGGCGCCGACCCCGCAACGGCCTGAGCCGGGCCCGGACGGAACCACCGCCGACCCGGGCGGAACCGCAACGGCCTGAGTCGGCCCGGACGGAAACCCGCGCCTCCGACCCGGACAGAACCGCACCATCTGGCCCGGGCCCGGACAGAGCCCGGGAAAGGGAGAGCCCCGGCGCAGGGGGGGTAGCGCCGGGGCTCGTTCGTGGGGCCGGCCCCATGAGGGCCGGCCGGTGGTGGGCTCGCCCGGCAAGCGGGCGGCCGCTCACGCCGCCGCGTCGAAGCCGGTGTCGTGGGCCATCTTCTTCAGCTCCAGCAGCGCGTGCTTCTCGATCTGCCGGATGCGCTCGCGCGTCAGGCCGTGCTGCTTGCCGACCTCGGTCAGCGTACGCTCGCGCCCGTCCTCGATGCCGTACCGCGCCTTGATGATGGAGGCGGTGCGGTGGTCGAGCCGGCCGATGAGGTCTTCCAGCTCCTCGCTGCGCAGCAGCGTCAGCACGGACTGCTCCGGCGAGACCGCGGAGGTGTCCTCCAGCAGATCACCGAACTGCGTCTCGCCCTCGTCGTCCACCGACATGTTCAGGCTGACCGGGTCGCGGGCCCAGTCGAGCACGTCCGAGACGCGCTCCGGCTTGGTGTCGAGCTCCGCGGCGATCTCCGCGTGCTCGGGGTCGCGGCCGTTCTCCCGGTTGAACTCGCGCTGCACGCGACGGATCCGGCCCAGCTCCTCGACGAGGTGCACGGGCAGCCGGATCGTGCGGGACTGATCGGCGATGGACCGCGTGATGGCCTGCCGGATCCACCACGTCGCGTACGTGGAGAACTTGAAGCCCTTCGCGTAGTCGAACTTCTCGACGGCGCGGACCAGGCCGGCGTTGCCCTCCTGGATCAGGTCCAGCAGGGGCAGCCCGCTGCGCGGGTACCGGCGGGCGACGGCGACGACGAGGCGCAGGTTGGACTTGATGAAGACGTCCTTCGCGCGGGCGCCCTCGGCCGCGAGGGCCTCAAGCTCCCCGCGCTTCGCCTTGACGGCGCTGTTCTCTTCGATCTGGCCGTCCAGAATCTGCTGGGCGTAGACGCCCGCCTCGATGGTCTGGGACAGCTCGACTTCCTTGGCGGCGTCGAGCAGGGGCGTACGCGCTATCTCGTCGAGGTACATGCCGACCAGGTCGCGGTCGGCGATCTCCCCGCCTACAGCGCGAACACTGCTTACCCCGTCAGTACCCTTGGCAGCGGTCTGACGACGGGCGACGGCACGGGTTGCCATGCGTGCTCCCTTGCGATGAGTCGGTCGCGGGATGGGGTGCGGAACTCCCTGCCGGGTGCCCCGTCCGTTGGAAAGAACGACTGGAATCCGGACAGAATTCCCAAGCCGCGCTCATATTTTTGTGATCATGCAGTACCCTGTGCCGCCACAGAGGGGAGTCCCGTGGTGTCGGAACTGCAGGAAGTGCAGGTCAGGCCGGGCGTCGCCGGAGACCTCAGCGCTCTCACCGACCTCTACAACCACTACGTCCGTGAGACGCCGATCACGTTCGACACCACTCCGTTCACACCGGAGGGGCGCCGTCCTTGGCTGCTCTCCTACCCAGAAGACGGCCCACATCGCCTTCTGGTTGCGCAGGAGTCGCAGAGCGGCCGGATTCTGGGTTACGCCACCAGCGGTCCGTTCCGCGCGAAGGCCGCCTACGCCACCTCCGTCGAGACCACCGTCTACTGCGCGGCCGAGGCGGGCGGCCACGGCGTCGGGACGCTTCTCTACAAGGCGCTCTTCGAGGCTCTGGCCGAGGAGGACGTGCACCGCGCCTACGCGGGGATCTCCCAGCCGAACGAGCCCTCGCACCGGCTGCACCGGCGCTTCGGCTTCGAGCCGATCGGCACGTACCGCGAGGTGGGCCGGAAATTCGGCCGCTACTGGGACGTGACCTGGTACGAGAAGGACCTGTCCGCGGCCGCACGCTGAACCGGCGCGGAGCCGCTCCCGCCCCGCCTGCGACTGCCCCGCCTGCGACTACCCCGCCTGCGACTGCCCCTCCCCGCCCGGGGCCGGGCCGCTGATCCAGTTGACGGGCTCCCCGGGCAGGTGTGCTCTGGAGATGAGGACACGAGAGAGCACGAGGAGGGGCCTGCGAAAGGAGCCCGCCATGCAGACACCCGCTCACCACCACGGAGCCACCGCGGCCCGCCCGCACCACCACCCGCACGTCTCGGCCGGCGCGGCCCTGCCGGTCACCGCGGCCCTGGTCTACGGCCTGTACGTCCTCTTCCTCGACCACAGCAACGGCGGCTCCTGGGGCCGGGCCGCGCTCCTCGCGCTGGTGGCGGCCGCGGTCACCGGCGCCCTCGGGCTGCTGCTGGTCCGCCGCCGGTCGGCCATGAGGACCGAGGTACGGGCGCTCGCCTTCGGCGCGCTCTTCGGCTGTGCCATGGGGTTCCTCTACAGCCTGACGGGCCCGTCCGTGCTGCGGTCCGTCACGATGGGGCTGGTACTCGGCGGCGCGCTGGCCCTGGTGTCGCTGTACGTCTTCCGCGCCCACGAGCCGGGCGTGACGCGCTGAGCGCGGGACCACGGACCCACCGCCCCGTCCGACCAGGGGTGTAGGGCCTCGGACCGTTACGGGCCCGGTGCCCGCCGACCTAGCCTCGGCGCATGGAGACCACGAACGGGAACGGCACACTCGACGAGGCCCTTGAGCGGCTGCACGCCTCGGGGCCGGAGTTCAACGGACACCTCAGCAACCACGGCCCGATGGCCGTCGAGGCGATGGCCCGGCACGGCCGGTCCGCCGCCGTGCACGGCTGGCTCGACGCGTACGAGACGAAGCTGGACGAGGTTCCGAGCGCCCGGGTCCGGATCACCGACACCGACTGGCGCGAGGCGCTGGGCGACATCGGCCGGGTCGCCGACTGGAGCGCGTACATCGGCGAGCAGCTCGCCGAGCGGCCCTGGCGCGAGGTGCTGGCCGAGTGGTGGCCGCGGCTGCTGCCCGGCATCGCGGGCGCCGCGACCCACCCGGTCATCCGGGTGGGGCACGCGGTACGCACCCTGCTGGAGGAGGGCGAGGACGCGCCGCGCCGCGCGGAGCTGGCGCACGCCATCGGTTACTGGGCCGCCCGCCATCTGACGCTGCCCGTCGCCGTACGCCCCTCGGGCGGCGCGTCGCCCACCGCGGCCCTGGCCGCCCTCCCCCGCGTCGCCGACCAGAAGGCAGGCGTCGCGGGCGGCTACGCGCAGCTCCCGGGCACCTCCGGCTGGCTGGCGACCGTCGATTCGCTGCGCGTACCCGAGGGCCCCGAGGCGGTGCGCGAGCAGCTGACCGCGCTCGTACGGGCCGCGACCCTCAACTACGCCGACTACGGGCACGGCAACGGCGTCATGCTGGTGCACGCCGCGACCGCCCCGAACGCCGTGCTGCGCACCCTGCCCGCCCTCCCCGAGGAGCTGTGGGGCGCGTCGCTCGCCACGGCCTGGGCGGCCACCGCGGCGGTCACCTCCATCTACGCCGCCGACACCCCGCGCCCCGCGCCTGACGCGTCCTCGCTCACGCCCGAGGAGGTCTTCGAGCGGGCGGTCGCGCACGGCGACGAGCACGCGATCAAGTTCGCGGACACCGCGCTGGACGTGGCGGCCGGGGCCGAGGACGGCGACACCCGCGCCCTGTCGGCCGCCCTGAACGCGCTGCGGCTGATCGATCCGGAGGACGGCTGATCAGCCCGCGTGGATCACCCCAGGCAGATCGCCCTGGGCGGATCACCCCGCGCAGATCGCCCCGGGAAAGAAGGCGGCTGACCGCTCCGGCACGGGCGCGGACCGCTCACCCGAACTGAAGCGACCGCTTCGCCAGCCCCATCCAGAAGCCGTCGATGACGCTGCGCGCCCCATCGAGGTCGCCGGCGGCGTCGGCGGCTCCGAGCGTGACGAACAGGGGCGCGAAGTGCTCGGTGCGCGGGTGTGCCAGCCGGCCCGCCGGGGCCTTGCGCTCGAAGTCCAGGAGGGCGTCCACGTCCCCCGCCGCCAGCGCCCGGTGCCCCCAGTCGTCGAACTCGGCCGACCACGCGGGCGGCTTCGGCCCCGCGTGCCGCAGCGCGGCGAGGTTGTGGGTGAAGAAGCCGCTGCCGACGATCAGCACGCCCTCGTCGCGCAGCGGCGCGAGGCGGCGGCCGATGTCCATCAGCCGGCGCGGGTCGAGGGAGGGCATGGAGACCTGGAGCACGGGGATGTCGGCGTCCGGGTACATCTCGGCGAGCGGGACGTACGCGCCGTGGTCCAGCCCCCGGTCGGGGATGTCCTGTACGGGCGTGCCGGCCGCGCGGAGCGTGGCGCGCACCCGGTCCGCGAGCCGCGGCGCACCCGGGGCCGCGTACCGCACCCGGTAGTAGTGCTCGGGGAAGCCCCAGAAGTCGTACACCAGCGGCACGGTCTCGGTGGCGGCGAGGGCGAGCGGCGCCTCCTCCCAGTGCGCTGAGATCATCAGTATCGCGGTGGGCCGGGGCAGTCCGGCGGACCAAGCGGCGAGCTGGCCGGGCCACAGCGCGTCGTCGGCGAGCGGCGGCGCACCGTGCGAGAGATAGAGGGCGGGCATACGCCCGTCGGCCGCGGGCTCGAACGCGCCGGCGGCCTCGGAGACGGGAATGGTGGCGGACACGTGCCTCTCCATGATTCCGGGTACTTGAACTCTCAAGCTAGTACCTGCACCCTAGCCCGAAGTTGTTTAAACTTCAAGAATCCAGCATCGAATGAAACAGTGGACGCCATGACGAACCAACCCGCGGCAGAGACTCGCTGGCTCAGCGACGAGGAGCAGAGCATCTGGCGCGCGTACCACCACGCCTGGACCCTCCTCGAAGACCATCTCGACCGCCAGCTGCAACGCGACGCCGGGATGCCGCACATCTACTACGGCCTGCTCGTCCAGCTCTCCGACGCCCCACGGCGCCGGATGCGCATGACCGATCTCGCCCAGAGCGCCAAGATCACCCGGTCCCGCCTCTCGCACGCCGTCTCCCGGCTGGAGAAGAACGGCTGGGTCCGTCGCGAGAACTCCCCCGACGACAGGCGCGGCCAGCTCGCCGTCCTCACCGATGAGGGGTTCGAGGTCCTCAAGGCGACCGCGCCGGGCCATGTCGCGGCCGTGCGCGCGGCCATCTTCGACCGGCTCACCCCCGAGCAGGCCAAGTCGCTCGGCGAGATCTGCCGGGTGATGGCCGAGGGCCTCCAACCGGAGGGCGCCGACCTGCCCTGGCTGCGCTGACGCGCACGCGCCGCACGCCGGACACCGCGAACGCCGGACCGCGCCGCACGCCGGACACCGAGCGGGATCACGACGCGGTACGGGACCCCGGCGCGGTACGGGACCCCGGCGCCGTACGGAACACCGGCGCCGTACGGGCGTGACACCCCCACATGCCCGTAACGCCGCAGTACGCCCCCACCGCCGGCGTACGCCCGTAGCGCCGCGCGGTACGTCCGCGACGACCGGCGCACGCAGAAGGCCCCTGCACGGCAGGGGCCTTTCACGTGTGTACGAGCGGTCCTCGCCCCCGTACGGATCGGGTCAGTGCGCCATCACCGGAATGGCGTCTTCCAGCGCGACCTCGCCGTCGCTGGAACCGGCCGGAGCGCCGCCCTGGTGACCGGCGTTGACGAACACGAACGCGATCGCCGAGGACAGCAGGAGGATGCCGAACGCCCACCAGATGGCGACCGAGGTGCCGTGCATCATGGCGTCGAGCTTGAGCGCCTGGATGGACGCGGGCGTCCTGGCGGACGCCATGTGCGACGTCGCGTACGCGGTGGTGGCGCTGGCCGCGACGGTGTTCAGGAGCGCGGTGCCGATCGCGCCGCCGACCTGCTGCGAGGTGTTGACCATCGCGGAGGCGATACCGGCGTCGCGCGGCTGCACGCCGTGCGTGGCGAGGCTCATGGCCGGCATGAAGGCCGTGCCCATGCCGAGGCCCATCATGACCAGGCCGGGCAGGATCAGCCACGGGTAGGAGCTGCCCGCGCTGAGCTGGGTCAGGACCAGCAGGCCCATGGAGGCGAGCAGGAAGCCCGGCCCCATCAGCCAGCGCGCCGGAACGCGGGTCATCAGCCGCGCGCCGATCTGCGTCGAGCCGGTGATCATGCCCGCGACCATCGGGAGGAAGGCCAGCCCGGTGGTGACCGGGGTGTAGCCCTTCACGACCTGGAGGTAGTAGGTCAGGAAGAGGAACAGGCCGAACATGCCGATGACGGCGAGCCCGAGCGCGAGGTAGATACCGCCGCGGTTGCGGTCGAGCACGACGCGCAGCGGCAGCAGCGGGCTCTTCACCCGCGACTCGACGGCCACGAAGGTGGCGAGCAGCACGACGGCCGCGACGAACAGGCCGATGGTGGTCCCGGAGCCCCAGCCGTCTGACTCGGCGCGGGTGAAGCCGTAGACCAGCGAGACCAGGCCGAGGCTGGCCAGGAGGACGCCGGGGACGTCGAGCCGGGAGGGGTTCCGGCTGCCGGCGGGCTCACGGATCACGAAGATCGCGCCGGCCGCGGCGATGGCGGCGAAGGGGATGTTCACGAAGAACGTCCAGCGCCAGTCCAGGTACTCGGTGAGCACGCCGCCGAGGAAGAGGCCGATGGCCGCGCCACCGCCGGCGATGGCGCCGAAGATACCGAACGCCTTCGCGCGCTCCTTGGCCTCCGTGAACAGCACCGCGAGCAGCGACAGGGCGGCGGGCGCGAGCAGGGCGCCGAAGATGCCCTGGAGCGCGCGGGCGCCGAGCAGCATCCCGGTGTTGCTCGCGATGCCGCCGAGCGCGGAGGCGACGGCGAAGCCGACGAGGCCGATCAGGAAGGCCCGCTTGCGGCCCCACAGGTCGGCGACGCGCCCGCCGAAGAGCAGCAGCCCGCCGAAGGCGAGGGCGTAAGCCGTGATGACCCACTGCCGGTTGCCGTCCGAGATGCCGAGGTCGGCCTGGGCGGAGGGCAGCGCGATGTTCACGATGGTGGCGTCGAGGACGACCATCAGCTGGGCCAGCGCGATGAATATGAGCGCTTTCCAGCGCCGGGGATCGAGTTGACGGACGGTATCTGGCATGGCGGTAGCCACCTAGCGGTGCGGAGGGTGGAAAAGCGGGACACAGGACACGACGTGCGCCGGGGTGCCGGACGTGACACAGGACGTGCGGCGGGCGACGGGTCCGCTGAGCGCTATGGACGACGGTCGGGACGGGCGGATCGGACTGGGCGAGCGGGAGAGAAGCCGGGTCAATGCGTGCGGCGCAGGTCCTCCAGGGTCGCGGCGGCGCCGGTGAGTTCGGAGCGGGCCGGGGTCATCAGGCCGTCCAGGAACAACTGGAGGTGCCGGTGCACGAATTGGTCGAAGTTCAGACAGCCGCTGCCGGGCAGCGGCCGGGTGAGCTGGGTGAGGGCCACCATCAGATCGCCGACGTCGATGTCGGAGCGGAGCCGGCCCACGTCGCGGGCGGCGGCCATCAGCGCCTCGATCGCCCGGTCCAGGCGCTCGCGCGCCTCGGCGAGATCCGGGTGGTCGTGCTCGACGCCGTTGGCGAGCAGCGGGCACAGGGCCCCGATCCGCTCGTCCGCCGCGGCGTGCACGAAGCGCCTCAGCGCCAGGAAGGCATCGGGCTCCTCAGCTCGTGCGCACTCGGCCTGTTCCGCGATGCGGGACATGACCGAGAGGGCGACATGGTGGATCAGCTCGGACCGATCCGCGAAGTGCCGGTACAGAGTGGCATTGCCGAGCCCGGCCCGTCGAGCGATTTCATCGAGCGGGACCTCGACCCCGTTTTCGACGAGCGTCTCGCGGGCCGCCGCGACGATCCGCTCGCGATTGCGCACGGCGTCGGCGCGCAGCCGGGGGTGTGCGGGCTTCGCGACGGGGTTGGCGGCGGCTGCCATCGGGGCACTCCTTTCACTCCGGATTCATCTGCTGGTTCACCTGCTGATTCACCTGCGGACCTGGCTGCCGGCCGACCTGCGGGTCGGCCGCCGACTCGATCCGCGAGCCGATCTGCATGACGGTCCGCGAGCCGGTCTGCCGGTCGGCCCGCAAGTGGGTCTGCGGGTCGGGCCGCGGGCGCGGCGGTCCGGTTCCGTACGGCGATTTCCGTACGTATCGGTAACTTTGCGCCCCGGAACCGGGGACTGATTCCCCGGTTGTGCGGGACGTATCTGTAAACGGGGAAGGGCTCCCCGGATATTTCGCAGGGCGGGTGTGACCTGTGGCACATCCGACAAATCCGGCACGGGGCGTCGCGCTCACCCCCGAATACCGGGCTCCCGCCTCCCGTGCGCGGCGCGCGCCCGACACCCATCTGCCGTAACCGAGAGAGCGCCCGGACACGCTCCGGAACAGGGTGAACACAGAGAGCGCCCGCGCTCAGGCGGCCGCTCCCGCACCACCGAGGTGATCGGCATGTCCCACATAGCCAGCGTGCTCGTGGCCACGACGGTGACGACCGCGCTCGCCCTCCCGCTCACCGCGCCCTCGCCCGCCGGGGCGACCCCGCCCGGCGCCCGCTCGGCGCCGCCCGCGGCAGTGGCCGCCGACCGCCCGTACGGTCCGTGCGCGCTCACCGGGATCCAGAACCACGTCTCCGAGGTCGCGCGCACACCGTCGGGGTACGCCAGGTCCAGCGGGACGGTGCGGGCCATCACCCTCTTCATCGACTTCCCCGACGCCCCGGCCACCGGCACGGTGAGCGAGCGGTACGGCGAGTTCTTCCCCCGGGCCGCGGACTTCTTCCGTACCGCCTCGTACGGGCGGCTGGACTACCGCACCACGGCGCACGCCCGCTGGATACGGATGTCCCGGCCGTTCACCGCGTACGGCATCGGGCGCGGCACGCCCTTCGACCCCGCCTCCGACAGCGGCTACTACGCGATATCCAAGGAGATACTCGCCGCCGTCGACAACGACGTCGACTTCAGCCGGTACGACGTCATCAACGTCCTGGCCACCCCGAACGCCGGGCCGCCCGCCACCGAGACCGTCCTGTCCGTCACCTTCAGCGGCGGACCGCTGGGGCTCGACACCGATGACGGCGTCCCCTTCACCAACGCCTCCTTCATCTGGAGCCGGCAGACCGGCGACAGCGCCTTCCGGGTCCTCAACCACGAGGTCGGGCACGCCTTCGGCCTCCCCGACCTCTACTACACCGGCGAGACCGCGCACTCTCCGCCCGTCGGGCACTGGGACCCCATGGACGAGGACTGGGGGCCGTCCAACGACTTCCTCGCCTGGCACAAATGGAAGCTGGGCTGGCTGCGCGCAGGGCAGGTGCACTGCGTGCCGCGAGCCGGCACCGGCACCGGCACCGGCACCAGGACCAGCACCCACACGCTGACCCCCACCACGACCGCGGGCGGCACCAAGCTCGTCGCCGTCCCGCTCTCCGACAGCCGCGCCATCACCGTCGAGGCCCGCGCCCGGGGCCCCCTCGACCCGGCCGTCTGCCGCCCCGGCGTGCTCGTCGCCTCGGTCGACGCCGCCGCGGCCACCGGCACCGGCCCGGTCCGCGTCGCGGACGCCACCCCCGGCAGCGCGGGCTGCGGCGCCGAGGACCCGAACGTGGACCCGGAGCTGAGCGACGCCACGTACCGGACGGGCCAGACGTTCGCGGCCGAGGGCGTCACCGTCGAGGTCCTCGGCCAGGACGACGCCGGCCGCTGGCGCGTGCGCGTCACCTCGGAGCGCTGAGCGGGCGCGCCCCGCCGCCCGCCGCACCCGCCGCGCCTCCGCGCCCTCGCGCCTTCGCGGCCTCGCGCCCCCGGCGCCCTCGGCCCTTCGCACCCTCGGACCTCCGCACCTTCGGACCGGAAGGGAACCGCCATGGACCCCAGCCGCCCCCCGATACGCGCGCCGCGCCGCGGCAGCGTCCTCGCCGCGACCGCTCTCCTCACCGCCGTCGCCGTGACCGCCGCCGGCTCCTCCCCCACGGCCCCCGCCCCCGCCGCGCCGGGCGCGTCCGCCACGGGGCACCGGCTGCGGGCCGACCCCCGCCCGGGCACCGCCGACCCGGCGACGGACGGGTCCTGCGCGCTCGCCCCCGGCGCCGGCACGCAGATGTCCGAGGGGCTGCCCACCGCCCCCGGCTATGTGCGCGGCACGGGCACGGTCCGCGCGCTCACCCTCGCGATCGACTTCCCGGACGCCCCCGGGCGCGGCACGGCGCGGCAGCGGTACGCGGAGTTCTTCCCGCAGGTCCGGCAGTGGTTCGCGGCCGCCTCGTACGGGCGGCTCGACTACCGCCCCGCGCTGCCCCTCACGCACTGGCTGCGGATGCCGCACCCCTTCCGCTCGTACGGCATCGAGCGCGGCTCCACCTTCGAACCGGGGTACCGGCGGCTGCTGCGCGACCTCGCCCGCGCCGCCGCCGCGGCCCGCCCGGCCGTGGACTTCGGCCCGTACGACCTGGTGAACGTCCTGGTCGCGCCGGACGCCGGGCCGCCCGCCACCGACACCGTGCTGTCCGTCACCTTCAGCGGCAACGCCGACGCGCCCAGCGCCGGCGGCGTGCCGCTCTCCAACGTGTCGTTCATCTACGGGCGGCAGACCGGCCCGAGCGCCTTCCGCGTCCTGAGCCACGAGAACGGGCACGTCTTCGGCCTCCCCGACCTCTATACGGACGGCGGCGGCGGAAACCTGGCCGGGCACTGGGACCTCATGTCGGAGGACTGGGGGCCGGGCAACGACGTCATGGCCTGGCACAAGTGGAAGTTGGGCTGGCTCACCGCGCGGCAGGTCCGCTGCGTCACCGAGCGCGGCGCGCACACCCACCGGCTCGCCCCGCTGAACGCGCCCGGCGGCGGCGTGCGGCTGGTGTTCGTACCGGTGACCCGCCACGGCGGCTACGCCGTGGAGGTCCGCCGCCGCGAGGGCAACGACGAGTCGGTGTGCCGGCCGGGCGTGCTCGTCTCCTGGGTGGACAGCTCGGTGGACACCGGCGGCGGGCCGGTGACGGTCGTGGACTCCACGCCGCACAGCGGCGGTTGCAGCCGCTCGCCCAATGTCGACGCGGAGCTGTCGGACGCGGCGTTCACCCCCGGGCAGGCGTTCACCGACCGGCGGCACGGGGTCCGGATCGAGGTCTCGGGCGGCGGCGGGGGCCGGGACTACGGGGTGCGGGTCACCCGGCGCTGAGACCGCCACTGGCGCCGCTGGGGCAGCCGAGTCCGCTGGAACCACTGGGACCACCGGGGCCACCGAGCCCGTCAGGACTTTCGCCCCTTTTACCCCTCTCGTCAGCGGGAAGGGGTGCCGAAGACGGAGTGATCGAATCCGGACCCGGATTCCGATCCGAACCGACTGAACTGGAGACGCGGATGAGCACCTTGCCGGTGATCGCGGCGGCGGACGGCTCCCCCGACAGCGACCGGGCCCTGCGCTGGGCCGCGGGAGAGGCCCGGCGGCGGGGAGTGCCGCTGGAGGTCGTGCACATCTGGCCGTATGTCACCAAGATGCAGCCCGTGACGCCGGACGCTGTCGTTCCGGTCACCGTGCCGAAGGAGGGCGAGGACCCGGTCCTGAACTCCGCCCGGCAGCTCCTGGAGTCGCTCCCCGGCGACGACCTGCCGGAACTGCGTCTGCGCACCATCGGCGGCGACCCGGCCCACGGCCTGCCGGAGCTGGGCGAGGAGGCCGCGCTGCTGGTGCTCGGCTCGCGCGGGCGCGGCGGGTTCGCCAGTCTGCTGCTCGGCTCCAACGGTCTGGCCTGCGCGGCGCGCGCGGCGAGCCCGGTGGTGGTCGTGCCGCGGCCGGGCGGCGAGGGGGACGGCGCCGCCGACGCCGACGGACGCTCGTACAGGCGGGTCACGCTCGGCCTCGCGCCCTCCCCCGAGGCGAACGCGGCGACCGGCTTCGCCTTCGAGGCGGCGGCGCGGTCGGGCTCGGTGCTCCAGGTGGTCTCGGGCTACCCGGAGCCGGTGACGCTGGCGAGCGCGTACGAGTTCGTGCTGCCGTACGAGCGGGAGACCGCGGAGTTCGCCGCGTCGCTCAGCCACGAGGTGAGCGTGCACCTCGCCCCGCACCGCGAGCGCCATCCCGATGTCGAGGTGGAGGTGCGCGTCGAACCGGGCGACGCGGCGGGGCAGTTGGTGGACGCGTCACAGGACGCCGACCTCATCGTGGTGGCCCGGCGCCGGCGGCGGCTGGCGATCGGTCACCACCTGGGCTCGGTGGCGCATGCGGTGCTGCTGCACTCGGCGTGCCCGGTCGCGGTCGTGCCCGACTCGGACTGACGGGCGGAGGCGGGCGGGGCGAGTCCGGCTGCCGCCAATGCCGGGTGGGGTTCGGCCTGACTGCCATCTACCGCCAGTCAGGCCGAACCCGGCCGCCGCCCGGGGCCGCCCGGAGCCGGTCGGGCCGCTCAGTCGTCGAGCCAGTGGCGGCGGCCGAGGCTGATCAGCCTCAGCTGCCGCCGCGCCGTGCCCGCGATCCGCTCCGCCTCCTCGGGCTCCGCTTCGAGGAAGGCGGACGCCGTCATCACCAAGTGGTCGACGTAGAGCGCGGCGAGCATGTGCGCGTCCCGCTCGGTCCAGCCCTCCAGCTCCGACTGGGCGCCCAGCGCCTCGGCCACCTCGTCGGCGAACAGCGCCAGTTGCTCGCCTATCGCCTCGCGCACGGCCCGTACGCCGCCGTGCCGTTCGCGTGCGACGAAGCGGACGTGGGCGGGGTGGGCGCGTACGTGCTCGGCGACCACCTCGACGGTGCGGTCGATGCGCTCCTCGGTGGCGACCTGCTCGGCGAGGACCGTACGGATCATCGCGTGCAGACTGCCGAGCGCCTCCTCGACCAGCGCGACGCCGAGGTCGGCCATGTCCCGGAAGTGCCGGTAGAAGGCGGCCGGGGCGACGCCGACGACGCGGGTGACCTCGCGCAGCCCGAGGCTGCTGAGGCTCTGGTCCTCCAGGAGGCGCAGGCCCGCGTCGAGGAGCGCCTGACGGGTCTTCTGCTTCTGGGCCTGCCGGACCCCGGTCGTGTGACTCATATCATTCAGTAAACAACCGTTCTCCGGATTGGGCAACGCTAGACTGAGGAAGTCAGTGAACAGTTGTCATTCCAGTTGTTCACTGACCATCGGATCACGGCCCCCTACCCGGAAAGGCCCGACATGATCTTCCTCGTCGCAGCATTCCTCCTGTTGGGGGTCCTCGTGGGCGCCGCGGCGCACACCCCCCTCCACTTCCTGCTCCCCGCCGCGGCCGCCATCGCCGTATGGCTGCTCGTCTTCACCGTCCGCGAACGTGCAAAGGAGCGCTGACCCATGACCGTCTCCGCACCGGAACGCACCAAGAGCCCGCGCACCACCGAGACCAGCGCGCCGACCGCCCCCGCGCCGACTGCCCCCGCGCCGATCGCCCGCCGCCCGCGGCGCAACGACGCCGACGGCATGGCGGTGGCCTCCTTCGTCCTCGGCCTCGTCGGCCTGCTGGTCTTCAACATCGTCCTCGGCCCCTGCGCCCTGGTTCTCGGAACCCTCGCGCTGGTCCGCTCCACCGGGCGGCGCGGCCGGGCCTGGCTGGGCATCACCCTCGGCGCCGCCGACCTGATCGTCCTCGCGGCGCTGGTCACGGCCGACGGCACCGTCTCATGGAGCATCGGCGGCTGACACGGGCTCTCAGGCCGGCGGAGCGCTCTCCGCCGCCACCCGCTCGTACACGAGCGCCGCCGCGGTCAGATCCGCCACCGCGCCGCCGACGGACTTGAACACCGTGATCTCCCCGGTGTTCTGACGCCCCTTCACCTCGCCCCGGCACAGTTCGGGGAGCGTGCCCGCGATGTCCTCGGCCCGCAGCGCGCCGGAGGCCATCGGCCGCAGCAGATCGCCCGACTCGCGCAGCGCGGTCGGGGTGTCGACGAACACGGTCCCGCGGCGCACGCACTCGTCGTCCGCCTCGCGCATGGAGGGCCGGAAGCTGCCGATGAGGTCGAGGTGGGTGCCGGGCCGCAGCCACTCCCCCTTGATGAGCGGCTCTTCCGCGAGCGTGGCGCAGGTGATGAGGTCGGCCTCGCCGGCCGCCGCCGCGAGGTCGGCGACCGCCCGGGCCGCCATGCCGTCCGCCCGCAGCGCGCCCACGAGCGCCTCGGCCCGCTCCGGCCGCCGGTCGTACACGAGGACCGTCGAGGTGCCGACCGCGCTGCGGTGCGCGGCGGCGGCCAGGCTGCCGATGTGCCCGGTGCCGACGACCAGGTGGACGTCGCTGTCGGGGCGCGCGAGGTAGCCGGCGGCGAGCGCGGAGGTGGCCACGGTGCGCCGCCGGGTGAGTTCGTCGCCGTCGATGAGGGCCAGGTGCTCGCCGGTGACCGCGTCGGCCAGGACGTACGCGGAGGACAGCGCCGGCCGGCCGAGTTCGGAGTTGGTGGGGAAGACGTCGACGAGCTTCACCCCGAGGTATCCGCCCTCGGACCAGGCCGGCATGAGCAGCAGCGTGGCGCCGGGGGCGCCGTCCACGGCGTGGTGGTGGCGGTCGGGCGCGTGCGCGCCGCGGGCGAAGCCGGCACGCAGGGCGGGGATGAGGGCGTCGAACTCCAAGTGCCGCGCGGTCTGTTCGGCGGTGATGTTGAGCATGCGTTCTCCCGGGGGCGCGGTCAGGCGTCCAGTTCGAGGTCGGTGCGGGGAATGGCTTGGCAGGTCAGGCACGTACGCTCGGGCAGGCCGTCGCTGGGCTCGACCCGGTGCGCGACCTCGCCGGAGAGTACGGTCACGGCGCAGCTCTCGCACTGTCCGACACGGCAGCCGCTGGGCAGGGTGAGCCCCTCCCGCTCGGCCACGTCCAGGAGGGTGCCGTCCGTGCCGCGCCAGGTCACCTCCCGGCCCGAGCGGGCGAAGCGCACGGTGTGCCGGGCGTCGTCGGCCACGGCGATCTCGCGCGCGGCGGCGTGGAACTTCTCGGAGAAGATCTCGAAGCGCGGCACGCCCCGCGCCAGCAGGCCGTCGGTCAGGTCCGCGAGCATGTCCTCGGTGCCGCAGAGGTAGAAGCGGGCGCGGCGCCCGATGAGGTCGGCGGCCACGTCGTCGGCGCTCATCCGGCCCGGCCGGTCGTACGTACGGCCCTGGCGGTCGCCGGGCAGCGGGCGGCTGTAGTGGTTGACGACGCGCAGCGCGGGCAGCCGGGCCGCCAGTTCGGCGAGGCGTCCGGCGAAGGCGTGGCCCTCGGAGTTCCGGTTGCCGTAGTGCAGGACGACCTCGGGGACCGTGCCTCCGACGGCGGCCAGCGTCTCCAGATAGCCGAGGAAGGGCGTGATGCCGACGCCGGTGGCCATCAGCACGACGGGGAGTTCGAGGTCGGTGGGGATGGCGAAGTTCCCGTCCGGGCCGGTCGCCGCGACCCGGTCGCCGACGCGCAGCCGCTCGTGCACGAGGCCGGAGAAGCTGCCGCCCGGTACGTGCCGGATCGCGACGCTGTAACCGTCGCGGTCGCCGTCGCTTCTGCGCGCGGGGCCCGTGAGGGAGTAGCTGCGGTCGGCCGCGTCGGGGTGGTGCAGCGTGAGGTGCGCTCCGGCGCGGTGGCCGGGCAGCGGCCGCCCGTCCAGCGGCTCCAGCCGTACGGTCAGCACGTCCGGCGATTCGCGCTCCAGCGCCGCCACCCGGAACTCCCGGCGCCCGCCGTGTCCCGCGCCGTCCTCGTAGGGCCGGATCTCGCAGGAGGCCGACCGCATGGGCACGGAGCCGCTGACGGGGTCGGTGAACTCGTCGTCGATCAGGAGGTTGTAGTTGGCGCTGGGCGCCTCCTCCCCCTCGCCCGCGAGGGCGTCGTACCCGGGCAGCCCGAGGTCGGGCGCGGACTGCCACCAGCCGTATTCGGCGACCGCGACCGAGGGGTGCAGGCTGTCGTCGATACGGGCGCGCATGCGCACGGTGGCGTTGCGGGTCGAGAGCCGCACCCACTGGCCGTCCTGGACGCCGCGCTCGGCGGCGGCCTCCGGCGCCAGGTCGACGGTGGGGTCGGGGGCGCGGCGGCGCAGGGAGGTCAGGGAGCGGTGCTGGCTGTGGCAGTAGTACCCGTTCTTGGCGCAGGTGAGCGTCAGCGGGTAGCGGCCGTCGGGGGCGGCGGGGGGATCGGTGTGGACGGGTACGGGCGGGTAGCCGTGGTCCGCGAGCCGCTGGGAGTACAGCTCGACCCGGCGCGTCGGGGTGTCGAAGCCGGCGACCGTGCCGGAGTCCGTGCGCTCCGCGTACTTGCGGTGCCGGGTGTGCAGCGGCAGCCGGCTGCCGCCGGGGCGTTCGCGCAGTGCGGCGGTGGTGAGCCCGAGGGGGGCCAGCTGGTGGTCCCAGGCCGCCTCGATGTCGCCGCCGAAGAAGTCCTCGCCCATGCCGAGCCGCCCGGCGAGGTCGAAGACGATCTCGTTGTCGGAGCGGGACGCGCCGACGGGGTCCGCCATGCGGGGCCGCATCTGCACCTGTTCCTGGGCGCGTTGACTGGTGCCGAAGCCGACCCTGATCCCTTCGTGCTCCCAGGGGCTGTTCACCGGCAGCACGATGTCGGCCAGTTCGGCGGTCGGGGTGGGGAACAGGTCGAGGTGGACGGCGAACTCCAGGGCGCGCAGGGCCTCGGCGGTCCGCCGCGGGTCGGGCTGGGACATCAGCAGGTTGGCGCCGAAGGCGACCATGGCCCGTACGGGGTAGGGCTCCCCGGTGGTGATGGCCGTGCAGAGGTCGCGGGCGTTCACCCAGCCGTGGGCGGGCGGGCCCAGCGGGTGCTCGCGCAGCCCGAGCGCCTTGGCCCGCTGCTCGGGGGCGAGCTGGCCGAAGTCGGTGGGGGCGTTGACGGGGTGGCTCGGCAGGATGACGTTGCCGCCGGGCGCGTCGAAGCTGCCGGTGAGCGCGTAGAGGGTGGCGATGGCCCGGTCGGTCTGGGTGGCGTTGGTGTGCTGCCCGACGCCGGTCCAGGAGTGGTAGGCGACCGACTCGGCCCGCCCGAGCGCGTCGGCGAACTCGCTGAGCTGATGCTCCGGCACCGTCGTGACCTCGCTGGTGCGCGCGAGGGGCCACCGCGCGGCGGCCTCCGCGTACCGCTCGAAGGCCGGTACGCACTCCACCGGCCCGCTGCGGGTGCCCACCCGGCGCCGGCCGGCCAGCGCGAGCCGTTCGGGGTGCTCGGTCGCGTACGCCGTGTCGCAGACGCGCGGCGCCCGCTCGCTCTCGTCCCAGGCGACGTAGCCGGTGGCGCCCGGCCGGATGTCCTCGGCGCGCAGGAAGCGGCCGGTGTCGGTGCGTACCAGCAGCGGTCCGTTGCTCCACGCGCGCAGAAAGCCGGTGTCGTGCGTGCCGCGCTCCATCAGCAGGTGGGCGAGGCCGAGGGCCAGGGCGGCGTCGGTGCCGGGGAGCACGCGCAGCCAGTGGTCGGCCTGGAGGGCGCTGGTGGAGCGGCGGGGGTCGACCACGGCGAGCTGCTTGCCGCCCGCCCGCGCCCGGCCGAGGGCGGTGGACTGGGCGAGCCAGGTCTTCGCGGGGTTGTGGCCCCACAGGATGGAGAGCTCGGCGGACTCGTAGTCGGCCATGGGCAGGCCGCAGCCGAAGGTGAAGGCGTGCGCGTAGTCCTTGTGCCAGTTGCAGATCTCGGTGGAGTAGCAGATGTTCGGGCTGCCGAAGAGCCGGATGAACCGCTCGATCCAGTCGATGGAGTCGGACAGCGGGGAGCCGCTGGGCGAGGCCACGGCGAAGGCGACCGCCTCGGGGCCGCTCACGGCGCGGATACGGGCAAGCCGCTCGGCGGTCTCGGAGAGCGCCTCCTCCCAGCCGATGGGCCGCCAGCGCGGGTCGGGGTCGGATTTCGGCGTGGTGCGGCGCAGTGGCTCGGTGAGTCTGCGGGGGCTGCGCACGATCTCGGGTGCGGCCCGGCCCTTGGGGCAGAGGGCGGCGCCGGTGGGGTGTTCGGTGTCCGGCTGCACGTCGAGGAGGGCGCCGTCGCGGGTCGTGTACACGGCACCGCACCGGGAGCGGCACAGCGTGCAGTATCCCCGTACCCGCTGGGTGCCCTCGGGCTCCGCGCCCATACATTACCCTCCAGTAGTCGGTTACCGGTGACCGCTTATGGCTCGCAGGTAGGCTGCGACTCCTACAACCGGCTTGTCAAGGGGAGGCGAATGTGGACGTGGGACCGACGACGGGGCCGACGGGGCCGGTTTCGGGACAGCCGGGGACCGAGCGGCTGCGCCACGTCAGCCTGCGCGAACAGTGCCTCGCGGTGATCCGGCAGGCCATGGTGTCCGGCGAGATCCGCTCGGGCGACATCTACTCCGCGGCCGCGCTCGCCGCCAAGCTCGGCGTGTCGAGCAGCCCGGTGCGCGAGGCGAT
This sequence comes from Streptomyces sp. NPDC044033, assembly GCF_056434425.1. Lineage (NCBI taxonomy): Bacteria > Bacillati > Actinomycetota > Actinomycetes > Kitasatosporales > Streptomycetaceae > Streptomyces > Streptomyces sp. NPDC044033. Next base: position 184,360 of record NZ_JBWKFF010000015.1, on the reverse strand, counting down.
GCTGACCCTGGTCAACCAGGGCCTGCTGGAGCCCGTACGCAACCGCGGGTTCCGTGTCGTCGCCATGAGCGACCACGACCTCGACGAGATCTACGACATGCGCCTCCTGCTGGAGGTGCCCGCCACCGTACGAGCGGCACGCCGCGCCCGGCCCGCGGACCTCGCCGAGCTCTCCGGCCTCGCCACCGAGATCGAGACGGCCGCCCGCGACGGCGACGTGGCCGCCTTCCTCGACGCCGACCGGCGCTTCCACCTGACGCTGCTCGCCCTCGGCGACAACCGCCGCCTCATCGACACCGTGGCCAACCTCCGCGACCAGACCCGCCTCTACGGCCTCGAAAACCTCGCGGAACGCGGCCTGCTCCCCGGCTGGGCGGGCGAACACCGCGAATTGCTGACGGCGGTCTCGGCGGGCGACGAAGCACGCGTCGAAGCGCTCATCCGCCACCATCTGCGGCACGTACGCGGCGAATGGGAGACCGCGGAGCGGCCGGGTCCGCCGTAGCGGCGTCGCCGCCCCGGTCGTCGAAACCTCGGCCGACGCCGTCCGTACGGAGTTCCGGGCCCCGCCCGCCTTGGGTGACGTGGCGTCAGCCCTGCCATCCGCACGGAGCCCCGGGCCCCGCCCTGCCCGCATCGGGTGACGCAGCGTCAGTCCAGCCGTCCGCACGCGGTTCCGGCGCCCCCGCCCGCACCGGGTGACGCGGCGTCAGCCCAGCCCGTCCGCCCCCACCCGCACCGCGGACTCGTCCAGCAGCGTCTCGGCGACCGGCCGCACGCGCCCGTCGAGGTCGAGCACCGGCGACGCCTCCTTGTACCAGGATTCGATCACGGCATTGCCCCAGAAGTCGCGCCGCCGGTCGTCGTGGACGCTCCAGCGGTACGTCTCGTGGTCGGGGTCGCCCGTGTAGTAGTCCGAGGTGTAGATCTCCACGCGGTGGCCGTCGGGGTCGCGGAGGTAGAGGTAGAAGGCGTTCGAGACGCCGTGCCGCCCCGGGCCGCGCTCGATGTGGTGCTCCTCGCGCAGCGCGCCCAGCAGGTCGGCGGTGCGCAGCACCTGGTGGGACTCGTGGGTGGCCATGCCGATGTGATGCAGGCGCGGGCCGGCGCCGCCCGTGAAGGCCACGTCGTGGACGGTCTGCTTGCGGTACATCCAGGCCGCGTACAGCTCGTGCGCGTCGCCCTCGATGGTCTCGGAGCAGCCGAAGCCGAGGGACGTGTAGTGCGCGTACGCCGCCGGGACGTCCGGGGTGCAGATGTTGAAGTGGTCCAGGCGGGCGATCTCGGCGCCACGCCGCAGGTCGTACCGCTGGATGAGCCGTTCGGCGCGGTCGATCTCGTGGAAGAACTCCACGGGGAAGCCGAGCGGATCGAGTACGCGCACGGCGTCGCCCACCCCGCGCGTCCCCTCGCCCTTGGGCACCCGGCGCACGGGGCTGCCGAGCCCGGCGAAGAACGCCTGGGCCCGGTCCACGTCGGCCCCGGTCCGTACCCGGTACGCCAGGTGGCCCAGGGCCGCCGTCCCGCCCGCGCGCAGCACCAGGGAGTGGTGCGTCAGCTCGTCCGTACCGCGCAGGCAGACGCAGTCGTCGTCCTCGTACTGGACGTGGAGGCCCAGCACGTCGACCCAGAACCAGCGGGACCGCGCGAGGTCGGTGACGACCAGTTGGACGTAGCCGGAGCGCACCACGTCCGGCGGGGGCGCGAGGCGGCGGTCAGTCATCGTCGGCGCTCCCGAAACGCGGCACCCGCGTATCGCCGAGGGCGACGGAGACGAGCTGCCGGTCCGTATAGAAGTCGATGCTGCTCTCGCCGCCCTCCTGGCCGACCCCGGACGCCTTGACGCCGCCGAAGGGGGTCCGCAGGTCACGGACGTTGTGGGAGTTGAGCCAGACCATCCCCGCCTCGATCGACTGGGCCACCCGGTGTCCGCGCCCGAGGTCGGAGGTCCATACGTAGCCGGCCAGGCCGTACCGGGTGTCGTTCGCGAGGCGGACGGCGTCGGCCTCGTCCCGGAAGGAGGCGATCGCCGCGACCGGGCCGAAGATCTCCTCGCGCCAGATCCGCATGTCCGGGGTGACGTCGGCGAAGGCGGTGGCGGCCAGGTAGTTGCCTTCCGGCAGGTGGGCGGGGCGCTCGCCACCGGCGACCAGGCGGGCGCCCTGCTCCTTGCCCGCGGCCACGTACCCCAGGACCCGCTCGTAGTGCTCGGGGTGGACGAGCGCGCCGATCTCCGTGGCCGGGTCGTCGGGGCGCCCGACCCGCGTCCGGGCGGCGCGCTCCGCGAACCGGGCGACGAACTCGGGATACACCGACTCCTCCACGATGATCCGCGAACCGGCGGTGCAGCGCTCCCCGTTGAGCGAGTAGACCCCGAACAGCGCGCCGTCCACGGCCGCCCCCAGATCGGCGTCGGCGAAGACCACGCACGGCGACTTGCCGCCCAGCTCCATCGACAGCCCCTTGAGCCCGTCCGCCGCCGCGCGCATGATGGTCCGCCCGGTGGCGGTCTCGCCGGTGAAGGAGATCAGCGGTACGTCCGGGTGTGCGGCCAGGGCCGCGCCCGCCGTCTCGCCGATGCCGTGGACCATGTTGAAGACCCCGTCGGGCAGCCCGGCCTCCGCCATGATCCGCGGCCACATGGAGGCGGACAGCGGGGTGAGCTCGGCGGGCTTGAGCACGACGGCGCAGCCCGCGGCGATGGCGGGGGCGAGCTTCCAGCTCTCCAGCATGAACGGGGTGTTCCAGGGCGTGATCAGGGCGGCGACGCCGATGGGCTTGCGGACGACGTAGCCGACCTGGGCGGACGTGCGGAATGCGGACTCGTGCAGGGTGTTGATCACGTCGGCGAAGTAGCGGAAGTTCTCGGCGGCGCGGCGGGCCTGCCCGCGCGCCTGGGTGATGGGCAGGCCCGTGTCGAAGGACTCCAGCTCGGCCAGCCGGTCCTCGCGGGCCTCGACGGCGTCGGCGATCCGGTGCAGGACCCGGCCGCGCTCACGGGCGCTCATCCGGGGCCAGGGCCCGTGCGCGAACGCCTGCCCGGCGGCGGCCACCGCGGCCTCCACGTCGCGGGGGCCGCCGGCGGCGACCTCGCAGTACGGGCGGTTGGACGCCGGGTCGGCGTTGGGGAAGGTGCGTCCGTCGGCGGACTCGGTGTGGGCGCCGCCGATGTAGTGGCGGATCAGCTTGGGGAGGTGGTCGGCCGGGGTACGAGGGGTCATGGCGGCCTTCGGGGCTCGGGGCGGGGGGCGCGGGGCGGGGTGGGGCTCGGGGCGGTCACTCATGGCGGGGCGGACGGAGGGGGCGCACTCTCACTGCAGGGCGGACGGGGGGCACTCTCACGGCAGGTCGGACGGGGGCGCCGGACGTTAGAAGGAGAGCAGGTCGGCGCCGGCCGCCCGCAGTTCCCGGATGCGGGCGACCCCGGCCTCGGTGGGCTCGATCAGCGGCGTACGGACGTGGGCGGACGCCAGCAGCCCGGCGTCCGCCAGCACCCACTTGGCCGGGGCCGGATTGGTCTCCACGAAGAGCAGGTCGACCAGAGGGTGCAACCGGTAGTGCAGCTCGCGGGCGCCCTCGTGGTCGCCCGCCTCCCACAGCTCGTACATCCGGGCCACGGGCGCGGGGGCGATGTTGGCCAGGGCCGAGACGAACCCCGCGCCGCCGAGCGCGAGCAGCGGCAGGCAGAGCAGCTCGACGCCGGACCACATCAGCAGTTCGCGGCCGCAGGCGTGGTAGGTGCGGGAGAAGTGTTCGAAGTCCTTGGTGGTCTCCTTGACCCCGACGATGTTCTCGAAGTCGCGGAACAGCCGGGCCACGGTCTCCGGCGCGATGTCGACCGCCGTGCGCGAGGGCACGTTGTAGACGATCAGCGGCAGGTCGGGGAACTCCTCGGCGACGGCCGCGTACCAGCGATAGAGGGCCTCCTGCGTCGGACGCGCGTAATAGGGGGTGATCACCAGCGCGGCGTCCGCGCCCAGTTCACGGGCGGCGGCGGTCAGCTCCATGGTCTCGTCGAGCCGCGCCGAACCGGTGCCGGGCAGGAACGGCACCCGATCGGCGACGGCCTCGGCCGCCGCCTCCATGGCCGCGATGCGCTCGGCGGTGCGCTGGGCGCCGGGCTCGCCGGTGGAGCCGCCGAGGGAAATGCCGTGCGAGCCCGAGTCGAGCTGCCAGTTCACCAGGGCGCGCAGGCCGTCGAGGTCGAGCGCGCCGTCCTCGGTGAAGGGGGTGACGACGGGGGCGATAGAGCCCCGGATGCGGCGCGGGTCGCTGCGGAACCTCACTGGGACGCCTCCTGCGGTCGACCGGGGCACCGATTCCGGCGGGACAGCCAACTCCCGTACTCAGCCTGCCAGTTGTCACCCATCGGATACAGCCCCTCGATGGCGGCGCCCGCGGCGACGCGTTCGGTGATGAACTCCTCCTGAAGCTCCTGCTCCCGGGCGTCGGCGATCAGCTCGGTCAGCAGGTGGGGCGGCAGTACGAGCACGCCGTCGGCGTCGCCGACCAGCACGTCGCCCGGTTGCACGAGGGCGTTGCCGCAGGCGATCGGCACATCCGTGTCCCAGGGGAGGTGGCGGCGGCCCAGCGCCGCCGGGTGCACGGAGGCGGAGTAGACCGGAATGTCGAGGGCGGTGACGGCGGCGCTGTCCCGCAGCCCGCCATCGGTGACGATGCCCGCGGCCCCGCGCCGGAGGGCGCGCAGGGCGAGGATGTCGCCCAGCGTGCCCGCGTCCGCCTCGCCCCGGGCGTCCATGACCAGCACCTCGCCGGGCCGTACGGACTCCACGGCGCGCTTCTGGGCGTTCATGCCGCCGTTCCGGGCCGGGGCCAGGTCCTCGCGCAGCGGCAGATAGCGGAGCGTACGGGCGGTGCCGACCAGCTTCAGATCGGGGCGGGTGGGGCGCGCGCCGTCCACGAAGAAGCCGTCGTAGCCGCGTTTGCGCAGTTGGGAGGCGAGGGTGGCGACGGAGATGTCCATCAGAGCCGCGCGCCGGCTGTCGGTCAGGGCGGGCGGGAGGGGGGACCCGTCCGCCGCGATGTCCGCGGGGGCCGTCGTACGCCCGTCCGCAGTGGCGTCTCGGGGCACCGCCGTACGCCCATCCGCCGCGATGTCTGCGGGGACCGCCGTACGCCCGTGCGCAGCGGCCCTGTCCTCCGGCACCGCCGTACGCCCGTACGCAGCGGCCCTGTCCTCCGGCCGCGCACGTGGCATCGCGCCGAAGTCGGCCAGCGGGCCGTCCGCCTCCACGACGCGGTTGGCCAGCCTGCCGGTCGACTGCCCGTCGCCACCGGTGACTTCCACCGCCACCAGGTCGCCCGGCACGACGACGCCCGCTCCGCTCGGAGTGCCGGTGAGGATGACGTCGCCCGGCTCCAGGGTGATGGTGCGGGAGAGGTCGGCGATCAGCTGGGCGAAGGGGAAGAGCAGGTTGTCGCTCGTGTCATCCTGCGCGGGCTCGCCGTTGACCCAGGTGCGCAGGCGGAGCGCGGCCGGGTCCAGGGTGCGGGCGTCGAGCAGCCGGGGCCCGATGGGGGTGAAGCCGTCGGCCCCCTTGGAGCGCAGGTTGGAGCCCGCGTCGGCGTGGCGCAGGTCGTACACGCCCGCGTCGTTGGCGGCGGTCACCCATCGGACGTACGACCACGCCGACTCCAGGGGCGCCTGCCGCACCCGCTCGCCGATCACCAGCGCGATCTCGCCCTCGAAGGCCATGAGTTCGCACCCCTGCGGCCGGATCAGCGGGTCGCCGCCGCCGGCGAGCGAGGTGGAGGGCTTGAGGAAGTAGGAGGGCCGGCCGGGGAGGCGGCCGCGCTCGGCGGCGCGGCCGCGGTAGTTGAGGTGAACGGCGACGATCTTGCCGGGGGCGGACCCGAGCGGGTGGGGCATGGGGGCTCCGGGGTGTCGAGGCACCGAGAGAGAGCGGGAAGGGAGGCGGGGACTCGGCGCGTGGTCCGAGTCTGCGGACACCCGCCGGGGGCTTCTTGTCCGAGAACGCACACCCCTTGACCGGCAGCGAACGCCCTCCGCTCCCCGCCCTTGGCAACGGCGGCGGAGGCCCGGCAGCATGGCCGCTCATGCACGCTCCTTGTGGGAGGCGCCGTGTCCCTGACCCTGCGCACCGCCGGCCTGTCGGCCGCCGAGCGCTTCGACTTCTGGCGCAGCGTCATCTGCGACGCCTTCGTGCCGCTGCGCGCGGACCCGGGCGCGGGCCCCTTCCACGGCGAGCTGCACGGCGTGCGGCTGGGCGAGCTCCAGGTCACCGAGATCGCCGCGACCGCGCACGCGGTGCACCGCACTCCGCGCACCATCGCGGCCTCCACCGAGGACTACTTCAAACTCGGCCTCCAGCTGCGCGGTTACTGCGTGCTGACCCAGGACGGCCGCGAAGCCCCGCTGACGCCGGGCGACTTCGCCGTGTACGACACCACACGCCCGTACAGCCTCGCCTTCGACGACAGCTACCGCCAACTGGTGCTGATGCTCCCCCGCCCGCTGCTGCGCATCCCGCCGCGGGAGGTGGCCCGGATCACGGCCGTACGCGTCTCCGGTCGGCAGGGCACAGGCGCGCTGGTCTCCGCACTGCTGCTGCGGCTGGCCGGACATCTGGAGGAGTACGAGCGCACCGGCGGCGTACGGCTGGCCGACAACATCGTCGACCTGCTGGTCACGCTGATCACGGACCAGCTGGACGGCGCCGATGCCCGCCCCGGGTCCGGGCGGCGGGCGCTGCTGACGCGGATCGCCACGTTCGTCGAACAGCATCTGGGCGAACCGGACCTGGGCCCCGAAATGATCGCCGCCGCGCACTTCGTCTCCACCCGCTATCTGCACAAACTCTTCCGGGCTGAAGGCACGACGGTCTCCTCCTGGATTCGCGCGCGGCGCCTGGAGCACTGCCGCCGCGATCTGCGGGACCCGTTCCAGGCGGACCGGCCGGTGGGCCTGATCGCGTCGCGCTGGGGCTTCGTGGACGCCGCGCATTTCAGCCGAGTCTTCCGCGCGGCGTACGGGGCGAGCCCGCGCGAGTTCCGGCTGACAAGCGACCCGGACGCGGGGTGGAGTCTGCGCGGGGTGTGAGCCGCGTGGGACAAACGCTGTTCGCTCACGGTCAAGTGCCGCGCGCCGCCGCCCGGAAGGCTGGGGGCAAGGGCGCGGGCGCGGGCGCGGGCCGGAGCGCCGTATCCGAATGTGGGAGGAGTCAGATGCGGGCGGAGAACACGACCCCAGGGAAAGAGGTTCAGGGGCGGCTGCTGATAGGCGGCGAGTGGCTGGAGGCGGCCGACGGCGCCGGGTTCACGAGCCACGACCCGGCGAACGGGGCGGCGACCGGGTGGGTGGCGGAGGCGGGCGAGGCGGACGTGGACGCCGCGGTGACGGCGGCGCGTGTGGCGCTCACGGACCCGGCGTGGGCGGGGCTCACGGCTGCGGAACGGGCCCGGCTGCTGTGGCGTACGGCGGAGCTGATCGAGGAGCACGCGCGGGAGTTGGCAGAGCTGGAGACCCGCGACCAGGGCCAGCCGATCGGCGTGGCGCGGGACGTGAGCGTCGCGGGGGCGGCGGAGCACTTCCGCTACTACGCCGGGTGGTGCACCAAGATCGAAGGCACGGTCACGCCCGTGAGCTTCCCCGACACGGTGCACTACACGCGGCGCGAACCGGTGGGCGTCTGCGCGCTCATCACCCCCTGGAACTTCCCCCTGATGATCGCCGCCTGGAAGATCGCACCCGCGCTGGCCTGCGGCAACACGGTGATCGTCAAACCAGCCGAGCAGACGCCGCTGACCACTCTGCGGCTGGTCGAACTGATCGGCCGGGCGGGCGTACCGGCGGGCGTGGTCAACCTCCTCACCGGCGGCCCGGCGCCGGGCCGGGCCCTGGTGGCGCACGCGGGCGTGGACAAGGTCTCGTTCACCGGTTCCACGGCCGTCGGCCGCGACATCGTCCGCGCCTGCGCCGGCAACCTCAAACGCCCCACCCTCGAACTGGGCGGCAAGGCCCCGAGCATCATCGCGGCCGACGCCGACATCGACGCGGCCGTCGCGGGCAACCTGCGGGGCGCGCTGCTCAACTCGGGCCAGGTCTGCGCCGCGTACACCCGCTTCTACGTCGACCGCCGCCGCGTGGACGAGTTCACAGCCAAACTCGCCACCGCCGCGGCCGCCCTCCACCTGGGCCACGGCCTGCACCAGGCCACCGAGATCGGTCCCCTGGTCAGCGCGGAACACCTGGCCGAGGTCGACGCCGGCGTCAGATCGGCCATCGCGGAGGGCGCGGAGGTGGTCACCGGGGGCGCCCGCGCGGACGGCGCCCTGGAGGCCGGCCACTTCTACCGCCCGACCGTCTTCGCGGGCGTCCGGGACGACATGTCGGTCGTACGGGACGAACTCTTCGGCCCGGTCCTGCCCGTACTGGCCTACGACGACCCGGAGGAACTGGGGCCACGCGCCAACGACACCGAGTACGGCCTGGCCGCCGCCGTATGGACCAAGGACCTCACGACCGCCCACCGGATGGCGGCGGACATCAGGGCAGGCGCGGTCTTCGTCAACATGCCGCCGGTGCCGGACAGCGCGGCACCTTGGGGCGGCTTCAAGGCGAGCGGGTGGGGACGGGAGATGGGCAAGTACGCGCTGGACGCGTATACGGAGGTCAAGGGGGTGTGGATGCACCTGGGCTGACCGGCAGGGACGACCGCGCTTCCCGTGCTGGCTCGGGGGATCTACCGGGGGCCGTGGCGGGACAAGCGCGCACCATAGACAACTCACAGAACGCCGCCCGGCCCGCCTGTCGCTCCGGCGGTTCCGCAGAAGGCCGGAGAACAACGCCCGACACGTGGGTGAGCAACCCCATCTCCCGCGCGCCCGGCAACCACGATCCCTGCCCCAAGCCGTCCCGGCCGCGAAGCGGACGCCCGCCAACCGAGCCATCCCACCCCCACTCCACCCCGCCCACCAGCCGCCATCACCCCCGCCCAAGCCGACAGCCTCGCGGCACCACCCGCTACACTGTCCGGGGCGGCGCACCCCTCGCGGACTGCACCGCCGCACCGCAGCCGGGGTCCCAGCTGGACGGATTCATCCACCTTCGGGCGAATCCGAACACACTCCCCGACGCAGATCCCCGCCTCCGTAGCTCAGGGGATAGAGCACCGCTCTCCTAAAGCGGGTGTCGCAGGTTCGAATCCTGCCGGGGGCACCATGCATTGCCGATCTGACCTGGGATTTCGCCCCCAGGGAGGGGAATCACTCGGCCTCGGACTCTTCGTCCGGGGCCGTTTGCGTGAGCGGACGGGCCGCCCGACCTCGTTTTTCCTCCCACGGATCGGCACCATCCGGCACGGGCTCCTCCCCCTCGTCGGGCTCGGGCTCCGCTTCGGGGGCGCCGCTTCCGGAGGCGGGGCGGGCACGCGGCACGAGTCGAGCGGCGGCCTCGGCGATCGCCAGGTCCGCTTCGGGCAGCAGGCTGGTGACGTGTCCGACGTGATGGTGATCGAGGAGTGGCCGAGCATCCCCTGGACGTTCCTTCAGGTCGGCACGGGCCGCGTGGGCCAGGGTCGCGGCACCGTGACGGAGGTCGTGGAGCCGGACCGGAGGGAGGCCGATCTCCTCGTACGGCTCGATGAACCGCCGTGTGACGGTGGCGGGATGGAGCAGCTCGCCGTTCTCACGGGTGAAGGCGCGGCCGGTCTCCACCCACGGCCGTCGTCCGGCTCGGCGTCATCGCTCTCGGTCTTGCCGCCGTACGGCCCGAGGGGCCCGACCTTGGCGATTCGTTCGGGGCTGGCCGCTCTCGGCCCAAGGACCGTCGAAAACGGAGTTGCCCGGAACGCTCTGCGTTCCGGGCAGCGTGCTGGGCGGTGGCAGCGAAGCTCGGGGAGAGGCCCTGGCCGTCTCAGGCCGCGGACGGCGGGTTCGCCGATTCGGTGGTGCGGCGGTATTCGGCGTTGATGCGCAGGGCTTCTTCGAGCTGGTCTTCCAGAATCACGATGCGACAGGCGGCCTCGATGGCGGTGCCCTGGTCGACGAGTTCCCGGGCCCGGGCGGCGATGCGCAGCTGGTAACGGGAGTAGCGGCGGTGGCCGCCCTCGGAGCGGAGCGGGGTGATCAGTCGGGCTTCGCCGATGGCTCGGAGGAAGCCTTGGGTGGTGCCGAGCGCCTCGGCGGCCCGGCCCATGGTGTAGGCGGGGTAGTCGTCGTCATCGAGACGGCCGAACGAGTCGTCTGCTGTCATTGCACCTCTCTGCGGAACGCGTGGAGGGGCCCTGGTGCCATTGGCACCAGGGCCCCGAAGGAACTGTTACACCATCTGCCGGCCCTGGTACTGCGCCGACCTTCTGTGTCCGCCGACCCGACCGAGATGCTGTCGGGGGTGCGGGGATCGCGGTTGCTTGACCGGAGACCACCTCACTATCGATGTCCTGCGGTACCCGGGCCAAGACCTCCGCCCGGGCGATCCTGATGGCGCTCGGCTCCTCCGTTCTTCCCTCTTGATCAACTACTTACCAACTGCGGGTGCTGCGAACTACTCGGTGACCTGGGTAAGCGTCACTCTTCGGCAGCCAGCCCCGTCGCCCGTCCTGCGGCTGCTCTGGCTTAGAACCCCACTGCCGAACCTCCCGGTGCGCGCGTCCCAGCCGACGCCTTCACCGAGGTACTGCTCACTCACTACTGGGTACTGCGAACTGCACTTACCGAACTGCGGTACTGCTCACGGCGGCCCCTGATCACTGCGGGCCACCCGGTCCGGTCGTCAGTCCCGTCACCGTCCTGCAACAACCCTGGCTTCGGAACTCCACCACCGAACCGTCCTGCGAACTGCAACTGCGCTACTGCTGGCCGGCAGTTCGTCTCTGCCCGGCCTCGTTGATCTCGGCTACGAGAGAAACAATAACCACGACACTCTCCAATGTCTACTCCAGTCGACATAGATTTCCGCGCGTTCGGCGGAGAGGTTATCGGTTGAACGATTAACGACAGGCGGGAGCAGGCCGGGTTAGCGGGCCGCGGGCCGGGGCACAAGCCCCGGGCAGACAGAACCGGGCATGACGATCCATAGAACAGGGGGCCTGATGGACACGATGAGCGTCAACGTCGCCGCCGTCCGCAGTGCGACGTCCGTCGCCAGCGCGCGCGAGAGCACCCGGGACTTCCTCGACGGGCGCGCACCGACGGCGGCGGCCGAGGCCGCCGACACGGTGGTCCTGGTCGTCTCGGAGCTCGTCACCAACGCCCTGCGCCATGGCGGCGGCACCTGCACCCTGGAACTGACCGCTCACCCGGACAGCATCGAGGTGGCCGTGCATGACAGCAGTCCGCAGCCGCCGCGCAGGCGCACCCCCGACCTGAACGACGGCACGGGAGGATTCGGCTGGCCCATGGTCAACCGCCTCGCCCGCACCACCGCGGTCACCCCAGGCCCGTCCGGCGGCAAGACCGTCAGCGCCCTCCTCCCCTGGTAGCGCGCCTGACGTGCCAGCTGGCCAAGATCAAAAGCTTGGCGTTACTCGCTGCTCCTCCGGCCCTCGCGGCCGGGGATCACCGGGTGCTTCCTTCGAGCTGGGCGGGGATGCGGGAGTTCCGCAGTTCCTTGAGGTCGGGGATGTGGTCACCCTGATGTCAGCCGACAGCCCGGTAACAGCGGAAATCCGTCCCGCCCCGTTTCGGGTTCCCGCCGGGACCTCGGTGACCAGGGGATAAGCAAGATGCGTGAACGTGACGGCTTGCGGAATCCCAGGAGGTGTTGTCACCGGCACCGGTTCGGGCACAGCCGTCCCAGTCTCTCTTGTCGGCGGGCGGCACAGCGCGCGATGCCCTCTTCTCGTATAGCTCTACGGCAGACGGCGCCTATCCGGCGACGGGGCGGTAAGTGAGGCGTTTGGCTTCGCGGAGGATCGGGGCGGTCTCGATGGATTCCACTCCGGGAAGGGTGCCGATGCGGTGGTCGAGGTACTGGTAGAGCTCGTGGGTGTCGTGGAACATGCCGGTGGCGACCATGTGGGAGGCACCCGTGGTGGCGGCCACGAAAGGGATCTCGGGGTGGTCGGCGAGGGCAGCGCCGACCGTGCCGAGCCGGCCGGGGGCGATGCGCAGCCAGAACCGGACCAGGACGTGGAAGCCGAGGTATTCGGGGGCGTAGTCGACGGCGAGGTGCAGGGCCCGGGTGTCTCTGAGACGTCCCAGGCGCCGGGTGATGCCGGCTGGTGAGCGGCCGGTGGCGTGGGCGAGTTCGGTGAGCGGGGTACGGCCGTCCTTGGCGAGTTCGGCCATGAGCTGCGTGTCCACAGCGTCGGGCATGGGGGCGTCGGCAGTGGCCTCGTCGTGCGTCTCCTGCGGGGTGCCGGGTCCGGGCAGGGGGGCGTACCAGATGTCGGAGGTGCCCGCGAAGGTCTGCAGAATCAGGTGGGCCTGGACGGAGACGACGCGGGGCGTGTGGGGAAGTTTGTCCAGGAGGAGCACGTCGCGTTCGCGGGTGCTGTAGGTGTCGACGGCGCAGTGGAGTTCGGTGCCGCCGGAGGCGATGACGACCCAGCTGGTGTCGTCGCGGCGGGCGAGCGCGTCGCCGATCTTCGTGGCGGCGTCGGGGGCGCAGTGCACGCGCAGCATCCACCGGGTCGGTCCGCTGTGCTGGGATCCGGGGACGCCGATGACGCGCAGGCCCATGTGGTGCAGGCGGCGGTAGCGGCGGGCGACGGTGTGTTCGGAGACGCCGATCGCCTCGGCGATGCGGGCGAAGGACGCACGGGCGTCCCGCAGGAGTTCCTGAACCAGGCGCTGGTCGGTCTCATCGGGGATGCCGCCGGAAACCATCGGTTCTTCCTGCCCGCGTGACGGATTTCTTCAGGTTTCAGCGTACGGCTTCGGGATCTTTCCCTCCTGCTGTGACGGTAGGAGCACGCCCCCTCCTCCTCCGTACTCCGATGCGACAGGAAATCCGCCATGCCCTCTCCCACGCCCGCGCCGGCGGATCCCAGACGCTGGAAAGCACTGTTCTTCATCTGCCGGCCCAGCTGATGGTCGTCCTGGACGTGACCGTCATGAACATCGCACTGCCCTCGGTCCAGTCCGATCTCGACTTCTCCGACGGTTCCCGCCAGTGGGTGATCACCGCCTACTCCCTCACCTTCGGCGGCCTGCTCCTCCTCGGCGGGCGCCTTGCGGACCTGTGGGGGCACAAGCGGACCCTGCTGGCCCGCATCAGCGGCTTCGCCGCCGCCTCCGCGCTCGGCGGCGCGGCCCTGAACACCGGCATGCTGATCGGCGCCCGCGCCCTACAGGGCATCTTCGGCGCGATGCTCGTGCCCGCCGTTCTCTCCCTGGTGTCGGTGATGTTCACCGACACCAGGGAACGCGCCAAGGCATTCGGGGTTTTCGGTGCCCTGTCCGGGGGCGGCGCGGTCATCGGCCTCATGCTCGGCGGCATCCTCACCCAGGCACTGAACTGGCCTGGTCGCGGGCGCAGGGCTGCTGATCCTCACCCAGATCACCCCGCACAGCTCCTACTGGGCGATCGTGCTGCCCGACATGCTCGTCACCGGCCTGGGCCTGGGCACCGCCTTGATGCCCGCCTTCAGCCTGGGCACTCTCGGCGCCCGTCCCGAGGACGCTGGTATCGCCTCCGCTATGGTCAACACCTCCCAGCAGGTCGGCGGCGCGATCGGCACCGCCCTGCTCAACACCCTCGCCCCCACCTCCATCGCCACCTACCTCACCGGCCACGCCGGACAGAAGACCGACGCCCTCGTCCACGGCTGCAGCACCGCCCTGTGGTGGGCCGCAGGCATCCTCACCCTCGCCGCCCTCGCCGCAGCCCTCCTCATCGACCACGCCCCCCGGCCCCGCCCGGACGCCGCGCAGCCGCAGACTCGGACGAGGTCCCCGCCACCCACAACTGACCCCGCCCACAACCCCGCCAAGCACCGCGCAACAAGGAGAGTCATGACCGTCTTCCACACCGAGATCGGTGCCCTCACCGGCGGACCCGCCCGCCTCGACCAGTACCAAGGCAAGGCCGTCCTCATCGTCAACGTCGCCTCCCAGTGTGGCCTCACCCCCCAGTACACCGCCCTGGAAAAGCTCCAGCAGACCTACGCGGCCCGCGGCTTCACCGTCCTGGGCGTGCCCTGCAACCAGTTCATGGGCCAGGAACCCGGCACCCCCGAGGAGATCGCCACGTTCTGCTCCGCCACTTACGGCGCCACCTTCCCCATGACCGAGAAGACCGACGTCCACGGCCCGGCCCGCCACCCCCTCTACGGCAAGCTGATCGACACCCCCGACTCCGAGGGGTACACCGGCGACGTGCGCTGGAACTTCGAAAAGTTCCTCATCGCCCCCGACGGCACCGTCGCCGCCCGCTTCGCCCCCCAGACCGAACCCGACGCCAACGAGGTGACCACGGCGATCGAAACCGTTCTGCCGGTTCAGTAGCGTCGCCGCCTGGCGCTACCGCCCAGGCCCGTTGCCCGGGACGCTGAGGCTGAAGCGTCCCGAGCAACGTCGTTCTCATCCCCGGGCCCCGGAGCGAGGCGAACAACGGTGAGCGACAAGATGACGGAGGACGAGACAAAATCCGACGTCCTCTCTCGCCGGGACGCCGGAGTCGAGCGCCCCGGCGTCCTACCGATCTTGAATGATGTCCAACAGTCCTGGTGTTCCTTGTCAGCTCGGCCGTCGACCGGATGCAGTTCGAGGTGCTGGCCAGGGCCTTCCTCACTCGATCGTCTGGTCCCGGGCCGAATGAGGCATCTTCGGGATTCCTGAAGCTGTTTCATCCCCCTGTGCCGTTGTTCAGCAGTGCTGAAGTGGGGGAGGTTCCGGGTGGCGCTGGCCGTGGTCCGCGGTCTGCGGCAGGTCCCCGAAGCTCCCAGCCCGGAGGGACTGGAGGACTGCGAGACCGACGTACTGGCGGGCTTCGTCCTGGCCCGCGCGTCGGCGGCCTGGCCGACGGGACGATCCAGGGCGACATCGGTCATCTGGAGAAGGTTCGCGACTGGTTCGGTCGGTCGCTGTGGGAGATGGAGCCGCTGGACGCCGACTCGTACTTCGGCAAGATCGTCCGCGACGGGTCGCCGTCGCTGCGGGCCGGTCGTGCGGGCGGATGCGGACCCGACGGGGGCGGGGGATCTCGCCGGTATTCGGTGTGCGGCGGGGGCCCGGGGTGGAGTACCGTGGTCGGGTTCCTGTGCCGAGGTGTCGGTGGCAGTGACCGGATTTCCTGTTCCTTCTGTTTCGATCTTGAGGTGACGACCTATTAACCAGGCCATGTAGTCGTCCGTGTTCCCCGCGTGCTGTTTTGTCGCACGTGTCCGGGGGCGGACGTCGCGCTGGCCTGAGTTGCGTCACCCTTCCCTGCAGTTTTCTTTCCCGGGTGCAGCTCTGCCGTCTGCCCCGGGTTTCGTGTTCTCCGGCCCCCGTACGGCTGTCGGCAGGGCTCCCCGATTCCTTTGGATCAGGAGTCTCCCGTCGTGTCTTCCTCCGCGCTCGACAACGAGCCGCAGCACACCACCCAGCCCCCAACCCACCCAACCCCTGGACTGTCGAAACTGGGCTTGGCTGCCTGGATCGCCCTCCTGGTGCTGCTGGGCGCCGAGCTGATGGACATGCTCGACCAGTCGGTCGTCCTGACCGCGCTGCCGGCGATCCAGGAGTCGACCGGCGCCGGACCGGCCGCGGTGCAGTGGCTGACCACCGGCTATTCACTGCCCATCGCCGTTGGGCTGATCACCGGCGGACGCCTCGGCGACCTCTACGGCCGGCGCAGAATCCTCCTCATCGGCACCGTCGTGTTCACCACGTCCTCGCTGCTGTGCGGCCTCGCCACCGGTCCGGGCATGCTCATCGGCGCCCGCGGGGTCCAGGGCGTGGGAGTGGCCCTGATGATCCCGCAAATCCTGGCCACCCTCCACGTCACCTTCGCGGGGCAGAACCGCAGCAAAGTGTTCGGTCTGTACGGGGCCGTCATGTCGCTCGCCAATGTCCTGGGCCCGGTGATGGGCGGTCTGCTGACCGAGGCGGACCTGTTCGGGCAGTCGTGGCGGCCGATCTTCCTGGTCAACGTGCCCGTCGGCCTCGCCGTGCTCCTCCTGGGACGCAGGTTCATCCCCGAGTCGACCGTGAAGAAGGCCGACCGGCTCGACCTCACCGGCATGCTGCTGTCCGCACTGGCCATCGTCCTGGTCGTCTTCCCGCTCACCGAGGGACACCTCCGTCACTGGCCGCTGTGGTGCTTCGCCCTGCTCGCCGCCGGCCTCCTCGCGCTCGGCGTCTTCCTGCGCCACCAGCAGCGCAAGCAGAACAACGCCCCGCTCGTGGCCCTGGCCCTCTTCCGGAGCCGGCAGTTCTCCGGCGGGATGGCCGCGCAGCTGATGCACGGCCTTCTGTGCGGGCTGTTCTTCATGACCTGGACGCTCTACCTCCAACGCGGCCTGGGCATGAGCCCCTTCCACGCGGCCCTGGCCTTCGTGCTGCTCTCCCTCGGAGAGCTGGCCGGTGCGACGGTCACGGCGAAGAGCGGCGGGCGCTTCGCCCGCCGGCTGCCGCAGGCCGGAGCCCTCATCACGCTCGCCTCGATGGCCGCCTACGGGCTTCAGGCCGACGCAGGTCAGGCGGGCCTGACCCTGCCGGCGATGACCGCTCCGGTGGTACTGATCGGCTTCGGCCTCGGCATGGTCGGCGGCCCGCTCGCCGACATGTCGCTGGCCCGGGTCCCGCACGAGGACGCCGGGTCGGCCTCGGGCCTGTTCAATACCGTCATGCACCTGGGCATCGCCCTCGGTACCGCGCTGACCGCCCTGGTCTTCTTCGCCACCACCGGCGGCTCACCCGACGCCGCACTCAACCGCGAAGCGTTCATCACCGTGCTGTGGTGGGCCGGTAGCCTCCTCGCCCTGATGTGGGCCCTGCTGTTCTGCCTGCCCAAGCAGGCCGACAACCAGGCCGGCTGAGCCACCCCCCAGGTCCCGGCCACGACGTCGGCCGGGACCTGGGCCCTCAGCCTTTCTTGTCCTCGCTGTCTTTGGCGGCAGCGCAGGCCAGGCCCTGGCCGCTGGCGATGCTGTTGAACAGGTGGCGGCCGAGAACGGTCCCTGGGGGGGGAGAGGCGGACGACGTCCTCATCCTTGACCTCGTAGCTCTCGGTGCGGAGCCGGGCCACGGCGGCGTCCAGGTAACGGGTGTCCCCAGCACCACGGCGTCGATGACCAGGCCGAGAGCGGCGAGCTGGTCCTCTTGGCCCTCGCGGCACCCCTGTGACGACGACCGTGATCTGATCGCGCTGCGGTGTACGGACGCGCACCAGCTGGGCACGGCGGTGCAGATCTGCACCGTTCGCGAACGCAGGGTGGTGGCCGGGACGCCGCAGCGTTCGGCGAGCTGGGAGATCCGCCTCGTGCTCGCCCACCGGCGGTAGACCTTCCACCTGACTCCGAGGTCAAGCCGACTCCGGGCTGCCGCATCTCATGTCGGAACCGCTGACATCAGCAGTCATCGGCCCATCTGACGGGCAGGTCGAGTACCGCCTTACCGGAGGCCACGACAAGCGGATCGGACGGAAGCATCACATCAGGGGCCTACATGCGCGTGCGTCGCAAGAGTCTGGACTCCTGACCGGCCTCGTGTGCGTGCGCGATGCGTGAGCGGACAATCCGGCACAGGGATCCACGAGTCGGATGGGACACTACGCCGCAGGGTGCTGATCAGGCAGAACAGCACCCTGCAACAGGGTGGAGCACTGCCCGGCACGGATTCGGTCCCACTCCTAAAGGGGGTGTCGCAGGTTCGAGCCCTGCCGGGGGCACGCAGGTCAGAGCCCCTCTGTTAGTCGAACAGGGGGCTCTGGCGTAGACAGAAGTCCGCATAGAGCCCACATCCCCCAAGTGATCATGACTGGTCGCTGCCTGATGAGGGTGGGCTACTCGCCAATCAGACGTAATGGGATTCGCACGGAGTGGGCAGGCCGTCTCCCCCGCGTGCCTGACGCGCGCCCCTCACAGCCTGTGGATCTCGGTGGGGAGGCCGGGTCCGCAGGAAAGGTCCCCGCCTTCTATGTCAGCGAGGACCTTTGTTGTTCAAGTTGGATCGCCCTGCAACCTGTTGAACGCAGGGCGGGACGCTTCGACTGAGTCGCGGCGTCTGACGGCGCAAACTGGCGGACACGCATTCGCCGTTGCGGCGCTGGACAGCCGCGCACGGGGACCGTCCGGGGGGCCCGTGAGGGCCGACGAGCGGCCGCCGATGAGGGGCAGGGTGCGGTTCCGCCGCTGGACCAGTTCAGTGGGTCCCTACGAGTCGTACTCGATGGCGGGCGCCTGGAGTTGGGCGGCGCGTGCGCATCGCGGGTGGGCGTAGTCGTGGTGAGTACTTGCCCAGTTGGGGATGAGGACTTGTTGGCAGTCGTCGGGCCAGGCGGCTCGCTCGCAGACTGCGCAGCAGTGCGCTGGTGGTCCGAGGGTCAGGGTGGCGGCGTCGAGGGCGGTGTTGAGGGTGAGGGGGTCGGTGAGGTAGCCGCGTGGGCCGCCGCGCCAGTTGTCGGGGTGGGACCAGTGGGGCCCCGGCCCTGTGATCCGGCCCGTGTGGGGCACGGCTATGGCGTCGCCGTAGCCGGTGCGCAGGGTGGCGTAGCGGGAGATGCGGTCCCAGTCCCAGCGGTACCGTTCGGTGCTCCCGGGCGGTACGAGCCACAGCAGGTCGCCGCTGGTGGGGTCGGCGATGTGCGCGGTGTCGACCAGCCCGGCCGACCGCATCCAAGGGCCCACAGCATCCGGCACTTGCACCGCGTCCCACCAGCGGCCGGCGCGCAGTTCGGACAGTCCGTCGCCGCGGGGCGGGAGCCAGACGCTCACGACGCGCCCCCGGGCCGGTCCCGGTAGGTGGCGGGGCGGGAGCGTACGGCCTCGTTGACCGCTGCGTGCAGGGCTTCGGGTGAGGTGAGCCGCAGCCATGGTCGCGGGTCTTGGGGGGTGGCTTCGGGGAGGACCCACAGTCGGTCGCTGCTGTACGTTCTTCCGGGTGCTGGTGCGGTGATCGGGCAGCCGGTGGGGAGTACCTTCACCTGCTCGGCGGCGGCCAGCGTGTGGTTGCCGCCGGTTGTTACGAGCCACCAGGCCGTGCGCTCCGATCCGCAGAGCAGGTACGGGCCGGTGTGTTGGCCGCGGTAGGTGAGGTAGGTCGAGGCCAGACTGGCGAGGCCCAGCGGCGTTTCGACGGTGTCCCAGTAGGAGCCGGTGGTCAGCGTGGCGGTCTGGCCCTGGGCCCACAGTGTGAGGACGGCGCGCGGCTCTGGGGAGGATGCGGCCAGCCAGGTGGCCAGCGACGGGTAGCACGTCCCTGTTGTGTGGCGGGTGGTGTTCATGGGTGGTCCGTGGGGTGCTGGTAGGGGCGGCTCTTGGCGATGCGCACGGCGTCGTCCAACGCCCGGAACGCAGCCGTGATCGGCCTGAGGGCGTCGTCCGGCAGCAGGTGCTGGTGCGTGAAGACGGCGGTGCGGGCTTCGTTGAGGGCTCGGGTGCACATGGCGAGCTGCAACATCTCCATGGCGTGCCCGAGAACGGGGCCGACGTCGAGGGCCTGTTGGACGGTGAGTCCGCCGTTGCCGTAGCGGTTCACGACTCGGCCTCCTCGGCTTCCTCAACTTCGGCGCCTGCTTCGATGAGGGCGCGCACGGCGAACGCGGGACTGAGGGTGTCGCCCGGCGGGATGATCCAGTGGGCCCGGGGGCCTTCGCAGGCGTGGGGTGCGGGCAGGCCGATGTAGCGGGCTTCGCGGTCGGTGGTGGTGATGCACTCGGCCGCCGCGTCCCAGGTGGTGGCGGTGCCGGGCGGGACGAGGACGATGTAGACCTCGCGTTCGAGGAGGACCGGCCCGGTGACGCCGAGGCGGTGGAGCACGGCCCGTACGCGCCCCCGGTCGCCGCCCTGGGCGGCACGGTGCACCAGCGCTGCCGGCAACTTCACCGCGTCCCAGGCCGGCCCGACCAGGAACAGCGCGACACCACGGCGCCACCACTCGACCTCGGCCGCGTGCGCCGCTTCCTGGGTGTGGGTCAAGAACCTTGCTGTGGTGTGGTCCTGCCTCAGTGAAAACATTGATGGAGGGGCGCAGCGTTCGATCATGCCGGGGTCCGTTCGGATCGGTACTGCTTCATGCGCGGGACGATCTGGATGGCCTCGCGATCGATCGCTCCCTCTGCGCCGTTGCTCAACCGGGTACGCGGATGCCCATAGTTGGTGTTCCTTGCTGTCACACGAGGATGATGGGCTTACGCATAACGCGCCGCCTAGGCCGAGCAGCGGCCATTGCACGGCCATTGCGCGGCCAAGTCGGGGAGTACGAGCAATGACGCCTCACACTGACGCAAGCGGAAATACGAGCCTGCGTACGGCTCGACTCAGCCGCGGATGGCGGTCCGGCGAGGCAGCCGCGCGGGCGGTGACAAAGGCAGGCCGGGAGGCACTCAGCGATGCAGGCTTCGAGGTCTCGCCCCGGACATGGCGCCGCTGGGAGTCGAACAAACCCGGCTGGCCCCGGGGGGACTACGCCATTGCCCTGCACACCGCTTTGGGAAAATGGCCGGAGGACCTCGGATTCGAGGTACCTCTCGGGTGGGTGCGGGCTAACCAGCACCAGCACGAAGGGGACGGGGTGAACCGGCGAGCGTTCGTTTCGGTTACGGCCGCCGCTCTAACCCCAGGCCCCATTGCAGAGAGGCACGTCGACCCAGCTCTCATCCAGTACTTTCAGTCCCAACTGGAAGGCCATTACCGAGCGGACATGATGCTCGGCCCCCACGACCTCATCGACACCGTTAGCACACAGTACGAACTGATCGACCGGCTGGTGCGCGGCGCGAAGGGGGAAACACGCCGCGGATTGCTGGGCGCAGCTGCGGCCTACGCTGCTCTCGTGGGCTGGCTCTACCAAGACGCCGGCGATCTCGGCGGCGCATCCTTCTGGCGCGGGATCACACAGGAGATCGCGATGCGCTCCCGTGACCCGCACCTCATTGCCTACTCCCTCGTCAATCAGGCCCAAGTCCGCACCGACCTCGGCGATGGATACGGGGTCATCGACTTGTGCGAGGCGGCGCTGGAGAACTCGGGTGCGCTCGCGCCGAAGGTACGCATCATGGCGCTGCAACAGCAGGCGCACGGAGCCAGCCTCATCGACGACCGGCGCGCGGTCGACCGGCTCACAGACGAGGCAGTCCAGCTCCTCGACCGCGTCGACGACGATCTCCCTTGGGGGAATGCCTGCAGACGGACACCCGGCTACCTCGAAGTGCAGCGCGCCACGTGCTACGGACGACTCGGTCTGGGAACCGAGGCCGGCGGCCTGTGGGCGCAGGTCCTCGATATCGTGCCGACCACGGCGCGCCGTGACAGGGGCGTCTATCTCGCGCGCTACGCGACTGCTGCTGCCGCTGCCCAACAACCAGAGGAAGCCGTCGAGATCGTGCGCGAGGCCGCACAAATCGCGGTGGATACAGGTTCCGTGCGAATGCAGCGTGAACTGAAGAGCCTTCAAAGGGCCATGAGGCCGTGGAACGATGCACCGATCGGTCAGGAACTGGACGATGTCCTGACACCTGTAGTCGAGAGGAGATGACGTGGCCGACCAGCCCGTGCTGCTGACAGAGCCTGAGATCGCCGAACATCTGAGCCAGGTTCCTGGGTGGGCGAGAGAGAGCAATCAGATCACTCGGTCGTACGGCATCCGGTACCACGGTGGCGTGGCGATGATCGTGCATGTTGCGGATGTTGAGCGGCTGATCAGCCACCACGCCGACATTGATCTCCGCTGGGATCATCTTCGCTTCTCCATCACCACGCATGACGCTGGACACCGGCTCACGGCGGCGGACTTCGATCTAGCCGCGCGCATTGATGGCGTCGCCCAGGCGCACGGCGCAACCCCCCTGTAGGCCACGGTCAGCACAGCGGATCTCCCTGCGCAGATAGCTAAGTCACGGCATAGAACCAACACCCCGATACCGCACGGATGTCGGTACTGTGCGCGAGCTCAGTACGTGACACCTGTGGGGGGGGAACCACATGCACCACGCACGCCCAGCCGCAGCCGCCTTACTCGCAGCCACCTTCCTACTCACCGCCTGCTCCTCATCCAGCGACATCAGCAAGGACAAGACCGCGGCCTCACCAACACAGGCAGCCAAACAGCAGGACAAGCAGGAGAAGAAAGCCACGACGCCAACAGCGAAGGAAGTCGGCGTCAAGCTCACCGCGGCGATCCCCTCGCACCAGACCACCCTCGTCTACACCGAGACGTCCGACCCGAACCACCTCCTCGGCAGGCCCGGCGGCTACGCCTCGAAGACCGCGTTCGCCGACTCCCGCATCCCGTCGTCCGAGGCGCAAGGCCGCGCCGACGCCATCGTCCGGGGCGGGAGCGTGGAGGTCTTCACCGACGAAGCCGGAGCCAAAGCGCGGTACGGCCAGGTCGTGGCCTTGGTGAAGGCGACGCCGCTGGTAAAGGAGTACGACTACGTGCGCGGGCCGGTACTGCTGCGGGTGTCGAACGCTCTCGCGCCGACGCAGGCGGAGGAGTACGAGAAAGCCCTCGCCGAGATCGGGTAGCTGTGGGCAGTGGCGATCTGGGGGCCACGAGTCATGGTCGTGGGCCGGCGCGGCGGCGTGTCCCGGCCGGAGCCCCGCACGTGCCGGGACTGTTGCTTCAGGAGGAGCGGGCACGAGCAGATCGGGGGGCCACCCCCGCACGTGCGGGGACCGTTGTGCCACGGTATCGCTTCCACTGGCATGCTGGGGGCCACCCCCGCACGCGCGGGGACTGCGTAGCCACGACCACCTACCTGATCACCCAGCCGGGGCCACCCCCGCACGTGCGGGGACTGCCCTTCGTGACCTGCTGATTCAGGCCAGCAGACCTAGGATTCTACCCACCGACATACAGCACGCACAGACCCCCAACTACAGGCCCAGGGCTCACCGTTGGAACAACGCAAGCAGCCCAACCACAGTACCCACAACACCAGCCAAAACAGCAACCGTCGGAAGCGGCCACCGCCCACGCTCCAGCGCAGAGACCCGCTGCTCCCTATCCGCGATGTGTGTCTCCACAGTCGTCGTGCGCTGCATCGCCACGTCCAACCCCCCGTTCAGCGTGGCGAACCCCGTATCGACGGTCTCGCGCACGATCCCTCTTCCGCGCGCTGCGGTCTGCCTTCAAGTAGCACTGGACGCGCTCGGCAGATCTGTCAGGGAGCGTCCGTGGGTGGGGGCGGGATGGCTTCTGTGATGGTGAGGGCGTGGATGAGCCGGTCGAGGTAGGCGGCGTCCAGGGGCGGTCGGGGAACGCCTGCCTCGGTGAGGGTCTTCCAGGTGCGGTCCGCGTGGACGCGGGGGACCAGACACTCGGGCCCGGTGATCATGGAGTAGCGGGTGAGGTCGCGCAGGACGGCCTGGTCGCGTACCGCCGGGTCGGTGGCGTGATCGTCGACGTGGGACCACCAAGCTTCGGTCTCGATGGTCTCCAGGCGGTATCCGGCCCGCCGCATCGCCTCGAATACGTCGGCCAGCGGCAGGGGGTCCGGGTGGATCAGGTGGTACGTCTGCCCCGCCGCGTCCGGCAGGAGGCACAGTTCGACCAGGGAGCGCGCCACCACATCCACCGCGTCCACAGGGATCATGCCGACGTCCTCCGGCACGAGGCCGAGAGCGGCCGACGCGCTCAGGGTGGGCACCATGAGGTCGGAGGCACCGGTGCGGCCGGTCGTGCTGTGCCCCGTCACCACCCCCGGCCGGAAGAGGGTCGCCGGGACCCCACGGTCCTCGGCGGCGCGCAGGTCCCGTTCCGCCGTGACCTTGGTGCGCGGGTAGCCGAGCTGACCCGCCGTCTCCATGGTGGGGGGTGTGCTCTCGTCCACCTCGTCCAGTCCGGCGGCACGGGCGGCGGAGAGCGTTCCCAGGGTCGAGACGTAACGGATGGGGACGGGACGGCCGGAGAGGCGGGTGGCGCGTTCGGCGAAGGCGATGACATTACGGGTCCCGCCGACGTTGACGGGGGCCAGGCGGTCGTATCCGGCGGCGAGGTCGACCAGGGCCGCGCAGTGCAGAACCTCGTCGACGGACTCGGCGAGCGCGTCGTAGGCGGCGGGGGCCAGGCCCAGGTGCGGCTGTGTGACATCGCCGGGGACGTGGACGACGCGTTCCGCGGGGCGGACGCCGAGCCGGGCCAGCCGGTCCTCGGCGCGCTGTGCGGCGCCCCGTGCGAGGCAGTACACGGTGGCGCGGGTACGGGCCAGCAACTCGGCGCACAGATATCCACCGAGGCTCCCGGTGACACCGGTCAGGAGTACGGCACGGGGGCCGGCCGGGGACCTCATGCCGGCCTTCACCGCTCACCCTCGGTGAGTTCGACGGCCAGATCGTGCAGGCTGCCGGAGCCGAGCAGCCGTGCCACGGGGATGTCGAGGCTGTGGTCACGGCGCATGCGGGTACGCAGGTCGGTGGCCATGAGCGAGTCCATCCCGAGGTGGTCCATCGGCCGGGAGCGGTCGATCCGCGCGGCGTCCGTCCCGAGGACGGCGGCGAGCTGGCCGACGAGGTGCTCCTCGACGGTGGCGGCGTCGCTGCCGGAAGCGGCTGCGTCTGTGTCCCCGGTCTGCGCGGGCCTTGGGGAGTCCCCGGTCTGCGAGGGGCTTGGGGAGTCCCCAGCGGTGCCGGAAGCGTCGCGCTCATCGTGGGCCCGGTCCGGCGGCGGCGCGGACGGTTGCTCCTGGGCGGGCGACGCCGGCGGCTTGTCGTGGCCGCGTGCCGGGGCCCGCGTCCGCGACTCCTCGGAAGAGGCCGGTGCTTCAGGCCGGTTGCGGGGGTGGGAGTCGGTCGCCGAGCGGTGCTCCGGACCGTCGTCGGTGTCACCCGTCTCGGGTTCGTCCGCCGCTCGCGTGGCGCTGGGCGCGGGGTGCTGCTCGTCCGTTCCCGTTCCCGTTCCCTTCGATGTGTGTTGCGCCTCTCCTCCGCCAGGAGACGGCTGCGTCTTCGTCGTGCCGTCTTCGCTGCCGGACGTGCCGGAAGTGTCGGAAGCTTCGGGTGTGTCGGTGGTGTCGGTGGTGTCGGAAGTGTCGGGGGCGTCATGAGTGTCGCGGGCGTCGCGGGCGGCGGAAGCGTCAGGGGCACCGCGGCCCGGCGTGTCCGGAGCTGCTCGCCGCTCGCCTCGGCGTGCGGCCGCGTCGGTACGTACGGCAGTACCTCGCGTACGAGGAGGCGCAGGGGCGGTAGCCGCCGTCGGGGTGCGGTCGGCTTCGGTGTCCGTCGGCGTACCGCCGCTGCCGGTCTCCGGCGCGTACAGCAGGGGGTTGTCCGCATCGGGAGGGTAGGCGGCCAGGTAGCGGTCCCAGTCGACCGGCGGGTACAGCAGTAGCTGTCCTGTCGCCCGCAGCATCAGGGGGAAGAGCGCCGGGGCATCCTCGGGGCGGATGGGGCCCATGCCTTCCGGCCGGACGTCGTGGCCGTTGGACTCGCTGAGGCGGGCGGCGATGCCGACCTCGGCCCAGTACCCCCAGTTGACGACCGTCGCGGGCAGGCCGGCCCCCAGCCGGTGCACGGCCAGCGCGTCGGTGAAGGCGTTGGCCGCGGCGTACGCGCCCAGTTGCCAGCCGACGGCGAGGCCGCCCAGCACCGAGACCGCGGAGGAGAAGAGCACGAAGAAGTCGAGCGGTCGGCCGGCGAAGAGCCGGTGCAGCGCCCAGCCCCCGGCGACCTTGGGGTACAACGTCGCGTCGAGGGCGTCGGCGTCGAGGTCGGCCGCCGGGCTCGGTGTCAGGACCGCCGCCGCGTGGACCACCCCGGCTACCGGCGGCAGCCCCTCAAGGTCGCGCCGGTTCAGCAGTTCGGTCATGGCCTCTTGGTCGGCCACGTCGACGGCCGCGTATTCGACCTCGGCGCCGCCGGCCCGCAGCTCTTCCAGCAGGGCGGGCCTGCGGTCGTCGGACGGCAGTTGCGCGAGGTCGGAACGGCCGGTGAGCAGGAGGTGCGAGGCGCCCTGGTCAACGAGCCAGGCGGCGAACCGTCCACCGACGCCGCTGAGGCCGCCGGTGACGAGGTAGCTCGCGTCGGACCGGATCCCTACCGGTTCTTCGCTCTCCCGGGGCATGGCCAGGACGACCTTGCCGGTGTGGCCGGCCTTGGCCATCAGGTCGAAGGCGTCGGTCGCCCGGGCAGCCGGGAAGACCCGGACAGCGGGCGGCTCCAAGGTGCCGTCGCCGACGAGGTCCGCGACGGTGCGGACCAGATCGCCGAGGCGCTCGGGGCGGTGCCGGTAGAGGTCGATCAGGTTGACCGGCAGGTAGCTGCGGGACTGCGCGAACACGTTCATGGGCAGCGGCCGGCCGGCGGCGATGTCGTTGACGGACAGGTCGACGTAGCGGCCGAAGGGTCGCAGGGCGGCGAAGCTCGCGTCCATGCCCTCGCCCACGACGGCGCCCAGGACGACGTCCACGCCGTCGCCGAACGCGTCGGCGAAACTCGTGGACCGGGAGTCGGCGGTCTTCTCCACACCGAGCCGCTGAAGCAGTTCCCGCTTGGCGGGGGTTCCCGCCGTGGCGTAGACCGTCGCGCCGCACATACGGGCGATGGCGATCGCGGCCTGGCCGACGCCGCCGGTCGCGGAGTGGATCAGGACGCGTTCACCGGGAGCGAGCCGAGCCCGTTCCACCAGGGCGTGGTAGGCGGTGGCGTGCGCGGCGGGCACAGCCGCCGCTTCGGCGGGGCTGAGCCCGGCCGGGGCGTGAGCGGCGAGACAGGCGGGGATGGTGAGGTGGGTGCGCAGCGCAGGATAGGAGAAGGCGATCACCGTGTCGCCGACGGCGAAGTCGCTTACGCCGGGGCCCGTACGGACGACGGTACCGGCGCATTCGCATCCCAGGGGCGGCGGCCCGTCGGCGGCGTCGCCGTCGGCTCCGGCCGCGGCCAGGACATCGTGGTAGTTCAGACCGGCGTGGGTGACGTCGACCTCGATTTCGCCGGGCCCCGGCTCCGTACGCGCGAGGGGGACGAGTTCCAGGCCGTCGAGGCCGCCCTCGGTGACGAGTGCGCGCGGCTGCACGGAACGGTCGTACGGGGCGGAAGCCGACAGCCTGGGCGCGTAGAACTCCCCGTCGCGCAGGGCCACTTGGTTCTCCGGCGTGCGGGAGAGCAGCAGATCGGCCAGCTTCTCGGCGTCGTCGGGCGCCGTGCCGTGCTCGTCCAGGTCGACCAGCAGGGGCGCGAGGTCCGGGTGTTCCTGGCCGGCGACCAGACCGAGGCCCCGCACGGCCGCCTGCCAGGGGGCCGGGCAGTTGTCCGCGGCGCGGACTCGCTGAGCGCCGCGTGTGACGAGCAGCAGCCGGCAGGGCGCTTCCGCCACGGCCTGGAGCGTCGTGGTCAAGGAGGTGCACAGCCGCACCGCCTCGTCCTGGACGTCCTCCGGCGCCTCACCGTCGTACAGGCAGACCACGCCGTCGAGCGGTCCGTCTTCGGCCGCCTCGGCGAGCACCTCGGGCGAATTCGCCGTCAGGGGCGCGGCGGTGACCGTGTGCCCGGCCGCCGTCAGGACCCGGGTCAGCCGCCGGACGAGCCGACCGCCGTCGCCCAGCAGCAGGTAACGGCCTGGCTGGGCGGCGGGGTCGGGTACCCGGGCGGGCTCCCAGCGGAGGGCGTGCGCCCATTCGTCGTGGGGGGCGTCGGAGGCTTCGGGGAGATGGCCCGACTCTTCCGGATGGCCCGACTCTTCCGGATGGCCCGAATCTTCGGGCTGTTCCGGCTCCCCCGGGGTGTGGGCGGTTTCCGGGGTGTGGGCGGTTTCCGGGGTGTGGGCGGTTGCGGAGTCCTGGGGCGTGACGGTTGAGAGCGGTCGGGCCTGGAGGCCGGTGATGTCCACGATGGTGCGTCCTTCGGTGTCGCTCACGGTGATGTCGGCGCTCAGGCCATCCGGCCCGGACCTCGTAAGACGTGCGTGGGACCACAACTCGCCTTCGCCATACGCCTCGTCCGACATCTGGAGCCGGTCCACCGAGGCCAGGACGAAACTGCGGTCGGCGTCCAGCAGCACGGCGACGGGCTGGAGGCAGGCGTCGAGCACGGCCGGGTGCAGGGGGAGGCGGTGGCCGTCGGCGGGGTGGGCGGTGACGCGGGCAAGTGCTTCGTCCGGGCCGTGCCACAGTTCTTCGACGGACCGGAAGAGGCCGTCCCAGCTGTTGCGGGCGCCGGAGTACGTACGGTAGAAGTCTTCGCCGGTCAGGCGGGCGGTGCAGCGACGGCGGATGTCCTCGGGGCGCTCGGCGCCCCGTTCGGCCGTGGCCATCGTGCCAGTTGGGCCGGTTGGGCCGGTTGGGCCGGACGGGGGTTCAGCTGACCGTTCGGCCGTATCGGTCGCCGTCTCGGGGCCTCGGGCGGGAACTCGGGCGGAAACTCGGCCGGAGTCTCGGGCGGGAGCTCGGGCGGGAGCGAGCGCTGTGGCGTGGCGGGTCCACGCCGTGTCGGTGCGGCTCTCGACCACCAGGCGGCGCCCGCCGTTCTCCTCCTCGCTCTCCCCTCCGCCCTCTTGCCCGTTCTCCTCCCCGCTCCTTTCCCCTCCCCTTTCCCCGTTCTCCCCCCCTGCTCCGCTCGCCGTCGCGTCACCACCGTCCTCGGTACGAGCGCGGATCCGCGGCGGATCGGAGGCGTCGAGTACGAGCAGTTTGTGGAAAGCGACATCGGTGAGCTCACCGGCCGGTCCCGCCTCGTCCGCCAGGATGCTGAGAAAACCGGCTCCGGACATCACGGGGACGCCGCTGACCCGGTGATCGAGCAGGAAGCAGTCCCGCTCCAGGTCGATCACGGGCTCCGCCGACGGCTCCTCGCCGATCGGCGGGTAGGGGTAGTCGTCGGCCTGATACCAGTGGCGCTCCCGCTGCCACGGATACGTCGGGAGCGTCAGCCCGCGCCCGCCCTCCGGATACAGCGTGTCCCAGTCGACGTCGGCGCCCGCCTCGTAGAGGCTGCCGAGCGAGGCGAGCAGGGTGCGCGCCTCGGGTTCCCCGCGGTGCAGGGACTCAAGGACGACGGTCTCCTTCGGGGAACTGCCGCGGATCGCCCCGGTCAGCACCGGGTGCGGTGAGACCTGGAGGAAGGCCGTCGGGCGCGGGTCGCTCAGCGCCGCGACGACGGGCTCCAGCAGGACCGTCTCACGCAGGTTGCGCCACCAGTACTCCGCGTCCAGCGCGGCACCGGGGAGTTCACCGCCGTCGACGGTGGACAGGAACGGCACGTCGCCGTCCGCCGGGTCGAGATCCCCGAGGCCGGCCAGCAGCGGCTCGCGGACCGGGTCGATTTGGGCACTGTGCGCGGCGTAGGCCACCGGGATCGGCCGGCACTCCACGTCGCGTTCCGCGCAGGCGGCCACCAGGCGGTCGATCTCCTCAGGTCCCCCGGACAGCACCGTGGAGACGGGGCTCTCGGCGACGGCGACCTGTGCGTCGATGCCCGTCTCGGTCAGCAGATCCGGCACTTCGGCGTGCGGCAGGGCGAGCCAGGCCATCGCTCCGGGCGGCGCCAACTCATCGATGAGGCGGGCCCGTAGACAGCTCAGCCGTCCGGCCTGTTCCAGGGTGAGCACACCGGCACAGTGCGCGGCGGCGATCTCCCCTTGGCTCTGGCCCAGCACGGCGTCCGGAGCGATGCCCCAGGAGCGCCAGTGTTCGGCCAGTGCGACCCCCATGGCCCACAACGCGGGCTGGACGTACGCCGTGCGTTCCTGCCAGGACGCGTCCTGGCCCCGCAGCGCGTTCAGCAGCGACCAGCCGGTCTCCGTCTCGATGACACGCGCGCACCGCTCCAGCGCCGTACGGAACGCCCCGTCGCGCTGCAGCAGTTCACCTCCCATACCCTGCCACTGCGCCCCCTGGCCGGGGAAGACGAAGACGATGCGAGGGGCGGCCGCGGGCCCGGCGTCGGGGTCCTCCCGCCGCGCGACGTCATCGAGCGCATCGGCCATCTCCTCGCGGCTGTCGCCCGTCACGGCCGCGCGCCACTCGTGATGAGTGCGCTGCCGCGCCGCCGCCGCGCACTGCTCGGCGAGCGGCGGGGGCGTCTCGGCCGTCAGCAGTTCACGGTGCGCGACGGCCAGTTCCCGCAGCGCGCCGGGGGCGCGGGCCGACAGCGGCAGGAGGTAGGGCCCGGCTCCGTCGGCTTGCGGGGGTGGGCCGGGGGCGGAGGAGAGTACGACGTGGACGTTGGTGCCAGAGGCGCCCAGGCTGTTGACACCGGCCAGCAGTTCCCCCGTGGCGGGCAGGCTTACGAGGTCCCGTGGGACACGGAAGGGCGCCGCCGCCCAGTCCACTTCGGGGTTGGGCGTGAGCAGGTGCGGGTTTCCGGGCACCTGGCGGTGTTCCAGGGTCAGTACCGACTTGATCAGCCCGGCGATTCCGGCGGCGCTCTCGGTGTGCCCGATATTGGCCTTGCCCGACGCGACCAGAAACGGCTCCCCGCCCCGTCGGTCGCCCATCTCCTCCGCAAGCGCGGTCAGTTCGGTGCTGTCGCCGAGCGGTGTGCCCGTGCCATGGGCCTCGACGAAGGCGACTTCGCCCGGTTCCACGCCGGCGCCCTCGTATGCACGGCGCACGACGTGCCGCTGCCCTTCCCGTTCCGGAGCCGCGACTCCCAATCCGCTGAACCCGTTGTTGTTGGCCGCGCTGCCCCGTATCACCGCGCGGACGCGGTCGCCGTCCGCGAGCGCCTGCCGCAACGGTTTGAGCAGCACCATCCCCACCGCCTCGCTGCGCACGAAGCCGTCCGCCGAGGCGTCGGCGAATTTGCAGCTTCCCTCCGGCGATATTCCGCCGGCCCAGGCAAAGGTGAGTGTCGTGTACGGGGTGAGGATGGCATTGACCCCGCCCGCGAAAGCCGTCTCGCATTCGCCCGTACGCAGGCTCTGGCACGCCAGATGCACGGCTGTCAGCGAGGAGGAACATGCGGTGTCCACCGAAATAGCGGGCCCGCGCAATCCGAAGGCATAGGAGAGCCGCCCGGAGTGCGCGGAGCGACCGCCGCCGCCGAGCTCGGTGTAGATATCGAGTTCGTCGGGTGCGGCGATCTGACGCAACCAGTAGTCGCTGTAACAACTGCCGACGAATACACCCGCCGGCCGCCGTGCGAGGCGTTCGCCGGGAATGCCCGCGTCCTCGATCGTTTCGTGCGCGGTCTCCAACAGGATGCGCAACTGGGGATCGGCGCGGTCCGCTTCGTGCGGCGGCATGTCGAAGAAAGAGGCGTCGAAACGGTCGATGTCCGGGAGGAAGCCTCCACGGCGGGTAGGGAAGCAGCCTGGAGTACGCGGCTGCGGGTCGTAGCGTTCGCGCATCCACGGCCGGTCAGCCGGGGCTGGGCCGACGGCTTCGCGCCTTTCCTCCAGCAGCCGCCAGAAGGCATCGGTGGACGGGGCTCCGGGAAAGCGGCCGCTCATTCCGATGATGGCGATCGGCTCTTGGGCGGGGGCGCGGGCCGGGGTGGGGGTGGGCATGCGGCAGCCCTCCAACGGGCACGTTGGCGGAGGTCACTCCGCGATTTCAGTCCGGTACGACCACTCGTACCGGTACTGGGGGGCGCCGTGGCTGTCCACGCCTTCGTCGGCCGCGTAGACGAAGTGTTCGAAGCCCGCCAGGTAAGGGATGCGGACCTGGTCTTCCGCCTCCTCGGGCGGCAGAGTGAGTTGGCGTTCTTCAGCAGTGATTTCAGCTGGGCCGCCTATGAGGTTCACGTGTATTTGCTGCATGATCTCAACCTCCATAGGAATGGAAGCCGCTCACCGTATGAGGCGGCTGGAGCCGCTGAGCCGTATTCCCCGTCCGGCAACCCCGCCGCCCTGCCGCCTCGCCGCCTCGCCGGACCGAAAAGCCGGCCGACGGCACCGCGGGGCGCGATGACGTATCAGGGCAGGGGAAACTCAGGGCAGTGGGAACGGTCGGATTCGGTAGGGCGCCTGGGTCGCTTGCGGATATCGCGGCCTTCTCCGCCTGGGCGAAACCAGGACGTTCGCGCGGACAGATGAGGGCGCACGAGTGAGAGCAGTCGTACGGGGCCGCCTGCTGCGAAGCCATCAGCCGAAAGCAAGGCGGCATATCCGGCGCACCGGGAGGCCATACGGGCTGTCGGCCCATCCGCCAACTGGCCGAATACCTGCCATTGGGCAGTGCGACATCGATCTCAAAGACTTGCCGTTGAGTTCAGTATGCTCCGGCCCTCCCGGGCCCGCAAAGGGAGAGAGATGGTGTGCCGCCTCGGGCGCGTCCGGCTCCTCAGTGCTGCCGGGCCCCTGGCCGGAGCCCACCGGGAACGGCCGGTCCGACGCGGATTCCCCGAGGGCGCCGCGTGCGCGAGCGGTCGCCGATATGGCGCTGCTGCCCGGCGGATGCACGCGACCAACTTATGGATGGGCACGGGCTCACGGTGCGGTCGTATCCGCACGACACGCTGTCACGCACGACGCGGCCTCCGTCAGCGGTGTGTGCTACCTCCACGCGGGGAGCCGCCCCGGCGGCGGTCAGGATGGTGGCGCAGCCATGCCGGGCGTCGTGGAGCAGGATCACGTGGAGGGCCGGCGGACTCGGCGACTCGGGTGAAGGAGCGGTAGACATCGCACGGCTCGACCTGGTGGCCGGTGCGAGTAGCGACGCCGAGCCCCCGCGGCGTTGGCCGCTCGGGAGCGGGAAGTTCCGAAGGGGCACTCAACGGCGTTGGGACTGCGCCGCCAGCGCGGGAATGGCAGCGATTTGGCCGGGGTCGAGGTCGTCCCAGACGAGGCCGGTGGGGCGGTGGGGCCGGTGGCACGTGATGACGTCGTTGGGTGTGACGATGAGGTCGACGCCGAAGTCGTGCCGGGAGAAGGGAAGAGCCTCATCCAGCACCTGGAGGCTGTGGACGGTGGTGACCACGATGGTCTCCGGATGGATGAGTCCTGCTTCGGTCAGAAAGGCGAACTCCAGGTCCGAGTAGCCGGCTCCCTTGCCGATACGCATGCCCCTGCGGTCCACGGCGACGCTGCCGACCACCACCAGGTCGATGGGGGGCATGGTGTCGACACCGACCTTCGGGGCGAAGCCGGCTGCGGCCTTGCTGGAGGCTGCTTCATCCGGTGGCAGCGTCAGTTCAGCCGGGTCGAGCAGGTAGAACGGGCAAGGGTCAGCGAGTTTGGGCACGGCCATGAATACCGTCTTGCCCTCGGCCAGGGCCCGGGCGCGGACTGGGAGTTGTGCCTTGTCCGGGACGGCCTTGACAGTCCGGGCGGATTGCCAGCCTGACAGCTCCGCGAGGCGTGATGCGGCGTCTTCCGATCCCTTGAAGTTGGGGATGCGGCCATGCACCGAGGCGTCGTGTACCGCGCCCTTGGCGTCGAGGAGGCTCCAGATCCGTTCGCGTACTGCCTGCTTGTCGCGGTCGATCTCCGTGTGCACGCTGCCGCCTTTCACGCCGCTTCCATCAGGGCCATCAGCCGGTCCTGTGCTTCCTGCACCGCCGACTCGCCGCGCCAGGGCCGTAGCTCCCGGGCGGCACGGAAGATGAGGTTCATCCCACCGCCGCCGCGGGTTCCGTGCAGTTCGTCCACGGTCTTCGCAAACGTGTCCAGCGCGGCGTCCAGCTCTCCGGCCCGGATGCGGGAGAGTACGAGGTTGCCCAGGACGATCGCCCGAGATTTGCGGCGCTCCCCCACGAGGGCCGCGGTGTCCTCCAGATGCTGCTGGGCCCTTCGATGGTCGCCTAGGCTGAGGTAGCACGAGCCGGCCATACGCCCGAAGTGCGTCGGTGAGAGCAGCTCGTAGGCGGTATCCGTGCCGTTGGCGTGAGAGAGGTGTCTCTCGGCTCCGGACAGGGCCCGCTCACACTCCCGGCTCTCTCCGAGGAAGGCGTGGGCTTCGGCCGCGTGGAGCATGGCCAACCCGGTGAGTGCGTGACTGGTGTGGCGCACGGTGCGGGCTGTCTCCAGGGCGAGGTCGAGTCCTTCGCGGTAGTCGTCGGCGCCGTAGAGGGCGACGTAGCAGGTGCGCAGGAGGGCGTGGCCCTCCGCCGTACGGTCGCGCAGGTGGCGGCCCACTTCGAGGCTCTGGGTGTAGAAGGAACGAGCGGTGGCGTGGTCACGGCGTTGAGAGGCGTCCCAGACCAGCTGCCCCATGAACAGCGTGCTGTCGGCCTGCAGGACGCGCATCTCGCGTTGTACACGACCGGCGGGTGCTTCACCGGCGAGGAAGCCGATCTGGCTCACGTACTGACCCGCTTGGGCGAGGAGCGTGGCGGACGGCATGCAGTCATAGCGGCCCGTCAGCATCTGCATGTGGCCGCGGAGCTCGGTGACGGCGGCGAGATCGACCCGTGAAGGATGGCGCATCGCGTAGCGCGTGTGCTCAGGACCGCCCGTTTCTTCGCTGTCCGCGGCAGCGAGGAGATCGCTCAGTTCTTGCAGATCGACCTGGAGAGCGTCCGCGAGCCGGGGTCGCATGTACGGCTGGGGAAGGGCCTTCGCGGACTCCCAGCGGGCGACGGTGGAACGCTCCACGTTCAGCGCTTCGGCCAGCCTCTCCTGGGTGAAGCCCACCGCGCGCCGACGGCGGACGAGGCCATGCCGTTTCAGCGCCATGGGCCGATTCTCCCCCCTGGACCAAGGGCGAACTCCGCACGGGTGGATTCGCGCAGGTGATGCCCCGTGGTGCGTCGCGGATGCCTCATCCTCGCTCCAATTCTGCTCTGTTCCACCCCCGTGGTCAGCGGTTTCGTTGAAGTCGACCGCACGGACGAGAACGCTCTTCGGGACGGAGAGGTCATGGCATCGAATCGATGCGTCGCCTGCCGACCACGGTGGAGGCAGCGCGCGTTCACACACGGTCCTCCGCCTGTCCGGGCGGCACGGGAGTTGACGGCCGCCACGCTCGCCTGCCGAGTTCAAGGCTGGTCCCCATTGACGCACCGGGGCTGAGCCCTGATACCACCCAGCCGCATAGCGGTGACACCAACCGATCAGCGAAGGGAAGCACCCATGACCGAGTACCTGATGACCGAGCCCACCCACGAGGGCACCGCGTCCCGCGAGGAGTACAGCGCCCCGCTGCTGATCGAGCTGGATGCCGTGTCAGTGGTGACCCTCGGCAAGTACGCCGAGGACAGCGCCGACAAGGGTCGCTACTTCGAGTGAGCCCAGCCCGTACCGGTGCTGGGCACGATGCCTCGCTGCCGTGCCCAGCACCCCGGTCAGTAAGGACCTCCATGCTCTGTCTCGACGGCCCGGGGCCGCCCCCGGGCAACGGCCTGCGGCTCTGGATCGGATCGCACGCCCCTACGGTCAGCGGCACCGCATGTGGCGAAGGCTGGCGCTCCGTGAGCGACGGCCCGACGCGTCTGGCTGTCATCGGCAGTTGTTATGCCACCGACCGCCAGTTGGAGGAGGGGCTCCAGGCCATTCGTGCCGCACAATGGTCCGCTCTCACGGCATGGCCCGGCAGCTACTGGGTCGTGGCCGACGACGGTCGGCTGACCAGCGTCATCACCGACCTGGCGGGAACACGGCCGGTGTATTTCAGCGCAGCCCGCACGCGCACCGCCTGGTCGACCTCAGCCCGCGCACTCGCCCGCCGGACAGGAGCGGCGATCGACCACGCATCGATCACGGCACGGCTGGTGTGCCCCACCGTCCCCGAGATCACGGAGGAGGGCACCGCATACCGAGGCATCCGCCGGCTCCCCGGTGGCCACGCCCTGGTCATCGACCGCGAAGGACGTCACTCCGTCCATGAGTACGAGTCGGCTCGTACTCTCGGCTTCGCTCAAGCAGCGGCCGAGCTCCGCTCCGCGCTGATCACCGCAGTCGCCAGTCGGGCGAAGGCGGCGCACCGCCTCACCGCGGACTTCTCCGGCGGCCTGGACTCGACATCACTGGTCCTGCTGGCAACAGACACCGCCGGAGCCAACGTATTCGCCGTCACCGACTCCGACGCCACCAGCACCAATGAAGACGTCGCCTACGCCCTTCGGGCAGCGGCAGGCCGCCCGAACCTGCACCACACCCTCATCAACGACGCCGAAGGGCTCTTCTTCACCGAGCTGTTGAACAGCCCGGCCACCGATCAGCCGTTCCCGGACGCGGCCCGCTGGCGTATGCGCCACGCCTACCAACGGCCCTGCACAGAACACGGAAGCGATGTGCACCTATCGGGCTCCGGTGCCGACACGCTCCTCACCGCATCCCCGTCCTACCTCGCCGACCTCGCCCGTTCCCGTGACACCCCGGCCCTTCTGCGGCACTCCCTCGCCCGAGCCCGGCTCCGCCACCTTCCCGCGCACGCAGTCGTCGCCGCGGCCCTACGCCTCTCCCGCACCAGCCACTCCTCCGCTCTCCAACACCTCGCACGGGACTTCGCCACGCCACCGACCCAGGCACGGGCCGAACCGCCGGCACGCCTCCACTGGGTCCACGCTTCCGGTCTCCGCGCGTGGCTCACCCCCGAAGCCCGACGGGTCCTTTCGCTGCGCGCCGCCGCAGCAGCCGAGCGATGCAACATCACTTCGGAGTGCACCAGCCACCATCGCGCCTGGGCAGAGGTACGTGAGTTCGGCGCCTACGAGGCCGAACTACGCAACCAGGCACACGCGCTCGGACTGCCGCACCACGCTCCCTACCTCGACAACAGCGTGGTCCGCGCAGCCATGGCCGTTCCCCCTGCCGCACGCGCCTCCACCACAGTCCAGAAACCGCTCCTCGGCACGGCTCTCCACGGTCTTGTACCCGACTGGCTTCTGCGACGCCGCACCAAGGGCGCCTACGACGGCAACGCCTACACCGGACTACGGCGCCACCGCACGCCCCTCCGCGAACTCCTCACCAACAGCGAACTGGCCGTCGAAGGCTGGATCGATCCCCAGGCGGCGCTGGCCGAACTGGACCGCCTCGCTGCCGGAGTACCTGGCAAACTCGCCGCACTCGAATCCCTCATCACCGCCGAACTCTGGCTCCGCCAACACCGCACCAGCCCCCTCCCTAGCGCACCCGAGGTATCGCATGCATGATCTCCGCCCCGCCCGCACCGTCCATGCCACGATCACCGAGCGCGGCGGCATGCTCCTCGACGTACGCGGCCGAGGCCGCTGGTACGCCCTCAGCGCCTCCGGCGCGCTGTGGTGGCGCCACCTGGCCACCGGCACAGCGTGGGACGAAGCCGCCGATGCCGTGGCAGAGCATTTCCAAGCCGACCCGCAGCGAGTACGGGCCGACATGCGAGCCCTGGCCCAACAGCTGCACAATCACCACCTGTTGACGGTGGCGCGGCGCAGGAAGTGGCACCGTTGAGCATCCCCATGGCCCTACCCGAGCAGGTCGAAACCCCACCGATGCTCGATCGTCTCGTGACCGTCGCCACGCTCGCGGCGGCCACGACGCTGGTGCATACGGCCTCCTTCCGCTTCACACTCGCCCTCGCCCGCGCTGCCAAGCGTTGCGCCTTCCGCTCCGCGACCGCCGAGGAGGCACAAAGGGCGATCGACGCACGGGACTGGGCCAGCCGCTTCTTCCCCGGCCGAGCGGCCTGCCTCGAACTCTCCTTCGCAGCCTTCCTCGCCACAGCGGTCCGCGGCCACGCCGTCGACTGGTGCATAGGCTGCCGCTTCGACCCATGCGAGTCCCACGCCTGGATCGAGGCCGTGAACCGGGCCATCGGGGAGCCGGCCACGCCCGACCGCCCCTTCCACACCACTTTGCGCATCTGACCCGAGGACCCCGCGATGCCCGACACCAGCCAGTCCGCCCTGGACCACGCCATCGCCGCCGTGCCGACCGAGCGGTTCCACGGCGTTGGCGGACGCGCCGTACGTCCCTGCACCCCCGCCGACGTCACCCACCGCCACCTGCGCATGCTCGACGTCCACCCCGGTGCGGACGTCTTGGACATCGGCATCGGCTCGGGCCTCTCCGCAGCACTCCTCGCCCATGTCTCAGGACCGGAAGGGGAGGTCACGGCGATCGACATCGACCCCGCCCTGGCCACACGAGCCGAAAGGCTCTACACCGAACACGGACACCGCGTCACCGTCATCACCGGCGACGGCCTGCTCGGCCACCCGCCCGCCGCTCCGTACGACCGCATCCTCGTAGGCGCCACCCCACCGGCCATCCCCGACGCCTGGCTCCGGCAACTCAAGCCCGGCGGCACCCTGCTGTGCGGAGCCCGCCTCGCCGACCTCCCCGGCGCCTACGGCATCGCCCGCATCACAGTGGACGCACAACACCGGCCCCAAGCCGTTGAAGTCCACCACGGCGGTTACACCCCCATGGTCGGGCCGGCTGCGGCTACGAACGTCACCCGCGCCGTGGACCCGCACCACCCCGAACACTCACTCACCGTCGCCGGCGAGCTGCACCCGAGGGCCGTCGCGGACTTCCTCACCGCCCTGACCAGAGATCCGCACGTCGAAGCCACGCCGGCGCCTGGCACCGACTACTTCCACCTGAAGAACTGGATCCTCGCCACGGCGCCGGTCGGTCTTCTCGAAGCAACCACCAAGCACGGCACCGGAGTGGGCCTCGGCGTCACCAGCCACAGTGGACGGGTCCACGCTGCGCTCCTGACCGACGCCTGCCTCATCTCCGACCAGGCGCAGTCCCCTGCGTTGGAAACCCTCCGCCAGGTCATCAGCCAGTGGCACCAGGCGGGCGCCCCACCCACCGAGGAACTCTCTGGTCAACTGCTCCCCGCAGGAACGAACTGGAATATCCGCCTCGTCAGGGACGGCGGCTGAACGACTGCGGACTACGCGACCGGCAGCCCACCCCCACCAGCCTGTCGAAACCCGGAGGAGCCCCGAACAGCAGCGGAACCGCGACCCCCGCGCCCCCTCAGGTGATGGTGACGACGCGCGCCCAGGGCGGCGGGGTGCCCGGGGTGTAGTCGGGGTTCTCTTCCGGCGCGGCGCGGGCGGGGCGGGGGAAGAGGCCGACGAC
This sequence comes from Streptomyces sp. NPDC044033, assembly GCF_056434425.1. Lineage (NCBI taxonomy): Bacteria > Bacillati > Actinomycetota > Actinomycetes > Kitasatosporales > Streptomycetaceae > Streptomyces > Streptomyces sp. NPDC044033. Next base: position 145,396 of record NZ_JBWKFF010000015.1, on the reverse strand, counting down.
GGTGCGGCAGGGCGGTTGCGCGGAGGGCCACGGGGTCTGGCCGTCCGTCAGGGCGACGATCACGTCCGGGCGGAGCCGGGAGCGGAGAGCTCGGGCGAAGCCGGAGCGCAGATCCGTGCCCCCGCCGCCGATCAGCTCGATGTTCTCGGCGCGGCAGAGCGGGACGGCGACCCCGGCCGCGGCGTCGCAGGAGATCACCGAGACCAGGTCGCGCCGCCCGCCCACCGCCCGTGAGATCGCCGCCACCTCCAGCAGGGCGCAGCCCAGCTCGGCGTCGCTCACCGACCCGGAGGTGTCGATCACGACGCAGACCCGGGGCGGCGTACGGCGCAGGCTCGGCAGCAGCACTCCGGGGACACTGGCCGAACGCCGGGACGGACGGCCGTAGCTATGGTTCTCGCCCGCCCCCGGCGCACCCGCCGCGGAGCGGATCGCCGCCCCCAGCAGCCGCCGCCACGGCTGCGGCGGGTGGAACGCCTCGTCGGCCCACCGGCGCCATCCCTCCGGGGCGTCGCCCGGCCGGCCCCTGATCCCCTCGGCGACGCGGAAGCGGACCGCGTCCCGCTGCTGCTTGCTGAGCCCGTGTGCCCCGTCGGGCCCCAGCTCCCACGGCCGGTCCTGTCCGTCGGCGCCGCTGCCGCAGTCCAGCCAGGCCAGCTCAGCGGTGTGCCCTGACATCGACGCCGTCCGCAGGTACTCCTCCATCAGCAGCCCGTCGGCCAGCCGCAGCAGTGACGGGAGCACGGCCCCTGCGGGCAGGGGCAGACCGTCACCGTAGATGTCGTCGTTGATCTCGAAGTCGGCGGCGATGTTCCGCCGCAGCCGCGCGCCCTGCCCGTGGTCCTCGTGTTCCCGCGCGTACCGCTCACCTCGCCCGTGGTGGTCCCGGAGCAGGTGGGAGACCTCGTGCACCCAGACGCCCGCCAGCTCCTCCACCGGGGTACGCGCCACGAAGCCGGGGGAGGCGTAGCAGCGCCAGTGCGCGTCCACCGCCATCGTCGGTACCGACCGGTCCTCCACGACGTGCAGCGCGAAGAGCGCACTCGCCAGGTAGGGGCGGACCTTCACCGCGTGCAACCGCGCGGCCAGCAGTTTCTCCATGTCCAACGGGAGCCCGGGCGGACCGTACGGGCCGGAGCCGGCCGGCGGCGACGACGGATCGGCGGTCCGTACCGGGCGCGGCGGCGCGGGCCGGGCCATCGGGCGCGGCAGCGGGTGCTTCGCGGCCGCTGTCATCGGCGCTCCCCTGGCGCATGCCCGGCGCCGGCCGCCGCCGCGCGCTCCACCGACCGGTCCGCCCGCCGGGCGAGGCCGATCACCCCGGCCAGCCGCTCCACCGACTCCGGCACGTCCCAGTCGTCGCGCCGCAACGCGGCAAGCGCCGTCGCCGGGGCGACCAGCAGGTCCGGTGCGCCGGTCTCCAGCGCCCGGACCAGTACGGCCCAGCCCGCATCCCACCGCGCCCGCTCCGGCCGCGCCCCAACAGCGGCCACTACCGCCTCCAGCGCGGCCTGACGCAGATCGCCCCGTACCGGCAGTTCGGCGGAGGCCGGATCGGCGAGCAGCGACTCCGGGTCCGGCAGGTCCATCCGGTCCAGGTAGGCGAGGAGTTCGTGCCCCGGCCCGTCCCCCACCGTGCCCCGCACCAGCAGTGCCAGCACCTCCCGGGAGACGGCGGCCGCCGTGCCGAAGGCCAGCAGGGCCAACGCGGCCTCCCAGCTCCGGGGCGAGGGCCAGGCGCCGCCACGCCGTGTCTCGGTGCTCGGCAGCCGGTGGATCAGCGTCGGCCGGGCTTCCAGGAACCCGCAGACCGCGCGCCGGGCGAAAGCAACCGCCTCCGGCAACCGCTCCGGCACCAGCCGGGGCACCTCCGCCCGGGGCCAGACCCCGCCCAGCCCGCGCACCACCACCTCCCGGTCGTGCACCCAGTACAGGTGCACGAACCGGTTGGCCAGCGGCGGGCTCAGCTCCCACCCGTCCGCCGCCGACGCGCTCGGGTTGGCCGCGGCCACGATCCGTACGTCCGGGGGCAGTTGCAGCGCACCGACCCTCCGCTCCAGGACGACCCGGAGCAGCGCGGCCTGAACGGCCGGGGTGGCGGTGGAGAGTTCGTCCAGGAAGAGCAGCCCCCGTCCGGCGCGCACCAGTTCCACGGCCCACTCCGGCGGCGCCATCGGCACCCCCTGCACCGCCGGGTCGTCACCGACGATGGGCAGCCCCGAGAAGTCGGTCGGCTCGTGCACGCTGGCGATCACGGTCGTCAGCGGCAAGTCGAGGGACGCGGCGAGCCGCGTCAGGGCCGCGGTCTTGCCGATGCCCGGCTCGCCCCACAGCAGTACGGGCAGGTCGGCCGCGACGGCCAGGGTGAGGGCTTCGAGCTGCTCGTCGGGGCGCGGCTCGGTGGTGGTCGTGCGCAGGAGGGCCAGGAGGTCGTCCGCTACGGCGAGTTGGGCCCCGTTTCCGGGCGCGTCGGCAAGGACGGAGGCAGGCGCACCGGCGGTCTGGGCGAAGGCGGGCGCACCGACGGGCTGGACCGAGGCAGGCGCACCGGCGGCCTGGGCGGAGGCGGGCGCACCGACGGGCTGGACCGAGGCAGGCGCACCGGCGGCCTGGGCGGAGGCGGGCGCACCAGCCGTCTGGGCCGAGGCAGGCGCACCAGCCGTCTGGGCCGAGGCAGGCAAGAGGGTACGGGAGGTCATGGGCATCACCTTGAGTGGAATAGGGGAACGGGACGGACCGTCCCGGATGTCATGGGTGCGCAGCGGCGTACGCACAGTGCGAGCGCGAGGCTCAGGTAATGCAGCCGGTCAGCTGGTAATCGGGCTCAGGCCGGTACGGGGCCGGGCCCGGCTGCCCTGCTTGAGGCGCATCGAGGGAGGCGTACGGCGGTCGAGTCGGGGGCGGTGGCCCGCCTCCGCGTGCCTCACGCCCGAGGTGTTTCCGCCCGCTGCCGAACCGGCAGCGGGGTGCGCGGCGACCAGCCCCGCGCGGAACAGCCCGTGGTCGATACGGCGGGTCGCAGCCGACTCCAGCTCCTCCCGCAGCGGCCCGTCGCGCAGGACCGCACCGGGACCAAGCAGCCCCTCGACCACGGCCAGCGCCCCAGTGACGTCACCATGGCCCAGCCGCTCCCGGACCGCCGGCAGCGCCTCCGGGTCACGGTGCACCTCGTCGATGGCGCGCAGGCAGGGCAGCGCGCGCCCGCCGAGCGCCACCAGCAGCCCCTCCCGGCGCAGTTGTGCCGGGTCGTGGTCGACCGCCGTGAGCGTCCCGTCCCGCAGCGCTATCCGGTGGACCTCGCCCCGGCACTCCACTCGGTGCGGATCACCGGACTGGAGGGCAGGGCCGGTCCCCGGCACCCGGCCAAAGGACGCGAGTGCCGCGCCGACGAGCAGATGCAGCCGGTCGGCCGCGACCAGCCCGGCCCGCAGCAGCTCCACATCCGGAAGGACCCGGGCCGCCGCCTCCGGCAGCACCGGAAGCGCCGCGACCTCCTGTGGCGGCAGCGTTTCCCGCAGCGGCCGGATCGTCGGAGCATGGCTTTCGTCGGGGGCGACGAGTTCGAGCACGGCGCGGCTGCGCGTACCGAGCCGAACGACGAAGGCCCCGCGACAACGCCCCTCGGCCCGCAACAGCAACTCCGCCTCGGCAGCCCAATTCCCCGACGCCCACGCGCCGTCGTGGACGGCGGGCCGATCCGGCGCGTCCAGCCGATCCGGCGATTCCGGCGCGTCCGGCCGAACGGGTGCGTGAGGCCGGTCGGGCGGCACCAGGGGTGGCACCTCGCCCGCCCCGCACCGCCACGCCAGTTCGCCGCTCCGCTCGGAGTCCCAGAGATGCCGGTGCAGGTCGAGCCGGAATCGCCGGTTGGGATGCGGATGCGGATGCGGATGTGGTGGATGTGGATGCGGTAGGCGCCCCGGGCCGTTCCCGGGCCCCTCCCACAGGGACAAGGACATCCGCTGTCCGGCGTCCGCCCAGAGCGGCGGTGTCCGCACCACCAGTTGAAGCGGCGTCTCGCCCGAACTCCGGTAACGCACAAGGGAGATGGTGAGGCCGGGGCGGAGCCGCCCGTCGGGGGCGATCCGGGGCATGTGCCAGCGGAGCAGGTCAGGAGCCAGGCGGCGCAGATCCGCGCGGAGGCGGGTGACGAAATCGGTGCCGTGGCGGTCACGCACGGCGTGCAGATCGAGATCGATGTCGACCCGGGCGGCGGCGCACGCCCCGGCCCAGTCGCCGACCGCACGCCGTGCGGTCGCGGTCTCGATCATGGACAGTGGAATGGCGTACTCGCGTACGCGCTGCCACATCAACAGGTGGGACGGAATCCGATTCGCGAAGTGATGTGACATCAGCACTCACCTTGCGCGAATGATTCCCCCGATCCATACGAGGAGTAGTTCTTCATCCCCGGCATCATAAGCAGCACGATGAGGATTTGTCAGTTCCCGTCGACTGCTCATCGGCCGCCCCTCGACCGCTCCTCGGCTGCCCCTCTGCTGCCCCGAAACCGCTCCGCGACCGGGCCGTCCGTAACGCGGGCCGGTTGCGCGGTGTTCGGTCTGTGCCGTTGCCGACCGCGAGGCTTCGCGCATGCACGACCCGTTCACCGCGGACGAAGCGGAGCCAGCGGAAGAAGCGGAGAACGGCAACTTCGTACAGCGGAAGTCGGTTCCGTACGCGCGAACGTCGACGCGGTTCCGCGCCTGATCTCGAACCGGCGGACCCGGCGTCGGCAAGCGGCGCGCAGCGGTGTGGTTCTGTGCGTCACCGCTGGTTGTGGCATAGGGACTGGCAGGCGGAGACTGGGGGTCTAGGTCCAGGGGAAGGCCTGTAGAGCATGAGTCGACGGTCCAGCGGGTTGGTCGGTATATGGGCTGAGGCGCAGCGTCAGCAGCAGCGCCGGGTCGAGGCGCAAGCCCGGTTCGAGCGGGATCGGGAGCGGCGGCAGCGCGCCCAGCAGCGGGATGTGGCGCGCGGGTACCGTGAGCAGCGGGTGGCTTATCGGCAGCAGCGTGAGGCGGATGCCTGGCGGCGGACCGAGGAGTTGGAGGCTCGGGTCGCGGTGTTGCGGGGGCTGCTGGCCGCGGGGTGTCTGGCGCCGGCGTTCAGCGCCCGTTTTCTGACCCGGACCGAGCGAGTCGAGGACTTCTCCCCCGGGTCGCTCGCTCACCCCGTTCCGATGCCGGATCGCGATCAGTACCCGTCGGCCGGTGGCTGGACGTCTTCCCGGCGCGCTCAGGCCCAGGCGGAGGCGCAGGCCCGGTACGAGCGTGATCTGCGGGCCGCGCAGGACGCGGAAGCCCAGCGGCAGCGGCAGTTGGCCGCCTACCGGCTCCAGTACGACCTGCGGGCGCGCGCCCAGTCGGAGGAGGTCCGTCGGCACAACGCCGACATCGCCGAGATGACGGCGGCCCTTCGCAACGGCGATTCCGAGGCCGCGGTGGAGTACTTCTCCGCCGCCCTGTACGCGTCGACGGGGTGGCCGGAGGATTTGCCGCGTCAGGTGACCGCGGCGTACGACTCCAATGCCCGGCAATTGGTGCTGAATTGGGAACTGCCCAAACTCGACGTCGTCCCGGCGGCGAAGTCGGTGCGCTACATGATCAATGCCGATCAGGACAAGGAAGTCGCTCGGTCCGCGACCCAGCGGCGTGCGCTGTACCGGGACGTTCTCGCGCAATGTCTGCTGCTGGTTCTGCACGATCTTTTCGCGGCGGATGAGGCGGATGGCCTCGGCGCCCTGGAATCGATCGCCTTGAATGGGTTCGTGGACGACCATGACCCGGCGACCGGCCGGCAGGCGCGGATCTTCCTCGCGACGGTCATGGTCACGCGTTCGGCCTTCGCCGAGCTGCGGCTGGAACAGGTGCAGGCCGTCGATTGCCTGGTGGACGGCCTCCGGGGCCAGCTCTCGGCCCGCCCCGACCAGGGGGCGGCGGTGCGGCCCGGCCGGGTGCCCGAGGATTTCGCCGACGGCTTCGTCACCCACGGCGGGGACGAGGAACCGGATCTGTTCGAGATGGACCCCATCGCCTTCGAGTCCCTCGTCGCGGATCTGTTCCGGGCCATGGGAATGCGGGCCGTGATGACCCAGCGTTCCAATGACGGCGGCGTGGATGTCGACGCGCTGGACCCGGCCCCGATTCGCGGCGGGAAAATCGTCGTCCAAGTCAAGCGCTACCGCAATACCGTGCCCCCGACCGCCGTCCGGGATCTGTACGGCACCGTCCAGGACGCCGGCGCCAACAAGGGTGTGCTGGTCACGACTTCCGGGTTCGGGCCCGGCTCGCACACCTTCGCCAACGGAAAGCCCCTGGAATTGGTGTCGGGCCCCGAATTGGTCGATCTGCTGCACCGCCACGGGCTGCGCGGACGGCTGGGCGGCGACGTACGCGCGGTGCCCGCCCAGCGGCCGGTGCCTGATACCGAGAACGGACGGGGCGAGAACGAACGAGGCGAGAACGGGCCGGACGAAAGCGGACGGGACGAGAACGAGCCGGATGAGAACGGGCCGGACGGGAACGAGCACAACATCCTGGGCATGTACTGGTCGGGCGGCGTCGCCCTGGACGTGTGCGCGCTCGTCTGCCACGGCGGCCGCGTTCTGGACGACGACCACTTCGTCTTCTTCAACAACCCCCGCACACCCGACGGCACGGTCCACGCGCTCACCCCCGTCGCACCGGACAGGGCCGCCATCCGCGTCTCCTTCGACGCCCTGCCCGAGCGGGCCGACCGCCTCGTCATCGTCGCCGCGGTCGACCCCGTGGCCAACCCCGCGGCCGGCCTGTCCGGCTTCACCGCGGCCGGCATCCGGCTGCTGGACTCCGCCGGAGCCCCGCTGGACCAGCTGGAGGTCTCCGACGGCCGTCCCGGCGAGACCGCACTCGTACTGGGCTCCTTCCGCCGCCGCGCCGGCGGCGACTGGAGCTTCGTCATCGGCGGTAAGGGGTACGAGGGCGGCCTGGAGCAACTGGTCCAGGAGTACGGCATCGAGGTGGCCCAGGACGAGCCCGCACGACCGTAACGGCGCCGCCCGTCCCTACGCCGACCGTCGTCCCTATCCCCCCTATCCCCGCGCCTCCCACCGCATGCACCACGTCCGCGGGCCCCCATCAGGCAGCCGCACATCCGCCGTGACCGCAAAGCCGAGCCGTTCGTAGAACTTCACGTTCCGCTCGCTCGACGTCTCCAGGAAGGCGGGGTGACCGGCCTCCCCGGCGGCTTCCAGGCCGGGCCGGAGCACCGCGCTGCCCAGCCCCCGGCCCTGTGTCTGCGGGTCCACCCCCACCGTGGCGAGGAACCACGCCGGCTCGCTGGGGCGGTACGGATCCAGCGCGTGCTCGACCGCCTCGAACGCCGCCGCGCGGTCCCCCGCCAGTTCGCCTATCAGCGGGCCGACCTCCGCGAATCCCGGGCTCGGGTCCTGGTCCGGAGTGGTCCACACGGCCACGGCGCGGCCCTCGTCGGCTACCCAGACCCGGCCGTACGCCATCCCGACGCGGGTCAGGAAGAGCTCCTGGAAGCGCCCCACCCGGCCCTCGTGGTCGTCGGCCGCGACCACGTGGCGGGTAAAGGGGTAGTCGGCGAAGGCGCGGGTCAGCGTCCGTACGGCGGCGGGCACATCCTCGTCCGTCGCCGGGCGTACGCGCACGTCATCGATGGGGGGCATGGGCAGGCCATCCGTTCTGTTCTTCTCGGCTCGGCTCGACTCGGTCGGTCGGGGCCGGTCACGTCGGTACGGTCCGGGCCGGTCACATCAGCCCGGCCGGTATCCACCCGGCCACCTGACAACGATCAAGACCACCGCCTCGTGCCCGCCGCCGCCTCAGGCCCCTTCGGCTCAGTGCCCGAATCCGTTGCCGAATCGGTTGCCGAGTCCGTTCCCTCGTCACCGCCCCGCCCGGCCGACGGAGCCCCCGCGCCGCCCCCCGCCCGTACCGCCTCCACCGCCGCCTGGTGCAGCGCGCGGCTGGACTCCTCATCGGGTACGGCCACCGGGCCGCCGGCCATGGTGTACCAGTCCAGCGCCATGCTGTGCTGCACGGCCAGGTACGCCAGGCCGTCCCGCCAGGTCGTGTGCACCGTGATGTCCCCGGTCAGCGTGCCCGCCTCGTCCGTCGAGACGCCGCCGGGGCCCGCGATGACGTTCGTCGTGGTCCACGTCGTCCAGTCCATCGCACATACCTTTCAGACATAACACCGCATAGCTGCACTAGCAGCGCTTATCACTCTATTTTCCAGCATTCGAGCGTAAAGCGCTGGTGGCGACGGACGATCCTGCCCCGGCACCCCGTTCGGCCACCTGAGTGTCAGCGGTCTCTCCTACGATGGCCTGTATGACCGCCCTGGAAATCGGCACCGAAGCCCCCGACGCGCCCGAGAACAGCGATGCCCTGCGGGTGCTGCACCGCGTCTTCGGCTATGACTCGTTCCGGGGCAGTCAGCAAGAGATCATCGAGCATGTGGCCGGCGGCGGTGACGCGCTCGTGCTCATGCCGACCGGCGGCGGAAAGTCGCTCTGCTACCAGATCCCCGCGCTCGTGCGGAAGGGCGTCGGCATCGTCGTGTCGCCGCTCATCGCGCTCATGCAGGACCAGGTCGACGCGTTGCGCGCGCTCGGCGTACGGGCCGGGTTCCTGAACTCCACGCAGGACCTCGACGAGCGGCGGCTCGTGGAGGCCGAGTTCCTCGCCGGTGAGATCGACCTGCTCTACCTCGCCCCCGAGCGGCTGCGCGTCGAGTCGACGCTCCGGCTCCTCGAACGGGGCACGATCTCGCTCTTCGCCATCGACGAGGCGCACTGCGTCGCCCAGTGGGGCCACGACTTCCGGCCCGACTACCTCGCCCTGTCCGCGCTGCACGAGCGCTGGCCCGAGGTGCCGCGCATCGCGCTGACCGCCACCGCCACCGAGGCGACCCACCAGGAAATCGCCTCCCGGCTGAAGCTGGACGACGCCCGCCACTTCGTGGCCAGCTTCGACCGGCCCAACATCCAGTACCGCGTCGCCCCGAAGAACGCCCCCAAGCGCCAGCTGCTCGACCTCCTGCGCACCGAGCACCCCGGCGACGCGGGCATCGTCTACTGCCTGTCGCGGTCCTCGGTGGAGAAGACCGCCGCCTTCCTCGCCGAGGAGGGCATCCTGGCCCTGCCGTACCACGCGGGGCTCGACTCCCGCGTCCGCGCCGAGAACCAGGCCCGCTTCCTGCGCGAGGACGGCGTGGTCATGGTCGCCACGATCGCCTTCGGCATGGGCATCGACAAGCCGGACGTACGGTTCGTCGCCCACCTCGACCTGCCCAAATCCGTCGAGGGCTACTACCAGGAGACCGGCCGCGCCGGGCGCGACGGCATGCCCTCCACCGCCTGGCTCGCCTACGGGCTCCAGGACGTCGTGCAGCAGCGCCGGATGATCGACACCTCCGAGGGCGACCAGGCCCACCGGCGCCGGCTCGGCACCCACCTCGACGCCATGCTCGCGCTCTGCGAGACGGTCGAGTGCCGCCGCGTCCAGCTGCTGGCCTATTTCGGGCAGCAGAGCACCGCGTGCGGCAACTGCGACACCTGCCTGTCCCCGCCCGAGTCCTGGGACGGCACGGTGCCCGCCCAGAAGGTGCTCTCCACGGTGGTCCGGCTGGACCGCGAGCGCCGCCAGAAGTTCGGGGCGGGCCACATCGTGGACATCCTGACCGGCAAGAAGACCGCCAAGATCATCCAGCACGACCACGACGCGCTGTCGGTCTTCGGCATCGGCTCGGAGCTCGGCGGGCCCGAGTGGCACAGCGTGGTCCGCCAGGTGCTGGCGCAGGGGCTGCTCACCGTCGAGGGCGACTACGGCACCCTCGTGCTCACCGCCGCCAGCGCCGAGGTCCTCGGGGGCCGGCGTCAGGTGATGCTGCGGCGCGAGCCCAAACCCGCGGCGCGTCCCGGCAAGGCCGCGAAGGGCTCGGGGTCCGCCAAGCGCGCCGCCCCCGTCGACCTGCCGGAGGCCGCCGTACCGGTCTTCGAGGCGCTACGGGCCTGGCGCGGCGCCACCGCGAAGGAGCAGGGCGTCCCCGCGTACGTGATCTTCCACGACGCCACGCTCCGCGAGATCGCGACCGCCACCCCGACATCGCTGGCCGATCTCGGCTCGGTGAACGGCGTCGGCGAGAACAAGCTCGCCAAGTACGGGCAGCAGATCTTGGACCTGCTCACCGGGTCGGAAGGGGCGGAAGGGGTAGACGGAGCGGCGGGGGCGCCAGGGACGGCTGACACGTCCGGCGCCACTGCGGCTGCGGATGCGGCTGCCGCCCCCGGCTCGGCGTCTTCGACCGGCTCGGCGTCTTCGACCGGCTCGGCGTCTTCGACCGGATCGGCGTCTTCGACCGGATCGGCCAGCGATGTCGGGGTGGCGGCTTCGGCCGGTCCTCGGTCCGGCACGCCCGCCCGGCCGCGTACCGCTTCCAGCCGGCCTGCCCGATCCGCGCCGCCCGCCTCGCCCAGCCAGCCCGTACCGTCCCCCAGGACCGCCCAGTCCGCCGAGCCGGGCTGGCCCACCGACGCCGACGAACCGGACTTCGACGAGCCCGACGACCCGGGTTTCTGAGCCTTCCGCGGCGGCTCACGGCCACAGAAATCTGCCCCCAGAAGTCCCTGGGGGCAGGCTCCCGCCGGTCTCAGGCGGCCTTCGCCGCCAGCCGCCACAGGGACGTGACCTCCGCCGCGCGCGCCGCGTGCAGTGGGTCGTCGGGGTCGGCCGCGCGGCTGTGGCGGGGGGCGACCCCCGTGCGGTCGACCACGCGCAGGCCCGCCCCCTCGATGGCGGTCAGCAGCTCCTCACGCGTCCGCAGCCCGAGGTGTTCGGCCAGGTCGGACAGGATCAGCCAGCCCTCACCGCCCGGCGCGAGATGGGCGGCGAGGCCGTCGAGGAAGCCCCGGAGCATACGGCTGTCGGGGTCGTACACCGCGTGCTCCACGGGCGAGGTGGGGCGGGCCGGAACCCAGGGCGGGTTGCAGACGATCAGCTGGGCCGGGCCCGGCGGGAACAAGTCGGCGCGTACCACCTCGACGCGGTCCGCCACGCGCAGCCGCTCGATGTTCTCGCGCGCGCACGCCAGCGCTCGCGGGTCGAGGTCGGTCGCCACCACCCGCCGCACGCCCCGGCGGGCCAGCAGCGCGGAGAGCACGCCCGTACCGGTGCCGATGTCGTACGCGAGGGTGGTGCCCGCGGGCAGCGCGGCCTCGGCCACCAGATCGATGTACTCGCCCCTGACCGGCGAGAACACCCCGTAGTGCGGATGGATGCGGTCGCCGCCCAGCGCCTGTACGGGCACGCCGCCGCGCCGCCATTCGTACGCGCCGATCAGCCCCAGCACCTCCCGCAGCGAGGCCACGCTGGGGCCGTCGGGCGGACCGTACGCCTGCGCGCACGCCTCCCGTACGTCCGGAGCGCGCCGGAGCGCGATGGTGTGGTCGGCGTCGATCGGCACGAGCAGCATGGACAGGACGCGGGCGCGCCGGTTCTGCGCCTGGCGGTGCCGGTGGAACGTCTCGGCCGGCGAGGCGGCGGGCGGGCGCGCCGAACGACTGCGGCGCGGGCCGCGGTCGACGCGCCGCGCCATCGCGCCCAGCAGTTGCCGGGCCCCCTGGAAGTCGCCGTTCCACAGCAGGGCGGTGCCTTCGCAGGCGAGCCGGTAAGCCTCGTCGGCCGTCATACGGTCGTCCGCGAGCCGTACCCGGGCGGGCGGCTCCGCGGCGCTCTCGGAGCGCCAGCGGGCCGAGAGCGGCGTCTGGTCCTGGTCGGTCCAGCGAATCATCTGGTGCGTACTCAGCGGAGGGCCTCTCGTGGGTGCGCCGCACTCCCAGGGGACAGCCCCCGAGCCCCGGAGCGGCCGGCCGGGCCGACACTGCGAGTCAGAGTCCGGCAGAGCACTACATTCTGGCCGATCGCGGAAGGTGTGACGACCACTTTCTTGGGGTGGAGGGGGCGGGGCGCCCTCGGCCGGTCGGCCATGGCCGCTCCCGGCCGCCGCGACAGCCGCCCCCGCCGGTCAAGTCGGTCGAGACGGTCGAGACGGTCGAGACGGTCGAGACCAGCGTCGGTGAGACTGGCGTCGGTGAGACTGGCGTCCATGACAGCGCTCCACGAGCCCCGCTCGATACGCCACCCCGTCCCCTACTACGCCCAGTGGGAGACCCCCGCCCTCGTGCCCGCGATCATCGCGGGCGACGTCCGGGCCGCCGACGACCCGCTGTGGCAGAAGTCCGGCGCGGCCACGGCCGAGGAGTACGGCTTCTGGTCGTGGCGGGTGTGCGGGATGGCCTGTCTGCGGATGGCGCTCGACCACTGGCGCGGTAGCGCGCCGCCGACCGTCACGCTCGCGGAGGAATGCCAGGAGGCCGGTGCGTACGTGCGGCACGCGGACCGGGTGGACGGACTGATCTACGCGCCGTTCGCCGCGTACGCGCGGCGGCGCTGGGGGCTGTTCGCCGAGTCGCGCCCGGAGTTGACCGCGGCGGCGGTCCGCGACGAGCTGTCGGCGGGGCGGCTCGTCATGCTGTCCGTGCATCCCTCGATCCGGACCCCGGACGCGCGGCCGACGGCGCGCGGCGGTCACCTGGTCCTCGCGGTGGGGGCGGCGGACGGGCAGCTGCTCATCCACAACCCGTCCGGATTCCCGGGAGATTCCCAGGAGTTCGCCCGCGTTCCGTGGAGCGAGCTCGACCACTTCTACGCCGGCCGAGGGGTCGTGCTCGGCCCGTACGCCTGAGCCCCGCGCCGGCCCCCGGACCTGCCCCTGCACCAGCCCTCGCCACGTCCGCACGGACCCACCTCCACACGGACCCACGTCCACACGTACCCACGTCCGCACAGACCCACGTACGCACGGACCCGCCCCCACGCGACGCGCCACCAGTCCCCCGGCGACCCTGTCAAGTGCCTCATGAGTCGGGCCGCGCCACTGGGACACAGGCGCGCGTATGCTGTCGTCGCATGGGGGCGGACTTGGAACTCCCCGCCAACCGGCTTCCACACAGCGGGCTTTGGCGGGTACGCATCCGTAGCCGAGCATCGCGCGCCATCCTGGGCGCGGGAATTCTGCTGGACACCGACACCGTGCTGACCTGCGCTCACGTCATCGCCGACCAGCAGGGCGACCCGGACCCGGACGCCGAGGTGCTCGTCGATCTGGCGGGGGTGCGCGACGCGCGACTGGTGCCCGCCCGGGTGGCCGAGGGCTGCTGGAGGCCGCAGCAGGCCGATCACTGCGCGGATGTGGCATTGCTGAAGCTCAGCGTCCCGCAGCCGCCCGAATACGCCACGTCGCTGCACCGGTTGCCGCCGACCTGGGGGCGGCCCGTCAACATGTACGGCTTCCCTAGCTCGAACGAGTACGGAATGCTGTTCCGGGCCACGATCGACGGGCGGGCGGGGCCGCAGTCCGAGTGGGTGCAGATGACCCCGCACAGCGCCTCGCACACGGTCCGGCTGGGGTTCAGCGGCTCGGCCGTGGAGGTGAGCGACACCGGGCACGTCATCGGCATGGTCGTGAGCCGCTACGACGACCCGGTCGACGCCGTGCCCACCGGGCAGCGCCAGTCCCTCTCGTACATGATCCCCACCGAGACGATCCTCTACCACCTCCCGGTCGTCGCCCAGTGGGTGCACGGCAGGCAGGGCATAGACCGGCGCCTGGTCTCCATGCTGACCGACGGCGAGCAGGACATGCGGCTCGCCCGCCGCCTCACCCGCTGGCTGCGGCGCGACAGCCTCGGCCTGCCCAGCAGGGGCACACCCCTCCCGATCGGCGCGCACGCCGGTAACGCCGGTGCGGGCGGTCGCGGTATCGGCGGCGACGGCCTCAAAGACGTCGAGACTCTCGTCATCACCGACGAGGAGAGCGGCAAGTACGAGGCGCTCCGCCGCGCGGTGACCCTCGCCAGCCGCGAGCTGTCCGGGGGCCATTCGCTGCCGCGCGTGACCGGCCGTCCGCGCGGCACCGTGCCGCCGGTCGGCAGCGTCGACCTGGCCGTCGTCGCGCCGGACTGGACCGCCCCCGACCTCGCCCGGCTGGTCGCCGACCGCATGGGGCTCAGGACGCACAACGGCACCTCGCCCGCCGACCTCATCCGTACCGGCACGGTCCCCCTCACCATCGTGGCCGTCGGCGTCGACCGGGCCCCGGACCCGGACGCGTTGCTGCGTCTCCTGAGCCTCCTCGCTTCCCGCGGCGCCAAACTGCTGATCGTCTTCCGCGACCCCCGGGCCCCCGGGCTGGCGCTCGCCGAGGAGCTGTTCCGGCCCGATCCGGAGCGCGTCGACGCCTGGCTGGCGCGGCTGGCCGAGGAGGTCGAACGGGCGCGGTCGGCCGGCGAGGAGGCCCAGCGGTACGTGGGCGATCTGCACATCACCCGGAGCCTGCTGCGCGTCGACCCCGATCTGCGCAGCTACCGCGTGCTGCCGAAGCTCGCCGCCTTCGAGCACGCCGTGGCCTCGGTGCTGGCGCGGGCCGAGGCGGGACGGCCGGCCGAAGCGGAGCGGGTACGGGCCGCGGAGGAGCTGGAGCGTGCGCGCGGCGATCTGGAGGGGCTGCTCAGCGCCGCCGTCGCGAAGCTGGGGGCGCTGGGGCCCGCGGAGCGGGAGGACATGGTGCGGCTGCGGCGTGCGGCACGGCAGGCGCTCGACGCCAAGCCGTTCGGCCTGGAGGCCGCCGAGGGTGCCGTGTACGCGTTCGCGCGGGCCGTCAGCCGCGCCGAGCACGGAGGGCCACCGGAACCGGACGGTCCGGCGGGCCCCGCCGCCCCGGCCGATTCCGGTCCCCCACCCGACCCCGCCGCCCCAGCCGATTCCGGCCCCCCACCCGACCCCGTCACCCCGGCCGATTCCAGTCCCCCACCCGGCCCCGCCGCCCCGGACGCCCCCCGGAACCCCCAAGCAGACCCCTCATGACGGCCGCCCCCTCCACCACCCCCTGCGACCGCCCGCCCTGCCCGGGCCGCATCAAATCCAACGGCTTCTGCTCCAACTGCGGACGGCAGCCCCTCAGTCGCCCCGCCCCGCCGCCCCCCTCGCAATCGCCCCCGCCCCCGCCCCCGCCCGCCAACAGCCCCACGGCCGACCTCATCGAGTCCACCACCACCCGTACCGCCGCGCGGGACCGGCAGCGTACGGCGCGGCTCTTCGAGGTCAGGGACGCGGGCGAGGGCCTGCTGGAGCTGCCGTACGTCGATCTCCTCTCCCGCGACAGCCTCGTCCTGGACGACCCGCAGCCGTCCCGCAAAGGCCGGCTCTGCGCCCAAGAGGACTGCGGTTTCACAGTCGGCGCGCCCTATGCCGGGCAGCCCGCGCTGGCCTCGGGGTACTGCCGCAACTGCCGCCGCCCCTTCGACTTCACCCCGCAGCTGAGCGCCGGCGATCTGCTGGGCGACCAGTACCGCGTGGTCGGCTGCGTCGCGTTCGGCGGCATGGGCTGGGTCTATCTCGCCGAGGACACCAAACTCGACGACCAGCCCGTGGCGATCAAGGGGCTGATCAATACGGAGGACCGGGCGTCGCTGGAGACGGCGTTGGACGAGCGCCGCTATCTGACGGTGCTCGACCACCCCAACATCGTCCGGATCATCAACTACGTCACGCACCCCACCCGCAACGGCCGGCAGTTGACGGGCTACATCGTCATGGAGTTCGTGGGCGGCACCACGCTCGCCCAGATCAAGGAGTTCATCGCCCACGCCCAGCCCCCGTACGACGGGCCCCGGCTCTACGAGCACATCCTCACCTACGGCTGCCTCATCCTCGACGCCCTCGCATACCTGCACGGCGAACGGCTCGTGTATTGCGACATGAAGCCGAGCAACGTCATGCACCACGAGGGGAAGATCAAGATCATCGATCTGGGGGCGACGCACCGGCTCGGCCGGGTGAAGAAGGACGGCCGCCCCGTCATCACCCCCTATTACGCACCGGCCGAGGTCAAGCGGCACGGCTTCGCGGGCCTCAGCGTGCGCTCCGACATCTACAGCGTCGGCCGGACCCTCCAGGACCTCTCGCTGCGGGCCGAGCGGCCCGAGCAGCAGCCTCCCGGCCTCGCCGCGACCTCCTACGAGCACGCGATCGCCCGCGCCACCGCCCACGACCCGCGGCGGCGCTTCGCCTCCGCCCACGAGATGGCGGAGCAACTGCGCGGCATCCTGCGGGAGACCCGTTCGCTGCGCCTGACGGAGGAGCACCCCGAGCCGTCCACCCTCTTCGCCCCCACGGCGGCGCTCCTCGACGCCTCGCTGGGCCGCATCCCGCCGCTGGAGCAGTGGCTCGGCGACGGCCCCGCCGGGCCCGAGCCGCGACCGCTGGGCCACGGGCTGCCCGGCCCCGACCGGGTGCCGCCCGGCCTGCCCGTGCCGTTCCCCGATCCGAAGGACCCCGGCACCCCGCTGCTGATCACCCCGACCGACGCCGGCCCGCGCCGCCTCATCGAGCAGCTGAACGCCTCCCGGTACGAGCCCGAGTCCCCGGAGATCCAGTTCCGGCAGTGCCGCGCGCACCTGGAGCTCGGCCGACTGCCCATGGCGGCCCGGCGACTGGCGAAGGCGCGCCGCATCATCGGCGACGGCAACGCCCCGTACGACTGGCGGCTGAGCTGGCACCGCGCCCTGATGCTGCTGGCCCGCGGCCAAGTCGCGGTCGCCGCACGGCAGTTCGCGAACGTCTACCGGGTGCTGCCGGGCGAGTACGCGCCGAAGCTCGCGCTCGGCTACTGCTCCGAGCGGCTGGGCGACCCGGCCTCCGCCGAGTGGTTCTACCAGGCGGTGTGGCAGCGCAACCGCTCGCAGGGCAGCGCCGCCTTCGGGCTGGCCCGGCTGCGGCTCGCGGCCGGCGACCGGGACGCCGCCGTCCAGGTGCTGGACGGGGTGCCGATGGTCTCGCGGCACTACGACGCCGCGCAGATCGCCGCGGTGCGCGTCCGCGCCGGGCGGCTCGGCCCGGCCCCGTTCCGGCTGCCGTCCGTCGACGACTTCAAGGACGCGGTGCGCCGACTGCCGCGCCTCGACCTCGACGACGGGCAGCGCTCCGGCGAGGCCCGCGACCGGCTCAACGCCGAAGTGCTCCAGGTCGCGCTCGACTGGTCCCGTACGCACTCCGCCGACGAGGTGCGGGCCGCCGCCCGCGCCTTCACCGCGCCGCTGTTCGCCGCGCCCCACTTCGCGCCGCCGGACCCCGGGCGGCGTCCCCGCCCCGGCCGCCGCCGCACCGGGGACGCCCGCCCCGGCCCCGAGGCGGCGCTGCGCCTCCTGCTCGAAGCCTCGCTGCGGCGCATCGCCCAGCGTCAGGCCCGTACCGCCGACGAGCACGGGGCCCTCGTGGACCGCGCCAATTCCATCCGCCCGCTGACGAGGGCCTGACCTGACCACACGGGGACCAGATGAGCGAGATCACGGTGCGCGTGCACCAGAACAAGTACCTGCCGGCCGCGGCGGGGCGCGGTGAGATGCACGCCATCGTGACGGTCGCCGCCCGGGGGCTGGGGCCCGCGGCGGCGCACACCGACGCCAGCGAGGTCATCGTCATCGACTGCTCCAGCTCGATGAGCTGGCCCCCCACGAAGATCGCCGCCGCCCGGCGGGCCACCGCGGCCGCCGTCCGGCTCCTGCGCGACGGCACCCGCTTCGCCATCGTGGAGGGCACCGAACACGCCCGCGTCGCCTACCCGGACGGCGACGGACTCGCCGTCGCCGGGCCCGAGTCCAAGGAGCAGGCGGTCCGGGCCGCGTACCGGCTCGACGCCATCGGCGGCACCGCGATCGCCACCTGGCTGGAGCGGGCGGGCGAG
The DNA here is from genome assembly GCF_056434425.1 of Streptomyces sp. NPDC044033. NCBI lineage: Bacteria > Bacillati > Actinomycetota > Actinomycetes > Kitasatosporales > Streptomycetaceae > Streptomyces > Streptomyces sp. NPDC044033. Next base: position 127,582 of record NZ_JBWKFF010000015.1, on the reverse strand, counting down.
CTCCACGCCGCGCACCGCGTCCCGATCCGGCACACCCTGCTGCTGACCGACGGCAAGAACGAGCACGATCCGCCCGGCCGGCTGGACCAGGTGCTGGCCGACTGCGCCGAGCGGTACATCTGCGACGCGCGCGGCATCGGCGAGGACTGGGACCAGGCCGAGCTGCGGCGGATCGCCGCCGGTCTGCACGGCCGGGCCGACTCGGTGCGCGACGACTCCGACCTGGAGGCGGAGTTCCGGACGCTGGTGCGCAGCGCGATGGCCAAGTCCCTCGCGGAGGTGCGGCTGGTCATCCGGCACCGGGCGGGCAGCGAACTGCGGTTCGTCAGACAGGTCCACCCCACCCGCGCGGACCTCACCGATCAGGGCGCGTACGCCGACGGGCGGACCTGGTCGTACCGCGCCGCCGCCTGGGGCGACGAAGTGCGCGAGTACCACGTGTGCGTAACGGCGGACCCGGACGGCGACCCGGTGGACCAGGACGTGGAACTCGCCTCCGTCGAGCTGGAGCTGTCCGGCGACGCCGCGCCCCCGGCGCCCGGGGCGGCCTCCGTCCTGGTGCGCTGGACCAAGGACCCGCCGCCCTTCCTCTCCGCGGACCCCAGCATCGCGCACTACGACGCCCAGGCCGAGCTCGCCGAGGCGGTCGCGGAGGGCTGCGAGGCGTACGACCGGGACGACCGCGAGGAGGCCCTGCGGCGGTGGAGCCGGGCGGCCGAACTCGCCCACGCCACCGGCGACCGAAGGGTGCTGGACCGCCTGGCCCGGCTCGTACGGATCATCGACGCGGCCGCCGGCCAGGTGGAGTTGCTCGACGAGATCCAGGGCATCGACCTCAATTCCATCCTCGTCATCAACGACGAGAGCCGCCGCCCGCCCGTCGCGGACGGGCCCCTTCCGGCGGCGCCCCTGCCGGACATCACCTGCGCCTGGTGCAGGCGCGTCAACCCCGGGGACGCCGCGTTCTGCGAGCAGTGCGACAACTCGCTGCGCGCTGAGCCCCCGTCATGAGCGGCACCCGCGCCTTCCTCGTCCGCCGCCTGACCGCCCTGCTGGTGCTGACCGCGGTCTCCTTCGCCGCGCTGCTCGCCGCGTACTACGGCGTCAGCCGCAACTCCGGGGCCGTCACCGGCGGCACGGCCCCCGCCATCGTCCAGATCGCGGCCGTACGGAACGCCCTCGCCCAGTCCTACGACAGCGCCCGGCAGGGGCTCGGCCACGGCACCGCCGACATCGAAGGGCCCGGCGAGGACTACCGCAGCGCGCTGTCCACCGCCGACCAGAACCTCGCGCAGGCCATCAAGGGCACCGTCGCCGGCGACTCCGGCCGCCAGAACCTGCGCACCACCACCGGCCTGGTCTCCTCCTACGCCGACCTCATCCAGCAGGCGTACGTGAACCGCGACAACCCCACCCTGCGCGACGCCTACCTCGGCTACGCCCGCGACATGCTGCGGTGGGGCGGCAGCGGCATCCTGGACCGCCTCGACACCCTCCAGAAGCGGCAGTTGGGCGTGCTGGACCGGCAGGCGTCCTTCGGCTGGCTGCTGTGGCTGGCCTGGACGCTGGCCTGCGCGCTCTTCGCCGCCCTCGGCTGGCTGCTCGTGGACACCCAGCGCCGTCTGCGCCGGCGCTTCCGGCGGCTGGTCAACCCCTTCCTCGCCGTCGCCACCGCGCTCCTGATCGTCCTGTTCCCGCTGGCGCTGTTCACCGGCCAGACCCAGGACCGGCTGGAGTCGGCCCGTACGCTCCTGGTCCCCGGCACACCGAGCGCCCCGACCACCCCCAGAGTCCTCCCGGAGGTGCTCAACACCATGCAGGACACCCACTGGCGCGCGGGCCTCGTCGGCCTGATCCCGCTGGGCGGCACGGTGCTGGCGGCGCTGGTGCTCGCCGGGCTCCAGCCCCGCATCGACGAGTACCGGTTCCAGCCCCGATGACCACCGCGACCCGTCCCCGCAACGTCACCGCCGCCATGCTCGCCCTGTGGCTGCTGATCGTGTGCGCCGTCGGCACGGGCGACGCGCGCTCCCGCGCCGCGGGCAGCGTCACCGTCCTCGCCACCTGGACCGGCGAAGAGGGCGCGGCGTTCAAGAAGGTGCTGGCCGGCTTCACCGCCGAGAGCGGCATCAGCGTCGATTACCAGGGCACCACCGCCCTGCGCGAAGTGCTGCTCTCCGAGGTCAACGCGGGCACGCCACCCGACGTCGCGATCCTGCCGAGCCCCGGCGAAGTCGCCGACTACGCCGTGCGGAAGAAGGCGCTCAAGCGCCTCGACGACGTTCTCGGCCGCGCGCAGTGGGACTCCTTCGACGCGCTGTGGACCCCCAGGTTCGGCGGTCACGCCTACGCCTTCCCGGTGAAGGCCGACCTCAAGAGCATCGTCTGGTACGACACCGCGCGCCACGATCCGGGCGGCCTGGCCGCCCTGGCCGCCGACGGCGGCCAGTGGTGCGCGGGCATGGGCGACGGCGCGGCGTCCGGCTGGCCCGGCACCGACTGGATCGAGGACATCCTGCTCCAGCAGCGCGGCCGGGGCGTGTACGAGAAGTGGGCGGCCGGCGAGCTGCCGTGGACCTCGCCCGAACTGGCCGGGGCCTGGAAGACGTTCCGCGGCGTCTTTGGGGCCGCGTCCGCCGAGGACGCGCTGGGGCTCGACTTCCGCACGGCGGGAGAGGGCATGTCCGCGGCCTCGCCGAAGTGCGCCATGGAGCACCAGGGGACCTTCATCCGCGGCTCCTACCCCAGCGGCCTGGCCACGGACTTCACCGACTCCGCCCGCGTCCTGCCGGGCGCGGACCGCGGCTCCACCGCGCACGAGGTCTCCGCCGACTTCGCCGCGATGTTCCACGCCACCCCGCAGGCCGAACGGCTGATGCGCTACCTCGCGTCCGACCGGGCCCGTACGACATGGGCGGCGGACCCGCCGAAGGGCACCTACCCCCCGTTCTTCGCCGACAACGCGCTGCCGCGGGCCGTGCGCTACCCCGACGCGACCTCCCGGCGCGCCGCCGCCGAACTGAGCACCCCCGGCGCCCGCTGCCTGGACGCCTCCGACTCCATGCCGCCGCCGCTGCGCACCGCCTTCCAGCGGGCGGTCCTCACATTCCTCAGCGGCCCCGGCCAGGACCTGAACGCCCTGCTGCGCGAGCTCGACCGGGTGCGGCAGCGGGTGCGGGACGCGCCCTGGCTGCCGCACGTCTGCGGGTGAGCGCTACGGCAGCGCCATGCCCTCCGGGCACATCGTGCCGCGCGGGAACTTGTACGGAGCGGCGATGCGGTACGTGCCGGCGTGCGGCGCGTGCAGCACCGTCCACGCGTCCTCCGGCTCGCGCTCGTCCTTGGGGATCTGGACCTGCTTCGTCAGACAGCCGTCGACGTTGACGGGCGGCTCGTGGCGCTTGCCCTCCTTCGGCGGCTCGACCGACTTGCCGTCCTTGTCGACGAGGCCCAGCCACGGCGAGTACGGAATGCGGATGCGCACCGGTCCCGCGGTCTTCACCGTGATCGTCAGTTCGCCCGCGTCCGCGCGCCGCACGACCGCCGGCGGATCGGCGATCGGAGTCGGCGCGCTCACCTCGTACAGCCTCCAGTTGGCGTCCGACCACACCTCCCGCAGATACGGCTGGCCCGCGGCGACGAGCTTCGCCTCGGCCTTGGCCGCGTTGTCCGGGTCGCCGGTCGGCAGCACCACGTAGTGCACCGCCCAGCGGCCCAGCCACTCGTGATAGCTGGCCGGGGTCAGCATGCCCTCCTCGTAGAAGAGGGGGTTGCGTCCCATATCCGCCTGCCGGTTCCAGCCGCGCGCCAGGTTCACGTACGGGGCCAGCGCGGACGCCTCCCGGTGGCTGCGCGCGGGCACGACCTCGACCCGGCCGCGCTCGGCGTCGACCCGCTGCAACCGGTCCACCAGCGGCGCCAGCTCCCGCGCCCAGGACGCGGCGGGCGTCGTGTTGACGGCGTCGCCGATCGAGTTGGCCAGCTGCCAGGCCGTCATCGTCACCAGGGCCAGGATCATCGCCGTCCACTTGCGGCCCCGGCCCGTCCGCAGCAGCTCGCGGCGGGGCGGCCGCTCGGTCCCGGTCCACACGGCGACCAGCAGCACCCCGCTGAAGATCATCCCGAGCCGGGAGATATTGGTGCCGATCTGCGAGGGGATCAGCCAGACCAGCAGCACCCCGAGGACGTACAGGGCCGAGGCCATCCGGACCGTGCGCCACCGCTTCGGCGCGAAGACGAACCCGAAGACGCCGCTCAGCAGCGGCAGGATCGCCGAGGGGAACGCCATCGGCTGCTGACCGGAGAACGGGAACAGCCACGCGGACAGCGCGACCACCAGCACCGGGGGCAGCCCCAGCGCGTACGCCGCCGGACGGCGCTTGCCGACCCACAGCGCGGCCGCCACGAATCCCACGTACAGCCCGGCCACCGGGCTCGACGCCGTGGCCAGCGCCGCCAGCAGGCCCGCGAGCACGGCCCGCGCCCACTTGTGCTCCCACCGCACGGAGCGCCACCGCACCGGCCACGCGAAGATCACCGCGACCGCCGCCAGCCCGAACGCCACGCCGAGCCCGTACGTCACCCGGCCCGAGACCGCGTTGCAGGTCAGCGCGAACGCCCCGTACAGGCCGGGCCACAGCGGCCGGCGCACGGCGCGGCTGCGCACCAGCAGCAGCGCCAGCAGCCCGGCCGAGAGCGTGCCCGCGATTATCATCGTGGTGCGCACGCCGAGCATGTGCATCAGATACGGCGAGATCACGCTGTACGAGACGGGGTGCATGCCGCCGTACCAGGCGAGGTTGTACGCCGACGCCGGATGCCGGCCGACGAACTCCGCCCAGGCGTCCTGCGCCGCGAGGTCCCCGCCGCTGTTCGCGAACAGCCACACCCAGAGCAGGTGCAGCACCCCGGCGGCGATCAGGGAGGCGGGGACGGGGCGCACCAGGAACCGGCCCGCGGCGGCCCAGCGGCCGGGCTTCCGCGGCGCGTCAAGGAGTTCCGGCCTCGGCCGCTCCGCCGGGCCCGGCTCTTCTGCCCGGCCCGGCTGTTCCTGCGGGTCGTCTTCCGGATCGCCGGTACTGTCCGGCCGCGTCGGCCCCACGGTGGTCACTGCGGCTCTCCCCGTCTCCCCCGAGGTCTCCCCCATCTTCACGCTGCCCCAGTCGTCAGCGGTAGTAGGCGGCACGGCGGGTTGGGCCGTACAACCGACGCGACGCTACAGGACGGCGGCCCCGCTCCCAGGAGCAGGGCCGCCGCCACGCCGCTTCGTCAAACCCCCTCGATCAGGAGAACCGCGTCAGCTTCGAACCGAACGACGGCTCCGCCAGATCCTTCTGGAGCGCCACGGGCACCTTCTGCTGGCTGGGGCCCGTACCGACCGTCAGCTCACCGACGACCGTCCCGGCCTTCGCCGAGTGCGGCACGGTCTTGCCGCCGCCGCCGATCGCGAGCTTGGCGTCGAGACCGGGCCAGCCGATCCCCTTCAGGTCCTTGGTGGCGACGACGGGCGTCTTGCCGCCGAGACCGTCGTCCACGTTGCCGACGACGTCGCCCTTCTTGACCATCACGGCGGAGGTCAGCGCCTCCTGGACCGCCTTGATCATCGGCTTGGTGTTGGTCTGGGCGAGGTCGAGGCTGTTCTGGAGATCGCCGGACGCGTGCTGGTCCATCGTGGCCCCGACGATCAGCCGCTCCTTGCCGTCTATCGTCCGCTTGGCCGCCCACATCAGCGCACCGCCGGCCGGCGAGCTGGAGCCGGTCTTGATGCCGAGCGTGCCGTAGTTGACCAGCAGATTGTTGTTGTTGTAGAGCTTCCGCGGCAGGTGGGAGTCGTTCTGGACATTGGGCGTGCCCACGATCTCCCGGAAGATCGGCGCCTTCATCGACTCCTCGGCCAGCTTCGTCTGGTCGACCGCGGTGCTCTTGGTCGACGCGTTGAAGCCGCTCGGGTCGGTGTACGTCGTGTTCGTCATGCCGAGGCGCTTGGACTCCTCGTTCATCTTCTTGACGAACGCGTCCTCCGACCCGGCGTCCCAGCGGGCCAGCTTGCGGGCGACGTTGTTGGCCGAGGGGATCAGCAGCATTTCGAGCATCTGGTACTCGGTGTACTGCTCGCCCTCCTTCACCGGCTCCACGGACTCGTCCTGGGACTTGCCCTCCTTCTCCGCCTGCGCGTCGATCGTGATCTTCGGGCCCTTCGCGCCCTTCTTGAGCGGGTGGTCCCGGAGGATCAGATGCGCCGTCATGACCTTGGCGACGCTCGCGGTCGGCACCGGCTTCTGCGGGCCGGACGTGCCGACGTCGCCCACGCCCACCACCTTCGCGGCGGCCTGGCCCTGGTCGGGCCAGGGCATCTGGAACTTCTCGCCGCCGAAGGTGTACGCCTTCTTCGTCCCGAGGGCCAGGGTCGCGTCCGGCAGCGGCCGGACCTCCTGGACCACGCAGAAGACGATCAGCAGCAGGATGACCAGCGGGGTCCAGATCTTGAACCGGCGCACGACGGTGCGCGTCGGAGTCTCCGGCGGAGGCGGTGTGTTGGTCAGCTGCGCCAGCAGGTCCAGCGGCATCTTCTGGCCGCCGCCCTGCGCCTCGCCGGAGGGCAGCGGCTGCTGCGTCGTCCGCTCGGACGGCGGCATCGCCTGCGGCGCGGCGGCCGGAGCCGCCGCGGCCTCCGGCTGGGCCTGGGCTTTCGGAGCCGCGGTGGGCGGCGCCGGTACGGGCATCGGCTGCGCGGGCTTGGCCGGGGCGGGCTTGGGCTTCGCGGGCGCGGCGTCCGTGGACCTCAGCGGTACGAACTGGCTCGTACGCTCGGCATCGGGCTCGGCCCCCGGGGCGGCGCCGCCCGCCTTGGCGCTGTCCTTATTGTCTTTAGAGCCGCCTTTAGAGCTGTCTTCAGAGCTGTCTTGAGAGCCGCCGCTGCCTTCGGGGCCGTCGTCGCCTTCGGATGAGCCGCCCTTCGCACCGCTCTCGGCGGCCGTGGACCCGAGCGTCTTGAGCGTGGTCGTCGGCCGGTCGACGGGCCTCTTGAGCGTCGTCGTCGGCCGGTCCTTGGGCGTCTCCTCGGAGTCCTTCGACTCGGAGGACTCCTCGGGCTCGGAGCCGCCGGGCTCCTCCGGCTTTTCCGGCTTTTCCGTCTCCTTGGACCGCAGGGTGTTGAACACCGCCGTCGGCCGGTCGACCGGCCGGCCGCCGCCCTCTCCCCGGGTCTCCGGCTTCTCCTCCGCCGCCTTCTCCTCAGGAGCGGAAGAACCTTCCTCTTCCTTCTTCTTTCCCGCTGCGCCCTCAGCGCCCTCAGGACTCACAGGGCTCTCAGGGCCGTCAGCACCCTCGGCGCCCTCTTCGCCGTCGGTGCCCGCGCTGGCGACCCAGGCCGCGACGGCGGCGCGCAGCCGCGCGTCACGGGGAGGAGCGCCCTCGCCCTCGTCGGGCTCCTCGTCGGGCTCCTTGCCGGACCCCTGGTCGGACCCCGCCTCGGAAGACTCGCCCGACGCCTTGCCGGACGGAGCGTCCGACGCCGTGGACTTTGCATCCGTAACGCCCTTGGCCCCCTCGGAGTCCGGCTCGCCGCCATCGCCCGAGCCCGCCGCCGTGCTCGCCGCCGCGTCCGTCGCGGCTTCGTCCTGCCTGGTCGCCGGGCGTGCCTCGCCCGGCTCCTCGGGAGCCGTCTCGTGCTCCTCGTCCGCGCCTGCCTCGCCCGGGTCCTGGGCCGGCACGCTCGCCTGCCGGTCCGTGGATTCCGCCTTCGAACCCGACTCCGAACCCGCTCCTGAACCCGACTCGGAGTCCGACCGGAAGACCGCGACCCTCGGGTCGCGTTCGCCCCGATCGGTCTCCCCCGACGACTTCCGCTGCTCCGACCTGTCGGGGGACTCGCCCGCCACCGATGCCTCCTCGAAATACATCGCGATATGCCTCGCGGGACGCCCGACGCCCGATCGCGTCCACGTCCCGCGGGCCAACCGTGTTGAATGTCTACCAGTGTCCTGTGTCGCCGCCGCACCTTCGCGCAGCCGCACCGCCAGAGGGCGTCGCCCACCCGCTAGACGAGAACGACATACCTACCGGTTCCCTCCCGAAGCAACCACGCGCTCTCGACAGATGAATGTGAGAGGGGTCACCCTGTCATTCATCCACGCGGGGAGGCATGGATGGGCAGGAGCCGCAGAACAATTCCGGAGGAGCTTCTGCTGCTCGCCTTGGACCCGGCCACGGGTACCACGGCGCAGCCGCAGTCGCTCGACCTCGGCCTTGCCGGGGCCCAGCTAGTAGAGCTGGCTCTGGCAGGACGGATAGCCCCAGACGGGGATCGTATCGCCGTGGTGATGCCACGGCCGACAGGAGATCCGACGTTGGACTCCGCGCTCGAATTGCTGCGCCGACGCGGCAGTCCGGTGCGCGCGGTCCACTGGATCGGCGGGCCCAGGCTGGGGCTCCGCCAGACGTATCTCACGCATCTGGAGCGGTGCGGCATGGTCCATGCCGTCGCGGGCCAGATGTGCGGAGTGCTGCCGACGACGCGCTACCAAGCGACGGAGACGGCCATCAGCCGGGAAATCAGGTCCCGGCTGGACAGTGCGATCCGCACCGGCGTACCGCCGGACCCGCGGACCGCGGCGCTCGCCGCCCTGGCCCACGCGGTCGGTCTCGGTAAGCACCTCTACCCCGGGAACGAGGGGCGTTCATCGCGCTCCCGGCTCCGGGACCTCATCAGGCACGACCCGATGGGCGGGCTCGTGGCGCACGCCGTCATGGACGTGCAGAACGGGGTCGCCGCCCAGCCGCGGCGCGCGCCGACCACGAACGGCGTGGGCAGCGCACCCGGCGTCACCGGACGGCAGCCCGCCGCTCGGGCCACGGCGGAGCCCGCCGGAGTCGGCCTCCAGGCGGCGCACTACGGGGCCATGGCCCGCGTCGGGGCCCGCTGACACCCCACGAGGCCGCATCAGCCGTACCGGCGACCCCTGACGGTACTGGCGGCCTCAGCAGTACCGGCAGCACTCGCAGCACCTGGAAGTACCGGCAGCACCCAGCAGTATCCGTTCCACCGACCGCACCGCAGTCCCCATGACCCGGTTCGGGCGCCGCATCCAGTGCGCGGGGTGGTGGGCCGGCCGCCCCGGACGACGGCCGCCCCGCCACCCCGCACGCATGCCCGGGTGTGTACGCGCGGATACCGCACCCGGACTCTGTGTGGCCATTTCCCAGCGCGGCGGCGGACAGTGGTGGCAGGCTGCCGAGCAGGAGATGACAGCAAGCAGGAGACATCAGCAGTACGGAGCCGGAGGTGCGTCCCCGTGGCGTCCAGTGTCAATCCCACCGTCCGCCGACGCCGGTTGGGCCAGGAGCTGCGCAGGCTCCGCGAGGAGAAGGGCATGACGGCGGAGGAAGTCGCCGACCGCCTGCTGGTCTCCCAGTCGAAGATCAGCCGCCTGGAGAACGGCCGCCGCAGCATCAGCCAGCGCGATGTGCGGGACCTGTGCGGGGTCTATGAGGTCCAGGATCAGCATTTGGTTGAATCGCTGATGCAAATGGCCAAGGAGTCCCGGCAGCAGGGCTGGTGGCACGCCTTCGGCACCCTCTCCCCCACCTACAGCGTCTACATCGGGCTGGAGGCGGACGCGATCTCGGTCCGCAACTACGAGTCGCTCATCGTCCCCGGCCTGCTCCAGACCCCGCAGTACGCGGAGTCGGTGATCCGCGGCATGTGGCCCGAGGCGTCGATGGACGACGTCGAGAACCGGGTCGGCGTGCGGCTGCGCCGCCAGGACCGGCTGCACGCGCCCGACCGGCCGCTGCGCTTCTGGGCCGTGCTGGACGAGTCGGCCCTGCGGCGGGTCGTCGGCGACCGGCAGACGATGCGCGAACAGCTGGAGCGGCTGATCGAGTTGAGCCACATGCCGCATGTGACGCTCCAGATCCTCCCGTACTCCGTCGGCTCGCACCCCGGCATGACGGGCACGTTCTCCGTCCTCGAATTCGACGATCCCTCGGACTCGACGACCGTCTACATCGAGGGCGTGACCAGCGATCTCTATCTGGAGAAGCACTCGGACGTGCAGAAGTACGGGGTCATGTACGAGCACCTGCGGGCGCAGGCGCTGAACGCGGACGAGACGCGGAAGTTCATCCAGGACGTGACCAAGGAATACGCGCTCTGAGGGGCCGCCGGAGGGCCCCGGCGCGCCGTGGGGGCGGTACCGTACACCCTGGCCTCCGCGGCATGGAAGGCTCCACTGACATATGCCATCCGGTCGGGTGAACTCCTCTGCACTCCAGCGATGTTGCGGCGTAGCGTCGTCAGCACGTCGAGAAGCGACAGCTTCTCACCGAACTGCAATTTCGCGGAGTGAACATGAAGCAGTCGAACAGCGCCCAGTCCACCTGGCGGAAGTCGTCGTACTCCGGCGTGAACGGCAACTGCGTGGAGGTGGCGACCCCCCTGATCCGGTCCATCGACGTCCGCGACTCGAAGGACCCGCAGGGCCCCGTCCTCACCTTCACCTCCGAGGCATGGTCCGCCTTCCTCGGCACCGTCAACGAAGGTGCGTACGACCTCTGATCACCGGTTCCGTCCTCCGGCAACACCGCAGCACACCGTAGAACAGCACCACAGCGATTCCGCACAACAACAATCCGCAGCATCGCATGGAGCCCTCTCGACTGGCCCGCCGTCCCGGCCGAGGGGGCTCGGCCCTGTGCGGAGCCGTGCTCGTGGACGTACGGCCGCGGCCTCGGCGCCGGGGGGGGGGAGGGGGGGGGGGGGGGGGGGCCGCGGGGGGGGGGGGGGGGGGCGTGTCCTCCCCCTCTCTCGAGGGGTGCAAGCGACGGTGGTCGACGGACCAAAAGCGGGAACAAACCCCACACCAACAAAAA
>NZ_JBWKFF010000015.1:33703-116700 GCF_056434425.1 Streptomyces sp. NPDC044033 | reverse complement strand
GCTTGCCCTCCTCCCCGGCTGGGTGGGTTCCCTCCGTGGGTGACTCCGTGTTGGTGGCCTTATTTCCTCGCCCCCCCCCCCCCCCCCCCCGCGGCCCCCCCCCCCCCCCCCCCCCCGGGGCGGGGCCCGTACGGCATACGGCTACCGGAGCTGGTCCACGTAGCGGTCCGTACCGGGAACCGTCGGTATGAAGGGCGCGACCAGTTCCACCCGGGCACCGAGCCCGGCCGCCGCCACCTCGGCGCCCAGCCCGTCGAAGAGCCCGGCCCAGCAATCGCGCGGGTCGCGCTCCAGGAACCACAGCAGGGTCAGCCGGGTGTCGACGCCCTCGACCTGCTTCACGTACGACATGCGGTCGCCGGGCAGTGGAGTCGGCCGGAAGACGGTCGCCATCGCGGCCGGTGAGCCCGCCAGCCGCTTGGGCAGGTGGTCGGCGGTCAGCCACTGGAGGAGCCCGGCCCGCTGCCCGGGCTCGGCCGTGTCGATGACCTCCATGACGAGCCCGGCGTACGGATGGTCGAGCGCGTGGAAGTCCCGCGGACCGTCCGCGCCGTCCCGGTACACGGTCGCCTCGTGGTCCTGGAAGGCCGTGAAGACGTGCGTACGGTCCTGGTGCACGCGGCCGTCGCGGTTCAGCCGCTTGTTGATGCCGACGGTCCACCGCATGTGGTCGTCGTAGCGGCCCTCGGTGATCCAGTAGGTGGAGAGATAGCAGCCGGCGGTGACGGGGTTCGCGACGGCCGATTCGCGCGGGTGGCGCAGGAGCTGGAGATCGCGGGTGGCGACCCAGCGGCGGCCCGCGTAGATCCAGGGCATCGCCATCGCCCCGGCGATGTAGTGGTCGTCCTCGTACCAGCGGTTGTAGGCGTGTTCGTGGCCCGGGTGGGGCTCGACCATGGTGATCAGCGCGTGCCCGGGGCGCACGCCGTACGGGCCGGTGGAGGCGAGCCGTCCGTAGAGCTCGCTGTCGGTGTCATCTGTCATGGCACAGCTATAGCTGATGCTGCGTCAGATGAGGATGGTCGTCACACCTCTCACGCCCTCTGCCATTCTCCCTCCGGAACCTTTAACCTGACTGCCCGTCATATCGTGTGTCGCGAGTCGGGAGGCACCCATGCCACTGAGCGGGAAGTCCGTCGTGATCTGCGGCGTCGGCGCCGGCCTCGGACATCAGGTGGCGGCGGCGTGCGTACGCGACGGGGCCGGTGTCACACTCGGCGCGCGCACCGAGTCCCAACTGGCCAAATGCGCCGACGAACTGGACCCGGACGGCTTGCGCAGCGCCTGGCTGGCGACGGACGTGGCGGACGAGGAGCAGTGCGCGGCCCTCGCGGCGCTCGCCGTCGAGCGGTTCGGCACCCTTGACGCCCTCGTCCATGTCGCGGCCCTGGACAGCCACTTCGGCGGACTGGAGGACGCAGACTTCGACGCCTGGAAGCGCGTGCTCGACGTGAACCTGCTCGGCGCGCTGCGCATGACCCGCGCCTGCCTGCCCGCCCTGAAGGAGCGCGGCGGCTCGGTCGTGCTGATCGGCACCCAGTCCTCGGTCGCGGCCCCCACCGAGGTACGGCAGGCCGCCTACGCCGCCTCGAAGGGCGCGCTCGTGTCGGCCATGTACTCGCTCGCCCGCGAGCTGGGCCCGCACCGGATACGGGTGAACACCGTGCAGCCCGGCTGGATGTGGGGTCCGCCGGTACGCGCGTACGTGGAGTACGCCGCACTGGACGAGGGCGTCCCGGAGTCCGACGTGCTGCGCCGGCTGGCCGACCGCATGGCGCTGCCGGAGCTGGCGACGGACGGGGACGTGGCGGAGGCCGCGGTCTTCCTGGCCTCCGACCGGGCGCGCGCGATCACCGGCCAGTCGCTGCTGGTCAACGCCGGTGAATTGATGCGCTGACCGCTGGTGGCGGACAGCCGTCGAGGGCCGCGCGGTCCACGCGCAGCCGCACCCCTCCCCCTCCTCTCCACGCTTCCGGCCGCACCGGATCCCGCGTCCCGTACGGCACCGCCGCATGCCCGGCCGACTGACGGATCACCACTGATGACGGATTGCCACTGACGAAGTGCCCGCCCATCGTGTGGCCGGGGTCACGTTCGGGACAACGCCCCAGAAGGTCAAGAACGAGCAAAATCGTTCTGCTTTCTGACCTGCGTTCACATCCCTGACCGTGAACACCCTTGACCGGCCGCCCGAACAAGCGGTTCAATCCCGGAAGCCCCCCGCTCCCGTACGGGGGCGCCGCCTCAACGGACGTACTGACGAAGCGCGTTCCCGTTCACAAGGCGGACCCCTGGAGGGGGCATGAACAGTTTCGACTGGGCCGTACTCGTCGGATACTTCGGCGTGATGGTCGCGATCGGCGTCTGGTCCCACAAGCGCGTGGGCGACGTGAGCGACTTCTTCACCGCCGGCGGCAAGATGCCGTGGTGGCTCTCCGGCATCTCGCACCACATGTCCGGCTACAGCGCCGTGATGTTCACCGGTTACGCGGGCATCTCCTATACGTACGGCATCACTTCCTTCGTCACCTGGTCGCTCCCGATCGCCGTCGGCATCGCCATCGGCGCCAATCTCTTCGCGCCCCGCCTCAACCGGCTGCGCTCACGGCTGCACGTCGCCTCGCCGCTCGAATACCTCAAGAACCGCTACAACCTGCCCACCCAGCAGGCGCTCGCCTGGTCGGGCATGCTGCTGAAGATCGTGGACGTGGGCGCCAAATGGGCCGCCATCGCGACCCTGCTGTCCGTCTTCACCGGGGCCTCCCTCAACCAGGGGATCGTCGTCACCGGCGTCATCACGGCCGTCTACTGCACGGTCGGCGGCCTGTGGGCGGACGCGCTGACGGAACTGGGGCAGTTCATCATCCAGTTGCTGGCCGGGGTGGCGATGCTCGTCACCGTGCTGAGCAAGCTCGGCGGGGTGAGCGCGCTGTGGAACGTATGGGACAAGCTCCCGGCGGGCCACACGCACCCGACCGCCGGCCCGTACACGGTGACGTTCCTCCTCGCGTACCTCTTCATCAAGACCTTCGAGTACAACGGCGGCATGTGGAACCAGGCGCAGCGCTACATGGCCACCTCCAGTGCCCGCGAGGCCAGGCGCTCCGCCTGGCTGTCGGCGACCCTGTGGCTCGTCTGGCCGGTGGTCCTCTTCTTCCCGATGTGGGTGGCGCCGCTCCTGGTGCACACCAAGAAGCCGGACGCCTCGGACTCCTACGCGCTGCTCACCGAACAGCTCCTGCCGCACGGCCTGCTGGGCCTGGTCGTCGTCGGCTTCTTCTCCCACACGATGGCCATGTGCTCCTCCGACGCCAACGCCATCGCCGCCGTCTTCACCCGCGATATCGCGCCCGTGCTCTCCCGCAGGGCGCGGCAGTGGACGTCGCGGAGCGGTCTGATCGCGGCGCGCGTGACCACGGTGGCGTTCCTGGCGCTGTCCATGGCCATCGCCACCCAGGTCAACTCGCCCGCCTTCAAGGACATCATCACCATCGTCATCAAGTGGGTGGCCGGGCTGATGGGCCCGATCGCGATCCCCTTCATGCTGGGGCTCCTGCGCCCGTTCCGTAAATCCGGCCCGACCGCGGCCCTGATCAGCTGGGCCGTGGGCCTCTTCGGCTTCTGGCTGACGAACTACGGCATCGACGGCCTCTCGCTCCAGGTGCAGATCGTGACCCCGGTGGCGACCTCGCTGGTCCTCTTCATCCTCATCGGCTTCATCAGGCCGGAGGACACCCCGGAGCGCGACGCCGTCATCGAGAAGATCAACACCGACGACGACGCCGGAGCCGCGGCGACCGCTACGCCCGAACAGGACCGTGTGGACCGCACGGTGGCGACGGCGTCGGAATAGCCCGCCGTGGGGCGGGCCGCCCTGGGAGGGCAGTCCGCCCAGGGCGGCTCCGCTTCCCCTCACGCTGCCGCCGGCCGACGGGCAAGACGCTCGGCTGGGACGCGTCGATCCGCGCTGGACCACCACGACCGGTGGCGGCCGGCAGCCGGGCCGGGTCGCCCGGGGCGGACGGGACGGCCCGTACGTACGTACGCGAGTTGCCCTACGCGCGCGGGTACCGCTCCAGCCACGCCGGGGTCGAACCCGCCGGGCCGTGCAGCGCCGCGCCCTGCGTCATCTCCATCGCGAAGTCGTCCGCCAGCTCCAGCACCGTGGCCCGGCCCTCCAGCTCCGCGAGCCAGCTCGGCGGGAGCGCCGTCTCGCCGTGCATGGCCCCGAGGAGGTTGCCGCAGATGGAGCCCGTGGAGTCGGAATCGCCGCCGTGGTTGACGGCCAGCAGCAGCCCATGGCGTACGTCCTCGGCGACCAGCGCGCAGTAGAGGCCCATCGACAGCGCCTCCTCGGCCGTCCATCCCTCGCCCAGCGACTCGACGCGCTCCGGCGAGGGCAGCCCCTGCCGTACGGCCCCCAGCGCCTGCTTGAGCGCCTCCGTCGTCTCCTCGTGGCCGGGGCGCGCGGCGAGCAGGGCCAGCGCCCGCTGCACCGCACCGTCCAGCGACTCGCCGCGCGCCAGGCCGTGCATGATGACGGCGAAGGCGCCCGCCGCCAGATAGCCGGTGGGGTGCCCGTGGGTCTGCGCGCCGCATTCGACGGCGAGCTGGAAGACCAGCTCCGGCTCCCAGCCGACCAGCAGCCCGAACGGCGCGGACCGCATCACGGCCCCGCACCCCTTCGAGTCCGGGTTCTTCGGCTGCTCCACCGTCCCCATCGTCTCGTCGCCGAGCCCCGACAGGCAGGCGCGGCCGGGCGCGCGCTGCGCGTACAGCCACTCCTCGCGGGCGAGCCAGCCCGCGTCCGGCTTGCGCTCGTCGGGCCCCCAGTCGCACTGGGTGGCCGCCCACCGCAGGTAGGCGCGGTGCACGTCGGTCGGCGGGTGCCAGGCACCCGTGTCGCGCCGCACCTGGGCCCGGATCAGCCCGTCCACCGTGAAGAGCGTCATCTGGGTGTCATCGGTGACGGCGCCGCGCCGCCCGTACGCCGGTACGTAGTCGGTGACGCCCTCCGTGCCGTGCTTCGCGCGGATGTCGGCCAGGGAGTTGAACTCGATGCCCGCGCCCAGGGCGTCCCCGATCGCACCGCCGAGCAGCGCGCCGCGCACCCGGCTGCGGAAGTCCTGCTGCTCGACGCGGCCCCATATGGCAGTCGCTGCGCTCGTGCTCACGCCTTCGCCTCCTTGCGTCGGCCTCGTTCCGCCGGCCTGGTTCTGGTGGCCTGGTCCCGTCGGCCATGGCCAGCCGTACGACGTACGTCCGGCACTTGTCAGGTACCGAACCGGCTCAGCACTTTAACGGACCGCCGACGTTCGCTTCCGGCCGATCCGCGCTACGGGCGACAGCGCGCCCGGACGATCAGCGGGCCCTCATGTGGGCATGCTCTGGGTATGTCCGACTCGTTCGAGAGTGACCGCATCACCATGGCCGTCGTCGCCTGCGCCCTGGCGGACGACAGCGACGGCGCGGTGGAGCTCCTGCTGCCGCTGGACGCCCGCGATGTCTCCCGGATCGCGGTCCGGCTGGCCGCGATGGCCGCCGACGCCCTCATCTCGGCGACTCAGGAGAACGGCGGCGACCGAGAGGAAGCCCTGGCGCGCTGGCAGCAGTGCATCCTGCAACACGAGACGGAGAACGAGGGGGGATAGCGGGCCTCGGGTGGCGGTCGGCACCGGGGCGCTCCCGCGTCACTGGGAGCGGGCCCGGCTTTCGCGCATGGCGCTGCGGATGCCGTCCGCGCGCCGGTGCACATAGGCGTTGACGCGTTCCAGCGCCTCCTGGTCCAGGCCGGCCGAATCCACGGCCGCCTGGTTCAGGAGGGCCTTGTCCGGGAGCGATTCCACCCAGCGCGAGAACGCCTTGCCCGCGACGGCCTTGCCCGAAGCGGCCTTGCCCGCGACCGCCTTGCCCAAAGCCGCCTTGCCCGCGACCGCCTTACCACCTGGTGCCGGATGGCCGCCCGCCACCGCCCGGCCATCCGGCACTGCCGGACCGCCGCCGACCACCCCGTCCCGCACCGGCGGAGGCGTGCCCTCCACTCCCCCGTAGCAGCTCTCGCACACGCCGCCCGCCAGCGCGTCCACCCGGCCGGGGAGTCGGCAGACGACACACTCAAGGATCAACGGCGTACGGCGGGGCATCTCTCGTACGGGTGGCATCTTCATCTCGATGCGCTTTTCGAGAAACCGCCTGGGTGCGGCCACATCAGGGGGCAGCCCCGACACCATCTGCGTCGTGAAGTACACGCCGGACAGATCGCGCCGGAGCCACTCCTCCACCAGCGGCTGGAGCACCCGGCATTCGGCGGCGGAGAGCATCAGCCGGCGGTCCTCCTGGCCGAGCCGCGCCAGCAGCCCGTACGCGCGCTGCGCCCGTGGCACGGTCTCCACGACCACCTCGGCGACGGGAACGCTCTCCGCCTCGGGGACGAACTCGGGCCGGGCCTGCGGCTCCTGCCAGCCGTCCATGTCCTGCCCGCGCTGGTAGGCCGCCCACCACGCGTCGCTGCGCGGCACCCGTGAGAAGTACGTGCGGGTGACGTGCTTCCCGCCCTCCAAGCGCTCCGTGAACCGCCTCAGATGCCCCTCCAGCGCCAGCCGCCGCAGCGCCGTGCCGAGGGCGCACTGCCCGTAGTCGAGCTGCGCGGCCAGCGCCTTGATGGAGATGCAGGTGCCGTCGGGCACCCGGTCGATGTACGAGGCGATGGCCGCCTCTCGCCTGGGCAGGTGCGAGAAGTCGTCGGCTCGGCGAGGGCCTTGGCCGGAAATGGTGCGTTTGCCGAAACCGACCGCCGCCATCCGGGGGCGGAGGTCCGTCGCGGACTCGTTGGCGCTAAAGTCTGGGGAAGCCATGGGGATCCCATCTAGATCTCTCGTGGACAGACCCCCGACAGGCGCGCCAACGCCTCCGGGGGTCGCTTTCTTGAGCGCACCGTACACGCTCGCAGCTCTCCGTGGCGACTCGATCACTCGAAGTCATCTCTCCTGGCCCGACGCCCACTTGGGGTAGGGAAGGAGGGTTATCTTCCCTCACCGTTCCAATGGGATCGCTCGGATCCCGAGCACCGGATCCCGCGCCTTGAGTTCCGGTCGCGAGCAGGGGCGACAGCACCGATACCGGCTGCGGCGCCGCCGGGCGCGGTCGCCGTCGGCCGCCCGCTCCGGGACGGTCGCTCCGGAGCAGGTGAGCGGCGGTCAGGGGGCGGTCGGGCGGACCGTTTCCATGATTTTGGCGATCTGGTCCTTGGCCAGGGCGTTGGGAACGCCCTGGTCCGCGTAGATCACCCAACCGTGCAAGCTGCCGTCCGGCAGCTTCTGGGCGATGCTGTGCACGACGGCGGTGGCCGGTACGCACGTGCTCGCGCGGTTGGCGATGGTGACCTCGGCGGTGGCGGTGTAACCGTCGATGCCGTTGTGCTTCCAGGGCTTGGCGGGGCCCACCTTCACCTTCGGCTTATTGCCGGGGCCGCCATAGGCGGCGAAGCCCCAGTTCCCGGCCCAGTTGCGGGCGTTCTCGGGGAGGGTGCCCTGCTTGCCGCCGCCCGTGGTGCCGACGGTGGCGAGCTGGCCCTTTCCCGCCTCACCGATCGCCTTGGGGTTCGCGGACGAGGCGCAGCCGCCCTGGCGGTAGTTGGCGGTGCCGGTCATCACGACGATCGGCCTGCCCTGTTCGTCGTTGTAGGAGATGGCCGTCTCCGGCGCGATGGTCTGCCACTTCTCGGCCTTGCCGGGCACGTCGTAGCGGAAGTGGTGCTGATCGTAGGTCTGCGTCTGCCAGCCCGTGACCATCGGCTTCCCGTCGGGAACATCGGCGGGGTCGCCCGACGGCGCGCCCGACGGGCCCTTACCGCCGGGCGGGGCCTGGGAGGCGGACGACTTCGGCTTGTCCTTGGCCTCATCGGACTTCTTGTCGTCGCCGCCGCTGGTCAGCAGGAACACCCCGGCGCCGATGACCGCGAGCGCCACCACCGCGCCGACGGCCGCGAGCAGGCCCTTCTTGCTGTTACGGCCGGGCGGCGGAGACCCGGGACCCGGACCACCGGGGCCGAGGCCGCCGGGGCCGCCAGGGCCGTACGCGGGGCCGCCGGGGCCGGGGCCCGGATGACCGTACGCCGGTCCGCCGGGGCCAGGAGCGCCGGTCCCCTGGCCCCCGTACGCCGGAGCGCCCGGCCCGACCGGAGCACTCGGCCCCACCGGGGCACCAGGGGCACCCGGGGCACCCGCGCCGGGACCGCCTCCCGCACCGCCCGGCGGCCCCCACGCGGGCGGCGGGCCGAATCCTTGCGGCTGCTGCGGAGGCTGAGGCGGCTGCGAAGGCTGTTGCGGCGGTTGTTGTGGGTGCTGCTGTGGGTTCTGGGGCTGATCGGGCTGTTGAGGGTTCTGCGGCCAAGACATCCGCACACCTTATGCACCCATCGGTTTCCGGCCAGTTGGTGACCGGCAACGGAACCGTAACCGCCGCTAATCCCCCAGCACCGGCA
Source organism: Streptomyces sp. NPDC044033 (assembly GCF_056434425.1). Lineage (NCBI taxonomy): Bacteria > Bacillati > Actinomycetota > Actinomycetes > Kitasatosporales > Streptomycetaceae > Streptomyces > Streptomyces sp. NPDC044033. Next base: position 108,218 of record NZ_JBWKFF010000015.1, on the reverse strand, counting down.
GCAGCTCCGGCAAGTGGCCGTCGGAGGCGTGCGCCGCCGTCTGCCGCTCCTCGGGCACCTCCCCATAGGTCGTCGTACGGACGCGGGACGGGCGGCCCGCGGCGTCGGCGATGGCGACGAGGTCCTGGATCGAGCGGTACGAACCGTAGGAGGAACCGGCCATCCGGGAGATGGTCTCCTCCATCAGCGTGCCGCCGAGGTCGTTCGCGCCGGAGCGCAGCATCTCGGCCGCGCCCTCCGCGCCGAGCTTGACCCAGCTGGTCTGGATGTTGGTGATGTGCGGGTGCAGCAGGACCCGGGCCATGGCCGTGACCGCGCGGTTGTCGCGGGTGGTGGGTCCGGGGCGGGCGATGCCCGCGAGGTAGACGGGGGCGTTGGTGTGGATGAAGGGGAGGGTGACGAACTCGGTGAAACCGCCCGTCTCCCGCTGGATTTCCGCCAGCGTCCGGAAGTGCCCCAGCCAGTGGCGCGGCTGGTCCACATGCCCGTACATCATCGTGGAGGACGAGCGGATGCCCAGCTCATGCGCTGTTTTGACGACCTCTATCCACGTGGCGGCGGGCAGCTTGCCCTTGGTCAGGATCCAGCGGACCTCGTCGTCCAGGATCTCGGCGGCGGTGCCGGGGATGGAGTCGAGGCCCGCCTCCTTGGCCGCGGCCAACCACTCGCGGATCGACATGCCGGTGCGGCTCGCGCCGTTGACGATCTCCATCGGGGAGAAGGCGTGGACGTGCATGCCCGGCACGCGCTCCTTCACCGCCCGCGCGATGTCGAAGTAGGCGGTGCCCGGCAGGTCCGGGTGGATGCCGCCCTGCATGCAGACCTCGGTCGCGCCGACCTCCCACGCCTGCTCGGCGCGGTCGGCGACCTGCGAGAGGGAGAGGGTGTACGCGTCGGCGTCGGTGCGGCGCTGGGCGAAGGCGCAGAACCGGCAGCCGGTGTAGCAGACGTTGGTGAAGTTGATGTTGCGGGTGACGATGTAGGTGACCTCGTCGCCGACGGTCGCGCGCCGCAGGTCGTCGGCGATGCGGCAGAGCGCGTCCAGCGCCGGGCCGTCGGCGTGCAGCAGCGCCAGCGCCTCGTCGTCGGTGAGCCGGGTCGGGTCGTCGGCGGCGACCGACAGCGCGGAGCGCACATCGGCGTCGATGCGGGAGGGGACCATGCCGGGCGCCGCCGCCTCGCGCAGCGCCTCCCAGTCGCCGTACACATCGTCGAAGTCGTCGCGCCGGTCGCTGGTGCGGCCCTCGGTGTCGATGGTGTGGTGCAGGTCCGTACGGCCGGAGGCGCCCAGCGAGAAGCCCTCGTCGGGCTCCTGCCACGGGTGGCCCTCCACCACCGCGTCCGGGCGGGCGAGGCCCGTCTCGGGGTCCGCCAGCGCCCGCACGTGCGGCAGCAGCCGCGGGTCCAGCCAGGGCTCGCCGCGCTGGATGAACTCGGGGTAGACCGCGAGCCGTTCGCGCAGCTCGAAGCCGACGGCGGCGGAGCGCTCGGCGAGCTCGTCGATCCGCGGCCAGGGGCGCTCGGGGTTGACGTGGTCGACGGTGAGCGGCGAGACGCCGCCCCAGTCGTCGATGCCGGCCTCGATGAGCAGCGCGTACTCGGAGTCCACCAGGTTCGGCGGGGCCTGGAGGCAGGCGGCGGGGCCCATGATGTGCCGGGCGACCGCGACGGTGGCGACCAGGTCCGCCAGCTCGGCGTCCGGCATGCCACGCATCGCGGTGTCCGGCTTGGCGCGGAAGTTCTGGATGATCAGTTCCTGGATGCCGTGGTAGGCGCGGGCCGTCTTGCGCAGCGCGAAGAGGGATTCGGCGCGCTCCTCGTACGTCTCCCCGATGCCGATCAGGAGGCCGCTCGTGAACGGCACGTTGGAGCGGCCGGCGTCCTCCAGGACGCGCAGCCGGACGGCCGGCTCCTTGTCCGGCGAGCCGTAGTGCGGCCCGCCGGGCTCGGACCACAGGCGGGTGGCGGTGGTCTCCAGCATCATGCCCATGGAGGGGGCGACGGGCTTGAGCCGCTGGAGGTCGGTCCAGGACATGACGCCGGGGTTGAGGTGCGGCAGGAGCCCGGTCTCCTCCAGGATGCGGATGGCCATGGCCCGTACGTACGCGATGGTGTCGTCGTACCCCTCGGCCTCCAGCCACTCGCGCGCCTCGGGCCAGCGGTCCTCGGGCTTGTCGCCGAGCGTGATCAGCGCTTCCTTGCAGCCCAGTTCGGCGCCGCGGCGAGCGATGTCGAGGACCTCGTCGGGGGACATGAACATCCCGTGTCCCGCGCGGCGCAGCTTGCCGGGGACGGTGACGAAGGTGCAGTAGTGGCATTTGTCGCGGCAGAGCCGGGTGAGCGGGATGAAGACGCTGCGCGAGTACGTGATGACGCCGGGGCGGCCCGCGGCCTGGAGGCCGGCGTCGCGCACCCGGCCCGCGGAGGCGGTGAGGTCCTTCAGGTCCGCGCCGCGCGCCTGAAGCAGCACGGCGGCCTCGGTGACGTCCAGGGCCACCCCGTCCCGGGCCCGTTTGAGCGCACGACGCATGGCGTTGGCGGTCGGTGCGGCCTGGTCGGGTACCTGCGCGCTCGAAGTCATCCCTTGAGGATACGAGCGAGCACTGACAGGGCGGCGGCGACGGGCGTGCCGTTTGTGTGGAGCTGATCACGTCAGGCGGAGGCGCCCTCCAGGTATGGGAGGGCGCGGTTCCGGCCGGGCGCGAACCGTACGGATTCCCCAGGCCGCGCCCGCCCCGCGAACGTCACAGATACCGCGCGTACTCGTCCAGTGTCCGCAGCACCTCCGCCTCGCCCTCCGCGGGCAGTTGCAGCACGGCCTCGGCCACCCCCAGATCCCGGTAGCGCGCCAGCTTCCCCTCCGACGGCAGCACCGCGTACGGCACGACCTGCGGCCCCTCCCCCTCGCGCCCCGCGTCCCGCCACGCCTGCCGCAGCGTCGGCAGCGTCTCCGCCAGACCGCCGCCGCCCATGGGCAGCCAGCCGTCCGCGTACTCCGCGATATGCGCGAAGAGCTTCGGCCCGGCCGCGCCGCCGATCAGCGTCCGCGGCCCGGTCAGCGGCTTGGCCCCGGCACGTACGCGCGGCGCGGTCGCCGGCTTGGGGTGCGCGAAACTGGCCCGTACGGACGCGAACTCACCCTCGTAACCCTCCGGTTCCGCGGCCCACAGCGCCCTCATGAGCGCCATCCGGTCCCGCGTCAGCTCCCGGCGGGTGGACCACTCCACTCCGTGGTCGGCGGCCTCCTCCACGTTCCAGCCGTATCCGACGCCGAGCGTGAAACGGCCGCCGGAGAGGAAGTCGAGGGTGGCCGCCTGCTTGGCCAGGTCGATGGGGTCGTGCTGGGCGACCAGCGCGACCCCGGTGCCCAGGGTGAGCCGTTCGGTGACCGCGGCGGCCTGGCCGAGGGCGACGAACGGGTCGAGGGAGCGCCCGTATTCGCGCGGAAGCGGCTCCCCCATGGGGGCCGGGGTGTCGCGGCTGACGGGTATATGGGTGTGCTCGGGGAGATAGAGACCGGAGAAACCGCGCTGCTCCAGCTCGCGCGCGAGCCGTACCGGGCTGATCGTCTCATCGGTCAGGAAAATCGTGGTGGCGATCCGCACTGAAACACCTCCGTCACAGGGGGAACGGCAGCCATGGGCGCCGCGTTCACGGTACGCCCGAGGAACGCACGGAAGACCTGTCCCGGACACCCGGCCGCCACACCACCGGAGACCGGCCGGCGGCGTCCGGTCACCCGGACCACGCGCCCCCCTCCGGATGGCAACTCGCCGTCCCGGGCCCGTTCCCCCGCGCGCCACCCGGGCGTACAACGGTGTCCTCGCGACACTTCCGGCGCCGCCCGACCCGGGCCGGCGCGGTCCGACGCAAGGGGCCCGTATGCAACGGCGCGACGTTCTCAAGCTCGCGGCTATCGCGGGCGCCACCGGCGCAATTACGCTCGATCCCGTGAAGTTCGCCCAAGCCGCCGACCGCGCCCCCGGCGCCGACGAGGTCCGCCGCGTGACCGGTCATCTGCCGACCGGCGCACCCGATTTCGTCTATCTGCCCGTCGAGGTGCCGCCCGGCGTCCGCGAGCTCGCCGTGTCCTATACATACGACAAACCCGCCGTGCCGCCCGGCACCCAGGGCAACGCCTGCGACATCGGCATCTTCGACGAGCGCGGCACGGCGCTCGGCGGGCGCGGCTTCCGCGGCTGGTCGGGCGGCGCGCGCACGGAATTCGCGATCAGCGCTACCGAGGCGACCCCGGGCTACCTCCCCGGGCCGGTACGGGCGGGCACCTGGCACGTCGCGCTCGGCCCGTACACCGTCGCGCCGACGGGCCTGGAGTACAGCGTGACGATCACGCTGCGGTACGGGCCGACAGGTGACACCCCCGAACAGGTTTATCCGCCGCAGCGCGCTAAAGGGCGCGGCCGAACGTGGTACCGGGGCGACAACCATCTGCACAGCGTCTACTCGGACGGCAAGCGCACCCCCGCCGAGATCGCCGCGGCGGCCCGCGCGGCGGGCCTCGACTGGATCACGACCACCGAGCACAACACCACCTCCGCGCACGGCGCCTGGCAGGGCCTGTGGGGTGACGACCTGCTGATCCTCACCGGCGAGGAGATCACCACGCGCAATGGCCACGTCGTGGCGCTGGGCACCGAGCCCGGCGCCTTCATCGACTGGCGCTACCGCGCCCGCGACAACGCGTTCGGCCGCTTCGCCCGCCAGATCCGGCAGGCCGGCGGCCTGGTCGTACCCGCCCATCCGCACGCGACCTGCATCGGCTGCGGCTGGAAGTTCGGCTTCAACGACGCCGACGCGGTGGAGGTCTGGAACGGCCCCTTCACCCCCGACGACGAGGTCTCCATCGCCGAGTGGGACAACACCCTCGTCGCCTCGGTCCGCCACCGCCGGCCGTGGCTGCCCGCCATGGGCAACAGCGACGCCCACCGCGAACCCGACGCCGTCGGCCTCCCGCAGACGGTGGTCCTCGCCGACGACCTCTCCCGTACGGCCATCCAGGAGGGCATCCGGGCGGGCCGCAGCTGGATCTGCGAGTCATCGAAAGTCGACCTGAAACTCACGGCGACGGGCGGCCGGGGCGCCCACGCGGGCATCGGCGGACGCCTGGAGGTCGGCCACGACACCGAGATCACCGTGCGCCTCGATGTCTCGGGCGCACCCGGCTGCACCGCTGCCTTCGTCACCGACCAGGGCCAACTCTTCACCGCCCCGCTGCCCGATTCCGGCTCGGGCACGGTGGAGTGGCGGACCACGGCCTCGTACGCGGCGTACGTACGGGCCGAGGTGCGCCATGCCCCGGCGGACGGCGGCGCGTCCGGGCTGCCCGGCGCGATGGCGGCGCTGACGAACCCGATCTTCCTCGGCCGGGAGGAGTGAGCGCCCGGGAGGAGACGGCGGTCGACACGGAAGTGCCGGACGGCGCGGGGCCGGCGGCGGACAACACAGACAGCACAGACAGCACGGAACAGAAGAACGGCGAGCGGGTGCCTCTCAGCACGGAACAGACGCAGGACGAGGGGCTCGGGCTCGTAGTCCTCGCGCGGGAACCGCTGCCCGGTGTGCCCGCCCAGGCCGCCGGGGCCAGGCGGGGCAGCGCGCCCACAGGGCCGGTCCGCGCCCGGCTCCTGCGGGGCCTGCCGCCGGCCCTGGTGTCGCTGCTCGTCCTGGCCGTCTGCCTGTGGGGCATCGGGCAGCGGCCGCTGGACCACGACGAGTACGCGGCGTGGTGGGCGGCGACGCTCCCGCACGCCGACCTGTCGCGGCTGCTGCACCACACCGACGCCCTGCTGGCCCCGTACTACCTCTTCACGCACGGCTGGATCGCCCTGGCGGGCGACTCCGCCACCGCGCTCCGGCTCCCGTCCGCCCTCGCCATGGGGGCGGTCGGCGGCCTGACCGTACTGCTGGGACGGCGGCTGTTCGACGCCCGTACGGGAGTGGTCGCGGGCGTCCTGCTCGCGCTGACGCCGAGTGTCGCGCGGTACGGGCAGGAGGCTCGCCCGTACGCCTTCGCGGCGCTGTTCGCGGTAGCCGCGACCTGGGCGCTGCTACGGGCCCTGGACCGGCCGGGGCCGGTCCGTTGGCTGCTGTACGGGGTCGGCACGGCGCTGGCCGTCCTCTCCCATCCGGCAGCGGCGGCGGTGCTTCCCGCGCACTGGGCGCTCGCGCGGGCGGGCCGCCGGACGGGGGCGTGGGCGGTGTCGGCGTGCTGCGCCCTGCTGCCCGTACTGCCGCTGGTGGCGCTCGGCGTGAACGGCGGTCAGACCGGGCAGGTCGGCTGGAACGCCACCGGATGGCGGGGCATCGTCGCGATGCCGTATCTGCTCTTCGGCTCGCCGGTGGTGGCGGCGGTGGCGCTGAGCTGCGCGCTGGTGGCCCTGGTCGCGGGCCGCGAACGGATCGGACCGCTCGTCTGGTGGGCGCTGCTGCCACTGCCCGTCACGGCGCTGACCACCGGCGAGCTCCACCTCTCCCAGCAGCACTATCTGCTCTTCACCCTCCCCGCCTGGGCGCTGCTGGCGGCGTACGGGGCGGTACGGATACTCGGCCCGCACATCACCCGCCGCCGCTCGACGGCCGCCGTCGCGGTGGCACTGGTACCGCTGCTGGCGGCGTGCTCGGCACTCGACCACACCCACCACGTGGTCCGCCGCCACCCGGGCGAACCGGACTTCCGACGGGCGGCAACCATGGTCATGGACCGGTCACGCCCCGGCGACGGCCTGGCCTACAGCGGCAACGGCACCGAGCCGCGGGCCATCGCATACGAGCTGCGCCACCTGACCCCCCGCGCCCTCCCGGCAGACGTCTTCACCGGCCACTCCGCCCGCCGCCTGGGCCGCTACGCCCCCGACGACTGCCGGGACCCGGAGCCCTGCGCACAGGACTTCCACCGCATCTGGGTGGTATCGACGGACCGCAGCGGGGACGGCACGGACAGCATGCCGTCACGAACGGAAGACCTCCTGTGGGACCGCTACCGCCCGGCGCGGGTGGAATGGTTCGCGAACGTACGGGTGGTGCTGCTGGTACGGGCATCGAAGCGGGCGTAGGGCGACGGGGGGCCTCCCTGGCCGTCATCGGCCCGTACGGCATTCGAGAAGGGGTGCCCGTGGTCGGGATGGGCTGGGCTGGGCTCCGAAGACTGCTGCGGCAAGGGGGCAGAGGGCAGGTCAGACGATCACGCTGACCGGATTGGCAGGTCGGAGAGCTCTTCGGCCTTGCGCGCCAAGAGGTAGGCCGCGTGACCGTGGCGTTCGGTGGTGTGGACGAGATGGAAACCCTGCACATCCCGGTAATAGCGGACCAGTCCCGCGTGGCCGCACCCGCGTCGTACCCATTCCCTGCCCGCGCGGGCCGCGTGTCCGAGCGCCCACCAGGCGATCAGCGCGCCGGGGCGTTCGTCCCGGCGGGCGGGGTCGGTGAAGGTGGTGGCGAGGAAGAGGGCGGATTCGCCCCGTTCCGCGTCGGTCCAGCCCCACTGCGGGGTTTCCTCATACAGGCTGGTGCAGCCGACCAGACGTCCGTGGGGATCGGTCATCGCCCAGACCGGGGTGCGATCGTCGGCGGCTCGGGCGGCGATCTCGTCCGCACGCTCGGGCAGTTCCTCACCGCCTTCCAGCCCGCGCCGGACCATCCAGACGGCGCGGTCGCGGATCAGGGCGGCGTAGGCGGGAACGTCGGCTCGGGTAGCCGGGCGCATGACGTACACGGTCTCTCTCCAGGGCGGGTCACGAGTGAGCACTGCGGGCGGCGAGGTGGGCGGCGACGACATCGGCGAGTCGGTCGTCCGTCTCCAGGATTGTGCCCCCGCGGATGCGGCGGATGGCTTCGGCGAAGGCGTCGGGGTCGATCAGCTTGGCGTCGATGAGCGGCGAGCCGTCGCTGAGGATGCGATCGGCATGTGCCGGGATGTTCTCGCGCAGGGCCTTGTGCATGACGTCGGTGAAGTTCTCGGGTTGTTGGGGGCGCACCACATCATCGGAGAAACCGAGGTGGGCGAGGCGTCTGCGGTGCAGGGCCTTGTCAGAGCGCCACGCGCGGGGCAGCCACTCGCCGAAGCGGATCATCGCGGGATCCGCGAAGGGGTGGACAGGCCACATCCGCGCCTTCAGTAGCAGCGGCGCGGCGGAGGCCAGCGCCAGCAGGGTCATTTCGTTGACTGCCGTTGGCGGAGCGGTGTCGACTTCGGCGTCGCGGAGAACTTCGCGGGCGACATGACCGAGCCAGGGTGTTGAACGGTGGGCGGGGCCGATCGGCAAGCGCGGCACTTCGCTCGGCGTGACTGCCAGCATCTCGTCCCCGCCGATGCCAGTGATCACTGTCCGGACGCCATGCGCGTCGAGCGCTTCCACCAGGGCGGTGGTCGCCTCGTGGTACGGCTCCTCGTACGGATTGACGAAACCGCCCAGCGCCCGGCGCCCCATGGGGTGCAGGGGCCCGAGGGCATCTGCGTCAGTGGTCACGTCCGCGCGGAAGCCGGCGTGATGAATCATTTCCCGTCGGCGTCGGCGTTGCTGTACACCGCCGGGCCCGGGCAGCAGCATGGCGGAGGACAGGATGCGCCCGGGGTAACGGAGAGAGGCATGAGTACCGGTGACAGCGGAGTCCATGCCGCCGGACAGGTGTGCGGCCGTAGTGTCCGGGTCGAAGACATGCCGGCCCAGGACACCGTCCAGCAGTTCCTCGTAAGCGACCAGGACATCGGCGTCTTCGCGCAGCGTGCGGGCAGCGGAATGGAGCGCGGGCCCGGGCATCCGGAAGGAGAGTGACCGGCCGTCGAAGACGGCGGTCGCTCGTTCGGTGAGCCGGTACAGGCCGGTGAAACTGGTGCGGTGGGTGTAGCGGAACCACAGGGCCAGCAGGCGGGTCACTTCGACCACATCGAGCCTCACAGCCTGCAGGCTGCGCGCGCTGTCGGCCATATTCCACGAGCCGCATAGCGCACCGGCGTTGACCGTGAGATAGACGGGTGCGATGCCGTGCGTTCCAGCGCTGAGGGTCACCCGTCCGGTCTTGGCGGTCTCCACGATGATGAAGTCGAGCGGCCATCGGCGGGCTTCGTCCAGGAGGCGGTGGTACCCGTCTGTCGGCAGTTCGGCCACGGGACGGCGTCCGTGTTCCTCGCGATCCGGCAGCAGTTCCCGGACCGTGACGAACGCGGCCCCCGTAGACCTGTCTGCCACCGTGCGCGTATCCAGGGCGGGGTGGGCGAGCGGTTCGATCCATGACCGGCCGGACTCCAAACGGGCTCCGTTCCATGTCCACGTTCCAGCCGGAATCTGCGGGTTGATATGCAGCTTCAACACGGTCGGTCCTCGGGGGAAGCGGGTCGGTCCGGTCCGGAACGCGGTCGGCGTCCCGGACCGGAGCACCCTGGTTCAGACGCGGATGGAGTCGTACTCATGGTTGGTGTCGCTGGACCCCGGGTCTTTCTTGTAGGCGAAACGCTCTGCCAAATCCGGTACGTGGTACTGCGGTTCATCCGCGAAGATGCGGCTGCCCACCTGGGCCGCCAGTGCGGTCTGCTCGTCGAGCTGTGCCATTTCCTTCCCCTGTCCTCTCGGGTTCCGTATGACGGCCCGGCGTCGCCCGTGGCCCCGGAGGGGAGGGCTGGAGCAGCCCTGGCGCCCCTCGGTCTCCCCCCGGTGGCGACGGGTTCGGTCCGGATCGTTCAGCCATCTCCGCCGCCCCTCGTGGTGGGCCGGGTACGAGGACCAGTGAAGGCCCAAGCGCGTGCGGGGGCCACGGCAGAACTACCGGAGTTCTGCCGCACGTCCGCCGCATCCATTACCGTGAGCTGCCGCAATGTCACAGCCGGGAGGGCTGGCCATGGGAGCCAGACGTGATCGACTCGTACACCGCAGGAAGGTCTGCGGTTACAGCCAGGAACAACTGGCTGACGCGCTCGGTGTGGACCGCACGTCCATCGGCCGGTGGGAACGCGGCGAGGCGAGCCCCCGGGCGTTCCTGTGGCCCAAGCTGGCCCGCCTGCTCAGGGCGGCTCCTTCAGAGTTTGACAAGCTGTTGCAGCCGGATTCAACCGCACCCGCAGCTGTGGCCGAGACAAAGGGCGGTGACCTTGACGACGTGATCCGACGAGACTTTCTCCAGCTGATGACCGTGACGGCGGCAGCCCCCGCGCTACCCCTCCCAGTGGATGCCGCCGACCGTGATCACGGGTACCGGCCGATGAACGAGCACCTGTGGCAGGTGTATTCACTGGCTTCCTCCAAACGGTCCGTGTATCCCCTCGTACGCGACCAGGCCACCTCGCTGGCTACCGCCCTGCGCAGCGCCGGTACTGAATCGACTCGCAAACAGCTGAGCCAGGAGGCCGGAGACCTGTTCCAACTCGCCGGCGAAGTCCTGTTCGACGGCAGCCGCTATACCGAAGCGGCGTACTGCTACACCCTCGCGGCAAGCGCCGCGAAGGAGGCGGGAAATCCGGACCTATGGGCCTGCGCACTGACCCGGCACGCCTTTATCGGCCTGCACGGCGACCAGAGGTATGAGGAGACAGTTCCCCTGCTGGAAGCGGCTCGTGCTGTCGCTGAACGCGGGAACACCGCCTTGTCCACGCGCCACTGGGTGGCGGCAGTACAGGCCGAGGCATACTCCGGTATAGGGGACTTGGACGCCTGTAAGCGTGCTCTGGACCAGGCCGAGGATGTCCACAGCCTCAGTCGAGGAATGCACAACGGTGGCTGGCTGCGCTTCGACGGGTCCCGCCTCGCCGAGGAACGCGGTACCTGTTTCGTGCGGCTCGGGCGGCCCGATTTGGCGGAGGGGGCCCTGACCGAGGCATTGAGTATGAACCTCTCCAGGCGACGCCGAGGAAGCGTGCTCACGGACCTCGCCCTCCTGGGAGCCCAGCGGCGCGACGTGGACCAGATCATCGGATATGCCGGAGACGCCCTTGAACTCGCCCGGCAGAGCGCATCAGGCTATGTCGCACGCAGGTTGCGCAGCTTGCAGCCGAGGCTGGTCCCGTTCCTGTCCGACCGACGTGCAAGTGATCTCAATGACCGGATTACGGAGTTGGATTCAGCCATCTGACTCAGCCGAGAGGAAAGCATCTTGAGCAACGACAACGGGCGCGTCTTCCGCGAGGCATGGATCGCGGGAGTCACCAAGCACTACCCCGGCGAGCCCAAGCCCGGCTACATCACGCCCTGGGACAGCACCCCGGACTGGGAGCGGGCAGCGGCTGCGGCCGTGTACGAACAGGTACGCCAGTTCATCGAGATCAGCGGTGGGGCCGCGCGGAAACTCACCCGCGAGCAGCGCGGCCACTACATCGCGACCTGCTGGATTGCCCAGATCTTCAAGCATTTCGAAGACCCCAAGCCCGGATACGTCGCAGATTACGCCGACCTACCCGACTGGCAGCGCGAGACGGACGCCGACATCTTCGACGGTATCGAGGACCACGTGGGGCGTCCGTAGCCCCGTCGAGCACCGTCACACCCGCGTATCCACCGTCCGCGTGTCCCGCCCCGACCGCAGCACCACCCCTGGCACCGCACCCGTCACCACGTCGTCGCGGATCGTCTCCACCCCGTTCACCCGGACGCTCACGATGCCCAGCGCCCGCGAGTCCAGCCGCGGGCTGTCACCCGGCAGGTCGTGGACGAGCGTGGCCGGGCCGGCGTCGATCCGGTCGGGGTCGAAGAGCACCAGGTCCGCGTGGTAGCCCTCCTCGATGCGGCCGCGCGACCGCAGCCCGAACAGCTGGGCCGGATCGTCCGTCAGCATCTGAACGGCCCGCTCCAGCGGTACGAGCTTCCGGCGGCGCAGGCAGTCGCCGATGAAGCGCGTGGTGTACGGGGCCCCGCACATCCGGTCCAGGTGGGCGCCCGCGTCCGAGCCGCCGAGCAGGACGTCCTGGTGCTCCCAGGTGCGGCGGCGCAGCTCCCAGCTGTCCGGGTCGTTGTCCGCCGGCATCGGCCACAGGACGGTGCGCAGATCGTCGGCGGCGCAGATCTCCACCAGGCACTCGAAGGGTTCCTGGGAGCGTTCGGCTGCGATGTCGCGCACCACCCGTCCGCTCAGACCCTCGTTGGCCGCCGAATAGGTGTCGCCGATCACGTACCGGTCGAAGTTCGCCAGCCGGCGGAAGACCCCGGCCTCCTTGCTGTCGGCGCGGCGCAGCATCTCGGCCCGTACGTCCGGTTCGCGGAGCTTCGCGATGCGCTCGGGCACCGGGAGGGCGAGGACGTCGCCCCAGCCGGGGATGAGGTTCAGCGCGCAGAAGGTGCCCAGGGACATGTTCATCGGGGTCAGGATCGGCATCGTCAGCGCGACGATCCGGCCGCCCGCCCGGCGGGCCCGCTCACTGGGTACGAGCTGACGCGGCACTCGTTCGGGGACAGCGGCGTCGATGGTCAGCACGTTCCAGTTCAGGGGGCGGCCAGCGGCGGCCGTCATGTCCACGAGGAGGTCGATCTCCTCGTCCGCGAACTGGTCGAGGCACCCGGCCACGATCGCCTCGATCTGCGTCCCCTCGTGCTCGCCGACCGCGCGGCAGAGCGCGAGGAGTTCGGAGGGGAGGGCGTGCCGGGAGGCGACGGGCTTCCCGTCGCCGTCGGAGTGGGTGGCCGACTGCGTCGTCGACAGGCCCCACGCGCCCGCGTCCATCGCCTCGTGGAAGAGTTCGAGCATCTGCGCGAGCTGCTTCTCGTCGGGCTGTCCGCCCACGGCGTCCGGCCCCATGACGTACCGGCGCAGCGCGCAGTGCCCGACCATGAAGCCCGCGTTGACGGCGGTCCGCCCGTCCAGGGCGTCCAGGTACTCCCCGAAGCCGGACCAGGTCCAGGGCGCGCCCTCCTCCAGCGCGGCCAGGGACATGCCCTCGACCTTGCTCATCATGCGCCGCGTGTAGTCGGCGTCCCCGGGGCGGGCGGGGTTGAGCGGGGCGAGGGTGAATCCGCAGTTGCCGCCGGCGACGGTCGTCACGCCGTGGTTCATGGACGGGGTGGCGTAGGGGTCCCAGAAGAGCTGGGCGTCGTAGTGGGTGTGCGGGTCGACGAATCCGGGCGCCAGTACCAGGCCGGCCGCGTCCTCGCTCGTACGGGCCTCCTCGGTGACGGTGCCCGGCTCCGCGATGACCGCGATCCGGCCGTCGCGGATGCCCAGGTCCGCCACGCGTGCGGGAGCGCCCGTTCCGTCCACGACGGTCGCTGCGCGGATGAGGTGGTCGAGCATGCGTCAGGTCCCCTTCTTCTCTGTCGCCTCGCTGTTGGTTCCCGTTGGCCCTTGTCGGTCCTCGTTGGCCCCGTTGGTCCTCGTCGGCCGCGTTGGCCCCGTCGGCCCTCGTTGGCCCCCGGTGCCGGGCTTCGCTGCCCGTCTGCCCTGCCGGGCCTCACTGCCCCGTCCGCGCCCCGCAGGCGTCGGCGAAGGTGCCGGGACGGCGTTCCGGGAGGCGCCGTCCCGGCGTCCGTGGGTGTTGTCACTCAGCGGTGTCAGGAACCGGACGACTGCCGGAACCGCGTCGTCCGGTGCACAGGGTCCGTATCGATCTTCGGGATCACGTGTTCACCTATCAGGCGGATCGTGTTCAGCGTGTCCTCGGACGAGATCCCGATCGGCAGCCCGAAGGACAGTTGGTCCGCCCCCGCCTGCTCCCACCGCTTGCACTGCCGGAACACCTCGTCCGGGTCGCCGCAGATCATCAGCTCCTCGGCGATCAGCAGCTCGATGATCTCGGTGCTGTACTCCGGGAGCAGTTCCGGCCACTCCGGAATCCCCTCCGGGCGCGGGAAGGTGTCGTGGTAGCGGAACAGCAGGGACTGAAGGTAATTGAGCCCGCCGCCGACGGCGATCTCGACGGCCTTCTCATGAGTCTCGGCGCAGATCGCCGTGGAGGTGACCATCACATTGTCGTTGACGAAGTCGCCAATGGCCTCGGCTTCCTTGATCGCCGACTTGTAGGAGTCGACGACCCACTCCATGTCCGCGACCTTCTGCACGCTGAACCCCAGTACGCCCAGCCCCTTCTTGGCGGCCATGGCGTACGAGGACGGGGACCCGGCCGCGTACCACATGGCGGGGTGGGACTTCCCGTACGGCTTCGGCAGGATCTTGCGGGGCGGCAGCTGCCAGAACTTCCCCTCGAAGCCCTGGTATTCGTCCTGGAGCCACATCTTGGGGAATTCGGCGATCGTCTCTTCCCAGATCTCCTTCGTGTAGTTCATATCGGTGACGCCCGGTATGAAGCCGAGGATCTCGTGGCTGCCCGCTCCGCGTCCGCTGCCGAACTCGAAGCGCCCGCCCGAGAGATGGTCGAGCATGGCCACCTTCTCGGCGACCTTCACCGGGTGGTTGACCTGGGGCAGCGGGTTGAAGATGCCCGAGCCCAGGTGGATGCGGTCCGTCGCGTGCGCGAGGTAGCCCAGGTAGACGTCGTTGGCGGAGAGGTGGGAGTACTCCTCCAGGAAGTGGTGCTCGGAGGCCCAGGCGTACTTGAACCCGGACTTGTCCGCCTGGATGACGTACTCGGTCTCCTCCATCAGCGCGTGGTGCTCGGCCTCGGGATCGGCCTGCGCCCGCCGGGCCGGCACGTATCCCTGCACAAAGAGCCCGAATTCCAAGGTTCTCTCCTCCAGGGGTGCGGGGGTCGCCCCGCTCTATTCCTGACGCTCCGTCAGATGTCGGATCACGGTCGACTGTGGCACCGAGCAGGGTAGTCGTCAATACCTGACGACCCATCAGATAGCTGGCTGAGGGAGGCCCAGAACGCGGGCTCAGAACAGAGACACTCCGGCCAGCCAGCCACCATCGATCACAAACGGCTGCCCCGTGATGTACGAGGAGTCATCCGAGGTCAGGAACAGTGCCAGGTTGGCCACCTCCTCCGGCCGCCCGATCCGCCCCATCGGCACCACCTTGCGGTACAGCTCCGCCATGGCCGCCTCCGACGCCTCCGCGTCCGCCCCCGGATCGAGCTGCGCCGGATTGGTCATCGGGGTGTCGACGGCCCCCGGGCAGACGGCGTTGACCCGGATGCCCCTGGCCGCCAGCTCCATCGCGGCGACCCGGGTCATCCCGACGATCGCGGCCTTCGTCGCCGCGTACGAGGTCAGCAGCGCCATGCCCGTAACCGCCGTGTACGAGGCCGTGTTCACGATCGTCCCGCCGCCCGCCGCCTCCAGCTCGGGCACCACCGACTTCATCCCCAGAAAAGCACCTATCTGGTTGACCTGCACCACTTGCAGGTACTCCTCCAGCGGGGTGTTCGCCAGCTCGTTGAAGCGCAGGATTCCGGCGTTGTTGACGAGCCCGTCCAGCTTCCCGAACGCCTCCTTCGTCTCGGCCACGGCGGACGTCCACTCCGCCTCGTCGCGCACGTCCAGGTGTACGTACCGGGCCGACCCCTCGCCGATATCTTTGGCCACGGCCTCACCCGCCTCGTCCAGCACGTCCGCGAGCACCACCTTCGCCCCCTCGGCGGCGAACAGCCGTGCCTCTTGCTCCCCTTGCCCGCGCGCGGCGCCCGTGATGAGCACAACGCGCCCGTCCAACTTGCCCATGTCCGCCTCCATGCCGTCGCGGTGGCCCGGTCGCCCACCACCACGGGGGGCTGCCGGGCAGGATTCAGCCCCTCCGGCTTTGCGGAGGAGCGAGCCGGGGGCAGAGCCCCGGCTTCGAAGAAAGGGGGGCGCTCTCCCGGCTAAAGGACCCGCGCAGAGAGCCCGTACAGAGGCCCCGGGTACAGGACCCGAGTACAGGAACGGTCTCCCGCCGAGCCATATCCCGACGAGCCGTCTCCCGCCGCACCGGCCCCACCCGCGCCGCCCCACCGCCCCTAAACGGCGCCCAGTCCCGGTGCGACCTCCGCCGCGAACGCCTCCATCTGATCGAGGAGTTCGGCGCGGTCCCGGCACCGGAAGCGCACCTGGATCTGGTGCACGCCCATCGCCCCGTACGCGCGCAACGACTCGGCGACGGCCTCGCCCTTGCCGCGCAGGGTCCGCCGGCCGACATCCCAGGAGGGCTCGCCCACGTACAGCGCCTCGGTGATCGCGCCGATCGCCACGGGCTCGGCGACCCCGGCCGCCTCCCTCAGCTCCCGCAACCTGGCGATCTTCGCCGGGAGCTGGTCGCGCCGGTCGCCCTGCGGAAGCCATCCGTCGCCCCGTACGGCCGCACGCCGCACCGCCGCGGGCGAGGAGCCGCCCACCCAGATGGGCGGCCGCGGCGCTCTGGCGGGCCGCGGCGCCTGGCCCAGCCCGCTGAACGCGAACCGCTCCCCGCTGAACTCCGCGAACTCCGACGGCCCGAGCGCCGCCTTCAGCGCGTCGACGGTCTCGTCGAGCACGGCTCCCCGCGCCGCGAACTCCACCCCCAGCACCTCGAACTCCTCCGGTACATGCCCGGCGCCCACCCCGAGCACCAACCGCCCGCCGGAGAGGTGGTCGAGGGTCGCGTACTGCTTGGCGGTGATCAGCGGATGGCGCAGCCCGGCCACCGCGACATGGCTCAGCAGCAGCACGCGCTCCGTGGCCGCGGCGAGGTAGGAGAGGGTGGCCACCGGGTCGTACCAGACCGTGCCCATCGCGTCGGCGAGCCGCCGCGGAATCGCCACGTGGTCGCACGAGGCGATGTACGCGAAACCGAGCCGGTCCGCCGCGCGCGCCACCGCCACCAGGTCCTCGGGGCCCGCCCCGGCCTCCCAGGGCTCCGCGAAGATCGTGCTCTGCGACTGGACGGGGAGCTGCATCCCGTACGCGAGCCGCCCTTCCGGAAGAACCCACAGCCCGTTACCCACTCCGCCTCCTCAAGACACGTCTCTCCTCTGCCGTTACGTCTTCCGTCCCAACTCCCCAGCCGGCTCTCCAGGCAGGTGCCGTCCGCCCCGGGACCAGCCGCCTTCCGCCTTCCGCCTTCCGCCTTCCGCCTTCCGCCTTCCGCCTTCCGCCTTCCGCCTTCCGCCAAGCGCCTACCGCCTTCCGCCAAGCGCCTACCGCCCGGCCTCCCCCTACCGCCTCGCCTCCGCCCATCGCCCGTCAGGCGTCAGCCCGAGCAGCTCGATGGCGTTGCCGCGTACGATCCGCTCCACCACGTCCGGCGCGAGGTGGCCCATCTGGTCCTCGCCGACCTCCCGTGAGCGGGGCCAGGTCGAGTCGGAGTGCGGGTAGTCGGTCTCGTACAGGACGTTCCCGACGCCGATCGCGTCCAGGTTCTTCAGGCCGAAGGCGTCGTCGAAGAAGCAGCCGTAAACGTGCTCAGCAAACAGTTCCGACGGCGGCCTGAGCACCTTGTCGGCGACGCCGCCCCAGCCGCGGTTCTCCTCCCACACCACGTCCGCGCGCTCAAGGATGTACGGGATCCAGCCGATCTGGCCCTCCGCGTACATGATCTTGAGGTTCGGGAAGCGGTCGAACTTCCCCGACATCAGCCAGTCGACCATCGAGAAGCAGCAGTTGGCGAAGGTGATCGTCGATCCCACCGCCGGGGGCGCGTCCGCGGAGGTGGAGGGCATCCGGCTCGACGAGCCGATGTGCATCGCGATGACGGTCCCGGTCTCGTCACAGGCTTGCAGGAAGGGATCCCACTCGTCCGTGTGAATGGAGGGGAGCCCCAGGTGTGGCGGAATTTCGCTGAAGCACACGGCGCGCACGCCCCGCGCGGCGTTGCGCCGCACCTCGGCCGCAGCCAGTTCGGCGTCCCACAGCGGGACCAGTGTCAACGGGATCAGCCGGCCGTCGGCCGCCGGGCCGCACCAGTCCTCGACCATCCAGTCGTTGTACGCGCGCACCCCCAGCAGCCCCAGTTCGCGGTCCTTCGCCTCGGTGAAGGTCTGCCCGCAGAACCGCGGGAAGGTGGGGAAACAGAGCGCCGATTGAACGTGGTTGACGTCCATGTCGGCCAGCCGCTCGGGCACGGAGTACGACCCCGGACGCATCTGTTCGTAGGTGATGCCTTCGAGTTTGATGTCGTCCCTGTCATATCCGACAGCGGTATCCAGCCGAGTCAGCGGACGGTGCAGATCCTCATATACCCACCAGTCCGCGATCGGCCCGTCGTCCCCGGGAGCCCCCATCTTCGGCGCGAACTTACCGCCGACGAAGGTCATTTCCTTGAGCGGAGCCCGGACGATACGCGGCCCTATGTCGTGGTATTTCGTTGGGAGTCGATCCCGCCAGACGCTGGGGGGCTCAACCGTATGGTCATCCACCGAGATTATCTTCGGGAAGCTCTCCATGGCTGTCACGGTAGCGCCCATCTGACGATCCGTCAGCTAGCGGGATGCGGCCAACTCTGGCAGGCATTGTGCAGACGCCCGGTCCCCCCCTGCCGCGAAGGGCACGGACAAGGCAAACTGACCGGTGCGACCAAGCAGCACAGGCAGGGGGTCACCATGGCCGGCGACACAGGGCACCGGCAGCCGCTGCGCTTCACCGTGCTTGGGCCCGTACGGGCCTGGCGCGGCGTGGAGCAGCTCAACACCGGATCACCGCAGCAGCGCGCACTGCTCGCCGCCCTACTGCTGCGGGGCGGCCGCACCGCCACCGCGGCCGAACTCGTCGACGCCCTGTGGGGCGACGAACCCCCGCACGCGGCGCTCGCCGCCCTGCGTACGTACGCCTCCCGGCTGCGCAAGGTGTTCGGCCCGGACGCCGAAGCGCTCATCAGCGAATCCGGCGGCTACGCCATGTGCGTCGGCGTGGGCGGCCTCGACATCGACCGCGCGGAGCAACTCGCGGCCGAGGCCGACAAGGCCCGCCACTCCGGCGACCGTACGAGCGCCCGCGCGCTCATCAACGACGCCCTCGACGTCTGGGGCGGCGAGCCGCTCGCCGGCGTTCCCGGCCCGTTCGCGGACACCCAGCGCACCCGGCTCGAAGAGTGGCGGCTCTCCCTCGTCGAGACACGCCTCGACCTCGACCTCGAAGCGGGCCGGCACTCCGACATCGTCTCCGAGCTCACCGCCCTGACCGCCGCCCACCCGCTGCGCGAACGGCTGCGCGAACTGCTGATGCTGGCCCTGTACCGCAGCGGCCGCCAGGCCGAGGCGCTCGCCGTGTACGCGGACACCCGCCGGCTGCTCGCGGACGAACTCGGGGTCGACCCGTGCCCCGAACTCGCCGATCTCCAACAGCGCATCCTGCAAGCCGACATCGAACTCGCCGCGCCCGCCGTCCACGACGAGGACCGGCCCGCCACGAGCGGCCCCTCCTTCACCCGCCCCGCCCAACTGCCCGCCACCGTCTCCGACTTCACCGGCCGGGCCGCCTTCGTGGGCGAGCTGAGCGACCAGCTCGCCACGGCGGAGGGCCGGATCATGGCCGTATCGGCCGTCGCGGGCATCGGTGGCGTCGGCAAGACGACACTGGCCGTGCACGTCGCCCACGCCGCCCGCCACCACTTCCCCGACGGCCAGCTCTACATCGACCTCCAGGGCGCGGGCCCCTCCGCCTCCGACCCCGAAGCGGTCCTCGGCTCCTTCCTGCGGGCCCTGGGCACCCCCGACACCGCCATCCCCGACGGCGTCGAGGAGCGCGCCGCGCTCTACCGCTCGACGCTGGACGGCCGCCGCGTGCTCGCCCTGCTCGACAACGCGCGCGACGCGGCGCAGGTCCGCCCGCTGCTGCCGGGCATGGAAGGGTGCGCGGCCCTCGTCACCAGCCGCTCCCGGATGGTCGACCTGGCCGGCGCCCACCTCGTCGACCTCGACGTCATGAGCCCGGAGGAGGCGCTCGTCCTCTTCACCCGCATCGTGGGCGACGAGCGGGTCGGCGCGGAGCGCGACGCGGCCATGGACGTCGTCGCCGCGTGCGGCTTCCTCCCGCTCGCCATCCGCATCGCGGCCTCCCGGCTCGCCGCGCGCCGCACCTGGACCGTCTCCGTACTGGCCCGCAAGCTCGCCGACGAGCGCCGCCGGCTGGACGAACTGCGCGCCGGCGACCTCGCCGTGAAGGCCACCTTCGAGCTGGGCTACGGACAGCTGGAGCGCTCCCAGGCACGCGCCTTCCGCCTCCTGGGGCTGGCGGACGGGCCGGACATCTCCCTGGCCGCGGCCGCGGCCGTGCTCGACCTGGACACCGAAGCCACCGAGGAACTCCTCGAATCCCTCGTCGACACCTCACTCCTGGAGTCCGCCGCGCCGGGCCGCTACCGCTACCACGACCTGGTGCGGCTCTACGCGCGTGCATGCGCGGAGCGGGACGAGCAGCCGCCGTCGGAGCGGGTGGCGGCGATGTCGCGGCTGCTGGACTTCTATCTGTCCACCGCGGCCGGGGTGTACGCGATCGAGCGCCCCGGCGACCGGCTCGTCGACCACCTGGCCCCGGCCGAGCGCCGGGGCCTGACCTTCCCGGACCGGGACGCCGCACTGGACTGGCTCTTCGCCGAGGCCAACTGCCTGCTGGCGTGCGCGCAGCAGTCCGCCGCGGACGGCATGCTGCGGCGCGGCGCGGACCTGCTGATGGCCGCCGTCGACCTCGCCGAGTCCGGCGCCAACTCCCGGCAGTACGAGATGGCCGCCGCGGCCATCAGCGAGGCCGCGTCCGCGGCGCAGGACGCGCTCGCGGAAGGCCGGGCGCGTACGTTCCTGGCCCACGTCCGCAGCCTCGTCGGCAAATTCACCGAGGCCGACGAACAGGCCCAGCGCGCCATGCTGCTCGGCGTCGCCGCCGGGGACCCGGTGCCCACCTGCCGGGTGCCCAACCAGCGCGGGATCATCGCGCTCTACCAGCAGCGGTACGAGGACGCGGAGGCGTATCTCCAGCGGGCGATCGAGGCGTTCCGCGCCGACGACAACCGACCGGGCGAGGCCAGCGCGCTGTGCAACCTCTCGCGCGTACGGCTGGCGATGAACCGCACCGGCAGCGCGGTCGAGCTGGCGCAGCGCGGCATCGACATCTACAACAGCCTCGGCCTCACGCTCCGGCTCGCCAACGCCAAGTACGCGCTGGGGCTGGCACTGACCCGCGCCGGTCACTTCGCCGACGCCTTCAGCCAGCTGACGGCGGCCCTCACCATCTTCCACGAGAGCCGTCAGCCGCTGTGGGAAGGCATGGCACACTACCGGCTGGCTGAGGCGCACCTCGCCGCGCGCCGCCCGGCGCAGGCCGCGGGCCACGCGGAACAGGCCCTCGGATTGCGCGGGATCGGCGGCGACTGGCGTCGTGCCATCGTGCTGACAGTGCTGGGCAGAGCGCTGACGGGGATCGGGCAGACCGACCGGGCCCGCGCCTGCTGGCAGGAGGCGCTCTCGATCCACGAGCAGCTGAAGACGGTCGAGGCGGACGAGGTGCGGGAGCTGCTGTCGCCGCCCGTAGCGGCCGCCTGACCCGCGCAGCGCATCGTTCATCATTCGTTTATCGCCGAGCGGCATTCTCTCTTATGTCGATCCGTCGCGTCGGGGGGCAGGCGGGTCGAGATCAGGACCTCACCATTATGGTGAGCGGTCCTGAGGCACCCGCCCGGCGGCCCACGGGGGAGATCGCCGGGCGGGTTCATTCAACCCCACCGCCCACAGTTCAATGGAGTTGATTCAAATGAGCGACCAGAAGCCACCCACCGGTCCAATCACCCCGCAGGACGAGCACGCGGGCAGCACCCGCCCGATCATCGCCGCCAAGGACGAGCACGCGGGGGCGCCTCGTCCGATCATCACGCCGCAGGATGAGCACGCGGGGAGCACCCGCCCGATCATCGCCGCCAAGGACGAGCACGCGGGGGCGCCTCGTCCGATCGTCAAGCCGCAGGATGAGCACGCGGGGTCGGCGGACCCGAAGTAACCGAAGCCATAGCGCGCACGGGGGAATGACGTAGAGACCGGCCTCGACGGCACGGAGGGGGAGCCGTCGGGGCCGGTCTTTACGCATACGCGGGGGCACACAGGTTCGATTGCGCCAAAATGCCGGCAAGTTCGGGCCACTTGGCCTGAGTCGGCCAGTTGTTGTTAATAGATTCATTCGGCGAATGGCACTCCCGCCAGTTGGAGGAGTTGGAATGACCCGCACGAAGAAGGCCCTCGCATCTGTTCTCTTCGCCGCCACGGCCGCCCTCAGCCTCGTGACGGCTCTCGATGAGCATGCGACCCGGCCATCACCCCAGGACAGTCACGCCGCCCTCGCGATACCGGCGGACGAGCACGCCACCGACAGCGAGCTGTAGCGGGTCGCGCCTCGTTGAGGACAGGACAGCGCGGCGTGGCGTGGCGTGGCGTGGCTCTCCACGTCGCGTGGAGAGCACGTCGCGTGGAGAACCGCACCGGGTGGAGAAGCGCGCATCGTCGAGAGACGCGCATCGTTGAGAATCAGCGCCCCGGGCTGCTGCCGGTGAGTGAGTCGGTCTGCGAGTTTGGCGGTCTGCGAATGGGGCTGCCGGCGAATGAGGCGGTCGCCGAGTGGGGCTGCCGGAGGGTGAGGCCGCCGGCAGCCTCCCGGGGCGGCCATCTCGATGGCCATCGAGATGGCCGTCGGGATGGCGCACGGGGTGTGGTGGACGGTGACGGGTGCAAGGCGGTGTCCGGTGGATCACGTGACTGCCTTGCGCTCGGGATCGCCGGTCTGGGCGTCGGGATCGCCGGTCTGGGCGGTGGGCAAGGGGCCGCGAGCCCAGCCCGGGCGACGGCAAGGAGTACCTGGAGGCCCCGCCGGAAGACGTGCGAGTGGTCGTCCGCATCACCCCGACCAAGATCCTCGGCAACGACACCAAAGCCGCGCGGCAGGACATCGAGTCGACGCTGGCCATGCTCCAGTCGATCCGGCCCACGAGATCGGCATCCGCCTGGACGGCATGCAGGATCCGGTCCCACGTGCCGTCCGCCGATCATCGCGCCGATGCCGTCCGTAGACGGCCTTCCAGCTACCGAAACGCTCCGCAAGGTCGCGCCACGGTCTGCCCGTCCGGACCGGAGCAAGATCCCGTTGATCACCCTGCGGTGATCACTCCACCGCCCTCCACGCTGATCCGACACGGGCAAGTGCAGCTCCAGCCGCACCCATTCCGCATCCGTCAGATCACCCCGCCCCACCCCGGACACAACGGGCAGGCAACCCAACGGTCGATGATCCGCCGGACAGGACCTACCGCGCGCCCGGGCGGAGCAGGGTCTTGAGGATCTTGCCGCTCGCGTTGCGCGGCAGATCCGCTACGAACTCGACCTCTCGCGGCACTTTGTAGTTCGCCATTTCCCGGCGTGACCAGGCGATCAGATCGTCGGCGGTCAGCGTCGCGCCCGCGCGCCGCACCGCGAAAGCCTTGCCTGCCTCACCGAGCCGCGCGTCCGGTATGCCGACGACCGCGGCATCGGTGACGTCCGGATGGCGGGTGAGGATCTGCTCTATCTCGGCGGGATAGGCGTTGAAGCCGCCGACGATGTACATGTCCTTGATCCGGTCCGTGATGCGCAGGTTGCCGTCGGCGTCCAGCACGCCGACATCGCCGGTGTGCAGCCAGCCGTCGCCGTCGATCGCCTCGGCGGTCCCCCGCGGGTCCTCGAAGTAGCCGGACATCACCTGATAGCCGCGGACGAGGATCTCGCCGGGCTCACCCGGCGGCAGGACCTCCCCCGAGGGGCCGACGACCACGACCTCGGTATCGGGGATGGCGCGGCCCGACGTGCCCGAGATAACCTCCGCCGGATCGCCGCGACGGCACATGGTGACCATGCCCGTGGCCTCGCTCATCCCGTACGCGGTCAGCACCGTCCCGATCCTCAGCTCCCCGCGCAACCGCTCCACGAGCCGCAGCGGCACGACGGCGGCGCCCGTGACGACCAGCCGCAGCGGCGACAGATCGTGCTGCGCGCGGGACGGATGGTCGAGGAGCGACTGGTGGAGCGTGGGCGGACCGGGCAGCACCGTGACCCGCTCGGCGGCGATGTTGGCGAGGACGGTGTCCACGTTGAAGACAGGCTGCGGAATCATCGTCGCGCCCCGCATCAGGCAGGCGATGATGCCCGCCTTGTAGCCGAAGGTGTGGAAGAAGGGGTTCACGATCAGATAGCGGTCCCCCTCCTCCAGCCCGGCCAGTTCGCTCCAGACGCCGAAGGCGCGCAGGGTCTGGGCGTGGGTGATGACCGCCCCCTTGGGCGCTCCGGTAGTGCCCGAGGTGAAGAGGATGTCGGAGGGGTCGGACGGCCGGATACCGGCCACCCGCGCCCGTACGGCCTCGGGTGCCACCGCGTCCCCGGCCGCCAGGAACTCCTTCCAGGTACGGAAGTCCGAAGGCGCGTCCTCGGCCAGGACCACGACCTCGCGCAGCTGCGGAAGCCCGGGGAGCGGGCCGCTGCTCGCCGGGGCTCCCGGGCGCCGGCCTGACTCCTCCCCTGGGTCCGACCCCGAGTCCGGCTCCCGGCCCGGCCCTGCGCCCTCCCCCGCGCCCTGCCCTGCCGTGTGTCCCGGCTCGCGTGGCGTTTCGCGTCCTGCGGCGCGCCCCGGGCCGCCGCCCGCCGCGCGCCGCAGCGAGGCCACGTACGAGGTGCCGAGGAAGGTGCCGGTGACGAAGAGCAGCCGGGCGCGGGTGCGCCGCAGGACGTCCGCGGCCTCGGCGCCCTTGAAGCGGGTGTTGACGGGGACGAGCACCGCGCCCGCCGAGACCGCGCCCAGGGCGCAGACGATCCAGTCGAGGGTGTTGGGGGCCCAGACGGCGACCCGGTCGCCCGGCTCGACACCGGCGGCGACACAGGCCGCGGCGGCGCGCTCGACTCTGCCGCCGAGCTGCGCGTACGAGACGCGGGTACGGCCGTCGGCGACCGCCTCGCGGGTGGCGTACCGCTCGGCGGCCACCCGGACCAGGTTGGGAATCGAGCCGAACTCCACGTCACCGCGCATCGTATGACCTCCCGCACCACTAGCTGACTACCCGTCAGATTAGCGGTAGCCTTCCCCCCTGTCAGCAGCGAAGCAGGCACGACCACGCACGCGGAAACGGTCACGGCCACTGTCACGCACGCGAGTACGGGCATGGCCGCGAGTACGGCCACGAGCGCGGGCGCAGGCAGAAGCGTCGAAGCGGACACCGGCACGAACGCGAACACCGGCACAAGCACGACCACAAGCACGACTACAGGCACAGGCGTAGGCACAGACGCAGACACCAGCGCGGACACAACCGCGGACCCGCCGCGGACGGACCCGACCACGGAGGTGGCGATGGCGGCAACGCTCAAGGACGCTACGGCGATCGTCGGAATAGGTCAGACCCCCTTCGCCAAGCAACTGGCCGAATCAGAAAGAACCTTGGCCTGCCGCGCCATCGTCGCCGCCCTCGACGACGCGGGCATCCCCCCTTCCCAGGTCGACGCCTTCGCCTCGTACACGATGGAGGAGACGGACGAGGTCGAGGTCGCCAAGGCCATCGGCGCGGGCGACGTGACCTTCTTCTCCAAGGTCGGCTACGGCGGCGGCGGTTCCTGCGCCACCCTCGCCCACCTCGCCGCGGCCATCGCCACCGGACAGGCGTCCGTCGGCGTCGCCTGGCGCTCCCGCAAGCGCGGCTCCGGTCCCCGCCCCTGGTCGAACACCACCGCCCAACTCCCCACCCCCGGCCAGTGGACCCGCCCGTTCGGACTCCTGCGCCCCGCCGACGAGATCGGGCTGCTGGCCCGCCGCTATATGCACGAGTACGGAGCCACCCGCGACCACCTCTTCAACGTCGCCCTCGCCTGCCGCAACCGGGCGAACCAGAACCCCGCCGCGATGATGTACGAACGCCCCCTGACCCGCGAGATGTACATGACCTCGCGCTGGATCAGCGACCCCCTCTGCCTCTTCGACAACTGCCTGGAGACGGATGGCGCGCTGGCCTGCGTCCTCGTCTCCGCCGAGCGGGCCCGCGACTGCCGCACCAAGCCCGTGTACGTCCACTCCGTCGCCCAGGGCCTCCCCTCCCAGCACCACGGCATGGTCAACTACTGGAACGACGACCCCCTCACCGGCCCCGCCTGGACCGCCGCCCGGCACCTGTGGAAGTCCGCCGACTTCGGGCCGCAAGACGTGCACGTCGCCCAGATCTACGACGCCTTCACCCCCCTCATCCCCCTGTCCCTGGAGGGCTACGGCTTCTGCGGCCGCGGCGAAGGGGCTGCCTTCACCGAAGGCGGCGCCCTCGAAAGCGGCGGCCGGCTGCCCATCAACACCGGAGGCGGCGGACTCAGCGAGGCGTACGTCCACGGCTTCAACCTGATCACCGAAGGCGTCAAACAGCTCCGCGGCACCTCCACCGCGCAGGTGCCCGACGCGGCGACCTGTCTGGTCACCGCGGGTGAAGGAGTCCCCACTTCGGCGCTGCTGTTGAGGAGTTGAGTTCTCATGTCCTCCATCATGAAGGCCACCACTGACAACGGCCTGCTGCTGCCCGTCGTCGACGAGGACGGCGCGCCCTTCTGGGAGTACGCGGCCCGCGGCGAACTGCGCGTGCAGACCTGCGCCGCCTGCGACGAACCGCGCTTCCCACCCCGCCCCTGCTGCCCGCACTGCCAGTCCTTCGACAGCTCCTGGTCCCGCACGAGCGGCCGCGGCCGCATCTGGTCGTACGTGTTCCCGCACCCGCCGCTGCTGCCCGCCTACGCCGAACAGGCCCCGTACAACGCGATCGTCGTCGAGCTGGCGGACCTCCCGCGCATCCGCCTCGTGGGGAATCTGGTCGCCGCCCCCGACGCCGCGCTGAACTCCGTGGACCCCGCCAGGCTCCGCATCGGCGCACCGGTCAAGGCGGTCTTCACCGAACTGGCCGAGGGCATGACCGTTCCGCGCTGGATGCTGGAGCGCCCATGACCACGGAAACCGGGACCGTACGCACCGAGAAGCGCCCGGACGGCGTCGCGCTCGTCACCCTGGACCGCCCCGACCGCCACAACGCGGTCGACCTGGCCACGGCCGCCGAACTGACCGCCGTCTGGCGCGGCCTGCGCTTCGACGACTCCGTACGGGCCGTCGTCCTCACCGGCGCCGGCGACCGCGCCTTCTGCACCGGCATCGACCGCACCGTCGACGTCCCGCAGCCGGCCTCCCCCTACTCCATGGACGATCCGCTCATCACCATCGGCCCCAAGGCCGCCGACCTGTGGAAGCCGGTCGTCGCGGCCGTCGGCGGCATGGCCTGCGGCGGGGCGTTCTACCTCCTGGGCGAGGCCGAGTTCATCGTCGCCGCCGAGAACGCGACCTTCTTCGACCCGCACACCACCTACGGCATGGTCAGCGCGTACGAGTCCGTCTACATGGCGCAGCGCATGCCCGCCGGCGAGGTCGCGCGCATGGCCCTGATGGGCACCGCCGAGCGCCTCTCGGCTCAACGGGCGTACGAGATAGGGCTGGTGTCCGAGGTGGTGCCACCCGGCGAGGCCGTCGGGGCCGCCCTGCGCGCGGCGGCCGTCATCGCCTCGTACCCGACGGAGGCCGTACAGGGGACCGTACGAGCCCTCTGGGCGACGAGAGAGGCGGCGCGGGCGCAGGCACTCGCCCTGGCGCCCTCGCTGATCTCGCTCGGCAATTTGCCGCCGGACCAGCAGGCGGGACTCTTCACGAGCCGCGCCCGTACGGGCGGCTACCGCGTGCGCTGACCGCCCGCACGGGGCGGCTTCAGCCCGGCGTCAGCCGACCGACCGCAGCCGGCAGGAGACCAGGTCGCTCGATACGGTGGCCGGGGACACCCGCACGGTCCCCGACGCGCCGCCGGCCAGCGTGATGCGGGCGCTGCCGAGTGAGACGGAGGCGCCCTGCCGGTCGCGGAAGTCGACGGTGACGCTGTAGGCGGCCCGTGCGCTGCCGCGGTTGGTCACCCGGACGGTCGCCGCCTCGTGCTTCACATCGTCCGAGATGCACTGGACGATCTTCGCCTCCGGCCGCGCGGCGCGGCTGGGCGACGCGCTGTGCGTACTGGTACTGCCGCTGCCGACGCCGCGGTTTCCGGCGGACGTGCCGTACGAGCCCGACGAACCGTACGAGCCCGAGGAGCCGTAAGAACCAGAGGAGCCGGAGGAGCCCGAGGAGCCGTAATCGGAGCTCGAACCCGACCCGGAGTCCGATCCGGAGCTGTGGCGCGAGTGGGAGCTGCTGCACCCGCCTCCGCCCCCGCTGTGGCGGCTGGTACTGCCGTGGCTGCCGTGACTCCCGTGCCCATGGCCCCGGCTGAAGCCGGTGAGCGAGACCAGAACGAGCGCGACGACGGCCGTGAGCCTCAAATGGCGGGCTGCCATGTTTCTTCCTCCCCCGATGGATACCCGTGCCTCGTACTGCCTTGGCCGACGGGCCCGCGTCACGTTAGCAGCGGCCGGCGGTGGCCCGGCCGCGCATGGCGAGCGGCCGAAACCGGGCGTAGCGTCGGATTCAGGGCGAACGGAAACGAGAGAGTGAGGCGAATGCCCGTGGTGCGCAACGCACTCGGTTCCGTCGTGGCCCTCATTGGAGCGGCGGCCGCCGTATGGAGCCCCTTCCGTGCCTGGTACGACGGCCGTCTCGGGCGTGATTTCCGCGTCCAGGACCTCTTCAACGGCGTCACGGGGACGCATGCCGAGCTGATGGGCTCGCTCTTCCTGCCGATGGCGTTCGCGGGTCTCGTGACACTGGTGGGGCTGGTGTTGCGGTCCCGCCTGCTCATCACGCTCGCGGGCCTGGTGACGCTGGGGTTCACGGTGCTGTGGATGGTGCGCCAGGGCCAGGCAGCGGGCGACCTCACGGTGAACGGCGACGGGAACGGGCTGAACATCGGCGTCGCGGCCGCCCTCGGCGGCGGCGTGCTGCTGCTTCTCGCGGCCGCCCTCATGAGCGGCCGCCGCGGCGCGCACCGCCGACGCCGCCGGACGGCCGAGCCGGAGCAGCAGGAGCCGACGCGGTACGACGGGCAGCCTGACCCCTACGAACAGCCGACGCGGTACGAGCAGTCGTACGCCGAGCCGTACGAGCAGCCGCACAAGGAGCCGCACGCCGAGCCCTACGAGCAGCCCCAGAGGGAGCCGTACAGCGAGCCGCACGGTGCCTCGCGTGACCGGGGACGTGACCGGGGAACGGCCGACACCCAGGAGTTCGACCGTCCGACCGCCGCCGATGGCACCTGGCCCACCCCGCCCCCGCGCGACGGCCGCTGACCGCTCCGCTCACGCCGGGCGGCCGGGTCCCTGAACCGTTCGAGCCGGGTCCCTGGACCGCTGGAAGGGCCCTTACCGCCCGCCGCTCCGGGCCAGCCCCGTCCCCTTGCCCGCGTCCAGCGCGTACACGCAGCGGTCCTTGCTACAGGCGTAGACAACGCCGGCCGCGACCACCGGCGACCCCGTGATCTCCCCGCCCGTGGCCAGCTTCCAGCGCAGCTGCCCACCGTCGGCGTCCACCGTGTACAGGCAGTGGTCGGCGGAGCCGAAGTGCACCCGCCCGTCCGCGACGACCGGCGAGCCCACCACCTCGCCGCCGGCCGCGAACCGCCACTTCGGCGTGCCCGTGACCGCGTCGAGCGTGTAGAGCGCGCTGCCGCTGCCCAGGTGGACGGAGCCGCCCGCCACCAGCACCGGTTCGATCGACTGCCGCGCCTCGGTCGCGATGCGCCAGCGGTCGCGGCCGGTGGCCGCGTCGATGGCGTACACGGTGCCGAGGTAGTCGGCGATGTAGACGCCGCCGCCCGTGACCGCCGGCCCCGGCGCGAAGGCGGGGGCGCTCAGGAAGACCGCCGGAGCGTCGAACCGCCACCGCACATCGCCCCGGGCCGCGTCGATCGCCAGGACGCGGGTGCCCGCGGCCACGTACACGGCCCCGTCGGGCGCCGGAAGCAGCCGCATCGGCACTCCGCCGCAGGACCCGGCGTCGCCGACCGGGTACGACCAGCGCTCCGCGCCCGTACGGGCCTCCAGGGCGCGCAGCCGGGCGTCCGCCCAGATGTACACGACGCCGTCGTGCACGACGGGCCCGTACTCGGGGGTCTCGAAGTCGGTCTGTGCGCCGCTCATCTCCCAGAGCAGTTCGCCGTTGGCCGCCTCCCACCCCTGTACGCCGCCGCCGCGCGTCCCCGTGACGACGGTGCCGCGGTCGACCGCGAGGGAGTAGATCCAGCCGTCGGTCGCCAGCCGCCAGCGCTCCGAGCCGTCGGAGGCGTCGAGCGCGTACAGCGTCGGACCGTCCGAGGCGTGGATGCGGCCGCCCGCGACGGCCATGGCCCAGGCCACGTCCCGCGTCTTGAACTGCCGCCGCCCGCTCGCCACTTCGAGCGCGTGTACCTCAAAGGAGGTGACGTAGAGGAGGTCTCCGGAGACGGCCGGGGTCCCCCACACGTCGTTCGACATCCGGAACCGCCAGGGCCGCCAGCGCCCGCGCGCGCCTTGGTCGCCGCTCTCGGCCGCGGGCGGCGCCGCGGGCGGGGCGGGCGCGTCGCCCGCCGGGGTCGGCGAGGGCACGGCGAGGGGCACGCCGTTCGGCGGCCGTACCCAGCCCGTCGCGGACCCCGCGTCCACCGACGCGTGCGATTCGCGTGCGTCGGCGCGCGGCCCGGGCCCGATCGGCACCTGGGACCCTGACAGCCGTACGGGCCCGTCCCCCGTATCCCGTACGGGCGCGGGCACCGCTTGCGCGGCGGCGTGCCGGCCGGGTGCGCCGCGCGGGTCGTCCAGACCGGTCGAACTCTGCCGGCCGCCGTGCGCGGGCCGGTGCCGGTCGGCCCCGCCCTGCTCGTCGCCACCCTGATAGGCGTTTTCCCAGTCACCCACGCTGACGGGCCCGCCGCCCGCCACAGGACCGGCGTGGGGGTCCGCACCGCGCCCGGAGCCGTGGGCCGGACCAGGCGCATGGGACGGGGCCGGTGCGGCAGCGTGACCGGGCGGCCGGCCGGAGAGGAAGCCCGGCCCCGACTCGGGTGGCGGCCCGCCGGCCGCCGACGGCTGGTAGGCGGGCGGCGGCTCGTACGGCGCGAGCGGCGCGGGGGAGGACCGCGCGAACGAGGCCGCCGGGGGCTGCGCCGGACGCGGCGGCGTGGCCGGCCGGCCACCCCCGCGGCCCCGCGCTCCGGAACCGGCGGCGGACCGGCCGCCGCCCCGCCGCTCCTCGATCATCGTGACCGCGCTGTCCGGCAGCCAGGCCGAGGCCGTGCCGCTGTCGTCCGCTTCGGAGGCGAAGAGATGCGGTGCGAGCTGGGACTGGAGGTCGGCCGGGCTGGGCCGCTGGTCGGCGGTCATCTGCATGCAGGAGTCGAGCAGCGGACGCAGTTCGTCCGGCAGACCGCTCAGGTCGGGGCCCTCGCGGAGCAGCATGAAGACGGTCTCTACCGGGTTCGCGCCGTGGAAGGGCGCGTGGCCGGTGGACGCGAAGACCAGGGTCGAGCCCAGCGAGAAGACGTCGCTGGCGCCCGTCACGCTGCGCGAGTCGCGCGCCTGCTCGGGCGACATGTAGGCGGGGGTGCCGACAGCGACATTGGTCATGGTCAGGCGGGTGTTGGAGACCCCGCTCGCGATACCGAAGTCGATGACGCGCGGCCCGTCCTCGACGACGAGCACGTTCGACGGCTTGAGGTCCCGGTGCACCAGCCCGGCGCCGTGGATGGACTGCAGCGCCTCCGCGATGCCGGCCGCCAGCCAGCGCACCGCCTGGGCGGGCAGGGGCCCGCACTCATTGATTATTTCTTCGAGGGAGGGCGCGGGCACATACGCGGTGGCGAGCCACGGCACGGCGGCCCGGGGGTCGGCGTCGACGACGGCGGCGGTGTAGAAGCCGCTGACGGCGCGGGCGGCCTCCACCTCGCGTGTGAACCGGACGCGGAACAACTGGTCCTCGGCCAGCTCGGTCCGCACCGTCTTGATCGCGAC
Source organism: Streptomyces sp. NPDC044033 (assembly GCF_056434425.1). Classification (NCBI taxonomy): domain Bacteria; kingdom Bacillati; phylum Actinomycetota; class Actinomycetes; order Kitasatosporales; family Streptomycetaceae; genus Streptomyces; species Streptomyces sp. NPDC044033. Next base: position 76,462 of record NZ_JBWKFF010000015.1, on the reverse strand, counting down.
CCGTCGGCCCGAGGCCGAGCGGGCGAGATAGACCAGCCCCATGCCACCGGCGCCGAGTCGGCCGAGCACCTCGAACGGGCCGATCCGCCTCGGGTCGTGCTGCGTCAGCTGCTCCACCACTGGCCTGCCACCTCCCCGTAGGGGCTCGAAGGGTTCCAGCCCCGTGCAGCGTCTCACCGCGAATTATCCCGGGGTACGCATCCTGATTCTTCCTGGCCGAGGCCCCGGTTGCGAACCCGGGGGCGCTTCGCCGTGTCTCCGTTACATCCGGAAGGGCTCGCGCCGGACGGAGGGCCTGGGCACGTACGGGCGGAACGTCGGATTCGTGCCGACCGGCCGGGCGGGACGCTGCCGCGTTGACGCGCACCGGCCGGGTACGCCGCTCCGGCGCCCGTATGGACTTCCCCGCAACCGTACGTCGGCCGGGCGGGCCGCCGTCCACGTCCGCACACCGGCCGGGCGGGCTGCTCCCGTGTCCGTACGCGACGACTGGGCGGGGCTCCCCCGCGTCTGTACGACGACCGGGCGGGGCTCTCCCCCGTGTCCTTACGCGTCCTTACGCGACGGCCGAGCGTCCCTCCCCCGCGCGCCGCCTCGCACGAACGCGCCCGCCGGACCGCGCCGTCCGCGGGCAGGCGGGCAGGCGGGCAAGCGGGCAAGCGGGCGTGCCCGCTCGCCGGAGCGCGGTCTGCGCGGCCTGCGCGGCCACAGCGACTGACGCGCCACCCCTGTCGGCGACCGTCCGTACCGGCAATCGCCGTACGGCGGCATGCGACGTCAGCCGCCGACCGGTCAACGGTCGGCTACCGGCCGATCGGGACCGGGCCAATCGGTAGCCGGCCGATCCGCAGCCGCCGTTACTTCGTCGCCGCCGACGGGTCGATGACGGCGAAACTCGCTCCCTGGTCGTCGACGACGACCGCGAACCGTCCGTGCGGTGTGTCCTGCGGCTCACGGATGACGCGCCCGCCGAGCCTGGCAGTGGTCCGCACCGCCGCGTCGCAGCCGTCGACCATGAAGTAGATGAGGAAGTGCGCGGGCATCTCGGCCGGGAAGGTGTCGTCGATGACGGCTCGGCCAAGGGCCGCGTGCTCCCCGTCGGAGGGCTGGCCCGCGGGCGTCCAGACGAGGAAGTCCATGCCCGAGTCGCCGCTGTAGTCCACGCTGCCGTAGCCGAAGACCGCCTCGTAGAAGGGGTCGACGGCCTTCGCGTCGCGGGTCCAGCACTCGACCCAGCCGTACGAGCCGGGCTCGTGCTGAAGCCCGAAACCCTTGTGGGCGCCGGGCTGCCAGACGCCGAAGAACGCGCCGCCCGGGTCGACCGCGAGGCCCATCGTGCCGAGATCGCCGACGGCGATCGACTCCTCGATGACCTGGCCGCCCGCCTCCCGGACCTTGGCCGCGGTGGCGGCCGCGTCGGACGTGGCGAAGTAGATGTCCCACGCGGTGGGCATCCGGCCGTCGGGCTTGGGCATGAGCCCGGCCACCGCTTTGCCGTCGCGCAATGCCTGTGTGTAGTTGTGGAATTCGGGTCGGGGCGCACCGAAGTCCCAGCCGAACAGCTCGCCGTAGAATCGCTTGCCCGCTTCGAGATCGGGGAGCGCCACATCGGCCCAACAGGGCGCTCCATCCGCAAACGCGGCCATGGGTCCGGTCCTCTCGTGCGAAGAGTGTCCTGCACCACACGCTATCGGGGGATCACGGATCGCGCCCACCCCTGGAATCGAACGCTTGGGCAATTCCAGACGGTCACAGAGCGTTGCCCACTAAAGTTATCCCCAGCCTGTTGATAAGGCGATTCACCAGTACGGACCAATACGCACCGGCACCCTGCGCACCTGCTGAAACGTCCCTGAGCTGCCCGTACACAGCGGTCCACCCCCCGGCCCCCATTTGCAGGCAGCCGAATCGCGATCCGATCACCCCTCGGTAAGCTGACGGCATGACAGGACAAGTACGCACCGTCGACGGCCGAGTGGCCGGGCGACGCGGACAGGCGACGCGGCAGAAGCTGCTCGACTGCCTCAGCGAAATGCTCAGCACCGAGCCGTACCGCGACGTCAAGGTCATCGACGTCGCCCGCAAGGCGGGCACCTCACCCGCCACCTTCTATCAGTACTTCCCCGACGTAGAGGGCGCCGTCCTCGAAATCGCCGAGGAGATGGCGACGGAGGGCGCGAGCCTGACCGCCCTCGTCGCCGGGCGCTCGTGGGCCGGAAAGTCCGGCTGGCAGACCGCCGAGGAACTCGTCGACGGCTTCCTCGGCTTCTGGCGCAAGCACGACGCGATTCTGCGCGTCGTCGACCTGGGGGCGGCGGAGGGCGACAAGCGGTTCTACAAGATCCGCATGAAGATCCTCAACGCCGTCACCAACTCCCTCACGGACTCGGTCAAGGAGCTCCAGTCCAAGGGCAAGGTGGACAAGGACGTCAGCCCGGCGGCCATGGCGGGCTCCCTCGTCGCGATGCTCGCCGCGGTCGCCTCGCACCAGAAGGGCTTCCAGAGCTGGGGCGTCAAGCAGGCCGAGCTCAAGCCCAGTCTGGCGCTGCTCGTGCACCTGGGCATCACCGGTAAGAAGCCGACGAAGTAAGCGCCCGCGCACTGGCTTCGGAGCACCGCGTCCAACCGCGCGCCCGCTCCGCCAACGTCCTGTCACCGCAGCGGCGGATCTCTCGGCCATCCCGGGGGATCCGCCGTTGCGGCATCCGGGGCCGCGCACACGGACAGCCGGGGAAACCGCACACCTCAGTCGCTCGCGGGGATCCAAACATCGATTGCGGACCAATGCCGACCAATGCGGGCGAGCGCACGGGCCCGCCCGTGGGGGACTCGGCCGCCCCCTTCAAGACGCCCGCCACGGCGCTCGTCATGACACCGCCGTCATGGCACCGCCGCGTGAAGCCACCGTCCTGACACCGCCGTCATGACGCCACTGCCACGAACCGTCCTCGCGACACCGCCGTCGCGCTACGGACGTCGTGACACCGTTCTCGCGACACCGCCGTCGTGACACGTCCTCCCGAAACCGCCGTCGCGACGACCGCCGTCGCGACGACCGCCAGGAACCCGCCCGGCTACCCGCCACCCAGGCTGTCGGCCCCTTCACGAGGCCCTCGCCCTGGCCCGCGTCGCTCCAGCCGGAACAGTCTGATCTCGCGCTCCACACGCTCCTGGTACTTCGCGTACGGCGGCCAGAACTCCAGCAGCGCCGCCCACGCCACCGCCCGCTCCGCCCCACTGAGCGGTCGGGCCCGTACGGCGATGTCCCGCCCCTTCCAGCTCACCCGCGCCTCCGGATGCGCCAGCAGATTCGCGGTCCAGGCGGGGTGCCCGGGCCGGCCGAAGTTGGAGCCGACGAGCAGCCAGGTGCCGCCGTCCTCCGGCATGCAGGCCAGCGGCGTACTCCGCGGCCGGCCGCTTTTGGCGCCCGTGGCCGTCAGGATGACGCCGGGCAGCATCTGCGCGCTGAGCAGCACTTTGCCGCGTGTCAGCCGGTGTACGGCGCGATCCATGGCCGGGATCACGTACGGGGCGACCTTCGCGAAGGCCCTGGTGGCGGACACCTTCTGCACGAGTCGGACCCCTGGCGGGGCCATCAGACGGCCACCGCGGCGGGGCCGGCCGATGCGGCCGGGGCGACTGGACCGGCCGAGGCCGCCGTGCGGGTCGCGGCTGCCGGACCGGCCTGGGCGTCCGGTGTGAACAGTCCGGCCAGGTCCGCGGCGCGCGCCCGCAACCGGTGCACGGGCCCGAAAAGCAACTCGTCGCAAGCGGCGCGTTTGAAGTAGAGATGCGCGTCGTGCTCCCAGGTGAAGCCGATGCCGCCGTGCAACTGCACCGCCTCGCCCGCGACCGTGCGCAGCGCCTGGAGCGCCTGCGCGAGGGCGAGCCCGCCGGTACCGGGCTCGGCGTCCATCCGGCCCGCGGCCCAAGCCGCGTAGTACGCCGCCGAACGGGCCGCCTGCACCTCGACGTACAGGTCCGCCAGGCGGTGCTTGACCGCCTGGAACGAGCCGATCGGGCGACCGAACTGTTCCCGCGCCCGCGCGTATTCGAGCGTGCGCGCCAGCGCCCGGTCGGCCGCGCCGACGGCCTCTGCGGCGAGCACGGCGCCGACGCCGCCGCCCAGCCGCGCGAGGGCCCCCGGCACATCGGCCTCGTCGCCGGCTCCGAGCAGCTCGGCGGGGGTGTCGCGGAGTTCGATACGGGCCTGGGGCCGCGTCTCGTCCAGCGCGGTGAGGCGCGTACGGACGAGCCCCGCGAGACCGGCTCCGGGTACGGGTCCGGAACCGGCGCCCACCCGTGCGATGGGCCCGGTAGCCGTCCGCGCGGTACGTGCGCCCCCGGCCCGTACCCGACCTTCCGGGGACGCTCCCCCGGCCCGTACGGTCCGCGCCGCCGTAGCCGCGTCCCCGGTCCGTACGACGAACAGGAGCGTGCGGCTGCGCGCGTACCCGCCGGCGTGCGCGGCCACGATCAGCAGCCCCGCGCTGTGCCCGTCGAGTACCTGTTCAGCCTGCCCGTACAGCCGCCAGCCCCCCTCGTACGGGCGGGCCTGCACGCCCCCCGCCCGGCCGCCGCCGGCCCAGTCGCCGTCGTTCGGGCCGGTGAGCCCGAGCGCCGCGGACAGCGCACCGCCCGGCACGGCGAGCGCCGCAGTCAGCCCGCCGTCGGCGAGGCGCGGCAGCAGTTCGGCGCGCTGGGCGTCCGTACCGAGTTCGGCGAGGAGGGGCGCGGCGAGGGCGGCGGTGGCCAGCAGGGGCGAGGGCAACAGCGCCCGCCCGGTCTCCTCGCAGGCCAGCGCCAGCTCGGTCAGGCCGCAGCCGACGCCGCCGTATTCCTGGGGGATGGCCAGCCCCGGCAGCCCCAACTGCTCGGCGAGCTGCCGCCACAGCCCCTCGTCGTACCCGGCCTCCGTGCGGACCGCGGCCTTGACCTCATCCGGTCCGCACCGTTTGGCCAGCAGTTCGCGCAGTGTGCGGCGGATCTCGTCCTGCTCCTCGGTGAACGCGGCGTCCATCGGCGCACCCCTCCCGTTTCTGACGGGTCGTCATGGTAGGGAGAAGGGGCGCACTTTCCTAGAGCCGGGAGCGATTCGGCCAACCACGCGGGGTGCCGCCGGAAGGCTTACCTGATGTACCGTCAGATTCATGAGATCAGGCACTCCAGGGGCCTCATCAGTCACAACAGGCCGCCGCAAGGTGGCCGTCGTCGGCGTCGCCCTCGCCGACTGCGGCCGCGTCGACGAAGCCACCCCCTACGCCCTGCACGCCCAAGCGGCCCGCCGCGCCCTCGCGGACTCGGGGCTCGACCGGTCGGTCATCGACGGGCTGGCCTCGGCGGGGCTGGGCACGCTCGCCCCTGTAGAGGTCGCCGAATACCTGGGGCTGCGGCCTACGTGGACGGACTCCACCTCGGTCGGCGGCTCCACCTGGGAAGTCATGGCCGCGCACGCGGCCGACGCCATCGCGGCAGGCCACGCCAACGCCGTCCTGCTCGTATACGGCTCCACCGCCCGCGCCGACATCAAGGCCAAGCGGCGGACCTCGAACCTGTCCTTCGGCGCGCGGGGGCCCCTCCAGTTCGAGGTCCCCTACGGACACACGCTCATCGCCAAATACGCGATGGCCGCCCGCCGCCACATGCACGAGTACGGCACGACGCTGGAGCAGTTGGCCGACATCGCCGTCCAGACGCGCGCCAACGCCGCGCACAACCCCGACGCGATGTACCGCGCCCCCATCACCGTCGACGACGTGCTCGGCGGCCCCATGATCGCCGACCCCTTCACCAAACTGCACTGCTGCATACGGTCCGACGGCGGCTGCGCGGTACTGCTCGCGGCCGAGGAGTACGTCCCGGACACCGCGCGGGCCCCCGTATGGGTACTCGGCTCGGGCACCGCGGTCTCGCACACATCGATGTCGCAGTGGGAGGACTTCACCGTCTCTCCGGCCGCGGTGTCGGGCCGCGCCGCCTTCGAACGGGCGGGCATCGGCCCGAGCGACGTCGACGTGGCCGAGCTGTACGACGCGTTCACCTACATGACGCTCGTAACGCTGGAGGACCTCGGTTTCTGCGCCAAGGGCGAGGGCGGCGCCTTCGCGGAGAAGGGGCGGCTCACCATCGGCGGCGAACTGCCCGTCAACACCGACGGCGGCGGGCTCTCCGCCTGCCACCCGGGGATGCGGGGGCTGTTCCTGCTGGTGGAGGCGGTACGGCAGCTACGGGGCGAGGCGGGCGCGGGCCGTCAGGTCCACAAGGCCGGGGGCCGGCTCCCGGAGATCGCGGTGGCCTCCGGAACGGGCGGCTGGTTCTGCTCCTCCGGCACGGTGGTACTGGGGCGGGGGTGAGCCCGTGGTTCTCGGCCCAACGGCCCTCCTCAGTCGCTCCTCCCGATCCAAACCTCCGTTGCTTAGATGGTGCGCATGACCACCGAGCCGAACCAGCGACAGGCGGAGTTCCGCGCCCTTCTGCGCTCGCTGCCCGTATCGGAGGGCGAGCTGCCGCCCTTCGACTCCGCCTCAGCCCCCGCCGCCCCCCTGCCCCTCTTCCAGCGATGGCTGCGCGAGGCCGCCGAAGCGGGGGTGCCCGAGCCGCACACGATGACGCTCGCGACCGCGGACACGGCGGGCGCCCCGTCCGTACGCGTCCTGATGCTGCACGACGCCGACGAGCGCGGGTGGCACTTCGGCTCACACCGTACGAGCCGCAAAGGCCGCGAACTGGCCGCGCGGCCGGAAGCGGCGCTCGGGTTCTACTGGTCGGCGCTGGGGCGACAGGTGCGCGTCCAAGGGACGGTGACCGCCGCCGGCCCCGAGGAGAGCGCGGCCGACCTGCGTCAGCGGTCCACGGGCGCCCTGGCGGCGGCCCTCGTCGGCAGGCAGAGCGACGTGCTCGGCTCCTGCCGCGAGCTGGCGGAGGCATCCGCCGAGGCATGGGGACGCGCGCGGCGCGAACCGAATGCCCAAGTGGACAGTTGGACGCTCTACCTGCTGGCCGCGACCGAGGTCGAGTTCTTCCAGCGGGATGCCCAGCGCCGGCACGTACGCCTCAACTACCGCCTTACGGGCGACGGCTGGACCACCGAACTCCTCTGGCCCTGACGACGGCGGCGGCCGCACCGCCAGGGGCGGGATGCCCCTGGACACCAGCGGCGGTCGCGACAGCGGCGACAGCGATGACAGCCGCGACGCCAGCGGACGCGACAAACCCCGTACCCGGCGCAGCCCCAGCCCGACCGGGCCAGGCCAGGTCCGAGCCTACGAACCCCCGGCCGGGCCCGAGCTACGCATCTCCCGGCCGGGCCCGAACCTACGCACCTCCCGGCCGGGCCCGCCCCTGAGCATCCGCGGGAGCCGCCAGACCCGCGGGAGCCCCTGTCTCACTCTCCGGCCGCGACTCACCCCTCATCGGCCACCCCCGCAGCATCGACTGCCCCCGCAGAGTCGACTGCCCCCGAGAAGCCGGCCGGCGGCGGGTCGCTCGCGAGCCGTGCGTGAAGGTGGACGTCCCGGAAGACGTCCTTGCGCCCCGCCTCGAACATCGCCTCCCGCAGGGTGCCCTCGTACTCGTACCCGCAGCGGGCCGCGACCCGGCAGGACGGCGTGTTGCCCACCGCGTGGCCCAGTTCGAGCCGGTGGAGGCCGACGTCCTGGAAGGCCCAGCGGGTACAGAGCTCCAGCGCGCGGGCGGCCACCCTCCGGCCGCGGGCCGCGGGGAGGACCCAGTAGGCGACGCGGGCCTCCGCGAGGATGTGATTGATGGCGCCGAGGGACACCTGCCCCACGATCTCGCCGTCCTCGGTGACGGCGTAGGTCGCGGAGTCGCCGCGCTCCCAGCCTTCGAAGCCGTTACGTATGGAGTCACGGGCATCGGCCTCGTCCCGGACCGGAACGAGCAGCGTGTTCCAGCGCAGGAACTCGGGGTCGGTGACGCCCTGAAGCACCACGGGCGCATCCGTGTACTCCCATGTGCGCAGCCGCAGCCCATACCCCCGCAGGTCGGCCGGGCGCAGCGCTTCCGCCGCCGTCGTGTTCGCCATCCTCGCGCACTCCCCACCCCCGTAGCGCCCCGACGCCCGTCGCTCGGTCCTCGACGCTCCCGGACAAGTCAATCTGCACCGCATTCAACAGGGACGGAAGACAGGCACTGTCACCGGGGGTTCACTGGACTCCGTACGGAAATGAGCCCGCAGCGGCATACCGACGCGCAGGTCTCCCTCCGGGCAGTCGACGATCTCGGTCATCATCCGGGGCCCTTCGGCCAGGTCCACGACGGCGGCGGTGTACGGGACGCGGTCGCCGAAGGGCGGCAGATCGTTCAGGTGGACCACCGACCAGGTGTAGAGCACGGCCCGGCCGCTCGTCTCCTCCCAGCGGACGTCCTCGCTCCAGCAGCGGGGACAGAACTCGCGGGGGTAGTGGTGGGCCAGCGAGCAGGCGGCACAACGGCGGATCAGGAGGCGGCCTTCGGAGGCCGCGTCCCAGTAGGGGCGGGTGAAGGCATCGGTCTCGGGCAGGTCGAAGCGCGCCACGCTCACAGGAACAACCCCATCACGTCGTCGAGGGACCACGTCTGCCAGCTCATGGCGAAGAGGGCGACGAGCGATATGAGCGCCATCATCGCGTTCTGGCCCTGTTCGGCCCAGTCGTGGACCATGAGGACGAGGTAGAGCAGATTGAGCAGGAGGCCGCCTATGAGCGCCACGGGGGTGAGCAGACCGAGCACGAGGCCGAACCCCAGGGCGAGTTCGGCGTAGACGACGATGTACGCCATGGTCCTGGGCCGCGGACTGACGACTTTCTCGAACCCGGTTTTCACGAAGCCCCAGCGGTGCTTGCCCGCCACGTCGGTGGCCCACGCTATGCCCGTACCGCGCTCGAACCAGCCCTTCTTGTCCTTGTGCCGCCAGCTCTCCAGCCACCACAGCCCGAGGCCGATACGCAGCACAGCGAGCCATTCGGCCCCGCTGAGCCAGACCGTCCGCATCGTCTGCATCGCCTGCCCTTCTCTTCTCGCTCGCCGCTCTCCGCTTCTCAGTTTTCTGACGGTACGTCAGTTCAACGGATGGGTAAGGGGTTACGCAAGGGGCTCGGCTCGGATCTCTTTACCGTGCAACCCCATTCCTGACGCAGCGTCAGTTCAGTAACCTGACTAGGCGTCAGTTGTGTTGGCCATCGAGCAGGAGTGGGCGAGAACGATGCTTGGATCGACTCACGGCACCCTCACCACCACCTCCCGCACGGCCCGCGTGCTGGCCTGCGGAGAGCAGACGGCGCCCGCCGTCCACGGCAGGGCCGCACCGGCCGAGGACGTGGATGTCAGCGGACGGGCTCTGCACTCGGACGTACCCGACCTGGACCGCTTCTTCCGTCCCTCCTCAGTGGCAGTCGTCGGCGCGTCCGACGTCGAGGGGCGCCCCAACACCGGCATCACCCGGCAGCTCATCGCCTGGGCCGAGCGCGTCGGAGCCCGGCTCCACCCCGTGCACCCCACCCGTACCAGCGTCTTCGGCCTCCCCTGCTGTCCGAGCGTCGCCGACCTGCCCGAAAAGGTCGACCTGGCCGTACTCCTCGTCGGCGACCCGACCCCCCTCATCGAGGAACTGGCCGAGTCGAAGGTCCGGTTCGCCGTCGCCTTCGCCTCCGGCTTCGCCGAGACCGGCGAGGCGGGCGCCGCCGCGCAGCAGCGACTGGCGGCCGCCGTCGAACGCTCCGGGATCCGCCTCCTCGGCCCGAACACCAACCTCAACGCCTTCGAGAAGTTCCGCGACGACCTCGACGGCCCCGCCATCGCCCTCATCACCCAGTCAGGCCACCAGGGCCGCCCCGTCTTCACTCTGCAAGAGCTCGGCATCCGGCTCTCCCACTGGGCCCCGACCGGCAACGAAGCGGATCTGGAGACAGCGGACTTCATCTCCTACTTCGCCACCTGCCCCGAGGTCGGCGCCATCGCCGCGTATGTGGAAGGGCTCAAGGACGGCCGCGGCTTCCTCCTGGCCGCCGACCGGGCCGCCCGCAACAAGGTGCCGGTGGTCACCATCAAGGTCGGCCGGACCGAGGCCGGTGCCCGGATGGCCGCCTCCCACACCGGCAAGCTCACCGGGGCGGACGAGGTGGTGGACGCCGCCATGCGGCAGTTCGGCGTGATCCGCGTCGACGGCCTGGACGAGCTTCAGGACACCGCGGCCCTGCTCGCCCGCGCCCGCCCGCCGCGGGCCGACGGCGCCGTGGTGTATTCGATCTCGGGCGGCACGGGCGCGCACTTCTCGGACCTGGCGACCGCCGCCGGACTCGAACTCCCCACGCTCGACGCAGCCAAGCAGGCCGAGCTCCACCAGTGGATCCCCGACTACCTCAGCGTCGCGAACCCGGTGGACAACGGCGGCCACCCCGTGGGCGACTGGCGCGGCCGAAAGATCATTGACGCGATCCTCGCCGACCCCTCCGTCGGCGTCCTCATCTGCCCGATCACCGGCCCCTTTCCGCCCATGAGCGACAAACTCGCGCAGGACCTGGTGGACGCGGCGGAACAGAGCGACAAGCTGGTGTGCGTGGTGTGGGGGTCCCCCGTCGGCACCGAGGCCGCTTACCGCACCACCCTGCTCGGCTCCTCCCGCGTCGCCACCTTCCGCACCTTCGCCAACTGCATCACCGCCGTCCGCGCCTACCTCGGCCACCACCGCTTCACCGCGAGCTACCGCTCTCCCTTCGAGGACGCCCCGCGCGTCCTGTCCCCCTCCGCACGCAAGGCGCAGGCGCTGATGCGCCCCGGCGAGCAGCTCAGCGAGCACGCCGCGAAGCAGCTGCTGCGCGCGTACGGCATTCGCGTGCCACGCGAGCAGCTGGTGACCAGCGCGGCGGCGGCCGTACGGGCGGCCGGCCTGGTCGGCTACCCCGTCGTCATGAAGGCGTCCGGACCGCGGCTCGCCCACAAGAGCGAACTCGGCCTGGTCAAGGTCGGTCTGACCTCCGCCAGCCAGGTCCGGGACGCCTATCGCGAGCTCACCGACATCGCCCGCTACGAAGGCGTGCCGCTCGACGGAGTGCTCGTCTGCCAGATGGTCGCGCGGGGCGTCGAAATGGTCGTCGGCGTCACTCCCGACAGCCTCTTCGGCCCCACCGTCACGGTCGGTCTCGGCGGCGTGCTGGTGGAGGTGTTGCGGGACGCGGCGGTGCGCGTCCCCCCGTTCGGTGAGGACCAGGCGCGCGCGATGCTCGGTGAACTGCGCGGCCGCGCCTTGCTCGACGGCGTCCGCGGCGCGCCGCCGGCCGACGTGGACGCGCTCGTCGAGGTCGTACTGCGCGTCCAGCGCATGGCCCTGGAACTGGGCGACACGCTCGCCGAACTCGACATCAACCCGCTGATGGTGCTGGAACGCGGCCAAGGCGCGGTGGCGCTGGACGCGCTCGCCGTCTGCCACTGACCCAAGGATCTGGAGCCGCTCCCCCATGACTTCCTCCCCCGAAGAATCCGTTGAGTCATTGATACGGCACACCACTGACAACGGGGTCTCGTGGATCACCCTCAACCGCCCCGAAGCGATGAACGCCGTCACCTGGGACCAGCGAGAACGCATTATTTCGCTGCTCGACGAGGCATCCGCCGACCCGGCCGTACGAGCCGTGGTGATCACCGCGACCGGCAAGGGATTCTGCGCCGGCGCGGACCTCCGCGGCGGCCCGGCCAACGGCGGCGCCGAACGCGTCGCGGGCGATGTGGCCCGTACGATCCGGCGCGGCGCCCAGCGGCTGATCAGCGCTGTCCTGGACTGCGAGAAGCCCGTCATCGCCGCCGTCAACGGCACCGCGGCGGGCCTCGGCGCGCACCTCGCGCTCGCCTGCGACCTTGTGCTGGCGGCGGAGTCGGCCCGGTTCATCGAGGTGTTCGTACGGCGCGGGCTCGTACCGGACGGGGGAGGCGCGTACCTCCTGCCACGCCTGGTGGGCCCGCAGCGCGCGAAGGAGCTGATGTTCTTCGGCGACGCGCTGCCCGCCGCCGAGGCGGAGCGGCTGGGCCTGGTCAACCGGGTCGTGGCCGGAGCGGAGTTGGCGAAGGTCGCACGCGAATGGGCGGAGCGGCTGGCAGCGGGCCCCACCCGCGCGCTCGCCCTCACCAAACAGCTGGTCAACGCCTCGCTCGACGCCGACCGTACGGCAGCCTTCGCGGCCGAGGCCGCGGCGCAGGAGATCAACATGACGACATCGGACGCGCGGGAGGGCGTCGCGAGCTTCATCGAGCGACGCACGCCCGAATACCGAGGAGGTTAACCAAGTGTCAGGCTCTGCCCATCACTTCCCATCCGAAATCCCGTCAGATTCAATGAAGTCATGATGGGACACGCAGGGATGGCAGCCACCGCCGTGCGCTATCTGCGGTCGGTGGGTGCGTCCACCTCAGCCGGTCAGCCGGTCGACCCACTCCCCCGCCCCGAATTGCGAGCCGTCCGCGAGGACGAACGGCCACCCGTTGAACCGTCCGAGTTCCGGCGCGTTCTCGGCAACTTCGCGAGCGGCGTCACCATCGTCACGGCGCCGGCCGAGGCGGGTGAGACGGACGACGACGGCCGGTCCGGCCCGGCGGGCTTCGCCTGCCAGTCCTTCTCGTCCCTCTCCCTGGACCCGCCGCTGGTCACCTTCATGGTGGCCCGCACCTCCACGACCTGGCCGCGCATCGCCCGCGCCGGCGTGTTCTGCGTCAACATCCTGGGCGCCGGGCAGGGCAGCCTGTGCCGGGGCTTCGCCGTGAGCGGCGCGGACAAGTTCGCCGGAGTGGCGTACGAGCCTTCGCCCGCGACCGGATCGCCGCTGCTCGCGGGCGTGCCCGCGTGGATCGACTGCGCCATTCACGCCGTGCACACGGGCGGCGACCACCTCATCGTCGTCGGGCGCGTCGAGGCGCTCGGCGCCGCGGAGGACGGGGCCGGACACGGGGCCGGGGCGGGCCCGCTGCTCTTCCACCGGGGGGCGTTCGGCTCGTTCGGCGGCCTCTGAAGCGCTCCACCGCGGCCCGGGGCCCAGGCCGGTCCGTCAGTGCTGGTGGGCCCCGGTGTGGGCGCTCTTCCCCTGCTGCGCTTTCCGCGCGGCCTCGGCCTTCTTCTTCGTCGTCTTCGTCAGCACATAGCGCTTGCCGGAACCCGGCTTTCCGATCTCGTGGAAGATCCGCGGCTTCTTGGCGGTGCCGCCGACGTTCCAGTCCCGCGCCAGGTCACACGCGCTGATCCGCATGGAGACGCCCTGAACGTGGCCGCCGTCCTTCACCGAACTCCAGGTCCCGGTGCCCTCGCAGTCCTTCGGCTTGTCCTTGCCGGTGCCATCCCACACGAAGTTGTCGAGCCCGTCGGCGACGGCCTTCCCGTCCGTGGCCAACTGCACCATTCCGCCGTGCCCGTCGCTCCAGGTGCCCGCGATGTCCGAGGCGCTGAGCCGCGGCGGCTTGTAGACGCTCACCAGCCCGGTTCCGTACGCGGCCGTGCCGAGTACGGCGACGCCCAGCCATGCCGCGGCGGCGTTGCGCGTCACCCGCGGGACGAGGCGTCCGCTGCGGCCTTCCCGGGCCCGCCCCCCAGCGGTCCGCGCGACCACGGTCGCGGGCGCGAGCGCGACGGTGAGAGCGGCCCACCACTCCAGGTAGGTCAGGGGCTGCGCGAGCGCCCGGCTGCCGAGCGCGGCCACCGCCCCGAACGCGACGACCAGCGCCGCCGACACCACCGGTACGGCCGCGAGGGCCCTCCACCGGTTGTCGGTGCGCTCCTTTCGCCGCGCCCAGCAGCGCGCGAGCGACAGCGCCGGCATGACCGCGATGGCGGTGATGAAGCCGCTCAGCAGCACACCGACAAGGCCGAGGACGAGCACTGCCCCGACGATCACTGCGGCGCTGCCGGGGAGGCCGTCGTGCTCGCGCGCGAGCATGACGAAGACGGCCAGCGTCCCTCCGATGACGGCTTCGGCGCACAGCGTCGCCATTGAGGCGCAGAAGGCCGACCCAAAGCCGTCCTCTGTGCCCTCTGTGCCCTTGACGGCCTTGACGGCCTCGGCGTTCTCCGGCGGCTCCTCCCCCGCGGCCTTCCCAGGCCGGCGGGGTCTCGCCTTCGTCAGGTCGACCCGTGCGCCATCCGGTACGGGGGCGGGCTCCGGGTCTGTACGGGGGGCCGCGGCCGTTTTCGGGCGTGCCGATTCCCCGTCCGCCTCCGCCGATATAGCGCCAGGCCCCGTCTGCTGAGTCATATCCGCCCCTCTCACCAAGAATGATTCCTTGTGGGGCCGGAAGGTTCCGCTCCAAATGGGCCGGCCGTCGGGGCTCTCAACGGGCGGCGGCACGCGCCGGTGCCCGGACCGCCGGTCCGCGACCCCGCCCGAATCGCACGCCGGCGTCGGCGCCACCCCAATCACCTGGTGAATCGCTCCTGTTGATGCCGACACGCACCGACTGTCCCGTACGCACCACCCACCCCGTACGTACGGTTCCCCCACCCGGAACCGCCAGTGTGGCCCTCGTCACTATGGGCCGCCATAGCGCCCCCAGGGGCCGTCCCGTTGACCATCCCTACGGAATGGTCCCTGCGCGCGGTCGGCGTCCGGCACCGGCGGGTACGGAGCGTCAGAAGGTGAGCACGCAGCGCGCCACCCGTCCGTGGTGGGCATCGTCGGCGGCCTTCGCGAAGTCCTCGACCGGGTAGGTCTCCGTGATCAGCTCGTCCAGCAGCAGCCGGCCTTCGCGGTAGAGGCGCGCGTACAGGGCGATATCGCGTTGCGGACGCGAGGAGCCGTAGCGGCAGCCGAGTATCGATTTGTCGAGATACATGGACGAGACCAGGAAGGACGCCTGCGCGTCGGCCGGAGGCACACCGAGCAGGACGGCCTGTCCACGCCGGTCGAGGAGGTCGACCGCCTGCCGGATCAGTTTGGTGTTGCCGACGCATTCGAAGGCGTGGTCCGCGCCCGTCGGCAGGATCCCTTTCACCGCGGCGGAGGTGTCGGGGGTGGTGGAGGCGTCGATGAAGTGGGTCGCACCGAATGACCGGGCCGCCGCCTCCTTCGCCGGATTCGCGTCCACCGCGACGATCGTCGACGCTCCGGCGAGACGCGCCCCCTGGAGGACATTGAGGCCGATGCCACCCGCGCCGATAACGACGACCGACTCGCCCTGGCCGACCTTGGCCCGGTTGAGCACCGCTCCGACGCCGGTCAGCATCCCGCAGCCGATGAGCGCGGCCGAGGCCAGCGGCACATCGTCGGGGATCTTGACGGCCTGGACGGCTTTGACGACCGTACGCTCGGCGAAGGCGGAGTTGGAGGCGAAGTTGAAGAGTTTCGCGCCGCGCCTCGTGAAGGGCTGCCCCGGCATGCCGATGGCCTTGCGGCACATGGTCGGGCGGCCCCGGTCGCACTCGGCGCACGTGCCGCAGTTGGCGAGGGTGGACAGGGCGACGTGATCGCCGGGCGCGACGTGCGCGACGCCCGCGCCGACCGCTTCGACCACGCCCGCGCCCTCGTGGCCGAGCACCACCGGTACCGGAAAGGGAATGGTGCCGTCGATGACCGAGAGGTCGCTGTGGCACAGGCCGGCCGCGACGACCGCGACCAGCACCTCGCCGGGGCCTGGCCCGCGGACCTCCAGGTCGTCGACGACCTGGGGCTGTTTGCCGTCGAAGATGACGCCTCGCATATGTGCCGTCCCTTCAAGGTGGCCTTGGCCAAGGCCGGAGAGGAGTTCCGCGGAGGAATCCGGTGCGGAAGGCGGAAGCCGGAAGGCGGAAACTGTTGCCTGGGCCCCGCCGCTGTGCCGGGGTGACACCGCTGTGCTGGAGTGATGGCGCTGGTCAGGAGGGCCAGACGACGGATTGGAGTTCGCTGTACGCGTGCAGGCCGAACGATCCGCCGTCGCGGCCCACCCCGCTGTCCTTGAAACCGCCGAACGGGGTCTCGGGGTGCCGCTGCACGGTGTTGATGCCGATATTGCCGCTGCGCAGGCGGGCCGCGAGGGCCCAGGCCCGGCCGGCGTCGGAACTGAAGACGTAGTCGTAGAGGCCGTAGGACGTGCCGTTGGCGATGCGGACGGCCTCCGCCTCGTCGTCGAAGGGAATCGCGACGACGACCGGTCCGAAGAGCTCCTCGCGCGCGACCGTCATGTCGGGGGTGACATCGGCGATGAGGGTGGGCCGGACGTAGAAGCCCGGCTTGAGGTCGGGTCGCGCACCGCCTGCGACGACGCGGGCGCCCTGGTCACGAGCGCCCGCGATATACGCCTCGACGCGGTCGCGCTGGGCCGCCGAGATCAGCGGACCGACGATCGTGGAGTTATCCACAGGGTCCCCGACTGTCAGTGCTTCCGCGTACTGTTTGAGACCGGCGACGACCTTCTCGTACAGCGATCGATGGACGAGCACACGGGTCGGTGCCGTGCAGATCTGTCCGCTGTGGAATGACCAGACCGAACCGACCGCCCTGATCGCCGACGCGACCGTTTTCTCGTCGGCATCCCCCAGGACGATGGCCGCGCCCTTGCCTCCCAGCTCCATCAGGGTGCGCTTCATCGACCTCCCAGCGGACTCGGCGATCTTCTTTCCCACCGCGGTGGACCCGGTGAAGCTGACCATGTCGACGCCCGGGTGGGACACGAGTTCCTCTCCGGCGGCGGCACTCGATCCCGTGACGACGTTGAAGACGCCGTCCGGCAGTCCGGCCTCTTTGAGGATCGGCCCCAACTCCAGGCAGGCCAGCGGGTCTTGGGGGGCGGGCTTGGCGACCACGGTATTGCCCATGGCCAGGGCGGGCGCGGCCTTGCCCGCGAGGTTGACGATGGGGAAGTTGTAGGAGGTGATGCATGCGATGACGCCCATAGGGCGACGTACGGCGGCGGCGCCGATGAGTCCACCGGGGGCCAGGGCACTGGCCTTCACGGGCTGCGGAGCCAGCGGGACCACATCCGGTTCGAGTGCACCGCGCGCGTAGCGGCGGAAGCGGTCGGCCGCGGTGGGCACCTGCATGGTCGAAGCGAGGCGCATGGTCGCGCCGGTCTCGGCCTGGAGCAGGGGCACGAGGTCCCCGCCGTGTTCGGTGAGGAGATCGGCTATCCGGTCCAGCACGGCCGCGCGCTCGCGCGGGTCGGTGCGGGACCAGCCGTCATAGGCGGCCCGCGCGGCGGCCACGGCGGCGGCGACTTCGGCTCGCGTCGCTTCCGGGGCCTCCCCGACGACCTCTTCGGTCGCCGGATTGACAACTGCATAGTGCCCTTGGTCGGGCTCGCACCAGGAGCCGTCGATCCAGTGCCCGTACGCGGTCATCGGGACTCCTTCGGCAGGCCGAGCACCCGCTCGGCGATGATGTTGCGCTGGATTTCGTCCGAGCCGCCGTAGATGGTGTCGGCGCGTGTGAAGAGGAAGAGGCGTTGCAGGGCATCGAGTTCGTACGGACGCTCGGCGCTCCAGTCGGCGGGGCCGAGGGCCGCGGCCGTACCGCGCACCCGCATCGCCAGCTCGCCGAGCCGCTGATGCCAGCCGCCCCACAGCAGTTTGGCGACATTGGGAGCGCCGGGCACGTCAGTGGTGCCCAGCGTCCGCAGGGCGTTCCAGCGCATCGTCTGGAGTTCGGCCCACTGCCGTACGAGCCGGTCGCGCAGTACCGGTTCCACTGCGGCACCGCACTCCAGCGCGAGGCGGACCACTTCGCGCAACTCGGCGGCGAAGCCGATCTGCTGGACGAGAGTAGAGACTCCGCGTTCCAGGGCGAGCAGCCCCATGGCGACCTGCCAGCCATTGCCCTCCCCGCCGACGAGGTGGTCGGCGCTCGCCAGCGCCCCGTCGAAGAACACTTCGTTGAATTCGGCGGTGCCAGAGAGCTGCCGGACCGGCCGGACCTCGATGCGGCCCGGCTGGTCCATCGGAACGAGCAGGAAGGAGAGCCCGTGGTGGCGGCGGGAGGCGTGCTCCGTTCTGGCCAGCACGAAGCACCAGTGGGCGTCCTGGGCCAACGAGGTCCAGATCTTCTGGCCCGTGATCCGGTACGGGCCGCCGGGCGCGGTGTCTCGGGTGGCGGTGGTCCGTAACCCGGCCAGGTCGGACCCGGCGTCGGGCTCGCTGTAGCCCTGGCACCACAGTTCCTGGCCCCGGGCGATGGGGGGCAGGAACCGCTCCCGCTGCTTCTCGTCCCCGTAGCCGATCAGGGTCGGGGCGAGCAGATTCTCACCGATGTGGCCGACGCGTCCGGGCGCCCCCGCGCGGGCGTACTCCTCGGCCCAGACGACCTGTTGGGTCAGGGTCGCGGTGCGGTTGCCGTAGATGCCTGCCGTGCGGTCCCAGCCGATCCCTATCCAGCCGGACGCGCCGAGTTCGCGCTCCCAGGCACGGCGGACCTCCGGGAGCTCGTGCTCGCTACCGGGCCCGCCGTGGCCGGCGGCGTCCGCGAACTCACCGGTCAAGTGCGCCGAAAGCCACGCCCGTGCCTCTTCGCGAAAGGTCTCGTCCTGTGGCCCGAAGGCGAAATCCACAGCGTCTCCTTTCCTTCCCCGCGCTCCGCGCGGGTTCGCTCGGCCGGCCGCCGGCCGGGCTGCGGTCAGGTCCTGTCGCCAGACTCCCGCCGTGCGCCCGGAGGGCGGGCCCCGCGGCGTCTGGTACGTGCTCTCACGAGGCGGAGGGCCATCCCCTGCACCTGGACCCGACGACGCGGCGCGGGAGCGCTCCAGGCGCCGCGGGGCAGACGGGAGGCCGCCTCCAGGGCCTGGGCCGCCGGGTCGGGCGGCACTTGGCGTCGTCCCCTGCGGTCTCACGCGTTGGGTCGCTCCTTGGCCGCCGCGGCGGCTGCCATCGCCTCCAGTCGCGCCAGCATCGGCATGGGATCCGTGCCGACCGTGCCGGGCAGGAAGTCGGCGATCTTCTGGGGGGTCCACGCACCGTCCGCGTAGGCGGAGCGCAGTTCACGGGGCTGGGCCCAGACCGCGATCTTGGGGCCGGCGATCGTATAGACCTGCCCGGTGATCTTCTCCTCGCGAGCCCGTTCGCTCAGCAGGTAGACGACGAGGGCGGCCACGTCCTCCGGTTCGCCGATCTCCTTGAGCTCCATCGGTACGTTCGCCGACATCCGGGTGCGGGCCACGGGGGCGACGCAGTTCGCGGTCACCCCGTACTTGTTGAGGCCCAGGGCGGCGCTGCGCACCAGGGAGATGATGCCGCCCTTGGCCGAGGAGTAGTTGGCCTGGGCGACGCTGCCCTGGTGGTTTCCGCTGGTGAAACCGATGAGGGTGCCGCAGCCCTGCTTGCGCATCACCGCCGACGCGGCCCGGAAGACGGTGAAGGTGCCCTTGAGGTGGGTGGCGATGACCGGGTCCCACTCCTCCTCGGACATGTTGAAGAGCATGCGCTCACGCAGGATCCCGGCGACGCATACGACGCCGTCGATCCGTCCGTACCGCGTCAGGGCCGCGTCGATGATGCGCTGACCGCCCTCCATCGTCGAGACGTCGTCCGCGACGGCGACCGCCTCGCCGTCGGCCGCTTGGATCTCCTTCACCACCGACGCGGCGATCTCGCTGGTGGGTTCGCCGCCCTCGATGGATACGCCGTAGTCGTTGACGACGACCTTCGCGCCCTCGGCGGCGCAGGCGAGGGCCACCGCTCGTCCGATGCCGCGGCCGGCCCCGGTGACCGCGATCACCTTGCCTGCCAAGAAGTTCCCCACGTCGCACCCCTTCCCGCGTTTTCTGACGGACCGTTAGATTTTTGAGCAGACGGGTGCCGAGCACAAGACCCAGAGGACAACCGATCCCAGGAGGACCCGTGGCCCTGCCACCCGAGTTCCACGACATCGCCAAGCGCGTCAACAACTGGGGACGTTGGGGCGAGGCCGACGAGATGGGAACCCTCAACCTCATCACCCCCGACGCCGTCCGCGCGGCCGC
This sequence comes from Streptomyces sp. NPDC044033, assembly GCF_056434425.1. Lineage (NCBI taxonomy): Bacteria > Bacillati > Actinomycetota > Actinomycetes > Kitasatosporales > Streptomycetaceae > Streptomyces > Streptomyces sp. NPDC044033. Next base: position 56,566 of record NZ_JBWKFF010000015.1, on the reverse strand, counting down.
CGAGACGGTACGGTCCGGCCGCCGCATACCCCTCGCCGTCCCGTTGCTACAGGACGGAGTGCAGACCGGGATGATCCCCGGCAGGGTCAACCCGCTGCACACGATGGTCGCCGTCAACCTGGAGATGTTCGGTCCCGAAACCGTCGCCACCAGCGACGACGTGGTGACCATGGGCCTACAGGCAGGCACCCACTGGGACGGCCTCACCCATGTCTCGCACAGCGGCAAGCTCTACAACGGCCGCCCGGCGGACTCGATCACCGCACATGGCGGAGCCGCGTTCCACGGCATCGAAAAGGCCGGGCCCCTCGCCTCCCGCGGCATCCTGCTGGACGTCGCCCGCGCCCGCGGCCTCGACCGCCTGGAGGGCGGGCACGCCGTCACCCCCGAAGACCTGGCAGCCGCGGAGGAGCTGTCCGGCGCCAAGGTCCGCTCCGGCGACTGCTTGCTCATCAGGACCGGCCAGATCCAGCGCTACCTGGCGGGCGACAAGCACGCCTACGCCTTCCCCTCACCCGGCCTCTCCATCCGGACGCCCGAGTGGTTCCACGCCCGCGACGTGGCCGCCGTCGCCAACGACACCCTGACCTTCGAGATCTTTCCGCCGGAGATAGACGGTCTGTGGATGCCCGTGCACGCCCTCGACCTGGTCGAGATGGGCATGCCGCAGGGCCAGAACTGGAACCTGGAGGAGCTGTCACAGGCGTGCGCGGAGGAAGGCCGCTACACGTTCTTCCTGTCGGCCGCACCGGAGCCGTTCGTCGGCGCGACAGGCGCACCGGTCGCACCGGTGGCCGTCTTGTGAATCCGGTCCGGACCAGCGGTGGGCCGGACGGTCGGGCAGCGGTGCGCGCGTGCGCGCCCCGAGCACGGCACAGCGCACCGCCACCCGGCTCCGACGCTCAGACCATGCGGACGCGCCGGGCCGCGACCCGCACTCGCCGAGGCAGTCCGGTCGAATCCGGCTTCTCGACGTCCCCTCGCGACGAATCGCTCAACCCAAGAGTGATCACCTGGGCACGCCACGTCAACACCTGGTCTGGACTTTATTAGTTATGCCCCATTTGTCGCGGCGCGGGGTGAGTCACAAGCCCCCACCAGGAGCGACTGGGCACGGTCCACCTCGCACCAGATGCTCTTGCCCGTGCCCTCCGGCCGCCAGCCCCACCTGTCGGCGAGCCCATCGACCAATTCCAGGCCGCGGCCGCCCGTCTCCTCGCCGTCCGCGTACCGCTGCCGCGGCGGGCGCGCGCTGATGTCGGCGACTTCCACCCGGACCGTGCCGGCGCCGGCGCCCGCCTCCATCGCGGCGGCCCCGCCACGGCTGTCACCATCGCGTCGGCCGTCGCCTCCGAAGCCGGCGCGGACGACCGGGAAGAGCATGCGGAGCACGGCCGGGCAGCCCGTATGCACCACCGCGTTGGTGACCAACTCCGAGATCAGCAGCAGGAGCGTGTCGGCCAGCGGCTCATCCGCACCTATCCCAGAACCGGCAAGCCGTGAACGGGCCCACCTCCGGGCTCGCCCTACCTCCGCAGGGTCGGGCCTGATCTCCATCTGCACCTGAAGCACCTGCACCGCTCACACCATCCGAACCGGCGGACACATCGCCTCGCACCTCTGAGAGATCACGGACCGTGATCCCCGTGCGAGACAGCATGGTTGACGTTCAGTCACCCCAACAAGCGCTTCGGGCATATTCCGGCGCAAAGGAGTATGCGTGCTGCATACTGTGCGACGCGTGCCACGGGGAGTCGAACAATCGAGGTTTACGGGCCTCCACCCGGTGGGAGCGGCACACATTCTCGCTTCCAGGGTTGCCTCGTTGGCAACACCGGGGGAGTTGCGCCTCAGAACCACTCGCACCCAAGGGAGCGTACCCGAGCCCGGAGCCGACTCCCCCCAGTGACGAGTCACCCTTAGGACACAACCCGGCATCAACGCTCGGTGACTACTTACATGGTGCAGATGGGCAATTTCACCTGATGTCCTCTACCGTGCGACATTACCCCCCATACAGCAGCTCTTCTGCGAGCGCTTCCTCGCCTGCCGCCGCCGACTGCCACCGCTGCGCCCTCAGCCAGGCCCGCTTCAGGTGCAGATGAACGTCCGCCTCCCACGTGAACCCCATACCGCCGTGCACTTGCAGACAGTCTCGGGCGTTGTGGACTGCGGCCTCGTCGGCGAGCAGTTTGGCCGCCGCGATGTCCCCGGGCTCCTGCGTGACCGACGCCGCGTACACCGCGCTTCTGGCCACCTCCGCACGTACGAGCATCCGCGCGCACAGGTGCTTCACCGCCTGGAAGCTCCCGATCGGCCGACCGAACTGGGTGCGCTCCTTGGCGTACGAGACCGCCGTCTCAACCGTACGGACAGCGCTGCCCAGCTGTTCCGCGGCGGTCAGCAGGGCCGCTTCCCGGCGGAGGCGGGGAGCGTCGCCCCCGAGCGGGCGGCCGCCCCCGGGCACCACGACCCGGGCCATCGGGGTCAGCGGGTCGACGGAGCGGACCGCTGTCACCGCCGGGGACGACGGGTCGACGCTGTACGGCTCACCATCGCCGATGAAGATCAATTCATCGCAGTCCGCCGGGTGTTCCCAGAGCCGCTCCTTCACGGTCGCGTCGCACATCCCGACGATCCGCTCGCCGCTCGCCGCCCCCTCCACCAGGCCGGCCGCGAGGTGGGTGGCGATCAGGGGGCCAGGCAGCAGCACGCGGCCCGCCTCTTCGAAAAGGAGCACCGCCTCGGGCAGCCCGAGCCCCACGCCGCCCTCGTCCTCCGGCAGCCGCAGCCCGAAGAGCCCGACCTCACCGAGTTCGCGCCACAGCCCTCGGTCGATGACCGGCCCGGCCCCGTCCACCGCGGCGCGCAGCCGCTCCCGCGGAAACCGGCCCGCCAGCAGATCACGCACGCCGGACCGCAGCGCCCGTTGGTCCTCGGTCAGCTGAAAGTCCATGATCACCGCCCCTTCGGGAGGCCGAGGATGCGCTCGGCGACGATGTTCGCCTGGATCTGGGACGTGCCGGCCGCGATCGTGTACGACAGCGACGACAGCCGGTCCGCCACCCACTCGTGGTCCGCGTCCAACGCCCCCTCCCCCAGGACCTCCGCCGCCGCGTCGTACAGTTCCTGCCTCGCCTGCGAGTAGCGCAGCTTGAACACGGAGCCGCCCACCCCCGGCACCCCGCTGCCGCCGCCCCGCAGGGACCGCTGCGCCTCGCTGACGTTCCACTGGGTGAGCCGCCACAGCGCGCGGAACTCCGCGGACAGCCGGCCGAGCCGTCGGCGCAGCACCGCGTCGTCCCAGAGCCCGTTCGCTCGGGCCGTACGGGCCACCTCGCCCAGCACGCGCCGGCAGGCGACAACCTCGCCGACGAAGGCGGTGCCGCGCTCGAAGGAGAGAGTCACCATGGTCACGCGCCAGCCGTCGTTCTCCGCTCCGATCCGGTGGGAGATCGGCACTCGCACCTCGTCGAGGAACACCTCGGCGAACTCCGCGGACCCGGCCAGCGTCCGCAGCGGCCGGACGGTGACACCGGGCGCGTCCATCGGCATGGCGAGCCAGGAGATGCCCCGGTGCTTGGGGGCCGAGGTGTCCGTGCGGACCAGCAGTTCGCACCAGTCGGCGATCTCGGCGTGCGAGGTCCAGATCTTGCTGCCGCTGACGACGTAGGAGTCTCCGTCGCGGACCGCCCGTGTCCGCAGGGCCGCCAGGTCGGACCCGGCCTCCGGCTCGGAGAACCCCTGGCACCACACCTCGTCGCCGCGCAGGATCGGCGGCAGCCAGCGCGCCCGCTGTTCGGGCGTCCCCTCGGCCGCGATGGTGGGCCCCGCGTGCAGCGTCCCCACGAAGTTGGCCCCCACGTAGGGCGCGCCCGCCCGCTCCGCCTCCTCCAGGAAGATCAGGTGCTGGGTGGGCGTGGCCCCTTGGCCGCCGGCGTCCCGGGGCCAGTGCAGTCCGGCGTATCCGGCGTCGTACAGCGCCCGCTGCCATGCGCAGTCGTACGCCCGGCGGCCCGGCCAGTCGGTGGCCTCGGGCTTCGCCGGGAGCCCGGCCAACGCCGTGCCGAGCCAGTCGCGCAGCCGCCGCCGGAAGTCCTCCTCTTCCTCCGTGTAGGAAAGGTCCATCAGCGGCGGCGTCCCCGGTCGAGGTCCAAGTCGAGCATCCGGATGGCGTTGCCCCGCATGAGTTTGTAGACCGTCTCGTCGTCGAGGCCCTTCATGTGGTCGAGCGCGACCTCCTTGGTGTGCGGAAAGGTCGAATCCACATGCGGGTAGTCGGTCTCGAACGTCGCGTTGTCCCGGCCCACCACATCGAGTGACGCGACCCCGTGTTTATCGCGGAAGAAGCAGCAGAAGATCTGCCGGTAGTAGTAGGAAGAGGGCGGTTCGGGGATCAGGTCGCGCACCCCGCCCCACGCCCGGTGCTCCTCCCACACGTCGTCCGCGCGCTCCAGGGCGTAGGGGATCCATCCCATCTGCCCTTCGCTGTAGGCGAGTTTGAGCGTCGGGAACTTCACCAGTACGCCGCTGAAGAGGAAGTCCATCATCGACGCCATGGCGTTGTTGAAGGAGAGGGACGCCTGCACGGCGGGCGGCGCGTCCGGGGAGGCCGCGGGCATCTGCGAGGACGAGCCGATGTGCATGTTGACGACGGTTCCGGTCTCCTGGCAGACGGCGAAGAAGGGGTCCCAGTAGCCGGAGTGGATGCTCGGCAGCCCCAGATGGGTGGGGATCTCGCTGAAGGTCACGGCCTTCACGCCACGTGCCGCGTTCCGCTTGATCTCCGCTACGGCGAGGTCGATGTCCCACAGCGGGATGATGCAGAGCGGGATCAGCCGGCCCCCGCTGTCACCACACCACTCCTCCACCATCCAGTCGTTGTAGGCGCGTACGCAGGCGAGGGCCACTTCCTTGTCGTGCGCCTCGGCGAACGTCTGCCCGCAGAAGCGCGGGAAGGTCGGGAAGCAGAGGGAGGCTTCCACGTGGTTGAGGTCCATGTCCCGCAGCCGCTCGGCGGGGTCCCAGCAGCCGCGCCGCATCTCGGCCCGGGTGATGCCCTCCAGCGTCATGTCGTCGCGGTCGAAGCCGACGGCCGCGATATTGCGCTTGTACGGGAACTTGAGGTCCTCGTAGATCCACCAGTCGGTCGGGGGGCCGGCCGGGTCCATGGTGATGACGTACTTCCCGCCGGTGTACTCCAGCTCGCCGATACCCTCCGTCAGCGACTGGGGCCCGCGGTCCCGGTATCTGGCCGGCAGCCAGGTCTCGAAGAGGTGTGCGGGCTCGATCACGTGGTCGTCGACGCTGACGATGCGCGGTAGCTCCATGGTTTCCCCTCACACATGGCGATGATCACTGTGGCGCGGACTGCTCCCGCCAACTTTTCTGATGGGTCGTCAGATGTGCAGGCTAGCCCCGGCACCTCTGGACCGACAAGGCGCTGCGGCTTACGCTTCGCGGACATTCTGACGGGGCATCAGATAAGCGGAGGCTGCACCCATGCGCGAGCACACTGATCCCGGAAGCGGCACACGGCTCGCCCGCGAACTGGAGAGCTCCCGCACCCTGTGGGAGCTCCTGGACCGCCGCGCGGCACATACCCCCGAGGCGCTGGTCCTCATCGACGCCGCGCCCTCGGCCGACGACGACCGGAAGCTGACCTTCGGCGCCCTGCGCACCTGGGCCGAGCGCGTCGCCGCCGGCCTGTACGGCCTCGGTGTACGTCCTGGCAGCCGGGTCGCCTGGCAGTTGCCCACCCGCATCGAGACCGCCGTCCTCACCTTCGCCCTGGCCCGTATCGGGGCCGTGCAGACGCCGCTCATCCCCTTCTACCGCGACCGCGAGGTCGGCTTCGCGCTCCGGGCTGCCGAGGCCGAGTTCTTCGCCGTACCCGGCACCTGGCGCGGCTTCGACCACTCGGCGATGGCCCACCGCGTCGGACTCGAACTCACCACGCCCCCACGCGTCTTCGAGGCGTACGACACGCTCCCCGAGGGCGACCCGGCGGTCCTCCCCGAGCCCCCGTCGGACGGCACCTCGGTCCGCTGGATCTACTGGACCTCGGGCACCACCTCCGACCCCAAAGGGGTCCTGCACACCGACCGCAGCCTCATCGCCGCCGGCGGCTGCCTCGCCCGCGCTCTGCGCCTGAACGCCGAGGACATCGGCTCGATGGCCTTCCCGTACGCCCATGTCGCCGGGCCCGACTACACCGTGATGCTGCTGCTCCGCGGCTTCCCCGCCGTCATGCTGGAGCACTTCTCGATGCCCGGTTCACTCGACGCCTACCGCCGCCACGGCGTCACGGTCGCCGGAGGCTCCACCGCCTTCTACGCGATGTTCCTCGCGGAGCAGCGCAAGGACCCCGGACGCAGACTCCTCCCCGCCCTCCGGCTCATGGCGGGCGGCGGCGCCGCCAAGCCGCCCGAGCTCTACCACGAGGTGGTCCGCGAGATGGGCTGCCAACTCACCCACGGCTACGGCATGACCGAGGTCCCGATGATCACCATGGGGGCGCCCGACGACACGCCCCACAACCTCGCCACCACCGAGGGCCGGCCGCCCGAAGGCATGGAGATCCGCATCGTGGACGCCGACGGCAGCCCCCTGCCCGCCGGGCGGGACGGCGCCGTACGGCTACGCGGCGAAGCCGTCTGCCGCGGCTACCTGGACGCCGCGCAGACCGCCGAGGTCTTCGACCGCGACGGCTTCCTCATCACCGGCGACCTCGGCCACCTCACGCCCGACGGCCACCTCGTGCTCACCGGCCGCGAGAAGGACATCATCATCCGCAAGGGCGAGAACATCTCCGCCCAGGAGATAGAGCGGCTCCTCTACGAGCACCCGGACGTCGAGGACGTCGCCGTCATCGGCCTCCCCGACCGGGACCGCGGGGAGCGGGTCTGCGCCGTAGTCCAGCAGCCGCCCGGGGCGGCCCCGCTCACCCTCGGTGCCGTATCCGCGTGTCTGCGCGCCGCGGGGCTCTCCGTGCACAAGATCCCCGAACAGCTGGAGCTGGTCGGCGCGCTGCCGCGCAACGAGACGTTGCGCAAGGTCCTCAAGTACCGGCTGCGTGACCGGTTCTCCGAGCCCCTCCCCGGTCAGGGCTCCGCGCGGTAGGTCGCGATGGCCTGATCGAAGTACCGGTCCACAGCGCGCTGTTCGTCGGCCGGGCCGATCACCTGGAGCAGGTGGTAGCGGCCGTCGAGGATCATCGCCGCGTTGCGCACATACACCTGGCGGCCGCTGCTGTCGTTCCAGTTGAACGTGCCCTCCGCCATCGCCGTCCTGCCCACGTCGATACGGCGCAGCCCCGAGGCGCCCGACCAGGACGACGAGCGGTACGGGGCCAGCTCGGGCTCCCGGTCCTGCTGGTACGCCATCGGGTCGCCCCCGTACTCCGACACCTTGTCCCTGCCCGGGACCACGATCAGTTCGTAGTCCCCGCCGATGTAGACGACCTGACCGCGGTCGTTCTCACCGCGCCGCTGCCAGTTCTCGGCCACGGACACCGCGAACCCCTTCGGGTCCTGGCGCAGCGCGAAACCCTTGGCGACGCCGGCGGGCTCGGACGTCTGGGGCTCCTGCGCCCCCATGGAGGCCGCGGCGGAGGAGCGGGGCGCGCTCCTCGTACCCGTGCCGTCGGCCGCGGAACTCTGCGCGCCGGCCGCGCCCGTACGGTCCGTACGGGCCTGGCCCGCGTTCTTCCCCTCGCGCGGCATGAACAGCAGGGCGTAGGCGATGACCCCGGCCATCACCACGAGGATGAGGACCAGCAGCAGCCGCCCCAACCGACGGGGGGCGCGTCCTTGCCGCTCGTGCGCGGGCCCGACGGTCCGCTCCGGCCGCTCGGTGTGCTCCAACTTCAGCCGCTGCGGACGCGGGGGACGCGGCTGCTTGGTCACGGTGCGGTGCACCGTCTTATGGGCCTTCTTGTGCCGCCCGTGCGGGGCGGCCGCCGATGCGCCGGACCGCCGCCTGCGCACCAGTTCCCCGCGCCGGCGCTTGATGGGCAGCCGGTGCGGATCAGAGGGCGAACCCGGGCCGATCGACGGGACGGTGACGGTGCGGCTGCCGAGTTCCGGCTCCGGGGCGGACCGGATCAGCGAGCGCAGCCAGCCCCGCAGCTCCTCGAAGTCGGGCCGCTCGGTCGGGTCCTTGCGCATCAGCGACTCGACGACGGGGCGCAGCGCCCCGCACTCCTCCGCGTAGGCGGGCGACTCGGCGCATACGAGCTGCACCAGTTCGGCGGCGGTCTCCTCGGGGTAGGGCGCGTGTCCCTGCACCGCCCGGAACAGCAGGGCGCCCAGCGCCCACAGGTCTGCGGCCGGGCCCACCGGCGGTGCGAGCCGCCAGTTCTCGTGCACCGGTCCGGCCTGCTCGGGCGCCCACCGCTCGGTGACGGGGCCGACGACCACCATCCGCGCCTGCCGAGCCCGTTCGGCCGCCAGGGCGGTCTGCGGGCCCCGCCCCTGGCGCCCGTTCTCGCCGTGGCCCCATGGCTCCGTGAAGCCCGTGTGCGCGCGGCCGTCACCACCCGGAACGGCGGGCTCGCCCGTCCCGCCGTCCTCAGCGGCCCCTTCGGGCCCAGCGGTCCCTTCGGCCATAGGCGCGCCCAAGGACGTCTGTGGCGCGGCTCCTTCGTCCGAGTGCCCCGCGGGCCCCGGGAGCGCACTCTGCGATCCGGTCTTCATGAGGGCGTCCGCGCTCCAGGCGGCGCTGTCCGGCGCGGGCCCCGTGGGCGCGGTGCCGCTGGCGGCGCTGCCGCCGCCCCATGCCGCGGGGGCCCCCGGGGCGTGGGAGGAGTCGTCCGGCGCCGGGGTGTCGGCGTTCGCCCGCGCGGTGGCGGCCCGCGTCCCGGCCCGGTACGCGGCTATCGCTCCGGCCCGCACCGCTCGCGGATCCGGCCCGGCCACCCCTTCCCGCTGGGTATCCGGCGCCTCGGCCTGGGGCAGGAAGCCGCCTGCCGCGCCCTGGTCGCGGTAGGCGGGACCGGTGAAGGCCGGGGGCGGGGATCCGTTGTGAGCGGGCACGGAAGGCTGTTGGCCTGAGCCGCCATCGGCCGCGCGGGCCGTGGCTATCGCGGCCCGGCCGCCGACCGGCGGCCCCGCGGGCCGCCCCGCCGCCGCGACGCCAGGGGCGCCGGGCGGTCCGGCTCCCCCTTCCACCGAACCCGCGGGCACGGCGGGCCGCAGGGCGGTGCTGCCGCCCTTCAGGGCCACGGCCGGCACCGGGTCGTAGCCGCAGAGCGCCTCTTCCGCCGCCCCCGCCGCGAGCCCGGTGAGGACCGCCCGGCCGTCGTCGCAGACGAGGACCGTACGGGCGGTGATGTTGCGGTGGGTCCAGCCGTGCGCGTGCAGCGCGCTCAGGGCGGTCAGGACATCGGCGGCGATCTCGGCGGCGCGGTGAGGGGTCAGCGTGCGTTCGGCGAGGAGCGCGGCCAGCGGCCGGGCGGGGATGAGCTCGCTGACGATCCACAGGCTGCCGGCCTCGGCGAAGACGTGGAAGACCTGGTCGAGCCGGGGGTGATCGGGTATCTGGGCCGCGGCGCCGGCGGCTTCGAGGGCGCGGCGCACCGCCGGATCGCCGGTCCCCTGGGTCGTACGCCCGCCGTGCCGGCCCGCGTTCCGCCCGCCGTGTCCGCCCTCCTCGCCGACGACCTCCGCGTCGACGACCTCGGGCAGCGGGATCTGCCGGAGGAGGACCTCCTGCCCGCTGTAGGCGTCGAAGGCGCGCGTCTCGACGAGTTCGAACTCGTCGGAAGGCGGCAGCGGAAGGCGATAGCGGTCGGCAAGGACCCGACCCGCGTAGTCGTCCACGACGCCTCCCCAAGCGCGAGATTCACCATCTCGCGCCAGCTATCGCCCGAAACCTCGACAGACCCCGTCAGCAACCGCCAAGTACGGTCATTTCACTGCTCTTTGTGGCTGCGTACGGTCCACGGGCTCTCACGATACGTGCCCAGCCCCCGCCTTGGGACCGTACGGCTCAGTACGTCGCTTCGTACGCGCTCCGTGAGCCATTTCGGCCAGGGCCCGGCCAGGGCCCGGTGTCGCCGCTCAGCCCTCGGGTTTGAAGGAGGCGAAGGCGGCCTCCCGCAGCTCCCTGCACTGGGCGTCCTTCCACTTGTCCTTCTCGCAGGTGATCATGATGGCGTAGCCATGGCCGCCGTCGACCTTGAAGCCGCGGTTGACGACCTGGACCCGCTTGCCGCTCTGGTCGCGCTCGAAGGTCCAGTCCGCGACGGTCGGGTAGTCGTGCCCGGCCCACTTGTCGACGGTGTCGACGCCGAGGCCCTGGTAGCCCTTCATGCCGCCGTTCTTCGCGCTGCCCTCCGCCGCCCGCCACGACTTGGCCGCGTCCGACTGCGGCTGCGAACCGAAGTCGACCTGGAGCCGCGGGAAACCGCCCGCCGCGCTGTATATGGCGCCGGAGTGATCACCCGCGGTGGCCGTCTGCTTCCAGCCCTTGGGCATCGCGATACTGAAGTGGTACTCACCGTTCTTGACCGGTTCGTACCCCTCGGGCAGGCCGTCCGTGCCCGCCGGCTTCTTGGCCGCCCCGTCCGTCGAGGCCGACCCCGTCGGCCGCTCGGTGCCCTTCTCGTCCTTCTCGCCCTTCTCGTCCTTCCCGCCGCCGGCCGCTGCCGGGGCCGATCCGGAGGAGGTCGCCTTGTCGTCCTTGGAGCCGGAAGAGCCCTTGTCCGACTTGTCGGCGTCGTCGCCACTGAGGGCGAAGGCGAGCACCGTGCCCAGTACGGCGAGCACCACGACCACGGCCACCACCAGGAGCGTCCGCTTGGGCACCACGTCCGTGATCGACGCGCGCGGCGGAGTTCCCGGGCGCGCGCCCGGCCCCCGAGCGCCGCCGCCGGACCCGGAAGCCGAACCATTCCGACCGGCGGCCCCGGACTCCTTGGACTTGGACGCTTTCGCCGCGGTCGCGGACGCCGCCGCGTTCCGTACGGACTTCAGCGCGCCGCGCATGCGGTCCGCCGCCACATCCGCGGCCCGTGGCCCGGCCGGGGGGGATGCCGCCCCCGAGCCGGTCTTCTCCAGCGACAGCGGCGGTGAGGAGGGGGCGGGCGGCGCCGGGGCCGGAGGCAGCGCCATCGCGCGCGTCGGCTCGACGACCGGCGGCTCGGGAGCCTTGCGGTCCTCCTCGGGCGCGTTGACCGCGTCGGTGAGCAACGCCCGCGCGCCCGCCTCGTTCAGCCGCTTCTCGGGGTCCTTGGCGAGCAGGCCGTAGAGGACCTCCTCCAGCGCCCCCGCGTGCTTCGGCGGCTCCATCGGCTCGGTCATCACGGCGGTGAGTGTCGCTATGGCCGAACCCTTGTCGTACGGCGGGACGCCCTCCACCGCGGCGTACAGCAGGCCGCCCAGCGACCACAGGTCGGCCGGCGGGCCCGGCTTGTGGCCGCGTGCCCGCTCCGGCGAGATGTACGAGGGGGCGCCGACCAGCATGCCGGTGGAGGTGACCGACGGGTCGCCCTCGACCTGTGCGATGCCGAAGTCGGTGAGCACGACCCGGCCGTCGTCGGCGATCAGGACGTTCGACGGCTTCACGTCGCGGTGCAGGATGCCCTCACGGTGCGCGGCGCGCAGCACGTCGAGGATGGCGAGACCGGCCTCGGCCGCCTGTCTCCACGGAAGGGGCCCGTCCTCCCGGATCGCGTCGGCGAGCGAGCGACCCTCGATCAGCTCCATGACGATCCACGGCCGGTCGTCCTCGTCGACGACGTCGTAGACCGTGACCGCGCCGTTGCTGCGGATGCGGGCGATCGCCTTCGCCTCGCGCAGCGTACGGGTGATCAGGCGGCGCTTCTCGTCCTCGTCGACGCTCGACGGGAAGCGCAGTTCCTTGACCGCGACCGTACGGCCCAAGGTCTCGTCGCGCGCACGCCACACCGTACCCATGCCGCCCCGACCCAGCACCTCGCCGAGCCGGTACCGACCAGCCAGGAGGCGCCCTGTCGTGCCCTGCGTCTCTTCCGCCTCCGACATGCGTCCCCTCTGGCAATCAGCTCTGCGATCAACCCACCCTGGCAGAGCGTCCATTGTCTCTCATCCGCGGACCAGGGGAAGGCCAGGGTCCGAGTGCCGACTTGATGAGCGCATGCCGAGCCACTCCGGCCTCTCCCGCCTCATCGTCATCATGGCCGAGCCGGCAGCCGCGTTGACGGTGTGCGGCGGTTCCATACCGCGGTTCCATGCCGCGCCTCCCTGTCCAAGAGCCGGTGGCCGGCGGTTCGGTTCCGGAGACCGCCGAGCTGTCACAAAACGCTCATGGGGTCCGTTTCGCGACGGTCGGCACGGCGCACGTACGGACGGACCGCCGCGGCGCGCGGACAACCGTCTCCGCGCGGGCGGCGTCACCAAGACGGCGGTCGTCCCGCAACTCGCCGCCCAGCGGCGGCCGAGCCTCGACGGCCGGATCGCGAAGTCCCTCCGCCGGTTCTCCGGCGCGGGCTTCACCGCGCACCGCCGCGACAGCCGCTCCGCCTCGCACGGCGGTACGGGATGGGCCCGTCCCGTACCGCCCGTGCGAGGCGGAGCGGCGAGATCGACGGTTCGTACGTGCCGGCGGTCGCCGGCCCGCACGGCCGGCGACCGCTCAGCTCTCGGATCAACAGAGGCGCGGGGATCGCTCCGGCGACCCAAAGGCCCCTTCTGGGTGCGGAGTTCTGCCGGAATTCACCCCATTAGGGCTCAGTCGTCTCGGCAGGGCCGGGCGTTCGGCGTTCACCGGGGCTGGATGTCCGGGGCCCCGAGCCGTGCCGCGTCCGCCGTCAGGTCGTCCGGCTGCCGCTGCGACTCCCGCTCCGCCTCCACCCGCTTCTCGTAGTGCTCGACCTCCCGCTCGATCTGCCCCTTGTCCCAGCCCAGCACCGGCGCCATCAGCTCGGCGGCCTCGCGCGCGCTGCGCGTGCCCCGGTCGAAGGTCTCGATCGAGACGCGCGTACGGCGCGTGAGGACGTCGTCGAGGTGGCGCGCGCCCTCGTGCGAGGCGGCGTAGACGACCTCGGCGCGCAGATAGTCCTCAGCGGCGGCCAATGGTTCACCGAGCGTGGGGTCGGCGGTGATCAGTGCCAGCACCTCGTCGACCATGGAGCCGTACCGGTTGAGCAGGTGCTCCACGCGCGCCACGTGCAGCCCGGTGCGCTGGGCGATGTGCGCCCGGGCGTTCCACAGCGCCTTGTAGCCCTCCGCGCCCATCAGCGGCACGTCCTCGGTGACGCAGTCGGCGACCTTCTGGTCGAGGCCGTGCACCACCTCGTCCACCGCGTCCTTGGCCATCACCCGGTATGTCGTGTACTTGCCGCCCGCGACGACCACCAGGCCCGGCACCGGGTGCGCGACGGTGTGCTCACGGGACAGCTTGCTGGTGGCGTCCGACTCGCCGGCCAGCAGCGGGCGCAGCCCCGCGTAGACGCCCTGCACGTCGTCCCTGGTGAGCGGGGTGGAGAGCACCGAGTTGACGTGTTCCAGCAGGTAGTCGATGTCGGCGCTGGACGCGGCGGGGTGCGCCTTGTCCAGGTCCCAGTCGGTATCGGTGGTGCCGACGATCCAGTGCCGCCCCCAGGGGATGACGAACAGCACGCTCTTCTCGGTGCGCAGGATGAGCCCGGTGGTGGAGTGGATGCGGTCCTTGGGCACCACCAGATGGATGCCCTTGGAGGCCCGTACGTGGAACTGGCCGCGCTCGGCGATCAGGCCCTGGGTGTCGTCCGTCCACACGCCGGTGGCGTTGACCACCTGGCGGGCGCGGATCTCGAATTCGCCGCCCTGCTCCAGGTCGTGCACCCGGGCGCCGACGACCCGCTCGCCCTCGCGCAGGAAGCCCACCACGCGCGCGCGGTTGGCCACGTCCGCGCCGTAGGCGGCGGCGGTGCGCACGATCGTCGCGACGTAGCGCGCGTCGTCCATCTGGGCGTCGTAGTACTGGAGGGCGCCCACCAGGGCGTCCTTCTTGAGGCAGGGCGCGACGCTCAGTGCGTGCTTGCGGGTGAGGTGGCGGTGGGTGGGCAGGCCGCGGCCATGGCCGGAGGAGATGGACATGGCGTCGTAGAGGGCGACGCCCGAGCCGGCGTAGAACCGCTCCCAGCCCTTGTGCTGAAGGGGGTAGAGGAAGGGCACCGGGCGCACCAGGTGCGGGGCGATCCGCTCCAGCAGCAGCCCGCGCTCCTTGAGCGCCTCCCGTACGAGCGCGAAGTCGAGCATCTCCAGATAGCGCAGCCCCCCGTGGATGAGCTTGCTGGAGCGGCTGGAGGTGCCCGCCGCCCAGTCCCGGGCCTCTACGAGGCCGGTCGCCAGTCCGCGGGTGGCCGCGTCCAGGGCGGTGCCCGCGCCGACGACGCCGCCGCCGACGACCAGCACGTCCAGTTCGCGCTCCGCCATCCGGGCGAGCGCCTCTCCGCGCTCGGCCGGGCCGAGTGTCGCTGTCCTCACCAATGCCTCCCGTGTGATCGGGCTCGCGCTCCCCGTCCGACGATTCTGTCCGCGTCGGGGGCGCGCGACCAGGCTTCACCCGGCTTGGCAACACCGGGTCAATGCCACCGTCCAATACTGAATATGAGTCATATTTCCGCTTAGTCTGAATTCACGCCATCCGGAATCGCCTCGGGAAGGACGGCACGACGCCATGCCCGCAGATCTCGCCGTCATCGGCCTCGGCCATCTCGGCCTCCCTCTCGCCCAGGCCGCTACCGCCGCCGGAGTGAACACCGTCGGCTACGACCCCGACCCGCGCGTCGTCGCGGACCTACGAGCCGGCCGGCCACCCGTGGACGGCTCCCTCACCGCCCCCGAGATCCGCCGGATGCTCTCCGGACGCTTCCGCATCACCGCCGAGGACGGCGAGCTGGGCCGGGTCCATACGGCCGTGATCTGCGCGCCCACGCCGCTGGGCGAAGACCGGTCACTGGACCTGCGTGCGATCGGCGACGCCGCGCACACCCTGGCGGCCCGGCTGCGACCGCACACCACTGTTCTCCTGGAGTCCAGCGCCTACCCGGGGACCACGGAGGAATTCCTGCGCCCCATCCTGGAGAACGGCTCCGGGCTGCGCGCCGGGCGCGACTTCCACCTCGCCTACTCCCCCAGCCGCCTCGACCCCGGCAACCGCGCGTACGCCTACGGCAACATGCCCAAGGTCATCGGCGGCCTCACCCCCGCCTGCACCGAGGCCGCCGCCGCCTTCTACGGGCGGCTCTGCGAAAAGGTCGTACGGGCCCGCGGGCCCCGCGAGGCCGAGACCGTCAAGGTCCTGGAGTCCAACTACCGGCACGTCAACATCGCGCTCGCCAACGAGATGGCCGTCTTCTGCAACGACATCGGCGTCGACCTGTGGGACGTCGTACGGTGCGCCGAGACCAAGCCCTTCGGCTTCCAGGCGTTCCGCCCCGGCCCCGGCGTCGGCGGCCACGGCGTCCCCATCGACCCCAATTACCTCTCCTACCAGGGCCGCAGCCTCGGCTACCCGCTGCGCATGGTCGAACTGGCCCAGGAGGTCAACGGGCGGATGCCGCGCTACATCATCCAGCGCTGCGCCACCCTCCTCAACGAACACGGCAAGTCCGCGCGCGGCGCGCGCGTGCTGCTGCTCGGCGTCAGCTACAAGGCCGACATCGCCGACCAGGAGGGCTCACCCGCACGGGAGATCGCCTCCCGGCTCATGGAGCTGGGGGCACAGGTGAGCTACCACGACCCGCATGTGCCGCAGTGGCGCGTGCTGGGCCGGCCCGTACCGCGCGCCGACTCCCTGTACGAGGCGGCGGCCGACGCCGACCTCACGGTGCTGCTCCAGCAGCACCGCACGTACGACCTCCAGGGGCTGGCCGTGAAGGCCCAGCTCCTGCTGGACACCCGCGGAGCGAGCCCCGCGGGCGCGGCGCACCGTCTCTAGCGCCACCTCTGGCGCCGCCCCTAGCAGCGTCTCCGGCGCCGTCTCCAGCGCCACCTCTGGTGCTGCCTCCAGAGCGGAGCCCCCGGAAGCGCCGCCTCCAGGGCCGCGGGGTCGTCGCCGGGGACCGTTCAGCGGCCCGCTCCCTCCGTTCGGCCGCCCGCCCGTTCAGCGGCCCGTGGCCAGCAGGCGCTGCGGCTGCGCGTCCAGCACCGTCTTGAGCGACGCGAAGTCCTCGACGCACCGGCCGGTGCCCACGGCCACGCAGTCCAGCGGTTCGTCGGCCACCAGCACCGGGATGTCCAGCTCCTTGCTGAGCCGCACGTCCAGGCCGCGCAGCAGCGCCCCGCCGCCCGTCAGTACGATGCCGCGGTCCATGATGTCGCCGGCCAGCTCCGGCGGGGTCTCGTCCAGCGTCTGCCGGACGGCCGCGACGATGGTGTCCACGGGTTCGGTCAGCGCGTGCCGCACCTCGTCCGCCGTCAGTTCCAGGGTCTTGGGCAGGCCGCTGACCTGGTCGCGCCCGCGGATGGTGCAGCGGTCCGGCGGCAGCAGGCCCTGAGTGTCCTCGGGGTCGCCGTTGTCGTCGGAGAGGCCGTCGTTCTTCTCCAGCTGCTCGGCGAGAGCGCTGAGACCCGCCGCAGTCCAGTAGCCGGTGGCCGTGGCGGAGCCGATGCTCATCTTGAGCGACTCCGCGGTCCGCTCGCCGATCGCGAGGGAGTACTCCTTCTTCACGTACGAGATGATCGCGGCATCCATCGCGTCGCCCGCGGTCCGCACCGAACGGGCCGTCACGATGCCGCCCAGCGAGATCACCGCGACCTCGGTGGTGCCGCCGCCGATGTCGACGACCATGCAGCCGGTCGGCTCGCTCACCGGCAGCCCCGCGCCGATCGCCGCGGCCATCGGCTCCTCGACCAGGTGCACCTGGCGGGCCCCGGCGCGGTTCGCCGCCTCGATGACCGCGCGCCGCTCCACGCCCGTGATGCCCGACGGCACACAGACCACGACCCTCGGTCGCCCCCAGCGGCGGTTGCCCTGGACCCGCTTGATGAAGTGCCGGAGCATCCGCTCGGCTATCTCGAAGTCGGCTATGACACCGTCGCGCAGGGGGCGGACGGCCACGATGTTCGAGGGCGTACGACCGATGGTCTCCCTCGCCTCGAAACCGACCGACAACACCCCGCCGTCGGCGGCGTTCACCGCGACCACTGATGGCTCGTTGAGCACCACTCCCTTTCCCCGCACGTACACCAGCGTGTTCGCGGTGCCGAGGTCGATGCCCATGTCCCGTCCGTTGAACGACTTGCTTTGCGCCATAAGTTGCCATTATTCCCTATGCCCGAATCTTTATCCGGCGCACACATCGGACGCCCGCTGACATTGGCCGCTGCTAGCGTGCGAAATCATGAGCGTGCCCGCACCGCGAACCGAGACCGCTCCGCCTCCGTCCGACCGCCCCGCGGCCGGGGGCCGACCCGCGCGGGGCCTCGCCGCGGGCGCCGCCGCCGCGCTTCTCGGCGCCGTCGCCTTCGGCTGGGTCCAGGGGCTGGCCGGCCCCGGCAGCCATGAACTCGGCTACTGGGCGCTCGCGATCGGCCTGCTCGTCGGCGCGGCCCTCGGCAAGGCCGGCGGCCGCGCGCCGGCGCTCGCGCCGCTCGGACCCCCGCTGGCCCTGCTCGGCGTCCTCCTCGCCCAACTCCTCGCCGCCGCCACGCAGATGAGCGAGGCGGCGAGCGACGCCCTGAGCCACCCGCCGAGTGTCCTCACCACCCTGCTGCACCACTTCGACACCGTCGTGGACTACTGGCGCCACGAGATGCTCGGCAGGAACGACATCGGCTTCTACACCGTGGCCGCGGCCGAGGGATACCTGGTCGCCAAGCGCGTAGCGGAGTAGCGGCGGCGTCCCGACCGTGTCACAGAGCGGGAAACACGTTACTGCCCTGTCAGTCCTAACTGTTAGCTTATGGCCCGACTTTCATACTGCGCTCCAGCCACTTCCGGCTCAGGAGCGCGGTTCCGCACCTTCACCTCGGGGGACCACCGTGAGCCAGCCCTGGCAGCAGCCACAGCCACCGCAGCAGCCGAACCCGTACGGCCAGCCGCCCCAGCAGCCGGCCGGATACGGCGACCCGCAGCAGCAGCCCGGCGGCTACCAGCCCCCGGCGCCCGGCGGCTACCAGCAGCAGCCCTACCCGCCCCAGCAGGGCCAGTACGGCGCTCCGGGCGGCTTCCCGCCTCCGCCCCCGGCCGGCCGCAGGGGCACCCCGGGCCTCGCGGTGGTCGTCGGCATCGTCGCCATGCTCGTCGGTTCCGCGATCTATGGCGCGATACTCAAGGCCACCGACGGCGCCCAGATCGGCTACCTCGCGGTCGGCACCGGTGCGCTCATCGGCGCCGCCCTCGGCAAGCTCGGCGGCCGCAACGCCGCCCTGCCCGTCGTCAGCGCGATACTCGGCCTGATCGGCGTCTACCTCGGCCAGATCTTCGGCTTCGCGCTGGCCCTCGCCGGCGCCGCGGACATCTCGGTCTTCGAGGCGCTCCTCGACCACTTCGACCTCATCAGCAAGGCGTGGAAGGAGTACCTGGAGATCATCGACGTGGCCTTCTACCTCCTCGGCGCGGCCGGCGCCTACAGCACGACCAAGAAGCTCGCCGGCTGACACCGCCGGGCCGCACCGAGCCGTTCGGAGCCGAGCCGCGATCCGCGCGCTCCCGTGCCAAGACGGCCGTACGAGAACGCGCCCGCGCCAAGGTGCCCGTACAAGAACACGCCCGTACGAACGGCAAAGGGCCCGGACACCCGCCACAGCGACAGCGGGTGATCCGGGCCCTCGGCGGCTACGGCCGACGCGGCGTCAGCGGTTGTCGTGCTGGGACGGGGCCACCGTCACCTCGACGCGCTGGAACTCCTTGAGCTCCGAGTAGCCCGTCGTGGCCATCGCCCGGCGCAGCGCGCCGAAGAAGTTCATCGAACCGTCCGGGATGTGCGACGGGCCGAGCAGCACCTCCTCGGTGGTGCCGACCGCGCCCAGGTCCATCCGCTTGCCGCGCGGCACATCCTCGTGGACGGCCTCCATGCCCCAGTGGTGGCCGCGGCCCGGGGCGTCCGTGGCGCGGGCCAGCGGGGAGCCCATCATCACGGCGTCGGCGCCGCAGGCGATGGCCTTGGGCAGGTCGCCGGACCAGCCCACGCCGCCGTCCGCGATCACGTGCACGTACCGGCCGCCGGACTCGTCCATGTAGTCGCGTCGGGCGGCGGCCACGTCGGCGACCGCGGTGGCCATCGGCACCTGGATGCCCAGCACGTTGCGGGTGGTGTGCGCCGCGCCGCCGCCGAAGCCGACGAGGACGCCCGCCGCGCCCGTGCGCATCAGGTGCAGGGCCGCGGTGTAGGTCGCGCAGCCGCCGACGATGACGGGCACGTCCAGCTCGTAGATGAACTGCTTGAGGTTGAGCGGCTCGGCCGCGCCCGAGACGTGCTCGGCGGAGACCGTGGTGCCGCGGATCACGAAGATGTCCACGCCCGCGTCGACCACGGCCTTGGAGAACTGCGCGGTGCGCTGCGGCGAGAGCGCGGCGGCGGTCACCACGCCGGAGTCACGCACCTCCTTGATGCGCTGCCCGATCAGCTCTTCCTTGATCGGGGCGGCGTAGATCTCCTGGAGGCGCCTGGTCGCGGCGGTCTCGTCCAGCTCGGCGATCTCGGCGAGCAGCGGCTCCGGGTCCTCGTAGCGGGTCCACAGACCCTCCAGGTTGAGGACGCCCAGCCCGCCCAGCTCGCCGATGCGGATCGCGGTCCGGGGCGAGACCACCGAGTCCATCGGCGCCGCGAGGAAGGGCAGCTCGAACCGGTAGGCATCGATCTGCCAGGCGATCGAGACCTCCTTCGGGTCGCGGGTGCGCCGACTCGGGACGACGGCGATGTCGTCGAATGCGTACGCCCGGCGGCCGCGCTTGCCGCGCCCGATCTCGATCTCAGTCACGTGTGTGGCCTCTCAAATTCTTCGGCGCTCCGTCTGCCGATTCCAGTATCCCCGACATGGCTGAGCCCGCGGCCGGTAGTCCGGGCCGCGGGCTCTGACCGGGCTTTCGCCGTGTGTCAGCGGCGCGAGTAGTTCGGCGCCTCGGTCGTCAGCTGAACGTCGTGCGGGTGGCTCTCCTTGAGCCCCGCCGACGTGATGCGCACGAAGCGGCCCTTCTCCTTCAGCTCCGGGACGTCGGCGGAGCCGACATAGCCCATGGAGGCCCGCAGGCCGCCGATGAGCTGGTGCGCGACCGAGGAGAGCGGACCGCGGTAGGGCACCTGGCCCTCGATGCCCTCGGGCACCAGCTTGTCCTCGGAGAGCACGTTGTCCTGGAAGTAGCGGTCCTTGGAGTAGGAGCGGGCCTGGCCGCGGGTCTGCATCGCGCCCAGCGAGCCCATGCCCCGGTAGGACTTGAACTGCTTGCCGTTGATGAAGACCATCTCGCCCGGCGACTCCTCGCAGCCCGCCAGCAGCGAGCCGAGCATCACGGTGTCCGCACCGGCCGCGATGGCCTTGGCGATGTCGCCCGAGAACTGGAGGCCGCCGTCGCCGATCAGCGGCACGCCCGCCGCGTGGCACGCCTGAGCGGCCTCGTAGATGGCCGTGACCTGCGGTACGCCGATGCCCGCGACGACCCGCGTCGTACAGATCGAGCCGGGGCCCACGCCGACCTTCACGCCGTCCGCGCCCGCGTCGATGAGCGCCTGCGCGGCGTCGCGGGTGGCGATGTTGCCGCCGACGACGTCGACGGCGATCTGGGACTTGACCTTGGCGATCATGTCGAGGATGCCGCGGCTGTGGCCGTGCGCGCTGTCGACGACCAGGAAGTCGACCCCGGCCTCGACGAGCGCCTGCGCGCGCTCGAACGCCTCGTCGCCGACGCCCACCGCGGCGCCGACGACGAGCCGGCCCTCGGCGTCCTTGGCGGCCATCGGGTACTTCTCGGCCTTGACGAAGTCCTTGACGGTGATCAGGCCCTTGAGGATGCCCGCCCCGTCGACCAGCGGCAGCTTCTCGATCTTGTGACGGCGCAGCAGCTCGATGGCGTCCTCGCCGGAGATCCCGACCTTGCCGGTGACCAGCGGCATCGGCGTCATGACCTCGCGCACCTGACGGCCGCGGTCCAGCTCGAAGGCCATGTCGCGGTTGGTGACGATGCCCAGCAGCTTGCCCGCGGGGTCCGTGACCGGCACGCCGCTGATGCGGAACTTCGCGCACAGCGCGTCGGCGTCGGCCAGCGTCGCGTCGGGGTGCACCGTGATCGGGTCGGTGACCATGCCCGACTCGGAGCGCTTGACGAGGTCGACCTGGTTGGCCTGGTCCTCGATGGAGAGGTTGCGGTGCAGGACGCCGGCGCCGCCCTGGCGGGCCATGGCGATGGCCATCCGCGCCTCGGTGACCTTGTCCATCGCGGCGGACAGCAGCGGGATGTTCACGCGTACGTTGCGCGAGACCCGGGACGAGGTGTCGACCGCGTTCGGCAGCACCTCGGAGGCGCCCGGCAGCAGCAGCACGTCGTCGTACGTCAGCCCGAGCATCGCGAATTTCGCAGGCATTCCGTCGACGTTGTCAGTCATGACACCTTCCCAATGGTCTTGCCTCGGTGCGGATGTCCATGCTAACGGGAGCCACAGGTGTCTCATTCCACGACGAATGAGGGACGCATCACTTGTGCGTTCATACGGCGTGCGCGCGGCATTCGTACCGCCGCGGAAGCCGCCGACCGGCGCCCGCACGACGCCCGCACGACGCCCGCACGATGACCGTACGGGCAGCCGCGGCCTTGCGCGTACGGGCATCCGCTCCCGTACGCGCGGCACGCGTCCCGCCGTCCGTACGCGCGGCACGCGTACTGCCGTCCGTACCCGCCGCGCGCGTCCTGCGGCCCGTACCCGCCGCACACATACCGCGGTCCGTACGGGTCGGCCCACCGCGGCCTACTGCTCGGCCAGCGCGCGGAGCCGGCTCAGCGCGCGGTGCTGCGCGACCCGTACGGCCCCCGGCGACATCCCCAGCATCTGCCCGGTCTCCTCGGCCGTCATCCCGATGGCCACCCGCAGCAGCACCAGCTCACGCTGGTGCTCCGGCAGGTTGGCGAGAAGTTTCTTGGCCCACTCGGCATCGCTGCTGAGCAGCGCCCGTTCCTCCGGACCGAGCGAGTCGTCCGGCTGCTCCGGCATCTCGTCCGAGGGCACGGCCGTGCTGCCGGGGCGGCGCATCGCGGCCCGCTGGAGATCGGCGACCTTGTGGGCGGCGATCGCGACGACGAACGCCTCGAAGGGCCGGCCGGTGTCGCGGTAGCGCGGCAGCGCGCACAGCACGGCCAGGCAGACCTCTTGCGCCAGGTCGTCCACGAAGTGGCGGGCATCACCGGGCAGCCGGGAGAGCCGGGTGCGGCAGTAGCGCAGGGCAAGGGGGTGCACCAGGGCGAGCAGATCGTGGGTGGCCCGCCGGTCCCCCCCGGCGGCGCGTGTGACGAGGGCGCCGATCGCCGTGTTCTCGTCGTCGCGCATCGGTCCATGGTGCCTTGACGCCCAGCGATCCATGGCACCGCCTTCGTAGTTGTGCATCGAACCGTTACGCGTCGATGTCCTCGCACTCACGTCTCGCGCCTCCCCATCCGGGTATATCCGCCCCCGCGGCCACGCCTCCACCGATGGCTTGCCCCGGTGCTGTGCGGCACCGGTCCGAGCCTGTCCGTCATGAGATCGCTGCCGGCCGAGTGAGGAACCTCGGCCTCCGCCGGGGAGGAGTCACACACCCAAGGATGCGGCATCCCTCGGGCTTTCGGCGTCGGACGCCGACGCAGTGAGGGGGGGGGGGGGGGGGGGGGGGGAGGGGGGGAGGGGGGGGGGGAGGAAGAAAAAAAAACAAAAAGAAGAAAAATAAATAGGGAAAACCACAAAAAAAAAAAAAAAAAAGAAGGAAA
>NZ_JBWKFF010000015.1:0-33693 GCF_056434425.1 Streptomyces sp. NPDC044033 | reverse complement strand
TTTTTTTTTGTGGCCTGTCTATCTGCCTCCCCTCCCCCCCCCCCCCCCCCCCCCCCCCCCCCCCCCCCCCCCCCCCCCCCCCCCAACGCCGCACGCGGCATCGGTCTCAGCGGACCAGGCCCCAGCGGAAACCGAGCGCCACGGCGTGCGCCCGGTCGGAGGCGCCGAGCTTCTTGAAGAGCCGGCGGGCGTGTGTCTTGACCGTGTCCTCGGAGAGAAAGAGCTCACGTCCGATCTCCGCGTTGGAGCGGCCGTGGCTCATGCCTTCGAGCACCTGGATCTCGCGCGCGGTCAGGGTCGGCGCGGCGCCCATCTCGGCCGACCGCAGCCTGCGCGGGGCAAGCCGCCAGGTCGGGTCGGCGAGCGCCTGCGTGACGGTCGCGCGCAGTTCGGCGCGCGACGCGTCCTTGTGCAGATAGCCGCGCGCCCCGGCGGCGACGGCGAGCGCCACCCCGTCGAGATCCTCGGCCACCGTGAGCATGATGATGCGGGCCCCGGGGTCCGCCGAGAGCAGCCGCCGCACGGTTTCGACGCCGCCGAGACCGGGCATCCGCACGTCCATCAGAATCAGGTCCGAACGGTCGGCGCCCCAGCGGCGGAGGACTTCCTCGCCGTTGGCCGCCGTCGTCACACGCTCGACGCCGGGCACGGTCGCCACCGCACGGCGGAGCGCCTCTCGGGCAAGCGGGGAGTCGTCGCAGACGAGGACGGATGTCATGAGTGTCCTCCACGGCTCTCACAGCTGCTGCGCGTCACCTTGAGCCTCCAGGCTGGTACTGATCGTCACCTGCGCGATCGACGCGCTCGGACATGTGCCCGAGTCCTTAATCCGTCAACCGCCTCGCACTCTCAACGACGGTCACCCGAAAGAGTTACGGGCTCGGGCGGCCACCTTCAGCAGTCCACGCGAGGGGGCCGACGCGGATCGGGCCATGCCCGGCTCGGCCGCCTCGCCTTCACTCTATGCCCCATTTGCCTATCTTCTGGGATTTTTCTTCCATTTTGGAGGTGTCTATGGCTAGATTCGCAATGAGTCATATTTACATCTGCTTACACAGTGGATGTACGGTCATGGGCAGTGCGTCCGGATCAGAGCGCTTCTGAGGGGATAAGCAATGGCAGATTTCTCCCGCCTTCCCGGTCCCAACGCCGACCTGTGGGACTGGCAGCTCCTGGCCGCGTGCCGAGGAGTCGACAGTTCCCTCTTCTTCCATCCGGAGGGTGAACGCGGCGCCGCGCGCAGCGCGCGCGAGACCTCGGCGAAAGAGGTGTGCATGCGCTGCCCGGTGCGCTCGGAGTGCGCGGCGCACGCGCTCGCGGTACGGGAGCCGTACGGCGTCTGGGGCGGGCTCACCGAGGACGAGCGCGAGGAGCTCATGGGCCGGGCACGGCACCGGGTGATCGCGGCCTCCGGCGCGACGAACCTCTGAAGAAACGTTCATCCGCCATCCGGCCGAGCCGGGCCGACGGGCCGCGCCGGCGGCATACGTGCGACGCGTGCGGCACGTGCAATGCGTACGACGCGTGCGACGCGTGCGACAGCGGGTCGGGGCCCGCACGCGCGGCAGGCCGGCGGACCGGTACGGACAGGCCGGGGACCGGTACGGACAGGCCGGCGGGCCAGTACGGACAAGTCGGCCGGCCGAGCAGACCCGCCAAGCAGGCCCGTAGCTCCGGCGGACCTCACTCCGGCGGACCTCAGCAGGCCCGCAGGCCCCAGGGCCCCCGCCAGCCCGGCGGCCCCGCCAGTCCAGCGGGTCTCAGGCCGGCCGAACACCGCGCCGCGAGCTCCCGCGGTCCGTACGTCCGCACAAGCCCCACCGCCCCCGGCGTCAGCGTGCCGCAGCCGTCGCCAAGCGGTCCAGCATGGCCGCGACCGCGGGTACGCGGTCCAGGTCGGGCAGGGTGAGTGCCACGATCTCCCGTTCCACCGCGGGCTCCACCCGCACCGTGCGGGCCCCCTTGGGGCGCAGCGTCTCCAGGGCCAGTTCGGGCATCACAGCCACCCCCAGACCAGCTCCGACCAGGCCGAATACCGCTGGATAGTCGTCCGTCGCGAAGTCGATCCGCGGGGTGAACCCCGCGAGCTCGCACACCCTCTCCAGGTGGCTGCGGCAGCGGGGGCAGCCCGCGATCCACGGCTCGCCGGCCAGGTCGCCGACGGCGATCTGGTCCTCGCCCGCGAGCCGGTGGCCCTCGGGGACCACGCCGACGAGCCGGTCGGTCAGCAGGTGGCGTACGACCAGGTCGTCCCACTCCGCGTCGGCCGCCGGGTCGGCGCCGCGGACCTCCGGGTAGCGGAAGGCCAGCGCGATCTCGCAGTCGCCCGCGCGCAGCATCTCCACCGAGCGCGGCGGCTCCGCCTCGACCAGCGAGATACGGGTCCCCGGGTGCGCCGCGCGCATGTCGGCCAGCGCGGTGGGCACCAGCGTCGAACTGCCACTGGGAAAGGAGACCAGCCGCACCCGCCCCGCCCGCAGCCCGGCGATGGCGGCGACCTCTTCCTCCGCCGCCGTCAGCCCGGACAGGATGCCGCTCGCGTGCCGCACCAGCGCCGCGCCGGCCTCGGTGAGGCGGGTCTCGCGGCCCGTACGGACCAGCAGGGGGGTGCCGGCCGACTGCTCCAGGGCCTTCATCTGCTGACTGACGGCGGGCTGGGTGCAGCCCAGTTCGCGGGCCGCCGCGGAGAATGAGCCGGCGGCGGCGACAGCACGCAGCACCCTGAGATGTCGAGCCTCGATCATGCGTTGAGCATAAGGGCAGCTTGGGGGTGGCCGAAATTATTCGTTCGCCGCTTTGGGGTGCTTCGTCTACCCTGCTGCCCATGCGTCTGCTCACCGTGAACCTCGGCCGGCCCATGCCCACTGACTACACCGACGCGGAGGCCGGCACCGGCATCGACAAGCGTCCCGTGGACGGCCCGGTGGCGGTGGCCGCCCCCGGCCCCAAGGGCACCGGGGGCAGCGGCGTCGCCGGGGACGCGGTCTGCGATCTGCGCCACCACGGCGGCGACGACCAGGCCGTGTACGCCTACGCGCGCGAGGATCTCGACTTCTGGGAGCGGGAGTTGGGGCGCGACCTGGCGCCCGGCACGTTTGGCGAAAACCTCACCACCACCGGAATCGACGTCAATGGCGCACTCATCGGGGAGCGTTGGCGCGTCGGCCCGGACCTGCTGCTGGAGGTGGCCTCGCCGCGCATCCCCTGCCGTACGTTCGCGGGCTGGCTCCAGGAGAAGGGCTGGGTGCGCCGGTTCACCCGGACCGTGCTGCCCGGCGCGTATCTGCGGGTGCTCGAACCCGGCGAGATCAGCGCCGGCGACCCCGTCGAGATCGTGCACCGGCCCGACCACGAGGTGACGGTCTCGCTCCTCTTCCGCGCGGGGACCACGGAACGCGAACTTCTGCCGAGCATCCTGGCCGCGGGCGACGCGCTGCCCCAGGAAGTACGGCAGCAAGCCGTCGACTACGCCGCCCGCAAGGCCGAGGGCGGCGGACAGGCGGCGAGCGGCGAGGGCGCGCCGGGCACTAACGTTCGCGTATGACGACTGCACTGATCACGGGAGCGACGGCCGGCATCGGTGCCGCCTTCGCCCGGCGGCTGGCCTCCGACGGGCACAACGTGGTGCTGGTGGCGCGCGACCCCGAGCGGTTGCGCGACCAGGCGACCGAACTCCACGACCGGCACGGCGTGGAGGCGGAGGTGCTCCGCGCCGACCTCTCGCAGGACGAGGGGATCGCCGCGGTCGAGGCGCGGGTCGCGGACCGTACGCACCCGGTGGACCTGCTGGTGAACAACGCCGGGTTCGGCAACAAGGGCAACTACCTCGACGTGCCGATGGCCGACGAACTGACGATGCTCAAGGTGCACTGCGAGGCGGTGCTGCGGCTGACGAGCGCGGCGGCGGCCTCGATGCGCGAGCGGGGGCGCGGCGGGGTGGTGAACGTCGCGTCGGTGGCGGCGTTCGTGCCGCGCGGCACGTACGGGGCGAGCAAGGCATGGGTCGTGCAGTTCACCCAGGGCGCCGCGCGGGATCTGGCCGGGAGCGGGGTGCGGCTGATGGCGCTCTGCCCCGGTTTCGTACGGACCGAGTTCCACGAGCGGGCGGGCATGGGCACCGGCAACATCCCGGCGTGGATGTGGCTGGACGCCGACAAGCTGGTCGACGCGGCGCTGCGGGATCTGGCGCGCGGCAAGTCGCTGTCCGTGCCGGACCCGCGGTACAAGGCGCTGTCGGGCCTGATGAAGATCGCGCCGCGCGGGGCACTCTCCCGGGTGTCGTCGTCCACGGGCCGCAAGTACGGACCGCAGTAGCGCCGACGGCGACGCGGCTCCGGCGGCGACACGGCCCCAGCGGTACGCGCGTACGGACCGCGGTGGCTCCACGGCGGTTCCGCGGCGGCTCCAGCCTTACGGACGTACGCCCCGGAGCCGCCCCGGCGAACGACGCGCGGAGGCCCGGCTCCCCCGAAGGGGCGCCGGGCCTCCGCGCGCTACGGCCGCGTCAGCGACCGCGTGTCACTAGTGACCGTGGCCGTGGCCCTGACCGGCGTCCGACTCTTCCTCGGCGGGCTTCTCGACGACCAGGGTCTCGGTCGTGAGCAGCAGCGAGGCGATGGACGCGGCGTTCTCCAGCGCGGAGCGGGTGACCTTGACCGGGTCGATGACGCCGGCCTTCACCAGGTCGCCGTACTCGCCGGTCGCGGCGTTGAAGCCCTGGCCCTTGTCGAGCTCGGCGACCTTGGAGGTGATGACGTAGCCCTCCAGGCCGGCGTTCTCGGCGATCCAGCGCAGCGGCTCGACGACGGCGCGGCGGACGACGGCGACACCGGTGGCCTCGTCGCCCTCCTTGCCGAGGGAGTTCTCCAGGACCTTCGCGGCGTGCACGAGCGAGGAACCGCCACCGGAGACGATGCCCTCCTCGACCGCGGCGCGGGTCGCGGAGATGGCGTCCTCCAGACGGTGCTTCTTCTCCTTGAGCTCGACCTCGGTGGCCGCACCCACGCGGATCACGCAGACGCCGCCGGCGAGCTTGGCGAGGCGCTCCTGGAGCTTCTCGCGGTCCCAGTCCGAGTCCGTGGACTCGATCTCGGCCTTGATCTGGTTCACGCGGCCGGTGACGTCCGCGGAGTCGCCGCCACCGTCGACGATGGTGGTGTCGTCCTTGGTGACGGTCACGCGGCGGGCGGTGCCCAGCACGTCCAGACCGGCCTGGTCGAGCTTGAGGCCGACCTCCTCGGCGATGACGGTCGCACCGGTGAGGGTGGCGATGTCGCCGAGCATGGCCTTGCGGCGGTCGCCGAAGCCGGGGGCCTTGACGGCCACGGCGTTGAACGTGCCGCGGATCTTGTTGACCACCAGGGTGGAGAGCGCCTCGCCCTCGACGTCCTCGGCGATGATCAGCAGCGGCTTGGACGCGCCGGCCTGGATGACCTTCTCCAGCAGCGGCAGCAGGTCCTGGATCGAACCGATCTTGCCCTGGTGGACCAGGATGTACGGGTCGTCGAGCACGGCCTCCATACGCTCCTGGTCGGAGACCATGTACGGGGACAGGTAGCCCTTGTCGAAGGCCATGCCCTCGGTGAAGTCGAGCTCCAGGCCGAAGGTGTTGGACTCCTCGACGGTGATGACACCGTCCTTGCCGACCTTGTCCATCGCCTCGGCGATGAGCTCGCCGACCTGCTTGTCCTGGGCGGACAGCCCGGCGACGGCGGCGATGTCGGCCTTGTCGTCGATCGGACGGGCGGTCGCGAGGAGCTCCTCCGACACGGCCTTGACCGCGGCGTCGATGCCCTTCTTCAGGGCGGCCGGGGAGGCGCCGGCGGCGACGTTGCGCAGGCCCTCGCGGACCAGCGCCTGGGCCAGCACGGTGGCGGTGGTGGTGCCGTCACCCGCGATGTCGTTGGTCTTGGTCGCCACCTCCTTCACGAGCTGGGCGCCCAGGTTCTCGTACGGGTCGTCGATCTCGACCTCGCGGGCGATGGTGACGCCGTCGTTGGTGATGGTGGGGGCGCCGAACTTCTTGTCGATGACGACGTTGCGGCCCTTGGGGCCGATCGTCACCTTGACGGTGTCGGCAAGCTTGTTCACGCCGCGTTCGAGGGCGCGACGGGCGTCCTCGTCGAACTTCAGGATCTTCGCCATGAGTTGCTTCAAGTCCTCTCGTTGCGATCCCCGGCCACGCAGCGGTGACCGCTATCGCTCAAACGAACTGCGCCCCGGGCGCCCGGCTTTTCAGACGCGGGGACCAGGGGCGCAGATCAGGCAAACTTCGGTGAATTACTTCTCGATGATCGCGAGCACGTCGCGGGCCGAGAGAACGAGGTACTCCTCGCCGTTGTACTTCACTTCGGTGCCGCCGTACTTGCTGTAGAGCACGATGTCGCCGACGGCGACGTCGAGCGGAAGACGGTTGCCGTCCTCGAAGCGGCCCGGGCCCACGGCCAGGACAGTGCCCTCCTGGGGCTTCTCCTTAGCAGTGTCCGGAATGACCAGGCCAGAGGCCGTGGTCTGTTCGGCGTCGAGCGGCTGGACCACAATGCGGTCCTCAAGCGGCTTGATGGCAACCTTGGAGCTGGCGGTCGTCACGATCCGACCTCCCCCTTCGGAGATCTCACGGGGTTAATTGTCTGAGGTGGCGACCAGGTGTGATCCGTCGTCGCGGGTGCCGGATCAGCCCGTCGCTGTGTTTGGCACTCCCTGGTGGAGAGTGCCAGATGCGAGACTATGACGCGGTTAGCACTCGGTCAAGCGGAGTGCCAATGCGGCGCAGTTCTGCGCAACGCAACGGGGGCTGTGGGGGTGGGTGGTGCCGGTACGTGCCGGGGCTCCGCCCCGGGCCCCGGCCCTCAAACGCCGGGCGGGCTTGGATGCGCGGGCTCACGCTCCGGCGCGGGCTGCCTGCCACCGCACGCCGGGCGGGCCACGGCTGTCGGCACCCGTGTGCCGAGCGAGTTCGATGCGCGCACTCGCGCACCGGCGCGGCCACGGGACGCCTGCACCCCGGGCCACCCCGGGGAGGGCTGGGTTGCCGGCCTCACGTGCCGGGCGGGCTTGAATACGTGGGGCTCTCGCGTCAGGGCGGGCCGGGATGCTCGCACCCCCGCACCGAGCAGGCCGGGAGCGCCTGCCACCCGCCCATACCGGGCGGTACTGAGCTGCTTACCGCGTGCCGAGCGGACCGGGATCGCCTGCACTCTCACCCCCGGTGGGGCCGGGGTCGCCTGCACCCTCACCCCCCGTGGGGCCGGGCTGCACCTCACCCCCGGTGGGGCCGGGTCGCCTGCACCCTCACCCCCGGTGGGGCCAGGGCCGCCTTCCCCCCACCCCCGGTGGGACCGGGACCACCTGCACCCTCACCCCCAGCGGGGCCAAGGGTCGCCTCCCCCCACCCCGGCGGGGCCGCGGCTGTCCGCGCCCGCCTCGGTTGTGTCCATGTGCCTGGCGGTCGGCGTTGCAGGGCGCTCTCGCATGGCGTGTGGACGGGGGCGGGGAGAATGGCAGGGTGTCTGTACCGAATTCCGCTTCTGATCCGTCCGGCGTCGCGCCTTTCGCCTCGCTCCTCACCGATGAGGGGCAGCGGCTGCTGGCGGTCCTGCGCGATCATGATCCTGCCCAGGAGCTGGCCACCGCGACCCGGCTGCGCCGCGATCACGCCGCCGAGCTGGTCTCGGCCGCGCTCGGCATGGCGCGGCTGCGGCAGCGGGCGGTGGCGAAGTTCGGGGCCGAGGACGCGTACCGCATGTACTTCACGCCCGACGGCGTGGAGCAGGCCACCCGCGCCTCCGTGGCCGCCCACCGCGCGCGGCGCTTCGCGGAGCTGGGCGTACGGAGCCTCGCCGACCTGTGCTGCGGCATCGGCGGCGACGCCATCGCGCTCGCGCGGGCCGGCATCCCGGTCCTCGCCGTCGACCGGTCCGAGCTGACCTGCGAGGTCGTACGGGCCAACGCCGCCGCCCTCGGCCTGGACCACCTCATCGAGGTGCGCCACGCGGACGTCGCCGACGTCGACACCTCCGGCTACGACGCCGTGTTCGTGGACCCGGCCCGGCGCGGTGGCCGCGGCCGCGTCTTCGACCCGGAGGCGTACTCACCGCCGCTGTCCTGGGCCGTCGAGGCCGCCCGTACGGCCCGGTACGCCGCGCTCAAGATCGCACCGGGCATCCCGCACGAGATCATCCCCGCCGAGGCGGAGGCCGAGTGGATCTCGGACGGCGGCGAGGTGAAGGAGGCCGTGCTCTGGTTCGGCGCCGAGGCGCCGGGCGCGCGGGGGGCGACGCTGCTCCCCGGCCCGTACACCCTGCTCGGCGCGGGCCTGCCCGACCCCGAGCCGGGGCCGGTCGGCCGGTATCTCTACGAGCCGGACGGCGCGGTCATCCGCGCCCACCTCGTCGCGGACGTCGCGCGGCAGGTGGGCGGCCGGCTGATCGATCCGACCATCGCCTATGTGACGGCGGACGAGCTGCGGCCGACGCCCTACGCCACCGCGTACGCGATCACGGACGTCCTGCCCTTCAACCTCAAGAAGCTGAAGGCGATCGTCCGTGAGCGCGGCATCGGGGTCGTCGTCGTCAAGAAGCGCGGCTCGGCGGTGGAGCCCGAGGAGCTGCGCAGGAAGCTCAAGCCCTCCGGGCCGAACTCCTGCGTGATCTTCCTGACCCGTGTGGCGGGCGCGCCCGCCATGCTGCTGGGCCGGCCGGCCGAGGGCTGATCAGCCGGTGGCCCGGAGACCCGGAGGCCCGCTACGCCAGGTCCGTGAGGTCCTGCGCGTAGAGCGTCGTCAGCGGCTGCGGGCCCACGTACTGCTGGCAGTTGCAGACGCCCGGCTCGTACCGCACCGGCTGCTTCTCCGCGTCCCAGGCGACCGGAACCTCGACCGCCTCATGGCACTTGCCCTGCTTGTCGTGTTTCGCGAGGTGGTGCCGGCAGCCGCAGACCGGCTCCGGCTGCTTGTTCGCCGCCTCGACGGCCTGCCGCTCCGCCTGCCGCTCGCGCCGCCCTGACTCCAGCAGCTCCAACTTCCGCTCGTGGCGGATACGGAAGGCGGTACGGGCGGTGTCGGCGAGCTTGGTGAAACCGCCCAGGGCGAAGAAGATGAACACCCACCAGAACCAGTGCATCCGCGAGACCGCCCTCCCCGTCCACGCGGCCCACGGCGGAACTCCGCGTGAGCCCTGACATCGCTTCGTCCAGGGTCAAGAATACGCTCAGCGCGGCGCGTTCTCCTGTGTGCCATCGCACTTGGGGCCGGACTCGGTCACCGGCGATCCGCGCCCGGCATCCGGCGCCCCGGCCCCTGTCAGGAAGGTCGAGTTTCGGACACCGCCGCCTCATGCGCACGGGTCTCCCCCGTGCCCGTACCCGTGCCCGCACCCGTTCCCATGCCCGTACGGGCCGGGAGCAGCAGCGCCGTCAGCGCGGCCGCCGCCAGCAGCACGGCGCCCACCCCGAAAGCGGTCGCGTACCCGTTGGCCTGCGCCTCGACGCGGCTGCCGCCCGCGGCCCCCGCGGCGACGGTGACGAGCACCGCCAGCCCCACCGAACCGCCGATCTGCCGGGAGCTGTTGAGCAGCCCCGAGGCCATGCCCGCCTCCGCGGCCGCGACCCCCTCGGTCCCGGCCGTGCCCAGCGGCACGAAGCACATCCCGATGCCGAAGCTGGCGAGCAGGAACGGGCCGAGGATCGAGTCGGCGAAGCCGCCGTCGACGCCGACCGCCCCGGCCAGCCAGGCGAACCCGGCCGCGCCCAGCGCCCCGCCGACGACCAGCGTCCAGCGCATCGAGAGCCGGGCGATGAGACGCGGCGCGAGGAGCGATCCGGCCACCAGGCCGACGCAGAAGGGCAGGAACGCGACGCCGGTGGCGGTGGCTCCGTAGCCGAGCACCTGCTGCATGTAGAGCGAGGAGAAGTAGAAGGCGCCGAACTGCCCGGACGCGAGCAGCAGCATGAACAGGTTGGCCGCCAGCACCGGCCGGTGGGTCAGCAGCCCCATCCGCAGCAGCGGCTGGCCCACCCGCAGCTCGACGGCGGCGAACGCGGCCAGCAGCACCGCCGCGGCCGCGAGCGTGCCGATCGTCATCGCGGAGCCCCAGCCGTGCGTCTCGGTCCGTACGACCCCCAGGACCAGCACCATCATGCCGAGCGTGATCAGCAGCGCGCCGCCCGCGTCGAGGCGCGGGGCCGGGCGTACGCGCCGGTCGGCGGGGACCGAGCGGCGGGCCGCCGCGTAGGCGAACACGACGATCGGCACGTTGATCAGGAGCACCGTCCGCCAGCCCGCGGCCTCCGTGAGCACTCCGCCGGCCAGTACCCCGATCGCGCCGCCCGCGGCCCCCGCCATCCCCCACAGCCCGAGCGCGCGCGAGCGCGCCGGCCCGGCCGGGAAGGTGACGGTGATCAGGGCGAGGGCGACGGGCGCGAGGGCCGCGGCCGCGACGCCCTGCGCCGCGCGGGCGGCTATCAGCCCGCCGGGCGACCACACCAGGCCGCCCCCGAGGCCGGCGAGGCCGAAGAGGGCGAGCGCGGCCATCAGGGTGCGGCGGCGCCCGACCGTGTCGGTGAGCCGGCCGCCGAGCATCAGCAGGCCGCCGAAGGCGAGCGCGTAGGCGTTCACGACCCATTGCAGCCCTTCGGCGGTGAAGCCGAGGTCCGCTTTCATGTCGGGCAGCGCGACGTTCACCACCGCCATGTCCAGCGCCACCGTGAACTGCACGGTGAGCGCCACCACCAGTAGCCAGCGCGTATTCCGGGCCTCGTCGCT
The DNA here is from genome assembly GCF_056434425.1 of Streptomyces sp. NPDC044033. Taxonomy (NCBI): domain Bacteria; kingdom Bacillati; phylum Actinomycetota; class Actinomycetes; order Kitasatosporales; family Streptomycetaceae; genus Streptomyces; species Streptomyces sp. NPDC044033. The sequence goes on along the minus strand of NZ_JBWKFF010000015.1, from coordinate 22,934 downwards.
CACACCCGTCCCCTTCCGTCGCACCTCGGGCGCCACTTCGCGGGCCGCCCCGTCCGGCATATTATTATACGCGTATAGAAAATAGTCGCTGCGAGAATGGGATCGTGACGAAGGACGTGGCGAAGGAACAGGGCAAACGGGCCGTCGGCCGACCCCGCCGACTGGAACTGGAGACGATCGTCGCGACCGCGCGCCGCGTCCTGGAGGAGGAAGGCGTCGCGGCCCTGAGCATGCGGCGGCTGGCCAAGGAGGTCGGCAGCACGCCGATGGCCCTCTACCACCACGTGCAGGACAAGGACGAGCTGCTGATGCACGTACTCGTCGGCACCGCGCGCACCCTGCCCCGCCCCGAACTGCCGGCGGACCCGCGCGAACGGCTCCTCGCCGTGACCGTCCACATGCACGACGTGCTGCGGCGAATGCCATGGGTCGTGGAGATCCTCGGCCTCGGCGACATCACCGACCGGCACGCGCTGTGGATGGTCGAGGAGATCATCGACTCGGCGATGGGCTGCGGGCTCAGCGAGCACCGGGCCGTGCAGACGTACCGGACGCTGTGGCACTACGTCTACGGCGAACTCGTCTTCCAGGCCGCCATGGCCCGCCGCGCCGAACAGCCCGACCGCCGGAGGTACTTCCCCGAGATGCTCGCCGCTCCGGCGCCGGAGGACCCGGCCGAGCTGCCGCGGCTGACCGCGCTCGCCGACCGCTGGCAGGAACTGGCGGAGGACTACGACGTCGCGGAGGAGATCGCGGCGATCATCGACGGGCTGCTGGGCCGCCGGGGCGACGGGTAGCGGGACGGCCTCCGCGCGGGCTGTACGGGCACGGGCCGGGTACGGGCGTACGGGCGTACGGGCCGGGTACGGGCGTTACGGGCGTACGGGCACGGGCCGGGTGCGCCACGGGCCGCGCAAGCGCGTATCGCCTCATGCGCCCCACCAGCCGCACCGCGCCGCCCGACTTCAGCCGCCGCCCGCCCGCGGCTAGCGCCCGGCCGTCCGCCCCGGCGGCACCGTCGCGAGGCGGCCCGTACGTCCGAAGTACTCGACCGGCCCGCAGTAGTCCAGGCCGTTCAGCGGCCGGCCGCCGAAGAAGCGCACCGCCAGGTCGACGACCTCGGCGGGCCGTTCCAGGTGGGCCATGTGGTCGGTGCCCTTGATGGTGGTGAAGTGCGCGTCGCCGCAGCGGGCCGCCGCCGCCCGGCTCAGCAGCGGCGTCGTCAGCGGGTCGTACTCGCCGGTCGCGACCAGGGTGGGGACGGCGGCGGGCTCGCCCTCGGGGTCGGCGGTGTAGTCCAACAGCCGGGTGGTGTTGTCGCGGTACTTGTCGAGTTCGTCCGCCGTCATGTTGTTGAGCATGCTGGTCAGGCAGCGGATGACGACATTGCGGCGGGTGATGGCGGCGTCCGGCTCCGAGCACACCAGCCCGTCCAGCACCTGCTCGACGAACTCCTCGTGTCGTCCCTGCTCCGCGAGGTCGAGGGTGCGCTGGAGCACCGCGCGCACATGCTCGGTCATCTGCGCCATAGTGCCGAACAGCAGGAGCCGCGCGCAGTGTTCGGGGTGGAGCTTGGCCCAGCGGTAGGCCACGGCGCTGCCGTAGGAGGCGCCGAAGACGTTGACCGGGCCCGGGGCCACCGACCTCAGCAGGTGGTCGAGCGCGCCGGTGAGGAAGTCGAAGCCGCACTCGGGCGGCAGCCGGTCGGCGTTGCCGCCGCCGGGCAGGTCCATGGTGATCACGGTCGCGTCGGCCAGGAACCCCTGCTCCACCCGCCCCCAGCCTGCCTTGGTCTGGAAGGCGCCGCCGACCAGGGCCACGGGTGCCAGGCGGGCGCCGGGCCGGTGCACGATCCGCCCCTCGTACGCGAGGCCGCCGAAGGTGAGCGGAATGATCTCCTCCCTGGCAGCGGTGAGCGTCGTCACGAGTGCGTCTCCGTTCGCTGGGCAAGCGTCGCTTGCGGTGTTCACGAGAGCAACGAGCACTGCGGGGGTGAGGTCACAGCCGCCGGGCGCGGAGAGGTCGCGCGGCGGGGTCGGCAAGGCTTCGACCAACGGCTTTGTACGTAGGGTGAGTTCGCGTTCGAACAGTCACCCGCGGCGGTCGGGCGGCGGGGGCGGACCGACGGGCACGGGTACGAGTACGGGCGCGCGAGCGCCCCGCCGTACCCCCCGTCCGTACCCCGCCCGTACCCCGCCCGGATCAGCCGACGCGCTCGTCGATCAGCCGGAGCCGCTTCCCGGTCCTGGGGTTGATCACGAGGCCGTCCGGCGCGACCCACTCGATGGCGAGCGGGTGGATCAGGCCGAGTTCCAGCGTCTCGGCGAAGTCCTCGACGTGCACGCGCGCCGTGAGGGCCCGCTCCAGGTCGGCCCGGCCCGCCCCGTCCACCCCAGCCGTCCCAGTCGCCCCAGCCGTCCCAGCTGGCTCTGCCGTACCGGCCGTGGCCTCGCGCGGACCCGCGAGCCGGAGGACGAGCTCGTCCAGCCCCTCGCGGTGCCGGACCACGGCCTGCATGCCGACGGCCCGGCCCCGTTCGTCGGCGCTCTCCACCAGCCGGTGCAGCCCCTCCAGGTCCACGTTGACCGTACCGATCTTGGCCTCCTCGCCGGAGCGGCCGAGCAGCCGGAACCGGCGGCGGGGGAAGTCGGTCCACTCGGCGAGGTCGCCGACGGGGTAGCGCAGCAGCGGCATCAGCCGTCGCGTGAGGTCGGTGACGACCACCCGCCCCGGCCGGCCCGGCTCCTCGATGACCTCGCCGGTGTCGGCGTCCACCAGCTCCAGCACCTTGTCCGGGAAGGGCTCGTGCACGCGCGTGTCGGGCTCCCCCGCGACCGGGCCGCCCAGGCCGCCCGCGTCCACGCTGCCGTAGCCGCCGGAGCGGACCTCGGCGGACGGGAACGCGCGGGTGATGAGGGCGAGCTGATCGTCGTAGAACGCCTCCCCGCCGAACAGGACCAGCCGTACGTCCGGCAGCGCCCCCACCGACCCGACGACCTCCGTCGCCAGCTGGCACAGCGACGTGGGCGGCGCGGCCACCACGGTGGCGGCGAAGTCGCGCATGACACCGACCGTGAAGTCGAGCGGGGCGTTGCCGCTGATCGGCAGCTGTACGGTGCGGACCGGCAGGTCCTGCACGCAGTCGAAGAGGAAGACGAAGCTGGGGTACAGCCGCCCGGCGTAGAAGAGGTTGGCCACCCGGTCGCCCTCGCGCAGGCCCGCGACGACCAGCGCCTCGCCGAATCTCCGGCCCGCCTCCCGCCATTCGTCCCAGCTGTAGACGGAGATCCGGGGCGCGGACGTGGTGCCGCCGGTGTTGAAGACGACGCCGTCCGTGTGCGGCCCGGTCATCACCCGGCTGTCGCGCAGGCCGTGCGCCGCCCAGTAGTCGCGCATGGGGATCAGGGGGAGCGCGGCCAGCTCCGCCGTGTCATCGGGGAGGCCGGCGTACAACTCGCGGTAGAACGGCGAGCGTTCGCGGACGAACCGGATGAGCTCTGCGACCTGCGGATCCTTCACGTGCCCCAACTCCCTGACGCCGCACGGAGAAGGCGGCCGACGGCCCGCCGCCCTCACCACATGTGATCGCAGGCTAACCCACCGCAGTCGGCATCCCGAAACCCGGCAGCTCACCCGGGGCCCTAGGGCCACCGGACCAGTCGGCCCCCGCTCCGGCCCGACGCGGTCCGCCGCCCACTTCCGTACGGTCGTACGCATGCCACCGATTTCTGACACCGCGAGCACGACGACCGCCGGGACCGCTGGGACCGCTGGGACCGCCGAGAACCCCGCGACCGCCACGAGCGCGCCGGACGCACCGGACGCGCCGAGCCTCGACCTGGACGCCTATCTGGCCCGTACCGGCTGGACCGGCGAGCGGCGGGCGACCGCGGCGGCGCTGCGGTCCCTGCACAGCGCGCACCTCCACGGCATCCCGTTCGAGAATCTGGACGCCCTGCTCGGCTCGGCCCCTTCGCTGGCCCTGCCCGATCTGGAGGCGAAGCTCGTGCGCGGCGGGCGCGGCGGCTACTGCTTCGAGCAGAACACCCTCTTCGCGGCGGCGCTCAGGTCCCTCGGCTTCCAGGTCACGCTGCTCACGGCGCGGGTACGGGTCGGGAACCCCGCCGCCGTACGGCCGCGCACCCACATGCTGCTGCTCGTGCGCGTCCCCGGCGAGGAGCGCCCTTACCTCGCCGACGTCGGCTTCGGCAGCGTCACCGGTCTGCTCGAAGCGATCCCGTTCGTCGCGGACACCGAATTTCGGGCCGGGCCGCGCCGCCACCGCCTGGTGCGGGAGGAGCACGACGGGCCGCTGGACCTGTGGGTCCTCCAGGCCCGGGAGGCCGGGGCGTGGGCCGATCAGTACGCCTTCACCCTTGAGCCGGTCGTGCACGCGGACATCGAGGTGATCAACTGGCATGTGGCCACCAACCCCCGCTCCCCCTTCTCCCGCGTGCTGACCGCCCAGCGCACCACTGCGGACGGCCACCTGGCGCTGCGCGGCGACACGATCGAGGAGACCGCACCGGACGGCGCCCGCGAGGGGCGGAAGCTGACCGGCGCGGACGAGACGGTACGGGCGCTGACCGCCGACTTCGGGATCACGGTCCCCGAGGGCCTACGGGCCGCGGTCGAGGCGGCGGAGGAGTACGCCTGACGGCCCTGACGGGCTCCCCCGCCCGCCGACGGAGCTTCGGGCGGGGTACGGGCGCGGGGTGGCGCCCGGGGCCTCGCGGCGGCGTCAGACCAAGGCGCGCGGCCGGGCGCCGGCGGGCGCGCCGCCGGTCATGAGGCGGTCGGCGTCGACGTCCCCGCGGGCCCGTCCTCGCCGTAGGACGGCGGTGCGGGCGGGCCGGTGAGGCGCATGACGAGGGCGTCCACGTTGCCGGGCTGGTAGTAGCCGCGGCGCACGCCGATGGGCTCGAAGCCGAAGCGCTCGTACAGCCGCTGCGCGCGGTCGTTGTCGACGCGGACTTCGAGGAGCACCTCGTGGCACTCGAAGGCCGTGGCGGCGGCGAGCAGCTCGGTCAGCAGGCGGGCGCCGAGGCCGGTGCCCCAGTGGTCGCGGGCGGTGGCGATGGTCTGGATGTCGCCGGTGCCGTCGTTGGCGGCGAGCCCGCCGTAGCCGACGACGCGGCCCTCGGCGTCCTCGGCCACCGCGTAGCGGCGGTTGGCGCCCGGGCCGCGCGCGTGCGCCAGCTCGGACCAGAACAGCCCCTTGGACCAGGCGTCGTCCGGGAACAGCTCGCGCTCCAGCGGCAGTACCTGGCCAAGGTCCCACCAGCGCATCTCACGCACGGTCACCGGGGCAGGGGAGGCGGTCACCGGGGCGTGACCACCTTGTAGTTGGCCGGCACCTTGGCGTCCGGGCGGCGCAGGTACATCGGCTGCGGGGCCGGCAGCTCCTCGCCCGCGGCGAGCTTCTCGGCGGCGAGGGCGGCCAGCGCGGCGGCGGACTGGTGCTGGGGCAGGCCGGACCGTATGTCCCCGAAGGCGTCCGGGTAGAGCAGCACGCCCGCGCCGACGGCCGGCAGACCCGTGATCTTGTCCGCGATGTCGGCGGGGCGGTCGACGGAGGGCTCGCCGAGGCGCGTACGGGCGTCGGCGTAGCGCGCCCAGTAGACCTCCTTGCGGCGGGCGTCGGTGGCCACCACGAACTCCCCGGCCAGCTCGCCCGTCTGCCCGGCCGCGTAGGCGATGCCGTCGAGCGTGCACAGTCCGTGCACCGGGATGCCCAGGGCCGCGCCGAAGGAGGCGGCCGTCACCAGGCCGACCCGCAGCCCGGTGTACGGGCCGGGGCCGACGCCGACGACGAGGCCGGTCACGGCGGACAGCCGGACGCCCGCCTCGCCCAGCACACGGTCGACGGCGGGGAGCAGCAGCTCCCCGTGGCGCCGGGCGTCCACCTGGTTCGACTGGGCTACGACGGTGCCGCCGTCCCCGTCGTAGAGCGCGACGGTGACGGCGGGGGTGGCGGTATCAAGAGCGAGCAGCAGCACACATACAGCCTACGGCGCGCGGCGCGGCCCCCGGTTCCCCGACCGGGGGCCGCGCCCGCCCGGGGCGGCGGGGGCGAGCGGGGCGGGCCAGGGCAGGCGGGGGGCCGGTGCGGCCGGTCCACGCCGACGTCGCGGCGGGGCGGCTGCCGGGTGCTACGGTCAGCCGCAAAGTCGTACGTCAGGACGAAAGGGTGCGCAGCGTGGCACGCAGCAGCTCGGGGCCGGTCGTGGCCGGGCTCACCGCGGCGGCACTCGCCGTGGTCGGATTCCTCGCCTTCCAGGCATCGGCCGCGCCGGACAACCCGGCGAAGGCCGGCGCCGCGCACTCCTCTCCCTCCGCCAAGGACAAGGACAAGGCCAAAGGGAAGGACAAGGGCGGCAAGGAGAAGGCGTCCACCGCCATTCCGGCCTCGTCCGGCACCGGGCTGCGGGTCGTCTACTCGCTCAAGGCGAAGCGCGTGTGGCTGGTGGGAGAGAACGAGCAGGCGACCCGGACGTTCGAGGTCGCGCCGAGCTCGGTGAGCCCCGAACCGGGCACGTACCAGGTCCCGCCCAGGGGCCGCACGGCCAAGCTCACCGGCTCGGACGGCGTTCCGGTCGAGCACATCGTGCAGTTCCACATCGGGGAGGGCAGCGTCGTCTTCGGCTTCAGCGCGGCGCTCGACGGCTCGACGCCGAATCCGAACGCGCCGAAGAAGACGGGCGCGGTGCGCGAGCAGCGGGCGGACGGCGCCGCGATGTGGAAGTTCGCCAAGGTCGGCGTGAAGGTGGTCGTGGTCCCGTAGGGCGGTTCCCCCATTCGGGCTAACGCCGGGCGGGACCGCCGTGCCGGACGCGCCCGCGCGGGCCGCTCCGGCTACGCGGCGTGAGGCCCGGCCTCAGCCTGGGCGTCCGCCTCGGCGCAGGCCGAATCCGCCTCCGGGACGGCGGCGGGCAGCGGGGCCGTCGGCGGGGTGGAGACCGCGCTGGCCGCGGCGCAGGACGCCAGCAGGTCGCCCATCGAGGGCTGCCGCTTCTTCTCGTCACGCCGGGCTGCCACGGCAGCTGCGGGCTTTGGGGCCGACATGGATGCCTCCTGGGGCTGCTGGGGCGGACAGGTCTGGGTTAGGTACACCTAACCGGCTCTCTATATCCATGTGACCACGCGCGACACCGCGCGCGCAACATCTTCCCGACGGCTTGTCGGAATGTGAGCGGTGACCTACCCGCGGAATCCGGCGTACCGCCCGCCGCCCGCCTTACCAACGGCATCAACCGCATCAACCACCCCGCCGTACGGACTCAGCCCGCCAGAGCCCCCAGGTCCACGCCCGCCCACCGCGCGCCCACGCCGGTCAGCGTCACGTCACGTACGTCGTCGCCATCGTCCTCATCCTCGCCGGGGGCCGCGCCCGGGGCCGGAGCCGAGCCCACCGCCCGGTCGATGACGATGTGCAGCCGGTCCTCCGACAGCTCCTCGACCTTCCCGTCGCCCCACTCCACGACCACCACCGACTCCGGCAGCGAGACGTCCAGGTCGAGGTCCTCCATCTCGTCGAGGCCGCCGCCCAGCCGGTACGCGTCCACGTGCACCAGCGCCGGGCCCTCCCCCAGCGGCGGGTGCACGCGCGCGATCACGAAGGTCGGGGAGGTGACGGCGCCGCGCACGCCGAGCCCCTCGCCCAGGCCGCGGGTCAGCGTCGTCTTGCCCGCCCCCAGCTCGCCGGTGAGCAGCAGCAGATCGCCGGGGCGCAGCAGCGCGGCGAGGCCGCGACCCAACTCGCGCATGCCCTCGGGGGTCTTGACGGTGATCTGTGCGGTGGCGGCCACGGGCTCGGTGTGCGGGACGTTCATACCGGCCGATGGTACGGGCCGCGGCGCCGTGATCCCGAGCCCTGCGCCGTCGGCGAGGCAGCCTGTACGGACGTCAGGACGCCAGGACCGTACGGACGCCAGGACCGTACGGACACGGCGCCGCGCCCCGCCTGTGGAAGGGCCCCGTAGAAGGGCCCCGTGGAGGAGCGCCCCGCGGAAGCCCCCCTCAGCCGCGTTCCGTGCCCTCGCCCGAGGCCGCCCGCGAGGAGAGCGCTTCCCCCGCGCCCACCGCGGCGAGCACCTCCGCCAGCCGGTCATCGACGGCCTCCGGGTGCTCCAGCATCACCAGGTGCCCGGCGTCCGGCACCAGGGCCAGCTCCGCGTCGGGGAGCGCCGCCGCGATGGCCTCGCTGTGCTCGCTCGGGGTGATCAGGTCGCCCGCGCCCGCGAGGACGAGGACGGGCATGTGGTCGAAGGCGCACAGCGCCTCGATCTTGTCGTGTTCGGCGAAGGCCGGGTAGAACTCGGCGACGACGTCGATGGGGGTCGTCTCGATCAGCCGCTCCGCGAACCGCGCCACCCCCGGGTCCACGTCCTTCGCCCCGAACGAGTAGCGCTTGATGACGCCCGCGAAGAGGTCCGCGGTCGCCCGCCGCCCCTTCTCCACCAGGTCGGCCTGCGAGCCCAGGGCCTTCAGCACGCCGGGGAGCACGCGGCGCACGGCGTTCATCCCGACGACCGGCAGCCCGTAGTTGACGTCGGCGAGGTTGCCCGCCGAGGTGCCGATGAAGGCGGCCCCGACGACGCGCTCGGCGACCAGGTCGGGGTACTGCGCGGCCAGCGCCATCATCGTCATGCCGCCCATCGAGTGCCCCACCAGCACCAGCGGCCCCTCGGGCGCCGCCGCGTCGATGACGGCCTTCAGGTCCCGGCCGAGCAGGTCGATGGAGACGGGCGCGCCGTCCTCGCGCTGGGACCGGCCGCGCTCGGAACGGCCGTGGCTGCGCTGGTCCCAGTAGACGCCGCGCACGGCGCCGCGCAGGGCGGCCCGCTGGAAGTGCCAGGCGTCCTGCCCGAGGCAGTAGCCGTGCGAGAAGACGACGGTGACCGGCCGCCGCGACGACCGCCGCCCGAACAGCCGCTCGCGCAGCGACGTCCCGTCGGCGGCGCCGTCCGGCGCGGCCTCGTCCACCTCGTAGTACAGCTCGGTGCCGTCCTCGGCGACGGCCGTGCCGGGCGTGCCGCGCAGCGTCCCGTACGGGCCCGTGGAGTCCAGTGCGAGGCGGGCCCGGCGCCGCATGCCGCGGCCGACCGTGAGCCGTTCCAGGGCGACGCCCGCCGCCGCGCCCGCCGCGACGACGCCTATCGCCGCGCCCGCCACTCCCGCGCCGCGCTTCCAGCCCCAGGTCAGTCCCGTGGCCGCGGCCTCGGCCGCGCCGCTCGTCGCATCGTTCATGCTTCGCCCCCCGTGGCATCGCTCTCACCGACATAGACGCGCGGTACGCGCGCGGAGATGCGCGTGACGACCTCGTATCCGATGGTGTTGGTGGCCAGCGCCCAGTCCTCGACGGTCGGCTCGCCCCGGTCGCCCGGACCGAAGAGCACCACCTCGTCGCCGACCGCCGCGTCGTCCCCGCCGAGGTCGACCACGAACTGGTCCATGGCCACCCGGCCCGCGATCGTCCGCAGCTTCCCCGAGATCAGCACGGGGCCGGTGCCGGAGGCGGCGCGGGGCACGCCGTCGGCGTAGCCGAGGGGGACGAGGGCGAGGGTGGTGTCGCCGGGGGTGACGTACTTGTGGCCGTAGCTGACGCCGTGGCCGCCCGGTACGCGCTTGACGGAGGCCAGCGAGGCGCTCAGCGTCATCACGGGCCGCAGGCCGAAGTCGGCGGGGGCGCCGGTCTCGGCGGAGGGCGAGATGCCGTACACGGCGATGCCGGGCCGTACGAGGTCGAAGTGCGACTCGGGGAGGGTCAGGGTCGCCGGGGAGTTGGCCATGTGCCGCACCTCCGGGTCGAGACCCCGCGCCTCGGCGTGGCCGACGCTGTCCTTGAAGACCGTGAGCTGGGCCTGGATGGAGGGGTGGCCGGGCTCGTCCGCGCAGGCGAAGTGCGACCACAGGCCGGTGACCTTGAGGGTGCCGCGCTGCTCGGCGGCGCGCGCCGCGCCGACCAGGCCCGGCCAGTCGGCGGGCTGGCAGCCGTTCCGCCCGAGGCCGGTGTCGATCTTCAGCTGGACGCGCGCGACCCGGCCGGCCGCTACGGCCGCGGCCTCCGCCTCGCGCAGCGCCCACAGCCCGCTCACCGAGACGTCGATGTCCGCTTCGACGGCCTCGCGCCAGGGGTCGCCGGGCGCCCACAGCCAGCACATCAGCCGCCCCCGGTCGCCGGCGGCGCGCAGGGCGAGCGCCTCCTGCGGCGTGGCCGTCCCCAGCCAGGCCGCACCGGCCTCGCGGGCCGCGCGGCCGCAGGGCACCGCGCCATGGCCGTACGCCTCGGCCTTGACCACGGCCATCAGCTCGGCACGGGGCGCACGAGCGCGCAGCGCGCGTACGTTGTCCCGCAGCGCGGCCAGGTCGACAACGGCACGAGCGCGCATCTGTGTCTCATTCATCACTGCCAGTGTCTCAGGCCGCTCTGCTGTGCAGCACTCCCAGGAGCGCGGTGAAGATCTGCTTCCGTTCCGGACGCGTGGTGCCGACACCCATTCCGGATACCCAGTCCGCGGCCTCCCCGCACCAGATGACCCGCGGAGAGAGGGGCACCGCACTGGCGCGCCCGCCGGGGTCGCGGACACTGGGGCCATGAGGACTGGCTACAGCGTGGAGAAGGTACGGGCCGCCGAACACGAGCTGATGGCACGGCTGCCGGACGGCGCCCTCATGGCGCGCGCCGCCGCCGGACTCGCCGCCGCCTGCGCCGGACTGCTCGACCGCGTGTACGGGGCGCGCGTCGCCCTGATCGTCGGCAGCGGGGACAACGGCGGCGACGCCCTGTACGCCGGGGCGCGGCTCGCCCGGCGGGGCGCGGGCGTGAGCGCGGTACTGCTCGCCCCGGAGCGTACGCACCCCGGCGGCCTCGCCGCCCTGCGCGCCGCCGGCGGCCGGGTGCTGACGGCGGCCGGCGGCGCGGGCGCCGTGTCCCGCGCCGACCTCGTCGTCGACGGCATCGTCGGCATCGGCGGCAAGGGCGGGCTCCGCCCGGACGCGCGGGCCCTGGTGCGGGCCGCGACGGGCACGGTCGTCGCGGTCGACCTGCCGAGCGGCGTGGACGCGGACACCGGCGAAGTGGCGGGCGAGGCGGTACGGGCCGACGCCACGGTCACCTTCGGCGCGTACAAGCCGGGGCTGCTCATCGACCCGGCGCACGAGCACGCGGGCGCGCTCCGCCTGGTCGACATCGGTCTGCGGCTGCCCGAGCCCGACATCGAGGCGCTCCAGCACGCGGACGTCGCGGCGCTGCTGCCGCGCCCGGCGGCGGAGAGCGACAAGTACCGGCGGGGCGTCGTCGGCGTCGTGGCGGGCTCCGCCCGCTACCCGGGAGCGGCCGTACTGACCGTCGCGGGCGCCCTGCGCGGCGGCGCCGGAGCGATCCGCTACGTCGGCCCGGGCGCGGACGCGGTGATCGCGCGGTTCCCCGAATGCTTCGTCTCGGCCGGGCCGCCGAAGAAGGCCGGGCGGGTACAGGCGTGGATCATCGGCCCGGGCATCGGCGACGGCGAGGACGCCCACCGGGCGGTGGCGGAGGTCCTGGGCTCGGACGTCCCGGTCCTGGTCGACGCGGACGGCCTGCACCTGCTGCCGCCCGCCGAACAGCTACGGGCGCGCCGCGCGCCGACCGTCCTGACCCCGCACGCGGGCGAGGCCGCCGCCCTCCTCGGCACCACCCGCGAGGAGGTGGAGTCGGCCCGCCTGGCCTCCGTACGGGCCCTGGCCGACCGCTACGGCGCGACCGCCCTCCTCAAGGGCTCCACCACCTTGGTCGCCACCGGCGCCCACCCCGTACGCGCCAACCCGACCGGCACCGGCTGGCTGGCGACGGCGGGCAGCGGCGACGTCCTCTCCGGCGTGACGGGCTCCCTCCTGGCCGCGGGCCTGTCCCCCCACGACGCCGCGTCCACCGGCGCCTACCTCCACGGCCTGGCCGCCCGCCACCTGGGCCCCCGCCCCATCACCTCGGTCGAGGCCGCCTCCGCGCTGACGGCGGCTTGGCGGGATGTGACGGCCTGACGCCAGGGCTTACGCCCCTCGGACGGGGACGGGGTGCTCGGGGGAGTCCAGCCAGACGGTCTGCCGGTTCCCCGCCACCGTGAGCCCGAAACGACCGACGCCGGGCCGCCCCCGCCCCTCCCACCACCGGAACGCCGCCTCGACCTCGTCCCACAGCTTCCGGGGTCCGGCCTGTACGACCTCGTAGCCGCTCCGGCCCTCTTCGTAGTCGGCCGTCGCCCACGAGGTGACAGCCGTGTCCCGGAGCCACAGCGTGTACGAACCGTCCGGGTACTCCTCCATCCACGGAAACGCCTCCGGCACCTGGACGCCGATGGCGAACATACGCGCCCAGTCCCCCACCTCCTCCGGTGACAGCTCCGTCACGGACCTGGTTCCGCCGGCGGGCCACGGGCGCCCCTTGAGGTACTCGCGCACATGCACGCGCCGCATCCGCTGCTCACGCAACCGCATGAAGGCGGAGGACCCCGTGAGACGGCCGGACGCGGTGCCGTCGTCGCCGACCGTGAGCCGCGCGACCGCTTCCCCGCCGTACACGGGCCCCCAGGGGGCGACGATCACCCCGCCGGGCCTGGTCTGCTCGACCCAGGCGAGGGGCACCCGGCCGACCGAGCACGTGGCGATCACCCGGTCGTACGGCGCACGGTCCACGCACCCCCGCGCCCCGTCCCCCACCACCACCGTGGGCACGAGCCCGACAGCCTCCAGGCGGGCCCGCGCCTCCTCGGCCCCGGCCGGGTCCACCTCCACCGTGACCACCTGATCCGCGCCCAGCCGGTGGGAGAGCAGGGCCGCGTTCCAGCCGGTGCCCGTACCGATCTCCAGTACCCGGTGCCCGTCCCGGACGGCAAGGGCGTCGAGCATCGAGAAGACCATGCTGGGCATGGAGTTGGAGCAGGACGGAACCCGGCCCTTGCCCGGCCCGCGGTACGCCCCGTCGTCCCACTGCGTCGTGATCGGCGCGTCCCGATGGACCGCCTCCCACCACACGTCGGGCTCCTCGGAGCGGACCACCCGGTCACTCTGCCGATTCATACCGGCCCGCCCCGGCCAGATCACCTCCGGCACGAACCCGTGGCGCGGAACCGCGTCGAACGCGGAGCGCCAGTCCGACGTCAGCGCGCCCTTCTCCCCGAGCACCGAGGCCAGCCCCTCAGGCCCGGCCCCGGCCACCTCGCGCCCGCTCATCTACTGCCCGTCCGCGGGCCCCTGCCCGTCATGGGTATTCCCACCCTCGTCCGACCCTGTCGTCATAGGATCACCGCTCCCCTCACGCCCACGGTATGCACGGCTCCCACCCCCACAACGCGAAGCCCACCGGCGCCGACACGCGATAGCCATGCGGACCGTTCCCGCACCCACTGCCATCGGCGACACCCGGCAAAAGGAAAGCCCACCACTCGGCGACCAGCCCCAAGAGGCAAACCCCACACGTCCCCTCCCGCCACGTGCGGGGAGGCGCACTCCAAGAAGGGCCCGGGGAGGCACACCCCTCCCCCACCCTCCGGGCGCGAGCAATAAACGCCCCCTCCCGGGACACGGGTGGGTGCGGGGCGGTGACGGGAGGGGGCGGGGGCGCAGGGGTAGGGGTTCGGGACGCTGACGTGTATTTGCGGGTCGGCTGACGGGAGTGGTCAGCCTTGGCAACACCGCTGGCCGGCCCGTAAATATGCGGTCCCGGACCCCTGCCCCGGAGCCCCCGCCCCCGCACCCACCGCCGACCCGCACCCGCCCACTCCCGCAGCCGCACCCGCCCGGCACCCGGCACCCGGCACCCGGCACCGGCACCCCCAAGCCCCCGCCCCGCCCCGCGCCCCCGTCACCCCTCCGCGATCACCACAGCGGAAGCGACCCCGGCGTCATGGCTGAGCGAGACATGCCACCCCCGCACCCCCAGCTCCTCCGCCCGCGCCGCCACCGTCCCCGTCACCGACAGCACCGGCCGGCCGCTCTCCTCCGTCACCACTTCGGCGTCCGTCCACAGCAGCCCGCCCGGCGCGCCCAGGGCCTTCGCCAGGGCCTCCTTGGCCGCGAAGCGCGCCGCCAGCGACGCGGCGCCACGGCGCTCGCCGCTCGGCAGGCACAGTTCCCGCTCCACGAAGAGCCGCGCCGCGAGCCCCGGCGTGCGGCGCAGGGCCGCGTCGAAACGCTCGATCTCCGCTACGTCGATCCCGACCCCGATGATCACTCGACGGTCACCGACTTCGCCAGGTTCCGCGGCTGGTCGACCTCGTTGCCGCGCGCCGTCGCCAGCTCGGTGTCCGTCTCCGAGGCGAGCACGTGCCCGCGTTCGGCCAACTCCTCGCGCAGGGCGGCGAAGTTCTCGATGATGCCGTTGTGCACGACGGCGACCCGCCCCGAATCGTCCAGGTGGGGGTGGGCGTTGGCGTCCGTCGGCGCGCCGTGCGTCGCCCAGCAGGTGTGGCCGATGCCGGTGGTGCCGGACGGCAGCGGGCGGGCGGCCAGCTCCTTCTCCAGGTTGGCGAGCTTGCCGGACTTCTTCGCCGCCGCGAGCCGGCCGTCCGCGAGGACGGTGACACCGGCCGAGTCGTAGCCCCGGTATTCGAGCCTCTTCAGCCCGGACATGACGATATCGAGGGCGGGCCGCCCTCCCACATATCCAACGATTCCGCACATGCAGGCAGCGTACGGCCCGGCCGTCCCCGGCACGCTCCGCCGGATCAGTGCCCGCGCGCCACCCGGTCTATCGCGTCCTGCACGAGGTCGAGGTACTCGACCTCCTCGCAGCGCGGTTTGGAGCCCAGTTCATAGCGTTCGAGCGCGTCGGAGAGGTCCTCGCCCAGGTCCTCGTCCGGCAGCTCCGCGCTCAGCTCGCCGCAGACGCGGTGCGCGAACTCCTCACGCCCTGCGGACGACCGGGTCCTACGACGTAAAACAAGATCCAGAACAGACACACAATCCCCAGGTCGTACGGGCCAAGAGCCTGGAACGTAACGGTGACTCACCAGTACGTACAGAGCACGTACACGACATGTACACAAGCGGACCGAATGTCCAGCGAATGGATTTCACCCGGCGCCCCGGACGCCCCAACCACCCCACCCGCCGGCGTCCCGATCGCCCCACCCGCCGGTATCCCGGACGCCCCGCCCGCACCCCATCCGCCGTATCCCGGGCACCCCGCCCACGCCGCGCCCACACCCCTCCCACACACCCCGCCCCGCGCCCCAGCCCGCCGGTGGCCCGTACCCAGCGCGGAGCCGCCCGCGCCACCCGCGCACAATGGGCCCGTGCCGCCCACTCAGAGTCACTCGCACTTCCGCCACCACGCCACCCCGTACGTGGACCTCACCCGCGCGCAGTGGAGCGCCCTGCGCGAGAACACGCCGCTGCCGCTCACCGCCGAAGAGGTCGAGCGGCTGCGCGGGCTCGGCGACGTCATCGACCTCGACGACGTACGGGACGTCTATCTGCCGCTCTCCCGCCTCCTCAACCTCTACGTCGGGGCGACCAGCCGGCTGCGCGGCACCCTCAACACCTTCCTCGGCGAGGCCGGCGACGGCCACGGCGCGCAGCCCGGCACCCCCTTCGTCATAGGCGTGGCGGGCAGCGTCGCGGTCGGCAAGTCCACCACCGCCCGCCTCCTGCGGGAGCTGCTGGCGCGCTGGCCCGAGCACCCCCGCGTGGAGCTGGTCACCACCGACGGCTTCCTGCTGCCCAACGCCGAGCTGCAACGGCGGGGCCTGATGTCGCGGAAGGGGTTCCCGGAGTCGTACGACCGGCGCGCCCTGACGCGCTTCGTGGCGGATGTGAAGGCGGGCATGGACGAGGTGACCGCGCCCGTCTACTCACATCTGATCTACGACATCGTGCCGGGCGAGCGGCTGACCGTGCACCGCCCCGACATCCTCATCATCGAGGGCCTCAACGTGCTCCAGCCCGCGCTGCCCGGCAAGGACGGCCGCACCCGCGTCGGCCTCGCCGACTTCTTCGACTTCAGCGTGTACGTGGACGCGCGGCCCGAGGACATCGAGCAGTGGTACTACGCCCGCTTCCGCAAGCTGCGGGCCACCGCCTTCCAGGACCCCTCCTCGTACTTCCGCAAGTACACCCAGGTCGGCGAGGAGGAAGCGCTCGACTACGCACGGCGGAACTGGCGCACCATCAACAAGCCCAACCTGCTGGAGAATGTGGCGCCCACCCGCGGCCGCGCGAACCTGATCCTGCGCAAGGGCCCCGACCACAAGGTGCGGCGGCTGTCGCTGCGCAAGCTCTGACCTCGACCCCGAACTCGATCTCGACCCCGACCCCGAACTCGACCAGCCCGGGAGCCCGGCAGTGCTGCACATGAGGATGATGATCCCGGCCCACCGCACCAACGAGGTGGTGCGGCTCGTCGAGCGTACGGTCGGCACCGCGCATCTGGCCGTGCTGACCGGCGCGGCCCGGGCCCCCGAGGGCGACGTCGTGCTGTGCGACGTGGCGCGCGAGGCGGCGGACGGGCTGCTCCAGGAGCTGCGCGCCATCGGCATCCCCGACTGCGGTTCGATCGCGGTCGAGGAGATCGAGCTGACGCTGTCCCGGCAGGCGGACAGGGCCGAGCGGGAGGCGCCGGGCGAGGGCGCGGACGCCGTGGTGTGGGAGCACCTGGAGGAGGCCACGCACGAGGAGTCCACCCTGTCGGTCACCTATCTGGTGTTCCTGACGGTGGCGACGATGATCGCGGCCTGCGGTGTGGTGCTCGACAACGCGATCCTGATCGTCGGCGCGATGGCGGTCGGCCCGGAGTTCGGGCCGCTGGCCGGAATCTGCACGGCGCTGGTGCAGCGGGCCCCGCGCCTCGCGTGGCGCTCGCTGATCGCGCTGGTCGCGGGCTTCGCGGTGGCGCTGCTGCTGACGACCGGTTTCAGCCTCTTCATGGACGCGGTGGGGCTGTTCCACCAGGCACAGGTCGAGGGGGTGCGGCCGAACACCGCCTTCATCTGGCAGCCGGACCTGTTCTCGTTCGTGGTCGCGTTCCTGGCGGGGGTCGCCGGGGTGCTCTCGCTGACGTCCGCGAAGTCCGGCGCGCTGGTGGGCGTGGCGATCTCGGTAACGACCGTGCCGGCCGCCGCCAACGCCGCGGTCGCGCTCGGCTACGGCGACTTCTCCCAGATGCGCGGCTCGGTGCAGCAGCTGCTGCTGAACCTCGCGGGGATCGTCCTCGCCGGCACGCTCACGCTCCTCGCCCAGAAGTTCTTCTGGGCGAAGCAGCGTGAGCGCTCCGCCGCCTGACGTACGCGGGGCCGGCGGTTATCCCAGCGCCGACTTCACCACGTCCGCCAGCCGGCCCGCCACGGTCCGCGCCTGCTCGATGTCCGCGGCCTCCACCATCACCCGTACCAGCGGCTCGGTACCGGAGGGCCGCAGCAGCACCCGGCCCGTCGCGCCCAGTTCGCGCTCCGCGTCGCCGACCGCGGTGGCCAGCTCCGGGGAGGTCGTCACCCGCGACTTGTCGACGTCGCGCACGTTGACGAGCACCTGCGGCAGCCGCTCCATGACGCCCGCGAGCTCGGTGAGCGAACGGCCGGTGGCGGAGACCCGGGCGGCCAGCATCAGCCCGGTCAGCGTCCCGTCGCCGGTCGTGGCGTGGTCGAGCACGATGACGTGCCCGGACTGCTCGCCGCCCAGCGCGTAGCCGTGCCGCTTCATCTCCTCCAGCACGTACCGGTCGCCGACCGCCGTCTCGACGAGCTGGACGCCCTCGCGCTCCATGGCCAGCTTGAAGCCGAGGTTGGACATCACGGTGCCGACCACGGTGTTCTCGCGCAGCGTGCCCGCCTCGCGCATGGCGAGGGCGAGAACGGCGAGGATCTGGTCGCCGTCGACCTCCGCGCCGGAGCCGTCCACGGCCAGGCAGCGGTCCGCGTCGCCGTCGTGCGCCACGCCCAGGTCGGCGCCGTTCTCGACGACGGCCTCGCGCAGCTTCGTCAGGTGCGTGGAGCCGCACTCGTGGTTGATGTTGAGGCCGTCGGGGTCGGTGCCGATGGTGACGACCTCGGCGCCCGCCCGCGCGAACGCCTCCGGGGAGACCCGGGCGGCCGCGCCGTGCGCGCCGTCGATGACGACCTTGAGGCCGTCGAGGCGGTTGGGGAGCACGCCGATGAGGTGGGCGACGTAGTTGTCGAAGCCCTCGTCGTAGGTGCGGACCCGGCCGACGCCGTCGCCGGTGGGCCGCTGCCAGGGCTCGCCGGATTCGTGCGCGTGGTACGTGCGCTCGATGCGGTCCTCCAGCTCGTCGGCGAGCTTGTGGCCGCCGCGGGCGAAGAACTTGACGCCGTTGTCGGGCATCGGGTTGTGGCTGGCGGAGAGCATCACGCCCAGGTCCGCGCCGAGCGAACCGGTCAGATAGGCGACGGCCGGCGTCGGCAGCACGCCGACCCGCAGCACGTCCACGCCCGCGCTCGCCAGGCCCGCCACCACGGCGGCCTCCAGGAACTCCCCGGACGCTCGCGGATCACGCCCGACCACCGCCACCGGGCGATGTCCCTCGAACGTGCCCACTTCGGCGAGTACGTGCGCCGCGGCGACCGACAGGCCGAGCGCGAGCTCCGCCGTCAGATCGGCGTTGGCGACACCGCGCACACCGTCCGTACCGAAGAGTCGTCCCACTGGTGTCCTCCGAGATTGCGTGGGGGTGCGGGGGCCGACCCCCGGGGAAAAGGGCGTGCGCAAGGCGCGGAAAGGTGACGGACCCATGACCGGGGCCCGAAGACCAGGTATACGCCGCCGGCCGCCGATAGCCGAACGCCCCGGCGGCACGGAGAGTGCCGCCGGGGCGCAGGCGGGAGCAGCGAAAGCCGCGTGATTAGCGCTTGCTGTACTGCGGGGCCTTACGGGCCTTCTTCAGACCGGCCTTCTTGCGCTCGACCGCACGGTCGTCGCGGCTCAGGAAGCCGGCCTTCTTCAGCGTGGCGCGGTTGTTGTCCACGTCCGCCTCGTTGAGCGCACGGGCCACGCCCAGGCGCAGGGCGCCGGCCTGGCCGGAGACGCCGCCACCCGAGATGCGGGCGATGACGTCGTAGCGGTTGTCGAGTTCGAGCACCTTGAAGGGCTCGTTGACTTCCTGCTGGTGCACCTTGTTGGGGAAGTAGCCCTCAAGGGTGCGACCGTTGATCTTCCACTGGCCGGTGCCCGGAACGATACGGACGCGGGCGATGGCGTTCTTGCGACGGCCCAGGCCGGCGGCCGGCTGCGGGTCGCCGAAGCGGGACGCGAGAGACTCGCTCGTGTACTCGGTCTCCTCGGACTCGAAGGTCGCGTTGCCCTCGAAGTCCTCGGTGATCTCCTCGACGGGCGTCTCGGCGGTGGTCTCAGCCACGATTCTCCTCAGATACTTTCTGCTGGTCGGCGGTGGCCGGGACTAGCCCTGCTGAACCTGGGTGATCTCGAACGGGACCGGCTGCTGGGCCGCGTGCGGGTGCTCGGCGCCCGCGTAGACCTTCAGCTTCGACAGCATCTGACGGCCGAGGGTGTTCTTGGGGATCATGCCCTTGATGGCCTTCTCGACGGCCTTCTCGGGGTTCTTCTCCAGCAGCTCGTCGTAGCGGACGGAGCGCAGACCACCCGGGAAACCCGAGTGCCGGTAGGCCATCTTCTGGGTCCGCTTGTTGCCGGACAGGTGCACCTTGTCGGCGTTGATGATGATGACGAAGTCACCAGTGTCAACGTGCGGCGCGTACACCGGCTTGTGCTTGCCCCTGAGGAGGGACGCGGCCTGAGTGGCCAGACGGCCCAGGACAACGTCCTGCGCGTCAATGATGTGCCACTGGCGCTGGACATCGCCGGGCTTGGGGCTGAACGTACGCACGGTCGTAGCCTTCGCTTCTTCAGTGATGGGGTCTCCCCGAGTCCGCGAGGACCGAGGGGACGGGTCCTGTACTGGACCACCCGGACGATCACGACAGCCTTGGCGGCGCTACGGGGACGCAACCCGAGAGCCTGCCGCTGGTCATCGGCCCGGTGGACCGGCGTAAGGGCCCCTCGCGTGAGAACGACCAAGCCAATACGCATAACGAACTAGCAGAATACCGGGCCGCCCCCATCCGGGTCAAAACCGCACCTCTGAGCGCCCTGCTCCCCCACCGTACGGCCCCGGTTAGCGCTTCCGCGCGACCCTGGCCTCGTCCCAGACCGGCTCCGGGACCTCCCGCACCAGCCCGTCCGCGCCGAAGAGCAGATAGCGGTCGAAGGTGCGGGCGAACCAGCGGTCGTGGGTGACCGCCAGCACCGTGCCGTCGTACGCCTCCAGCCCCTCCTGCAACGCCTCCGCGCTCTCCAGGTCCAGGTTGTCCGTCGGCTCGTCCAGCAGCAGCGCCGTCGTGCCGGACAGCTCCAGGAGCAGGATCTGGAAGCGGGCCTGCTGCCCGCCGGAGAGCTTCTCGAACCGCTGTTCGGCCTGCTTCTCCAGCTCGTAGCGGCGCAGCGCGGACATCGCCTGCCCCTTGTCCCTGGCGTGCTCGGTCCACAGGATGTCCAGCAGCGTCCGCCCCTCCAGCTCGGGGTGGGCGTGCGTCTGCGCGAAGTGCCCGGCGACGACGCGCGCGCCGAGCTTCCACTCCCCGGTGTGGGCGACGCCGTCACCGGCGAGCAGCCGCAGGAAGTGCGACTTCCCGGAGCCGTTGCTGCCGAGGACCGCGACCCGCTCCCCGTAGAAGACCTCCAGGTCGAACGGTTTCATCAGCCCGGTCAGCTCCAGCTGCCGGCAGGTCACGGCCCGGACGCCCGTACGCCCGCCCTGGAGGCGCATGGTGATGTCCTGCTCGCGCGGCGGCTCGGGCGGCGGGCCCGCCTCCTCGAACTTGCGCAGCCGGGTCTGCGCGGCGGCGTAGCGGGAGGCCAGCTCGTGGCTGATCGAGGCCGCCTGCCGCAGGTTGAGCACCAGCTTCTTGAGCTGGGCGTGCTTCTCGTCCCAGCGCCGGCGCAGCTCCTCGAAGCGCGCGAACCGCTCCTTGCGGGCCTCGTGGTACGAGCCGAAGCCGCCGCCGTGCACCCAGACGTCGCTGCCCGCCGGGCCCGGCTCGACGCTGATGATCTTCTCGGCGGAGCGGGCGAGCAGTTCGCGGTCGTGGGAGACGAAGAGCACGGTCTTCTTCGTCTCGCGCAGCCGCTCCTCCAGCCACCGCTTGCCGGGCACGTCGAGGTAGTTGTCGGGCTCGTCGAGGAGCAGCACCTCGTCCGTGCCGCGCAGCAGCGACTCCAGCACGAGCCGCTTCTGCTCGCCGCCGGAGAGGGTGCGGACCTCGCGCCACTGGGCCTGGTCGTAGGGGACGCCGAGCGCGGCCATGGTGCACATGTCCCAGACGGTCTCGGACTCGTACCCGCGCGCCTCGGCCCAGTCGGCGAGCGCCTGCGCGTACGCCATCTGGGCGGACTCGTCGTCGCTGGTCATGATCGCGTGCTCGGCCCGGTCGACGGCCTCCGCCGCCTCCCGGATGCGCGGCTGCGCGACGGATACGAGCAGGTCGCGCACGGTCCGCTCGTCCCGTACGGAGCCCACGAACTGGGGCATCACGCCGAGCCCGCCGCTGACGGTCACGGCGCCGCCGTGCGGCTGGAGCTCCCCGGAGATCAGCCGCAGCAGCGTCGTCTTGCCCGCGCCGTTGGCCCCGACCAGCGCGACCGCGGCGCCTTCGCCGACCCGGAACGACACATCACCGAGCAGCACCCGCCCGTCCGGAAGGTAGTACTCAAGATGTCCCGCTTCCACATGTCCCATGGTCACCGATTCTCGCCGCTCGCCGGGGGCGCGACCAACCGCTTTTACGTGCCGGGGCCGCGCCCTGCGCGGTGTGCGCCGTCCCCAGTCCGCGTGCGGGCGCGTTCCGGCCGCCCTCCCATAAGATGCGCGCCATGAGCTTTGGGCAGGGAGGGCCGTACGGGGCCCCGGGGGGATCTCAGCCACCGCAGCAGCCGGGCCGGCCGCCCGGCCCGCCGCCGTATCCGGGACAGCCGGACCCGCCAGGGGGGCTGCCGGGGCAGGGCCCGACGCCGGACTGGGCGGCGCTCGCCGACGACACCGCGGTGCGCGGCCGGCGCCGCAAGTGGTACCTCCTCGGCGGCGGGGTCCTCGCGACGGCCGCCGTCGCGGCGATCGTGGCGACCGCGGTCGCCAGCTCGCACCGGGACAAGCCCGCGAACGGCCTGCCCGCCCCGCAGAACCTGCCGAGCTCCACGGCCACCCCCGAGCCGACCTTCTCCGATGTCGCGCCGCCGCCCCCGCCGGACCCCCGGGACTTCATCGCCAGCGCCGCGAAGGACACCGCGCCGCTCTCCGCGGACACCCTCTTCCCCGGCAAGAAGATCGCCAAGGGCAGCCATACGTACGCCAAGGCCGCCACCGACTCCACCGCGAACTGCGCCGCCGCCACCCAGGGCGCGCTCGGCTCCGTCCTGAACGGCAACGGCTGCCGCAAGGTCATCCGCGTCACCTACGTCAAGGGCGGCGTCGCGGTCACCGCCGGGGTCGCGGTCTTCGACACCAAGGCCGCGGCGGACAAAGCCAAGGAGCAGGCCAAGGGCAATATCGCCTCGCTCTCGGGCGGCGGCGTGCCGACCTTCTGCCGCGGCAAGGCATGCCGGCTGACCACCAACTCCGAGGGCCGCTACGCCTACTTCACGGTCTCCGGCTACACCGACGGCACGTCCGTGCCCACCTCGGACACCGGGGCGCTGGAAGCGGGGCGCGATGTGGCCACGTACGTCTTCCAGCGCGTCCTCGCCCGCGGCGCCGCCCAGGCATCGGCCGCGGCGGCCGCCTCGCGGTAGCCGCGGGGGGGGGGGGGGGGGGGGGGGGGGGGGGGAGTGGGGGGGGGGGGGGGGGGGGTGGGCGGGGGGGGGGGGGGGGTGGGGGGGGGGGTGAGGCGGATCGGCGGGGGTGTGGAGCAGCGCGTCGCGGTCGCGGTTGTGCACGG
>NZ_JBWKFF010000014.1:175081-246297 GCF_056434425.1 Streptomyces sp. NPDC044033 | reverse complement strand
GAGGAGTTTTCATATTCACTGGTGGCACTTTGGTTTGGTGTCCTTAGGGGTGATCGTCCGCGTCGCCGACTCCCCCCCCCCCCCCCCCCGGCGCCGGTTCCGGGCCCGCCGCGGGCCGGCCTCGCAGGGTCGTACGACGGAGGACCCGCTGACGCACCGTCAGCGCTTCGAGCGGGACCACCAGGGCCGGCCGGGCTACCGGAAGACGCGGCTGGAACGCACCACGTTCTCCGGCAACCCGGCCGTGATCTGGGAGTACGCCTCCCTCCAGGGCGGTCGGCCGGGCCACGGTCAGCGGCTCGGCTTCACGCACGGCGGCCGTACGTGCCAGCTCGGCGTCCGGTACCTCGATCCCGTGCGGTCCACCGCCCCCGATGCCTACTCGCGGGTCAAGGACTCGTTCCGCACCCGCTGACGGCGGCGGTCCAGGATCAGGCCGACGGCGAGCACCAGCACGCCCACGACCACGGACATGATCATCTGCTTGCGGCCCGCGTCGTCGTAGAACATGTAGCCCACCACGAAGATGATCAGCGCGATGGTCGCGTAGGTCAGATACGGGAAGAGCCACATCTTGACGGTGTGCCGCTCGGGCATCTCGCGCTCGATGATCGGGCGCATCCGCAGCTGCGAGAAGCAGATGACGAGCCAGACGAAGAGGGCGACCGCGCCGGACGAGTTGAGCAGGAAGTTGAAGACGGTGTCGGGCGAGGTGTAGTTGAAGATGACCGCGACGAAGCCGAAGGCCACCGAGGACCAGATCGCGACGGCGGGCACGCCGCGCTTGTCGACCTGGCCGAAGGACTTGGGCGCGTCGCCGCGCTGGCCGAGGGAGAAGGCCATGCGGGAGGCGGTGTAGAGGCCGGAGTTGAGACAGGAGAGCACGGCGGTCAGCACGATGACGTCCATGACGGTGCCGGCGTGCGGGATGCCGATCTGGTTGAGCACGGCGACGTACGGGCCGACCTTGAGGATCTCCGGGTCGTTCCACGGCAGCAGCGTGACGACGAAGAGGATCGAGCCCAGGTAGAAGATGCCGATGCGCCAGATCACGCTGTTGGTGGCCTTGGCGACCATCTTCTCGGGGTTCTCGGACTCGCCCGCCGCCAGCGTGACGATCTCGCTGCCCATGAAGGAGAAGACGACCAGCAGCATGCCGGAGAGGATGGTGCCCGGGCCGTGCGGCAGGAAGCCCCCTTGCCCGGTCAGGTTGTCCAGGCCCACCGCGTGGGTGTCCGGCAGCACGCCGAAGATGGCGAGGCCCGCGATGATGATGAACGCGGCGATCGCCACCACCTTGATGCCGGCGAACCAGAACTCGAACTCGCCGTACGAGCCGACCGAGACGAGGTTGGTCGCGGTCAGGGCGATCATCACGATCAACGACCAGCCCCACTGCGGCACGGCCGGTATCCACCCGTTGAGGATGGTCGCCCCCGCGGTCGCCTCGACGGCGAGCACGACGGCCCAGAAGAACCAGTACAGCCAGCCGATCGTGAACCCGGCCCAGCGGCCGAGCGCGCGGTCGGCGTAGGCGGAGAAGGACCCGGAGGCCGGGTCGGCCGCGGCCATCTCGCCGAGCATCCGCATCACGAGGACGACCAGCAGGCCGGCGAGCGCGTACGAGATGAGGATGCCCGGACCCGCCTTGGCGATGCCCGCGCCGGACCCGACGAACAGGCCCGCGCCGATGACGCCGCCGATGGCGATCATCGAGAGGTGACGATTTTTCAATCCGGCCTTGAGGCCCTCTTGAGGTTCATGAGAATCTGGGGTGCTGCTCGGATCACCGGTTGCCGACGTCTTTGTCGTGATCGGTGGTGTCGCGCTCATGTATGTGCACGTTCCTTAGCTGCAGTCTCTGGCAGGACGGCGCCGTAGCCCGCATGCAGGCGGTTACGGGTCCACGCATTACAACTTTTCGAAGGCGACTTTCGGAAGCCCCTGATCCGTATTGTTGTATTCACCCTCGGTAGCAAGACCCTGCGGCTCTTACCCGGCCCCCGTCGTGCCACACTCGACGCCATGCGCGTGTACCTCGGCTCCGACCATGCCGGTTACGAACTCAAGAACCACCTCGTCGAGTGGCTCAAGGCCCACGGCCACGACCCCGTCGACGTCGGTCCGCACATCTACGACGCCCAGGACGACTATCCGCCGTTCTGCCTGCGTGCCGCCGAGCGGACCGCCGCGGACCCGGCGAGCCTGGGCATCGTGATCGGCGGCTCCGGCAACGGCGAGCAGATCGCCGCCAACAAGGTCAAGGGCGTACGGGCCGCGCTGGCCTGGAGCGAGCAGACCGCCCAGCTCGGGCGCGAGCACAACGACGCCAACGTCCTGTCCGTCGGCGGCCGGATGCACACCGAGGAAGAGGCGACCCGGTTCGTCGAGATCTTCCTCGACACCCCGTACTCCGGCGAGGAGCGGCACAGCCGCCGCATCGAGATGCTGACCGCGTACGAGGCCACCGGCGAGCTGCCGCCCATCCCGGCCCACCACCCCCAGCCGTAACCCCCGCCCCGGACGGCCGGACCATCGCCGCTGCTGCGGCTACGGTCCGGCCGTCCGGCGCGCCGTCTCCCCAGTCCCCGAAGGACGGACCGTGCCCGAGGGCCACACCATCCACCGCCTCGCCGCGGACCACCGCGAGCTCTTCGCGGGCCGGCCGCTGCGGGCGAGCAGCCCGCAGGGCAAGTTCTCCGACAGCGCCGCGCTGATCGACGGCCGGGAGCTGACCGAGGCCGAGGCGCACGGCAAACACCTCTTCCTGGGCTTCGGCGCGACCGGCTGGGTCCACATCCACCTCGGGCTCTTCGGCAAGCTGGGCTTCGGCGGCGCGCCCGCGCCGCCGCCGACCGCGACCGTACGGCTGCGGCTCGCCAACCCCGGCGCGTACGCGGACCTGCGCGGGCCCACCACCTGCGCGCTGATCACCGACGGCGAGAAGGCGGCCATACACGAGCGGCTCGGGCCCGACCCGCTGCGGGCCGCCGACGACGGCGAGCGCGCCTGGGCCCGGATCTCCCGCAGCCGTACGAGCGTCGCCGCCCTGCTCATGGACCAGAAGGTGATCGCGGGCGTCGGCAACGTCTACCGCGCCGAAGTCCTCTTCCGGCACGGCATCGACCCATACCGGACAGGCCGTGATCTCACTCGCTCCGAATGGGACGCCATCTGGGCGGACCTGGTCGTCCTGATGCGGGAGGGCGTCCGCAACAACCGCATCGACACAGTGCGTCCGGAACACGAGCCCGAGGCCATGGGCCGCGCGCCGCGCGTCGACGACCACGGCGGCGAGGTCTACGTCTACCGCCGCGCCGCGCGGCCCTGCCACATCTGCGGCGCCGAGATCCGCACCGCCGACCTCGCCGCCCGCAACCTCTTCTGGTGCCCGGTCTGCCAAGCGCGGTAGACGCTCAGAAACCGTGCGGCAGCCAGGGGGCCACCGCGCTCCCGAACGCCACCGCCGCCTCCGCCACCGCGCCCTGGCGGACCTCCCGCACCCGTCCCCCGGCGGCCAGTGCCGTCAGCGACACACCGCCCAGATAGGCCGCGCCCAACTCCCGTACGGACAGCTCCAGATCCGCCGGGTCCCCGGTCCGCTCGCAGGACGCCCCCTTGGCGTCGCCGGCCAGCCGCCAACGCCCCTCGTTCCAGGGGCAGAAGGGGTCCGCGACATCGAGCACCACATCCACCGGCGTCTGGTACGTACGCGCGGCGAGCGCCTCCCCGACGTCCACCAGCCGCACGAACAGCGACTCCCGCACCCCGAGCCGGCACTGCCGGTCATCGCTCACGAGATGCAGCAGCGCGTCATCGACCGGGCGGCTCCGGACGGAAATCTTCGTCGTCAGGTCGATACCGAACAGATAGCGCCACAGCGCGGCGTACGCGGCCGGGGCCAGCGCCTCGATGTCGCGCAGCACCACCGTCCCCTCCGCCCCGGCCGGCGACCACTCCGGGCGGACCGCGTAGCGCGCGTACCCGACGGTCTCGCCGTCCGCCTCCGCCAGCACGCACTGGAGGGGCGACGCGCCGTCCCGCTCGGACACCGGGTCGACCGTCAGCACCCGCTCCCAGCCCGGCTGCCGCGCCAGCATCCCGGGCCGCGCCGCGACCCGGCGCGCGTACACCGACTCGCACTCCGCGCGCGCCTCGTCCGGCGCGCGCAGCCGCAGCCGCACGCCGTCAGCGCCCTCCGGAACCGCCAGTCGCACCCGGGTGGTGTCGATCTCGGCGCTGAGCGACCGGGTCGCGCCCCCGTACCCGAACCGGCCGTAGATGGCCGGCTCCGAGGCCCCCAGAATGGCGAGGTGCTCGCCCCAGGACCGGATGTCCGTGAGCTGCCGCCGCATCATCGACCGCAATATCCCCCGGCGGCGGTGCGTTGGCCGTACGCTCACCGTCGTCACACCCGCGGCGTCCACCGACGCGCCGCCCGGCACCGTCAACCGGAACGGGATGGCCCCGGCCGTCCCGACGACCTCGCCCTCATCCCACGCCCCGATGCACCGCTCCGTCCCGAACAGCTCCCGCCACAGCTCACGCTTCTCCACCGGCTCGGGAACACCCCCGAAGGCCAGCTCCAACGTCCCGAACCACTGGTCCCAGTCGGCGGGCGCGAGGACCCGTATACCTGTCGTCATTCCCCATGCCTAGCAGCGCTTCCCCACCTGGGCGAGCGCATTTCGCATACGATTGCCCTCCCGGCGGACGCGGCACCGGTTCCGCTCGTTCCGTGAATCGACGCACCGCCGAAGGGGTGGATAGGGTCCCGATGCAATGACTGGCGCTGCCGACACCCCGACGGCCCGGATGCGCAAAGCACTGCACCGGGCCCGCGTCGGCGTGCGCAAGGCAGGGGTCGACTACTTCCGCGGCGACGGCTCCGACTGGATCGCGCTGGTCGCCCTGCTGCTCGCCGTCCCCGCCATCGCCGCCGCCACCGTCGCCGAGCCCGCCTGGTGCGCGCCCTCGGCCCTGGTGCTCCCGATCGTCGCCGGCGGGCTGCTGCTGCGCCCCGCCAGCCTGCTCGCGCTGTACGCCGCCGCGGCCACCGCCCTCATCGTGGAGTCCGCGATCCTCGGCCCGTACACCGACGGCGCGGACCGGGTCACCCCCGGCACCATCCTGGTGGTGGCGGCCGTGGGCTTCTTCGGGCTGCTCATCGCCCAGTTCCGCAGCCGCGTCGGCGTCCCCTGGAGACGCGGCGGCACCATGCTCTTCGACCTCCGGGAACGCATCCGGGTGCAGAGCAAACTGCCCCAACTGCCGCGCGGCTGGCACCGCGAGATGGCGCTGCGCCCGGCCGGCGGGCAGTCCTTCTCCGGCGACTTCGTCGTCGCGGCCCGTACGAACGGCGGCCGCACCCTCGAAGTCGTCCTCACCGACGTCTCCGGCAAGGGCATGGACGCGGCCTCCCGCGCCCTGCTGCTCTCCGGCGCCTTCGGCGGCCTGCTCGGCTCGCTGCCGCCGCACGCCTTCCTGCCCGCCGCCAACGGCTATCTGCTGCGCCAGGACTGGGACGAGGGCTTCGCCACCTCCATCCATCTCGTACTCGACCTCGACAGCGGCGACTACGAACTGCTCTCCGCGGGCCACCTGCCCGCCCTCCAGCTCTCCGCGGGCACCGGCCGCTGGGAGGAGATGGCCGCCGAGGGCCCGCTGCTCGGGGTCTACGACGGGGCGCAGTTCGACCCGGTCAAGGGCACGCTGCGCCCCGGCGACGTGCTGATGCTCTTCACCGACGGACTCGTCGAGACGGCGGAGCGGGACCTCACCGAGGGGATGGACCGGCTGACGGGGGAGGCCGACCGCTATGTCGCCTCCGGCTTCCACGGCGCGGCCTGGCATCTGATCGAGGCCGTGGCCAAGGACGTCAACGACGACCGGGCGCTGCTGCTCATCTGCCGCGACTGACGGCGGGGCGGGCGGGGGCGGGCCGCGGTTCCGAGGCCGAGAGCGGGGTGCTGGGGGCGGGCCTCGCCGCGCTGCCGGCCTGGTACGACGAGCCGGCGGGCGGCCGGACCGGCCTACCGCCGGGCCCGGGCGCGGCGGAGACGCGATGATAGGTTCTGCCGGGTGGCGAGCGTGGGGGCGGGGCAGCGGACAGGACTGAGCCGGGTCACTCTGGTCGGCGACCGCCGACGGGTGGACCTGCTGCTTCCCTCGACCGATCCCATCGGCCTGCTCCTGCCGGACATCCTCCGGTTCCTCGACGACCAGAACTCCGGCCGCCCCGCGGCGCGGCACCTGGCGACCGCC
This sequence comes from Streptomyces sp. NPDC044033, assembly GCF_056434425.1. Lineage (NCBI taxonomy): Bacteria > Bacillati > Actinomycetota > Actinomycetes > Kitasatosporales > Streptomycetaceae > Streptomyces > Streptomyces sp. NPDC044033. Next base: position 240,033 of record NZ_JBWKFF010000014.1, on the reverse strand, counting down.
GACGGCGCCGTGCTCGCCCCGGACACCACGCTCGGCGAAGCGGCCCTGCCGGACGGCTCCGTACTGCGGCTCGTACGGGCCGACGACGCGTCGCCCGCGCCCGCCGGCAGGGGAGTCCAGGACCTGGACGTACGGGCCTGGCGCTGGCGGCCCGCCGCGCGGCGCCGGACCGCGAGCCTGGCCACTCTCGCGCTCGCCGCCACCGTCGGCGTGCTGACGCGTACGAGCCTGGACCACGCCACCGCGGCGGCGCTGCTCGCCGGTGCGGGGCTCGTGGCCGCCGTGCTCGGAGCGGTCGCCGGGCGCGCCCGGGATCACGAACCCGGCGCCACGCTCGTACTCTCCGGCGGCGCCCTCGGCCTCGTCGCCGCCTGGACCGCGGCGGACGCGTACGCCTGGTCGGGGCCGGGGCGGCTGGCCGCGGTGGCGGGGGCGGCGGCGGTGACGCTGTCGCTGCTGGGGGTCTGCTCGCCCGTCGGCCGGGGCGGGTTGACCGGCGCCGGGGCGGTCGTGGCCACGGCCGCCGTCTGGGAGGCCGTCGCCGCCGTCGAGGGCGACCTGGCGCGGCTCGGGGCGGTGCTTACCGTCGTCTCCGCCGTGGTGCTCGGAGCGCTGCCGCGGCTGGCGCTGACGGCGGCCGGGCTGACCGCCCTGGACGACCACCGCTCGGGCGGCACGTCCGTGAGCCGCCACGCGGTCGCCACCGCGCTGGCCGCGACCCACCGGCGGCTGGCGCCCGCGACCGTCGTCACCGCGGCCTCGGCCACGGCGGCCGGGTTCCTGGCCGTCACGGCGGCGTCCTGGTGGACGGTGTCGCTGGCGTCCGTTCTCGTGGTCGTCCTGCTCTCCCGTGCGCGGGCCTTCCCGCTGGTCGCCGAGGTCGTGGCGCTGCTGGCGGCGGCCGGCGTACTGCTGGTGCGCCTCGCCGTGCTGTGGATCGACCACACGGACGGCCCGCCGTACGCACCGCTGGCCGCCCTGTGCGTGGCCGCCGTCCTGCCACTGGGCGCGCTGACGGTACGACCGCCGGAGCGGCTACGGGCCCGGCTCCGCCGGATGGTCGACCTGGCCGAGGCGGCCGGGGTGATCGCCCTGTTCCCGCTCGCGGTCGGGGCGTTCGGCGGGTACGCGCTCCTGCTGGACGCGCTCTGATAGAGGCGAGGGCCGAGGCGGAGGCCGCGGCGGAGGAGAAACGATATGGCTGAGGACGACAGGCAGGGGGACGCCCTCGGCGACCTGCGGAGCCGCGCCGTGGCGGGGGCCGCTGACGCCCCGGCGGGGCCACCGGCCGCATCCGGGGCCGAGGCTCCCGAAGCCGCGCGGCCGGGCTCGGCGGCGGTCGGGGAGCCGTCTGCCGCGAGCCCGACGCCCGTGTCGGGGGCCGCTGCCGCCCGCGAATGCCTGCCTGCCCAGCGGTCGGCCGCGGATGGGGAGCCGTCGGGCCGGCCGGCCCTGGGGCCCGTTCCGGAACCGCCTGTACCGGGCGGCGGAGAGCCGGTCGCGGGGCTGCATGTACCGCCGTCGCCGATCGCCGGGCTGTCCGTGCCGCCGTCGCCGACTGTCGAGCTGTCCGTACCGCCGTCGCCGGTCGCCGCCCCGGGGGCGGAGGCGCCCACCGTCCCGCACGCCGTGCTACTGCCCCCGCACGCTCCCGTCACGTCGAGCGCCGCCCATCTGCCCCCGCACGCCCCCGTCGCCTCCCACGCCGCCGGCCCGCTCCCGCACACCGCCCAACCGCCCCCGTACGCCGCCCCCGCCGCCCCCGCTGTTCCGCCCCGGCCCCGTGTCGCCCCGGAGCCGGCGCGGTACCCCCGGCCGGGCACGAGCGGCGGGCCGCAGCCGTCCGGCGGTGGTCCGTACGACGGGCCCGCGCGGGCGGCCGGGGGGCGTGGCGGGGCGGCCATCGGCGTCGACGACCTGGTCAAAGGCAGGCCGCGCAGCGGTGATTCCGCCGCCAAGCGGACCGGGCGGGCCGTCCGGCGGATGGTCGGGGCGTCGGCCGCGCGGGAAGTGGCCGAGGCGACGCGCGTCGCCCAGGCGTTGCAGCAGCCGGTCGCCACCGGCCGCCAAGTGGTCGTCACCAGCATCCGCGGCGGTGCGGGCAAGACCACCGTCGCGGCCCTGCTCGGGCGTACGTACGCGCACTACCGGCAGGACCCGGTGCTGATGCTGGAGGCCGACCCGGCGCTCGGCACGCTGCCGGTACGGCTCGCGGCGCCCGCCGTGCGGTGGACGTGCGGGGACCTCGCGGAGATCATCGAGCCGACGATGCAGCTCACCGACATCACGGGGTACCTGGTCCAACTGCCCGACCGCGGCTGGCTGCTGCCCGGCAGCCAGGGCCGGGTCGGCACCCGGCTTGAACCGGCCGAGTACCGCTCGGTGATGGTGGCGCTGCGCCGCTACTTCGGCATCACGGTCGTGGACTGCGAGACGCTGCCCAGCGAGCTGTCCCGCACCGCGCTCGCCGCCGCCCAGGCGCGGGTGCTGGTCGCGCCCGCCACCGTCGAGGGCGTCACCAGCACCCGCGCCGTACTGGACTGGATGGCGTCGCTGCCGCGCCCGCTGATGCTGCCGGGGACGGTGGTGGTGCTCGCCGCGTCGTCGCCTCACATGGCGCTCGACGTGGCGGCCGCGAGCGCGCACCTCCGGTTGGAAGGCGTGCGCGTGCTGATGCTTCCGTACGACCGCCACCTCGCGGCGGGCGGCCCGATCCGTACGGACCTGCTGGGGGAGGCCACCCGCGAGGCCGCCACCCAGCTGGCCGCCGAGGTGCTCAACCGGGCGGTGAGCGGACGGCGGTGACCGGCCGCTCGGCGCGCCGCCCGGCCGTACGCCCCGCGCACTGATCGCGCCCGGGGCGCGCGCCGTCGTCCCGCACCGTGCCCCCGACCGCCCCGCCATGCGGCCGATTCGCGTCCTGTTCATCCTCCGTGATTTCCCGAAAGATGGGGGAAAGGTAGGGGCTTTCCGGGAAAGTCGCACCTGTCCAGGGAGGAATCCGCGATGACCGCGAACGCGAACGCGAATCCGAAGGACACCGCTGCGTCGCAGCCGGGTCCGGGGGGCCGCACCCCCGAGGAGATCACGGCACTGCTCGCCGGCGCCGCCGACCCGGAGCACCGGCTGGCCGTTCACCAGGAGCTGTACCCGGAGGTGACCAACCTCGCCACGGCGGAGAACGTCCTGGTCTACCCCTCGCTGCGGGACAACGTGTTCAAAGAGCTCGGCGTCCTCGAACAGCGGGACGTCAAGTACGCATCCTCGTACGGGAGTGCGGAGATCCGCGGCGATATCGCGGCGATGCTGCGCCCGGCGCTCTCTCCGGATCTGAGCGCCGAGGACATCTTCGGCACCTCGGGGGTGTCGGCCGCCCTGGAATGCCTGGCGTTCGCGCTCAGGGAGGGCGGGGTCCTCAGCAGCGGCGACCAGGTGCTGCTGCCCGCTCCCTACTGGCAGGGCTTCAACTGGTGTTTCGAGCAGCGGCCCGAGCTGCGCTGCGTCCCCGTCCACCTGCGGGAGAAGGGCGCGGAGAACTTCGACCTCACGCTGGAGGACATTCAGCACGCCTACCGCACCCAGCCCGAACCGCCGAAGCTGCTCGTCCTCACCAACCCCAACAACCCGCTGGGCGACAACTACGGAAAGGAACTGCTGGAGAAGGTCTACCGGTGGGTGCTCAACGAGACGGGGATGCACATCATCTCCGACGAGATGTACGCCCATTCCCAGCTCACCGGGGCGGGGCCGGAGTTCGTCAGCGCCCTTGAGCTGGACGCGTACAAGCACGATCCGGAGGCACGGGACCGGGTCCACGTCGTATGGGGATTCGCCAAGGACTTCGGGATGTCGGGCCTCAAGGCCGGAATCGTGATTTCCAAGTCCCCGGTGGTCCATGTGGCCATGCAGGGAATCAAGGACAAGCAGAACAGCTATTCCTGGTTCAGCCCGTTCGACTCGCTCAAGCACTTCGTCATCGGGAAGATGCTGAAGACCACGATCGGCGGCAAGAGCTACCCGCTCGAATTGATGGAGGAGTATCGGGGCTGGCTGACGACCGCGTTCCGGGAAACCCGCGGCGCCCTCGACAGCGGCCGTCTCCCGTACCGCTTCCGCGAGGGGCAGAACGCGGCGCAGTTCTTCTGGCTCGACCTGCGCGGCTATCTGCCCCCGGCGGGCACCGCCGTGATCCCGCCGGAGATCGGGCCGCACTTCCCGCAGCTCGAACGCGTGCCGGAGCCGTTCGCCGCGGACGCCGGGAAGCAGGGGACGGCCGCCCTGCCGATCCTCTTCCCGAACATCTCCAGCGAGGAGGAGTGGCTGCGCTGGTACATCGCCACCTACGCCCAAGTGCAGCTGCTTCCGGGCCAGTTGCTGTCCTGCGCCGAACCGGGCTACTTCCGGCTGTGCTATACGGCCGTCGACACCGCGGACGTCGTCGCGTCCGTACGGCGGGTCGCCGACCTCCTGGCTCCGTGGTCGAACGGCGACCGCTGACGCGTTCCCCGGCGCGGGGCGGCGGACGGCAGGACAAACGTCCTGCCGAGTCGGCTATCTATGTTCCTGTCGGCCGGCGCCCGCGGTTCCATAGCGTCGTCGGCATGCGACAGACAGCGGATCGACTCGGATCACCACCCCCGAAAGGCGCCGCGGACACCGCGGTGTGCTTCACGAACGTCACGAAGAAGTACGGGAACGTGCGCGCGGTGGACGGGCTCGGCCTCGACATCCGGCGCGCGGGCAGCCGTCCCGGAGCGCCGCCCCGCACAGGTGTCAGCCGGCGGGCTCCTCGGGGATCTCGGTGACCAGGTCGGCCAGGGACAGGCGGCCGGTGGGAATCGCCGATTTACCGGCGGGCGCCGGAGCCGGATGACCGAAGGAGATGGCGGTGCGTACCCGCCACGGGGGCTCCACACCGCACAGCGGCCCGGCCCGGTCGGCGTGCGCGGCGGGGAAGAAGGACGCGGGGCAGCTGCCCAGCCCCTGGAGGTGGGCGGCGAGCATCATGTTCTGCGCCGCGCGCCCGGCGTCGAACTGGGCGTCCTCGCCTCCCGCGTCCTCCTCCACCCCGAGCGCGATCACCACGGGCGCCACGGCGAGGTGCCCGGCGTACGAACCCAGCCGCGCGAGCTGCCGGCGGATCTCACCGTCGCGCACCACCACGAACCGCCACGGCTGCCGGTTGCGGGCCGAGCCGGTCCAGCGCCCGGCCTCCAGCACCGGACGCAGTTGCTCCGCACGGACCGGTTCGGCGGTGAACCACCGGGTCGCTCTCATCGAGGTCAGCGCCGGCGTGAGGGGGTCGGGCGGTACGTGCATCACGAGTCCTCAGTGCGGGGGAAGGGCGGGGGAGGGTCTCTCGCGCCCTGTCGGCTCTCCGGGCGGAGCGTGCTCACGCCCTGCCCGGCCTCCATTCAACCTAAGCATTTTAAGTGTTTGCCTAAAAGAAATAGGCGCTGTTAGCGTCCGAGCCATGAGGGCAGTGAGTGAGCAGGACATCCGCGAGTCGTTCGTCAATTGCTCCAAGGGAGAAGCCAAACGGCTGGCGGTCCCCCGGGACCTCGCGGAGCGCCGCTGGGAGGACCTGGACTTCCTGGGGTGGCGCGATCCCGGAGCGCCGGACCGCGGCTACCTCGTCGCCGAACGCGGCGAAGAACTCATCGGCGTGACCCTCCGTGCCTCAGCCGGCCGGCGCGGCCTGCTCCACCGCGGCATGTGCTCGCTCTGCCTGACCACGCACCCCGGCGACGGCGTGTCGTTGATGGCGGCCCGCAAGGTCGGTCCGGCCGGGCGGCAGGGCGACTCGATCGGCGAGTACATCTGCTCCGACCTCGCCTGCTCCCTCTATATCCGCGGTAAGAAGACGCCGCGGGCGGGCGGGCGCTTCGAGGAGTCGCTGACGGCGGAGGAGCAGGTCGCGCGGATGGAGGGCAACCTGTTCGCCTTCCTGGACAAGCTCGTCGGCTGATTCCCGCACGGCCTCGTCGGCCGATTTCCCTGCGGCCTCGTCGGCCGACCGGTCCTCACACCCGCTCCGAGGCGGGTGACGAGAGCGCCGCACCGCCGGGCGGCTCCCCGGGGTCGCCCGGCAGCAGCCGCGCCAGCCAGTGCGAGCGGCCGGCGGCCAGCGGACCGAGTACGGCCAGGACGAGCACGTACCCCGCGATAAAGGGGGAGAGCCGCGGATTGAGTCCTGCCCCGGCGGCCATCGTGGCGAGGATCAGCGCGAACTCGCCGCGGGCCAGCAGCGTCGTGGAGATGTTCGCTGCGGGCTGCGGGCCGAAGCCGTAGAGCCGGGCGGCCACGAGCCCCGCGCCCACGTTCATCACCAGCGTCACCGCGACCGCGATCAGCACCGGTACGAGCACGCCCGGCAGGTCGCCCGGGTTGATCGAGAGCCCGAACGCGAAGAAGAAGATCGCCCCGAACGCGTCGCGCAGCGGGTGCACCAGCGTCCGGATGCGGTCGCCCGAGTCCGTACTGCCCAGCATCAGACCCACCATGAACGCGCCGATGGCGTCCGCCACCCCGAACCACTCGGAGACGCCCGCGACGAAGACGGCGACGCCCAGGAAGGAGATGACGAGCAACTCGTCGTCCTTGGTGCCGATCAGCTTGCCGATGAGCCGGGTGCCCCAGCGGGCCGCGACCGCGAGCAGCAGCAGGAAGCCGAACGCCTTGCCCGCGTCCGCCGCCGCCGAGGCCAGACTGTCCGCGCCGGACAGGATGGGCTGGAGGGCGGCGAGGTACAGGGCCAGGAAGATGTCCTCGACCACGATGATGCCGAGGATCGGCTTGGTCTCGCCGTTGCCGATCCGGCCGAGGTCGACGAGGACCTTGGTGACGATCGCGGACGAGGAGATGCCGAGCACGCCGGCGAGTACGAGCGCCTCGGAGGTGCCCCAGCCGGTCGCGAAGCCGAAGGCCAGGCCCGCGCCGACGTTCAGCGCCAGATACGCGCCGCCCGCCAGGGCCATCTTGCGGCCGCCGGTCCTGAGGTCGTCCAGGTGGAATTCGAGGCCGAGGTAGAAGAGGAGCAGGACCAGGCCGAGCGCGGAGAGCATCTCCAGGTCGTGCGGGTCGGCGACCAGCACGATGCCGGGCGTGTGCGGGCCGAGGAGGATCCCGGCCAGGATGAAGAGGGGGATGGTCGGCAGGCCGATGCGGCCGCCGACGCGGGCCAGTACGGCTGCTGCCAGAAAGGCGCCGCCCATGGCGATGAGGGTGTCTGCGTGTCCGATGGCTCCTCCAGAGTTCGGCCGGACGGTTGGGTCATTCGGTCAAGGGGGAGTCAAGAAATGGTGAGTAGTTAGTTTACCAAACGATTTTGGGGTGGTTACGCCCAGCGCCCGGGGTGGTGCTGGCCCCACCCTCGATCCACCGGTCGCCGTCATGGCTCCGACCTGCGCCGGAACCCTAGGTTTTAGATGTTGACCACAGTGCGGGAAGCACCGGACGAGAGGCGGGGCCATGGGGCTGCGCGGCAAGCGACAGATCGAGGACCGTGCGATGGCGGACGTCACCACGGGCACCGGTGACTGGGCCGTCGAGCTGCGCGGGGTCTCCCGCCGCTACGGCCGCGGGACATCCGCCGTCCACGCCCTGCGCTCCCTCGACCTCGCCCTCCCGCGCGGCAGCTTCACCGCCGTGATGGGGCCCTCCGGGTCGGGCAAGTCCACCTTCCTCCAGTGCGCGGCCGGGCTCGACCGCCCGACCGAGGGGTCCGTACGACTCGGCGGCACCGAGATCACCGGCATGAACGAGAACAAGCTGACCGAGCTGCGCCGCAGCCGCCTCGGCTTCGTCTTCCAGTCGTTCAACCTGCTCCCGTCGCTGACCGTCGAGCAGAACGTAGTCCTCCCGATGCGCCTCGCGGGGGAGCGAGCCGACCGACGGCGCGCCGCGGAGGTGCTCTCCCAGGTGGGGCTGGCCGACAAGGGCGGGCGCCGCCCCGGCGAGCTCTCCGGCGGCCAGCAGCAGCGCGTCGCCGTCGCACGCGCCCTGATCACCAGCCCGGACGTCCTCTTCGCGGACGAGCCCACCGGCGCGCTCGACACGGGCACCGCGGCCGAGGTACTCGGCCTGCTCCGGCACGCTGTCGACAGCCTCGGCGCCACCGTCGTCATGGTCACCCACGACCCGGTCGCCGCCGCCTGGTCCGACCGCGTCCTCTTCCTCGCCGACGGCTCCATCGCCGACAGCTTCCACCGCGCCTCCGCCGAGCAGATCGCCGCGCGGATGGTCTCGCTCACCGCCCGGCCGGGCTCCTTCGCGGGCGCGGCCGCATGAGCCTCCCGTACGCCGCCGCGTCCCGACCGCACCAGCCGCCCGTCCAGCGGGGAGAAACCCGATGAACTCGGCCGACGCCAAGAAACCCCACCCCAGGAAGGCTGCCGCCAACGGGCTCGCCCGCGCGGCCGTCCGCTTCAAACCCGCGTCCTTCGTGGGGACCTTCGTCGCCCTCCTGATGGCCGCCATGATCGTCTCGGCCTGCGGCATCCTCCTGGAGACCGGACTACGCGCCTCCGTGCCGCCCGAGCGGTACGCCGGCGCTCCCGTCGTGGCCGCCGCCGACCAGAAGGCGCACTACGTGACCGGCCACGGCGAGGACCGTGAGAAGGAGTCCGAACCGCTCCCGGAAACGGCCCGCCTCGACGCCTCCCTCGTCGGCCGGATCGCGCACGCCCCCGGCGTCTCGGCCGCGATCCCGGACGTCACCTACCCCGCGCACCTCACCGCCGCGAAGACGGCCGCCCCCGTCACCGCGCACGGCTGGGGCTCGGCCGCCTTCACCGGCGCCGAGCTCACCACGGGCAGCGCCCCGCGCACCGGCCGGATCGTCCTCGACGAGACCACCGCGCGCGCAGCGCACGCCGGAGTCGGCGACCGCGTCGCCCTCAACACCCCCAGCGGCGCCCGCGACTTCACCGTCGCCGGTACGGCCCGTACGGCCACGCCCACCGTCTGGCTCACCGACGCCCAGGCCGTCAAGGTCTCCGGCCACCCCGGGAAGATCGACGCGGTCGCGGTGCTGCCCACGTCCGGCACCTCCGCCGACCGGCTCGCGCACTCCGTCGAGGAGGCCGTCGGCAAGGCCGCCCAGGTGCACACCGGCGACGACCGGGGCGCCGTCGAACAGCCCGCGCTCGCCAAGGCCAAGGAGATCCTGATCGGGCTCGGCGGCTCGTTCGGCGGCATCGCGGCCATGGTGGCGATCTTCACCGCCGCCGGGACCGTCGCCCTCTCCGTGAGCCAGCGCGGCCGCGAGTTCGCGCTGCTGCGCGCCATCGGCGCCACCCCGCGCCAGGTACGCCGCTCCGTCGCCGCCGAGGCGCTGCTCGTCGCGCCCCTCGCCGGAGCGATCGGCTGCCTGCCCGGCATCGCCCTGGCGCGCTGGTGGTTCGGCCAGTTGAAGGAGAAGGGCGCGGTCCCGGACGCCGTGCACCTCGCCGTCTCCGGCCTCCCGCTCGCCGCCGCCGTCGGCGTGGGCCTGCTCACCGCGCTCTGCGCAGGGGCCGCCGCCGCTCGCCGCCCGGCCCGTATCAAGCCCGGCCAGGCCCTCGGCGAGGCCGCCGTGGAGCGTTCCCGCCCCGGCGCCGTCCGTACGGCCATCGGCGTCGCGGCCCTCGTCGGCGGCGTCGTGCTGGCCATCCTCGCGGCCACCCTGACCGGCGACGACGCGGCCAACACCGCCTCCGGCGTCGTCATGCTCTTCATGCTCGGCGTCGGCCTGCTCGGCCCGCTCGTGGCCCGCCTCTGCGCCCACCTCATCGGCCTCCCGATGCGGGCCGGGAACGCCGCCGCGCACCTCGCCTCCACCAACTCCCGCGCCAACTCGCGCCGGCTGGCCTCCGCGATCACCCCGATCGTGCTGGCCATGGCCTTCGCCTCGACGCTGGTGTTCATGCACACCAGCGAGGACCACGCCCGCGAGGCGCAGCAGCGCGCCGGCATCACCGCCGACCACGTGATCTCCGCGCCCGGCGGCCTGCCGGCCGGCACGGCGGCGAAGGCGGCGGCGGCCCCCGGCGTCGAGGCGGCCGTCGGCCTGCTCCGTACGAGCGTGCTCTACACGTCCTCCGCGACCGGCAGGCCGATGACCGCCTCCACGCAGGGCGTCAGCGGCACCGGCGCCGGCCTGCGCGCCGTCCAGGACCTCGACGTCCGCGGCGGCAGCCTCGACGCGCTGGCCCCGGGCACGGCCGCGATCGACGCCAACCTGGCCTCCAGCGCGGATGTGAAGGTCGGCGACCGGATCTCCCTGATCCTCCCGGACGGCACCAAGGCCCGGCCCGAGGTCGTCGCGACCTACGGCCGAGGGCTCGGCGTCTCCCAGGTCACCATGGTCCGTACGGCCCTCGCCCCGCACGTCACCGCGGGCTTCGACAGCGACGTCCTGGTGCGGGACGCGCGCGGCGCCGACGCGCACCGGGTCGCCGAGCGGCTCGCGCCGCTCGGCACGGTCGCCGACCGCGCGGGGTACGCGGCCGCCCAGAACGCGGACCGTGAGGTCTCCGCCTGGGCCAACACCCTGATGGCCGCGGTGCTCGGCGGCTTCGCCGCCATCGCCGCCGTCAACACCCTGGTGATGACCGTCTTCGACCGCCGCCGCGAACTCGGCACGCTGCGGCTGATCGGCTCCACCCGGCGGCAGGTGCTCGGCATGGTGCGCTGGGAGGCGCTGCTGGTGGCCTTCGCGGGGGTGGTGCTCGGCACCGCGATCGCGCTCGCGACGCTCGTACCGATGATGCACGGCCTCACCGGAGCGGGCCCGTACATACCGCCGGCCCTCTACGGGAGCTTCGCGGGAGCGGCCGTGGCGCTGGGCCTCGCGGCGACGGCGCTGCCCGCCCGCGCGGTGCTGCGCAGGCGCTGAGCAGCGGTACGAGCGGCCGGATCAGGAGTCGGCGCGGGCCCGGGCCCGCGCCGTGTCTGCCGTGTCCGCTCTGAACGCCCACGCCATCTTCGGCTCCATCGCGAAGCGGAACACCCGCCGCACCGGCGGCGTGCACAACACCGTGATCAGCGCGATCGCGAGCGCCGTCACCACGAGCTCGCCCAGCGGGGAGTGCACCCACGGGTGCTCGTCGTACCAGCCCCACCACCGCGAAAGCTTGATCACGAAGCCGTGCAGCAGATACCCGTACAGGGTCCCGGCACCGAGCGCCGTGAACCACGTCCGCCGCCTCGGGACCAAGGCCAGGAAGGCGGCCGTGAGCACCATGGCGCAGCCGAAGAGGGCGAGCTCCATGACGGGCGCCGTCCACATGGGCGCGCCCATGTTCTGTACGGCCGAATTGTGGTAGAACCACGCGGTGTTCATCCGGGGCGCGGCCCAGTAGGCGAAGGCGACCGCGCAGAGCGCCACCGGCACGGCCGCGATCCGCACGGCCCGGTGCCGGACCAACTGGAAGTGCTCCGGCTTGAGATGGAGCCCTATGACGAAGAACGGCAGGAACTGGAGCACGCGCTTCATGTCGAAGTCGCTGCCGACGTGGGGGGACATGGCGGCGAGGATCGCGATGACCAGCGAGAGCGGCACCGGCCAGCGGACGAGCTTCCAGATGGGCGTGGTGAGCCGCCAGATGAAGAGCGCGGCCAGGAACCAGTTCAGATACCAGGGGTTGGTGAGGCTGATGTCCTCCGGCGGGGAGTCGTCCGCCCAGTGCTGGAAGAGCGTGTACGCGACCTCGAAGATCACATACGGCACGGCCACGCCGGTGATGAGGCGCTTGAGCTTGGCCGGGCTGAGATCGAAACTCCGGGAGAAATAGCCGGAGATGAGGATGAAGGCCGGCATATGGAAGGCGTAGACGGTCATATAGAGCGCCATGGCCGCGCGGCCGCCGTGCGTGAGGGGTTCCCACGCGTGGCCCATGGCGACGAGGACTATCGCCAGATACTTCGCGTTGTCGAAGAAGGGGTCGCGCTGCCCGGGCTTGGGGGCCGCGGGCGGTGCGGGGGAGTGCTGCCTTTCGGGCGTCGAGTCCACTGTGCGTACGGGGGGCATGGCCGCGTGGAACATTTGAGGCACCCTAGTGGTGAAACCCCGAATGCGTAAAACTTTGTCCAGGGATATTCACCGGGTATTCATCAATTCCCCGCACGGCGGCTCGATCTCGCCCGGTCCGGGCCCTTTGACCCGGCCCGTCCTCCCTAAAAGGGGCAAAAGATCAGCTTGTTCGGTATCAGGAATATCCCGCTGTGTTCGAGAACGTCATGGTTCGTGGAGCGAAATGATCAGGCCGATCTGAGTCAATGCGCCAGGTCGGCCGAAACCCGTCGCACGGACCCGTGCCCGTACGGCCCATGGGTTCGCGCCATCCGGAACCGCGACACGCGGATGGCCGACCTTCCGTCACCCGACTCCAACGGGGGGCAAGTTGGTGGCACCATGGTTGCCGCGGGGGCTGTGCGGGGCAGTATGTCTCCCGGGCCGGCGTGACGGATTCCGACCGAGGGTGTGATCAGTTGTGGCCATTTCGCTATCTGTGGTGCTTCTGTTGGCCATTGTCCTGGTAGTGCTCATGCGTGGGGGCTCCCTCAAGGCCGGGCCGGCGATCGTCGCGATGCTCTTCGGCTTCTTCCTCGCCTCCACCGGCATGGCGCCGTCGATACAGCGGTTCCTCAACTCCATCGCCGAGACCGTCAACGGGATCAAGTTCTGACCAGCCGCACCGCCGCCCTCACGGCCGCCGGGAGAGCGCGTCCCGTACGGTCTCCGAGTCGCGCGCCACGGCCGCGCTGCCGTCGTCCGCGGTGATGATCGGCCGCTGGATCAGCTTCGGGTGCGCGGCCAGCGCCTCGACCCACCGGTCGCGCTGACCCTCCTCACGCGGCCAGTCGGCGAGCCCCAGCTCCTTCGCGGCCGCCTCCTGCGTGCGCGTGATGTCCCACGGCTCCAGCCCGAGCCGCCCCAGCACCTCCCGCAGCTCCGCCGCGCTCGGCGGGTCCTCCAGGTAGCGGCGCACGGTGTAATCCGCGCCCTCCTCGTCGAGCAGCCGCACCGCCGAACGGCACTTCGAGCACGCGGGATTGAGCCAGATCTCCATACGACCACCCTAATCAGCCGCGCCGCGGGTCCCGGCAATTCACGCCACCCGCACGCCCCCCGGCCGAAGCGCGCCGCCCCGCCCTGTCCTCGTTGCCCGTGGGCCCGCCCGTAAACCCGTCCGCGAACGACTCCGGCCCGGTCCAGCGAACGTATCGCTGGGCCGGGCCGGGACCGTATGGAGCGGGCGACGGGAATCGAACCCGCGTAGCCAGTTTGGAAGACTGGGGCTCTACCATTGAGCTACGCCCGCGAGCGCCGCTTCAACCCTCCAGGGCCGGTCGCGTAAGACCGTGCGGCACGCAGTGCATCGTAGCGGGTCCGGGGCCGGCCTCGCATCACACCCCCGCGCCCGGGGTGATCCGCCGCGGTCCCCGCGCGGATAAGTGGCGTCCGGCACCCCCGCGGGCATGTACCCTACGTGTCGCACCGACGGGGTGTGGCGCAGCTTGGTAGCGCGTCCGCTTTGGGAGCGGAAGGTCGTCGGTTCGAATCCGGCCACCCCGACCAGCAAGATCACATTATGGGCGTCCAGGCGCTTGCGGTTACTATGCAAGCTGCGCGTCCGTGTGTCTCTATCCCGGGCGCGATCAGCTGAACCCAGCAGTATCGCTGAACCTCAGCAGAACCCCAGAAGTCAGCCCCAAGGAGACCGAACCGTGAAGAGCGCCGTGGAGACCCTGAACCCGACTCGGGTTCGGCTCACTGTTGAGGTGCCCTTCGAGGAGCTCAAGGACAGCCTCGACGCGGCGTACAAGAAGATCAACCAGCAGGTCACGGTGAAGGGCTTCCGTCAGGGCAAGATCCCGGCCCGCGTCATCGACCAGCGGTTCGGCCGCGGTGCGGTGCTGGAGGAGGCCGTCAACGACGCCCTCCCGAAGTTCTACACCGAGGCGGTCAACGAGGGTGAGCTCAACCCCCTCGGCCAGCCCGAGGTCGACATCACGGAGCTGAAGGACGGCGAGCTGCTGGCCTTCACCGCCGAGGTGGACATCCGCCCGGCCATCGAGATCCCGGACTACTCCGGTATCGAGGTCACCGTGGACGCCGTCGAGGTCTCGGAGGAGGACATCGACCAGTCGGTCGAGCAGCTCCGCGAGCGCTTCGCCACCACCACCCCGGTCGAGCGCGCCGCGGCCGAGGGCGACATCGTCGTCGTCGACCTGGAGGCCAAGGTCGACGGTGAGGTGCTGGAGGACGGCGTCGCGCAGGGCGTCGACTACACCATCGGCTCCGGCCAGCTGCTGGACGGCATCGACGAGGCCGTCACCGGCCTGGAGGCCGGCGGCTCCGCGACCTTCGCCTCCGAGCTCAAGGGCGGCAGCGCCGAGGGCAAGGAGGCCGAGGTCAAGGTCGGCGTCACCGCCGTCAAGTCCCGTGAACTGCCCGAGCTCGACGACGACTTCGCCCAGTTGGCGAGCGAGTTCGACACGCTTGAGGAGCTGCGCGCCGACAGCCGCAAGCGTCTTGAGCAGATGAAGAAGTACGACCAGGCCACCCAGGCTCAGGAGAAGGTCCTCGACGAGCTGCTGAAGCTCGCCGAGGTGCCGATCCCCGAGAAGCTGCTCGCGGACGAGATGGAGACCCGCAAGCACAACCTGGTGAACCACCAGCTCGGCCAGATGGGCCTCGACCTCGCCAAGTACCTGGAGATCCAGGGCAAGACCGAGGAAGAGTTCGACGCCGAGACCAAGGAGCAGGCCGAGAAGGGCATCAAGACCCAGTTCATCCTGGACGAGCTCGTCAACAAGGAGAAGCTGTCCGTCGGCCAGGAGGAGCTCACCGAGCACCTCATGCGCCGTGCGCAGTCCTCCGGCATGAGCCCCGACCAGTTCGCCCAGGCCGTCGTCGAGGGCGGCCAGGTGCCGATGCTCGTCGGCGAGGTCGCCCGCGGCAAGGCCCTCGCGGTCGTCGTCGAGGCCGCCACGGTCAAGGACAGCAACGGCGAGGCCGTGGACCTGGACGACGAGGAGGACGAGACGGCCGAGACCGTCGAGGCCGCCGCCGACGCCACGGAGTCCGACGCCGCGGCCGAGGCCAAGTCCGAGGGCTGAGCCCAGCCCGCCCCACAGCTCGTACGTACGGGTCCGGACGTGTTCGCGCGTTCGGGCCCGTACGTATAGGGCGGTGCCGTGGGGGCCCCGGAACCTGCGCTCAGAGCGAACAGTTCCTGATGCGGGATGGCCGCCGCCGACCAGCGCGTTAGGGTCCGTAGATACGCGGGCAGGGGAGTCCACGGAAGCGCGGCGCGGAGCATCGAGTGACCGGCCCGACCCCCGTCCGAGAAGAAGAGACGCTGAGACGGCACGCGGCCGTCGAACAACGAGCAGGTGGATACGTGACGAATCTGATGCCTTCCGCCGCCGGCGAGCCGAGCTTCGGTGGCCTCGGCGACCAGGTCTACAACCGACTGCTCGGGGAACGAATCATCTTCCTCGGCCAGCCGGTCGACGACGACATCGCCAACAAGATCACGGCGCAGCTGCTCCTCCTTGCCGCGGACCCGGACAAGGACATCTTCCTCTACATCAACAGCCCGGGCGGCTCGATCTCGGCCGGCATGGCGATCTACGACACCATGCAGTACATCAAGAACGACGTGGTCACCATCGCCATGGGCCTCGCCGCTTCGATGGGCCAGTTCCTGCTGAGCGCGGGCACCCCGGGCAAGCGGTTCGCGCTGCCCAACGCCGAGATCCTCATGCACCAGCCCTCCGCGGGTCTCGCGGGCTCCGCCTCGGACATCAAGATCCACGCCGAGCGGCTGCTGCACACCAAGAAGCGGATGGCGGAGCTCACCGCCCTCCACACCGGCCAGACCGTCGAGCAGATCACGCACGACTCCGACCGCGACCGCTGGTTCTCAGCCGAGGACGCCAAGGAGTACGGCCTGATCGACGGCGTCTACCAGGCCGCGGCGAACATTCCGGGCGGGGGCGGCACCGGGGCCTGAGCACCCGGACGCCTCACAGCCGACCTCCAGCCCACCGAACGCCACCAGGATGGTGAACACGCAGATGAACAGCAACCCCGGCAGCGGCCTGTACACCGGCCCCGCGGCGGAGTCCCGCTATATCGTTCCGCGCTTCGTAGAGCGCACCTCGCAGGGTGTGCGCGAGTACGACCCGTACGCGAAGCTCTTCGAGGAGCGGGTGATCTTCCTCGGCGTCCAGATCGACGACGCCTCCGCCAACGACGTCATGGCGCAGCTGCTGTGCCTGGAGTCGATGGACCCGGACCGTGACATCTCGATCTACATCAACTCGCCCGGCGGCTCGTTCACCGCGCTGACCGCCATCTACGACACGATGCAGTTCGTGAAGCCGGACATCCAGACGGTCTGCATGGGCCAGGCGGCGTCCGCGGCGGCCGTGCTGCTGGCCGCGGGCACGGCGGGCAAGCGGATGGCGCTGCCCAACGCCCGTATCCTGATCCACCAGCCGTACAGCGAGACCGGTCGCGGTCAGGTCTCCGACCTGGAGATCGCGGCCAACGAGATCCTGCGGATGCGTTCGCAGCTCGAAGATCTGCTGGCCAAGCACTCGACCACGCCGATCGAGAAGATCCGCGACGACATCGAGCGCGACAAGATCCTGACGGCCGAGGAGTCTCTCGCGTACGGTCTGGTCGACCAGATCGTCGCGACGCGGAAGACTTCCGTTTCGGTTTGATCGCTGTGCCGCTGGTATCCCCCTTGGACCGAGTCGGTCCAAGGGGGGCCCGCACGGGGGGCCCGGCAAGGTACCGTCGATAGGCAAGCACCCGGGTCCGCAGAACAGGGCGGATCCCAGGCGAAGGGGAAGCACCTCGTGGCACGCATTGGTGACGGCGGCGACCTGCTCAAGTGCTCGTTCTGCGGAAAGAGCCAGAAGCAGGTGAAGAAGCTCATCGCGGGTCCTGGTGTGTACATCTGCGACGAGTGCATCGACCTCTGCAACGAGATCATCGAGGAAGAGCTCGCTGAGACCTCCGAGGTGCGGTGGGAGGAGCTTCCCAAGCCGCGCGAGATCTACGAGTTCCTCGAAGGTTACGTCGTCGGCCAGGAGCCGGCGAAGAAGGCACTGTCAGTCGCGGTCTACAACCACTACAAGCGGGTTCAGGCGGGCGAGAACGCGGGCAACCGGGACGACGGCATCGAGCTGTCCAAGTCCAACATCCTGCTGCTCGGACCCACCGGCTCCGGCAAGACCCTGCTCGCGCAGACCCTGGCACGGATGCTCAACGTCCCGTTCGCGATCGCCGACGCGACCGCGCTCACGGAGGCCGGCTATGTCGGCGAGGACGTCGAGAACATCCTGCTCAAGCTGATCCAGGCCGCTGACTACGACGTCAAGAAGGCCGAGACCGGCATCATCTACATCGACGAGATCGACAAGGTCGCCCGCAAGAGCGAGAACCCGTCGATCACCCGCGATGTCTCCGGCGAGGGCGTCCAGCAGGCCCTGCTGAAGATCCTGGAGGGCACCACCGCCTCGGTTCCGCCGCAGGGCGGCCGCAAGCACCCGCACCAGGAATTCATCCAGATCGACACCACGAACGTGCTCTTCATCGTGGGCGGCGCGTTCGCCGGTCTGGAGAAGATCATCGAGTCGCGGGCGGGCGCCAAGGGCATCGGCTTCGGCGCCACCATCCGCTCGAAGCGCGAGATCGAGGCCAGCGACCAGTTCCAGGAGGTCATGCCGGAGGACCTGGTGAAGTTCGGGATGATCCCCGAGTTCATCGGCCGGCTGCCCGTCATCACCTCCGTGCACAACCTCGACCGCGAAGCGCTGCTCCAGATTCTCGTCGAGCCGCGTAACGCCCTCATTAAGCAGTACCAACGGCTGTTTGAACTCGACGGTGTGGAGCTGGAGTTCGATCGGCCGGCCCTGGAGGCCATCGCCGACCAGGCGATCCTGCGCGGCACCGGCGCGCGCGGCCTGCGCGCCATCATGGAGGAGGTCCTCCAGTCGGTGATGTACGAGGTGCCGTCCCGCAAGGACGTGGCCCGCGTCGTCATCACCGAAGAGGTCGTGCACTCCAACGTGAACCCCACGCTGGTGCCGCGCGAGCCGCGCATCATCGGCAAGGACGAGCGGCACGAGAAGAGCGCGTAGCGCTCTCGCACAGCTGAAGCCGAAAGGGGCGCCCGGTCGACGACCGGGCGCCCCTTCGCTGTTGGCGGACCGTCAGGCGGGCTTGCGTGTGTCCTTGTAGATGCTCGCGGTGGTCTTCGCGAACGCCTTGATGTCCACGGAGTCCTCGCTGACGTTCTTGGGGTCGACCGCCAGCACCATCGCGGCGTTCGACTTCTCGGCCCAGGTGCAGGCCGGGGCGTAGATCCGGCTCTGGATCTTGACGACCTCGCACTCGATGGTCGGGCCGTCCGAGCCGTTCGGCGTGAACTTCTGCCGCTCCTGCACCACGGTCGCGCTCATGATCCCGCCCTCGAAGCCCTTGAACATCCCGTCCTTGACCTTCTCGGGATCGCCGATGGTGCCGTACGCGCCGGAGAACGACAGGGCGGACATGGGGTTCTCGGCGCCCTGGTACTTGGCGAGGACGGACGTCGCGCCCTTGGGCATGCTGCCCTGAACGCTCTTGCCCTCCTGCTTGAGCGCATCCGTGTCGGAGGCCAGCTTGTACGCGCCGCCGTCCAGCGTCTGCGGCGTGACGAGCTTCATCGCCTGACCGCCGCCGCTGTCACCGCCGCTCAGCAGGACGGCCGCCGCCACGCCGCCGCCGACGACCACGACGGCCCCGATCGCGATCATGGCGATCAGCTTGTTCTTGTTGCGCGCCGGCGGGGGCGGCGGGAACGGCGGCTGGCCGTACGGGGGCTGCTGCCCGTACGGGGGCTGACCGTAGGGCGGCTGCTGCCCGTACTGCGGCTGTCCGTAAGGCTGCTGCTGCGGCGGCTGCCCGTAGGGCCCCGGCTGCTGCGGCGGGGGCGGCGGCGCGCCGTCCTGCGGCGGGTAGCCGTAACCCGGCTGCTGCGCATAGGGGTTCGGCTGCTGAGGGGGCTGCTGGCCGCCCCCGTACGGATTGGGCTGCCCACCCCCGTACGGACCGGGTTGCTGCGGCGGCGGCTGGTTGAAGCTCATCTGATTCCCCCTCAGGGCTGGTGCCGGCGGTCAGTTGATCTCGACGCGGGCGTCGGTGCGGAACTTGGCGGCGAGCTCGGCGACGTCTTCGAGCGGCTTGCCGCCGTTCAGGCCGCTCACCTGGTCGGCGAGGATGACCTCGCCGATCGTGCTGGAGTCAGCCCAGACGCAGATCGGGAGCGTCACCGTCTTCGTGCTCGTCGCCTTGCTGAGCTTGTACGCCTGGCACTTCATGACAGCACTGTCGGCGCCGTCCGGGGTGAACTTCTCCGGGCTGCCCTGCGGCGTGAAATTCACGCCGTTGGAGCCCTTCGCGTCCTTCGTGTTCTTCTCCTCCAGCATGAAGGTGTAGTCGACGGCGGCTTCCGGGTTGCTGACCTTCCCGTACTGGCCGTTGAACGTCACCTTGTCCGTGGTGCCGCGCTGGTACTCGGCGGCCACCGGATGGCTGTCGGTCATTCCCGGGATCCGGTTCTTCTGCGCCGCGCGCTGACTCGGCGACATATCGCTCTCGTCCTGGCCGGCGCCCTGCCGCTCGTAGCCGCCGACGATCGTCGCCGGGGTCGCCAGCTTGTACGTCTTGCCGCCGTCCGAGCCGAGCGGCTTGGAGCCGTCGGAATCGGAATCGGAGCTCGGGCCGGAGCTGGAGCCGCTGCCCTTGTCGCCGCCCTTGCCCTTCGCCTCGCTGCCGCCCTTGTCGTCGTCACCGCCGTTGAGCAGGACGATGCCGCCGACGATGGCCGCCACCACGACGACCGCGCCGACGGCTATGGCTATCGCCTTGCCTTTGTTCTTGCCGCCGCCCGGAGGCTGCTGGTACGGGCCCGGCATGCCGGGAGGGCCGTACGGGGGCTGCTGCCCGTATTGCGGCTGGCCGTACGGGTTCGGCTGCTGGGGCTGGCCGTACGGCGGGGGCGGCGGCTGCTGTCCGTACGGGCCCGGCTGCGGGGGCTGGGCGTACGGGTTCGGCTGCTGCGGCTGCCCTTGCTGCGGATACCCGTATCCGGGCTGTCCGGCCGATCCCCCATTACCGTACGGGCCCGGCTGCTGGGGCTGACCGTACGGTCCCGGCTGGTTTTCGCTCATCGTGCCTCTCATCCATACACCGAAAGATGGGCCTCATCCTCTCCGACGGCTTACACCGCCTTTACCGCGGGGCAGTAACTGGTTCGTAACGGCGGACCCGCGACCCGTAGAATTGCCCCGTGACCGACAACACTCAGCAGAGCCCCGACAGCGGGCCGAACAGCACCCCTGAACTGCCGACCCAGTACGCGCCGGCCGATGTAGAGGGGAAGCTGTACGAGCGCTGGGTAGAACGCGGTTACTTCGAAGCGGACGCGAAGAGCGACAAGCCGCCCTACACGGTCGTCATCCCGCCGCCCAACGTCACCGGCTCCCTCCACCTGGGCCACGCCTTCGAGCACACGCTGATCGACGCCCTCACCCGCCGCAAGCGGATGCAGGGCTTCGAGACGCTGTGGCAGCCCGGCATGGACCACGCCGGCATCGCCACCCAGAACGTCGTGGAGCGCGAGCTCGCCAAGGAGGGCAAGTCCCGGCACGACCTGGGGCGCGAGGCGTTCGTCGAGCGCGTCTGGCAGTGGAAGGACGAGTCCGGCGGCCAGATCTCCGGGCAGATGAAGCGGCTCGGCGACGGCGTCGCCTGGTCGCGCGAGCGCTTCACGATGGACGAGGGCCTCTCCATGGCCGTCCAGACCATCTTCAAGCGGCTCTACGACGACGAGCTGATCTACCGCGCCGAGCGCATCATCAACTGGTGCCCGCGCTGTCTGACCGCGATCTCCGACATCGAGGTCGAGTACCAGGACGACGACGGCGAGCTGGTCTCCATCCGCTACGGCGAGGGCGAGGACGCCATCGTCGTCGCGACGACCCGCGCCGAGACGATGCTCGGCGACACCGCGGTCGCCGTCCACCCCGACGACGACCGCTACCGCCACCTGGTCGGCACCGAGATCGAGCTGCCGCTCACCGGCCGCTGCATCCCGATCGTCGCCGACGAGCACGTCGACCCGGAGTTCGGCACGGGCGCCGTCAAGGTCACCCCGGCCCACGACCCCAACGACTTCGAGATCGGCCGCCGGCACGACCTGCCGAACCTCGCCGTCCTCGACGAGCGCGGCGTGATCACCGCTCCCGGCCCCTTCGAGGGCCTGGACCGCTTCGAGGCCCGCAGCGCCATCGTCGGCGCGCTGCGCGCCGAGGGCCGGATCGTCGCCGAGAAGCGCCCGTACACGCACTCGGTCGGCCACTGCTCACGCTGCAAGACGACCATCGAGCCGCGGCTGTCCATGCAGTGGTGGGTCAAGGTCGGCCCGCTCGCCGAGGCCGCGAGCAAGTCCGTCCGCGACGGCGAGGTGAAGATCCACCCGCAGGAGATGGAGTCCCGCTACTTCGGCTGGGTCGACAACCTCCACGACTGGTGCATCTCCCGGCAGCTGTGGTGGGGCCACCGCATCCCCGTCTGGTACGGGCCGAACGGCGAGATGGTCTGCGTCGGCCCCGGCGAGGAGCCGCCGGCCGGCGAGGGCTGGCACCAGGAGACCGACGTCCTGGACACCTGGTTCTCCTCCGGGCTGTGGCCGTTCTCCACCCTCGGCTGGCCCGAGAAGACCGAGAGCGTCGAGAAGTTCTACCCGAACTCGGTCCTGGTCACCGGCTACGACATCCTGTTCTTCTGGGTCGTGCGGATGATGATGTTCGGGCTGTACGCGATGGACGGCACCCCGCCGTTCCGCACCATCGTGCTGCACGGCATGGTCCGCGACGAGCGCGGCAAGAAGATGTCGAAGTCCTTCGGCAACGCCGTCGACCCGCTGGACTGGATGGACAAGTACGGCTCCGACGCCGTCCGCTTCACGCTGGCCCGCGGCGCCAACCCGGGCACGGACGTGCCGATCGGCGAGGACTGGGTCCAGGGGTCCCGCAACTTCGCCAACAAGATCTGGAACGCCACGCGGTTCGCGCTGATGAACGGCGCGACGGTCGAGGGCGACCTGCCGCCCGCCGAGCAGCTGTCGGCGCCGGACCGGTGGATCCTCTCCCGGCTGGGCACCATCGTCGCCGAGGTGGACGCCTACTACGACGACTACCAGTTCGCGAAGCTCTCGGACTCGCTCTTCCACTTCGCGTGGGACGAGGTCTTCGACTGGTACGTCGAGATGTCCAAGACCACCTTCCAGGCCGGCGGCCCGGAGGCCGACGCCTCGCGCCGCGTCCTGGGCGAGGTGCTGGACGTCACGCTGCGGCTGCTGCACCCGATCGTCCCGTTCGTCACCGAGTCGCTGTGGACGGCGCTGACCGGGCGCGAGTCCGTCGTCGTCGCCGACTGGCCCGCCGACTCCGGCTTCCGGGACCCGGCGGCCGAGCGGGAGATCGCGCTCGTCCAGCAGGTCGTCACGGAGGTCCGCCGCTTCCGCGCCGACCAGGGCCTCCAGCCGGGGCAGAAGGTCCCGGCGCGGCTGGAGCTGGCCGGCACGGCGCTCGTCGAGCACGAGGCGGCGATGCGTTCGCTGCTGCGCCTCCAGCCCGCGGGCGAAGGCTTCGCCGCCACCGCCTCACTGCCGGTCGCGGGCGCGAGCGTGGCCCTGGACCTGTCCGGCACGATCGACGTCGAGGCGGAGCGCAAGCGGCTGACGAAGGACCTCGCGGCGGCGGAGAAGGAGAAGGCGCAGGCCACGGGGAAGCTCGGCAACGAGGCGTTCCTGGCCAAGGCGCCCGATCAGGTCGTCGAGAAGATCCGTACGCGGCTGGCCAAGGCCGACGAGGACATCGAGCGGATCTCCGCGCAGCTGGCCGCTCTGCCGCAGGGCTGAGCCTGCCGAAGGGCTCGGGCCTCTGCGGGGGCCCCGGCCTCTGCCGGGCCCGGGGGCCCCGGCCTCTGCCGGGTCCGGGGGTCCGGGCCTCTGCCGGGTCGGCTCGCCCAGCGTCTGCTGGGGTGGGCCGCCCTGGCCCTTGCCCGGTCGGCTCGTACGCGCCCCCGCCGCTCCGGTTCGCCCCGGCTCCCGCCGGGGTCGGGGCGCCTGAGTCTTCGCCCGGTCGGCTCGTCCGGCCGGGCCCCCGCCGCCCGGACCGGCTCAGCCGGTCCCGTCGCCCCGTGGGTGCTCCGGAGTGAGGCCCGCCTTCCACGCCGCCTCCGCGGGGCCCTCGTACCTTCCGCGGAGGTGGGGGCCGCGGCGGCCCGGGCGCTGGCGCTGCCTCTCCCGCACCGGCCACAGCAGGACGTACGCGGTCGACACGGCCACGAACGCGAGCCGTATCAGCCCCTTGACCGAGTCGTCGTGCACCACGAAGACGCTGCCGTACAGGGTGATCAGCGCGAGCCAGCTCCACCACGGGACCAGGCGGCGCTGGCCCACCACGTCCCACAGCAGGGTGCCCAGCAGCACGGACGCCGTGTAGTAGGTGTAGACGCTCGGGTCGAGGGCGATACGGGCGTTGGCGCCCAGCAGCACGACCGCCGCCCAGCGGCCGCGCCAGACCGCTATGCAGCCCAGGATCAGCCCCAGCGCGGCCTGCGCGGGGCGGTCCCAGCCGGGTGTCTCCGGATCGCCGACGCCCAGCCAGCGCAGCGCCGACGCGGGATGGTTGGGGATGGCGAACTTCGCGGCGGCGAAGGAGTGCGGGTCCATGATGAAGAACGGCAGCCACGCCACGGCGACCAGGCCCGCGCACCACATCCCCGCCCGCAGCCACTGCCCTCTCGGGAGCGCCAGGAGCAGCGGCAGGAAGGCCAGCGCGGTCGGTTTCGAGTCCATCGCCAGGGCCAGGAAGATGCCGGTCGTCATCGCGTTGCCGCGCGTGATGGACCGTACGGCCAGCGCTGTGAAGAAGAGCGCGAGTACGTCGTCGAGGTGGCCGAAGCGGACCGAGACCTCGATCCACATGGGGATGAAGGCCAGCCCCGCGATGAGGACGCGCTGGCGCAGCCGCTGGTGGTTGGTGCCGGTGCCGAGGAAGTAGGTGGCGGCGCTGCGCCCGGCGAGTACCACGATCACCAGGCCGAGCACCGACATGACCAGCGCGGCCAGGAACTGCCCGGTGTGCTCGGAGAACGGGTTGAACAGCCCGGCCACCAGGAAGCTGATGGGGCCCATCTGGAGTTCGGGGTGGTGCGCGTACAGGTTCAGCCCGCCGTCGCCGCCGCCGGCCGCGCCCTGGTAGATCAGCTCGCCGCCGGCCCGCAGATAGTGCCAGGAGAAGCCGCCGTTCGGCTCCACCACGGCGAACCACAGCGCGGCCCACCCGGTGAGCAGCATCAAGTGCATCCGCTGACTGATTGCCGGCACGCTCAACTCCCGTATCCCCGCCGGCGGCTCTTCCCGGCGCAAAGCCCGCCGTAGAAGATGCCACAGCCGGTTCAAAGGTTGCCCGGGGGCGGGGCCCCGGCTCTCAGCCGGAGGACACGGCCGCTCAGCTCTCCACGGCGACCGGCCCGCCGGTCAGCGTCCGCTCCGCGTTGCGGCGGGTCTTCGCCCAGCCGTTGCGGCCCCGCAGCATACGGACGAAGGCCCGCGCGGACGCAGGGAAGAGATGGTACGCGTACAGCCACAGCGCCAGCCCCCACACCAGGGAGACCAGCAGGGAGCGGCCGGGCGCGCGGTCCCGGCGGTAGACGGGCCCCCACAGGACGAACGGCAGCACGGAGACCGCGGTCAGGGCGATCAGCAGGGGCCAGAGCGCGAGGACGCGGCCCAGGACCGTGCCCACGCCCTCGTCGGCGGCGGCGAGACCGAGGAAGGCGAGCATGACGGCGGTGAGCACCAGCGTGGCCAGGTGCGCGACGGGCTGGAAGAAGGTGTAGAGGGTCTCCAGCACGCCCCGGCCGCTGTAGTGCCGGGAGGAGACGATGCGCGGCGCGTAGCGCACGCACTGGAGGTTGCCCTGGGCCCAGCGGGTGCGCTGGGTGAGGTGGCGGCGGGCGAGCGGCAGGCCCTCCTGGGAGACCCAGGTCTCGGCGATGTGCGTGACGCGGTAGCCGCCCAGGATCATGTGCAGGCCCAGTTCGTAGTCCTCCAGCAGCGCGCCCCGCTGCCACGGGCGGCGCTCCGCCTGGGCGATCCGGTCGAGCGCGGTCAGCCGGGTGAACTGGCCGTTGCCGCCGAGGCCGACGGAGCCGGTGCGGGTGCGCAGCAGCTGCATCCCCGCGTTGGAGACGGAGAACTCCATGTCCTGCATGCGGACGAGCAGCCGGGCGGCGGCGTTGCGGACCCGGCCGCGGCCGGGCATGGGGGAGCGCTCCTCGACGTTCCGCATCCGGACGCTGACCTGCACGCCGCCGATCTCGGGGTCCCCGAAGCCGGTCGGGCCGCTGACGCGGGTGAGGGCGCGCGGGTCGAGCTGCCCGTCGGCGTCGATGACGCACACCACGACGCGGTCGCGGGCCGTGCCGTCGAAGTCGGCGAGGTGGCGGTTGAGCGCGTCGTACGCGGCGTTGAGGGCCGCGCCCTTGCCCTTGCGGGCGTCGGGGCGGCGGCGCCGTACGAGGTGCACCTGGCCGTCCTCGGCGGCGAGCTCCTCGACGATCGCGCCGGTGCCGTCGTCGCTGTCGTCGTCGATGACCCAGACATGTGCCCGCGGGAAGTCGGCGCGGAGCCGGGCGACGGTGGTGCCGACGACGGGCTCCTCGTCCCGGCACGGCACGAAGAAGTGCCAGTCGAAGGCGGTGGCGTCGCCGCTCTCGGCGGCGGGCCGGCGCAGGTAGGCGTAGCGCGCGCCCGCCCAGTAGAGGAGGAAGCAGAGCAGCAGGAAGAAGGGGAAGCAGAGCAGCAGGGTGTGGGTCGGCACGGGGTCTCCGGGGTCAGGCCGCGGTGGCGAGCGGGGCGGTGGCCGGTTCGGCCGCGGGGGTGGTGATCTCGGTGAGCAGCGCGGTGATCCGCTCGGAGGCGAGGCCGTCCCCGAACGGGCTGGGGAGCGCGGCCAGCCGGCGCAGCCCGTACGGGCCCTCGGCGAGGCGGCGGCGGGCGAGGACGCCGAGGCGCGGGCCGGGCTCGACCAGATCGGCGAAGTCGGCCATGGCCTCGGGGCGCTCGGTGGAGCGGCGCACCACGACCAGCGGGCGGCCGAGGACGGTGCACTCCTCCTGGATGCCGCCGGAGTCGGAGACCAGCAGCGCGGCGTGCCGGGCGAGGGCCAGGAACTCGCCGTACCCGAGGGGGCGGCACACGGTCAGCCCGGCGAGGAGCCCCTCCAGCCCGGCGGCCTCGATACGGGCCCGGGTGCGGGGGTGGAGCGGCAGCACGACGGGGGTCCGCTCGGCGAGGCCGGCCAGCTCGGTGAGGATGGCGCGCAGGGCATCGGGGGAGTCGGTGTTCTCGGGGCGGTGGACGGTCGCGAGGACGTAGCCGTCGGCGGTCAGCCCGTGCCGTGCGAGGAGCGCGGCGCGCTCGGCGTCCGCGGGCAGCTGGCCGCGGACGGCCTCGACGACGGTGTTGCCGGTGACGGCGATCCGGTGGTCGGCGATGCCCTCGGCGAGCAGGTTGCGGCGGTTCTCCGCGGTGGCCGCGCACAGCACGTCGGCGAGGCGGTCGATGACGACGCGGTTGTGCTCCTCGGGCATGTTCCGGTCGTGGCTGCGCAGCCCGGCCTCGACGTGCAGGAGCGGGATGCCGTGGGCGTTGGCGGCCAGCGCTCCGGAGAGGGCGGCGTTGGTGTCGCCCTGGACGACGACGGCGAGCGGGGGCCGCTCGGTGAAGAGTTCGTCGAGCTGGGCCAGGGCGGCGGACAGCTGCACGGCGCGGGAGCGGCCGCCGACGCCGGTCAGGAAGGTCGGCTCGGGCAGGCCGAGCTCGGTGAGGAAGCGTCCGGAGAGCTCCTCGTCGTAGTGCTGGCCGGTGTGCACGAGGTGGGCGGCGGGGCCGAGGAGGCGGACGAGGTCGGTGAGCTTCACGAGCTCGGGGCGGGTGCCGAGGACGACGGCGACGGAGCGCGGCGGAAGGGCGACGGACACGGGGACTCCAGGAGCTGGCAGGCGGCTACAGCACGTGAGTGTGTGGGCCGACGGTTGCCCGTCCGGGTGGCGTTCCGTTGTCCTTTGGTTGCTGTTGTCCGAAAAGAGAAAATACGGGACCTTTGACCCGATCAGGTCAGGGGCCAGGGTCCTCCCCGCCCCGGGCAGCAGGGCCCGCCCCGGGCACGTGGCAGCGGTATCCCATCCCGCGTACGGACTCCAGCGGATCGCCGATCTCGGCACCGGCGGCCTGCCGCAGCTTGCGGCGCACCCGCAGCACCGCGAACTTCACCCGCTCCGTGCCCACCCCCTCCGGGTCGTCCCACACCCGGGTCAGCAACTGCTCGGTGGTGACGACCCGGCCCCGGTTGCGGACCAGCACCTGGAGCAGCCGGTACTCGATGCCGCTCAGCCGCACCTCGTGCCCCTGCCAGATCGCCGAGCGCCGCTCGGGCACCAGCTGCAGCCCCTGGGCGGCCTCGGCGGTCGCCCACTGGGTGGGGCCGGCCCGCCGGAGCAGCGCCTCGACGCGCGCCAGGAACTCCTCGTTCCCGAACGGCTTGGGCAGATAGTCGTCCGCCCCGGCCCGCAGCCCGCGCACCCGGTCCGACTCGGCGCCGCGCGCCGTGAGCAGCAGGATGGGCAGATCGGCCATGTCGCGGGTGCGCTCCAGCACCTCCCAGCCGTCGAGCAGCGGCAGGTTGATGTCGAGCACCATGAGCGAGGGCCGGTCGGCGAAGAGCCGCCGCAGCCCCTCCCGCCCGTCGCCGGCGTGCACCACCTCGTACCCGGAGCGGTTGAGCAGCACCCGCAGCGCGAGCGCGAGATCGGGGTCGTCCTCGACGACGAGCACGCGCGTCACGACGGGGCCTGGGCGTCGGGCGCCGGCAGCGGCAGCCGGACGCGGAAGACCGCGCCGGAGCCCTCCCGGCCCGCTGTGCCCTCCCGGCCCTCTGCACCCTCCCGGGCTTCCCCGCCCGCGACGCTGATGGTCCCGCCGTGCAGCTGGACCGTGTCGCGGCTCACCGCGAGGCCGAGCCCCGTGCCGGGGTAGTGGCCGCCGCGGGCGTTGGGGGCCCGTACGAACCCCTGGAAGATCTCCTCCCGGAACCCCTCGGGGACCCCGATGCCGGTGTCCGCGACCTCGATCTCCCAGTGCCCGTCGCGGGGCGCGGCCGTCACCGCGACGCTCCCGCCGCGCGGGGTGAACTTCACGGCGTTCTCCAGGAGGTTGCCGAGCACCTGCTGGAGCCGGTGCTCGTCCCCGCGCAGCGGCGGCCCCGCCGCGCAGTCCAGGCTGAGGAAGACGCCCGCCGCCACCGCCGCGGCCAGGTGGTCCCGTACGGCGTTCTCCAGCATCCGCGCGACGCGCACCTCGCCGAACTCCAGCTCCAGCTGTGCCGAACGGGTCGTGGTGGCCGCCAGCAGGTCGCTGATCACCCCCCGTATCCGCTCGGCGTTGCGGTGGATCGCGTCCAGGAACGTGCGCTGGTCGTCGCTGAGCCGCCCGGCGGCCGGGTCCGTCAGCAGCTCGCAGAAGCTGATGATGGACGCCAGCGGGGTGCGCAGCTCGTGAGAGGCGGACGCCATGAACCGGTTGCGCCGCCGGGCCAGCTCGGTGAGGGCCCGGTTGTCCCGCTCCAGGTCGCGCTCGGCGCGCTTGTGCTCGGTGATGTCCCGGGCGGTCCACAGCGAGCCGAGCAGCTGGCCGCGCAGCCGCAGCGGCTCGACCGTCCGCAGGATGGTCCGGCCGTCGACGAGCGGGATCTCGGCGGACCGCGACACACGGAAGGCGCCGGTGGCGATGGCGGACCCCACGGCCCAGTCCGGCGGGTCGGCGTACGCGGCGAGCACGGCCTCGACGATGGGCTCCAGCGCGGCGCCGGGGGCGGTGTCGATCCCGGCCAGCCCGAATATGTCGACGAACCGCCGGTTGACCGCGACGACCGCGCTGCCGAGCCCCTGGAAGACCGCCGCTTCCGGCAGGGCCTCCATGACCGCCTGAAGCCGGTCCCCGTCCCCTGACGCCATGGCCCTCACCCGCCTCCCTTTCTCACCCGTCTCTCATGGACGTGCGGAACCAATGATCCCGGAAAGGGAGTTTTGAGGGTGTCCGTACGTGAAGGAGTTGCGCCATCCGATGAACCAGCCAGTGCGGCGCACCGCCGTGTTCTCCCTGTTCCTCGTCCTCTGCCTGCTCGCCTGGGCCACGTGGGTCCAGACGGCCCGGGCGGGCGGTCTGGACGACAACCCGCACAACGAGCGGCTGTCCATCGCGAAGTACGCGCATCCGCTCGGCGACATCGTCGTCGGCGGCGATCCGGTCACCGGCTCCGCCGCCACCGGCGGCGACCTCAAGTACAAGCGCACCTACCGGGACGGCCCGCTCTACGCCCCCGTGACCGGCTACTCCTCCCAGATCTACGGCTCCACCCAGCTGGAGGCCCTCGACCAGCCCGTGCTCGACGGCGCCGACCCCCGGCTCAAGAACCCCGGCCAGGCGCTTTTGCGGGAGGCGCCCAAGCCGGGCGATGTGATCACCACCATCGACCCGGCCGTGCAGAAGGCCGCCTATGAGGCGCTGGGCGGCAAGACCGGCGCGGCCGTCGCCCTCGACCCCGCCACCGGCAAGATCCTCGGCATGGCCAGCACCCCCTCGTACGACCCGGGCTCCTTCGCGGGCATGTCGGAGGCCGACCAGAAGGCGTGGGAGAAGCTCCAGAAGGACCCCGCCCAGCCGATGGTCAACCGCGCGCTGCGGCAGCCGCTCGCGCCCGGTTCGACCTTCAAGCTGGTGGTGGCCGCGGCGGCGCTGGAGAACGGCCTCTACTCCTCCGTCGACGACAAGACCCGGACGCCCGACCCCTATCTGCTGCCGGGCACCCACACCTATGTGCACAACGAGAGCGCCGCGGACCCCTGCGAGAACGCCACTCTCCGCCAGGCCCTCCAGTACTCGTGCAACACCGTCTTCGCGAACATCGCGGTCCACCTCGGCGAGCACAAGCTCACCGAGCAGGCGGAGAAGTTCGGCTTCAACGACAGCGAGGTCGACGTCCCGACCCGGGCGAACAAGAGCGTCTTCCCCTCGGGGATGAACGCGGCCCAGACCGGGCTCTCCGGCTTCGGCCAGTTCGATGTCACCGCCACGCCGCTCCAGATGGCCATGGTCGCCTCCGCCATCGCGAACGACGGCAGGCTGATGTCCCCCTACGTGGTGGACCGCACCACCGACGGCAGCTCCGGAGCGCTGGACATCACCGCACCCCGCACGTACAAGGACGGCCGGGTGATGTCCGCGGACACCGCCCGCCAGCTCCAGTCCGCGATGCGGACGGTGGTGGAGAAGGGCACCGGCTCCAACGCGAAGATCGGCGGGCTGACCGTCGGCGGCAAGACCGGCACCGCGCAGCACGGCGTGGACAACAGCGGCAAGCCGTACGCCTGGTTCGTCTCGTACGCGCGGGACGGCCACGGCAAGCAGGTCGCGGTCGCCGTCATGGTCCAGGACAGCGCCGCCGAGCGGGCCGAGGTCTCCGGAAACGGCCAGGCGGCGCCCGTGGCGAAGGCCATGATGCGAGCCGCCCTGCACTGACCGACAGCACCGCCGCGTTCTCCGTAGACTGGGTGGTGTGAGTGAGCGCCCCCGAAACGACGACGCCCAGAGCGACGGCCCCGACCGGTTCGACGAGGTCGGCGAGGCCGGAGCGGCCGATGAGTTCGACGAGTTCGACGAGTTCGACGAGATCACCGGCGCCGAGACCGGCCGCGACCCCGACCTGGCCGTGATCGAGGCGGGCAGCCGGACCCTGCGCGCCCAGTCGGCGCCCCCGCAGGGCGACGGCGTGCCCGCCCGCCCGGCCGATCCCGAGGCGGACCGGGCGCTGCGCGAGGTGGAGACCGAGCTGGCGGGGCGCTGGGGTGAGACCAAGCTCGACCCGTCGCTGGTGCGCATCGAGGCGCTGATGGACATCCTGGGGCAGCCCCAGCGCGCCTACCCCTCGATCCACATCACCGGCACCAACGGCAAGACCAGCACCGCCCGCATGATCGAGGCGCTGCTCGGCGGCTTCGACCTCCGTACGGGCCGCTACACGAGCCCGCACGTCCAGTCGGTCACCGAGCGGATCAGCCTGGACGGCGCGCCGATCGAGGCGGAGCGGTTCGTCGAGACGTTCCGGGACATCGAGCCGTACATCCGGATGACCGACGACCGGCAGGGTTTCCGGCTCTCCTTCTTCGAGGTGCTGACGGCCATGGCGTACGCGGCCTTCGCGGACGCCCCGGTGGACGTCGCGGTCGTCGAGGTCGGCATGGGCGGCGCCTGGGACGCGACCAACGTGATCGACGGTTCGGTGGCCGTGGTCACCCCCATCTCCCTCGACCACACCGACCGGCTCGGCTCCACGCCCGGCGAGATCGCCTCGGAGAAGGCCGGGATCGTCAAGAAGGACGCCACGGTCGTGCTCGCGCAGCAGCCGGTGGACGCCGCTCAGGTGCTGCTCAAGCGGGCCGTCGAGGTGGACGCCACGGTGGCCCGCGAGGGCATGGAGTTCGGCGTGGTCTCCCGGGAGGTCGCGGTCGGCGGGCAGCTGCTGACGCTGCGCGGGCTGGGCGGCGAGTACCCGGACATCTTCCTGCCGCTGTACGGGGCGCACCAGGCGCACAACGCGGTGGTGGCGCTGGCGGCAGTGGAGGCGTTCTTCGGGATCGGCTCGCAGCACGCCCGTACGCTCGACATCGACGCGATCCGCTCCGCCTTCGCCTCGGTCGTCTCGCCGGGCCGGCTGGAGGTCGTGCGGAGCAGCCCGTCCGTGGTGCTGGACGCCGCGCACAACCCGGGCGGCGCGCGGGCCGCGGCCGAGGCGGTCACCGAGGCGTTCGGCTTCAGCCGGCTGATCGGGGTCGTCGGGGCGAGCGAGGGCAAGGACGTACGGGGTCTGCTGGAAGCTTTCGAGCCGATTTTCACCGAGGTCGTGGTGACCCGGAATTCCAGCCATCGCGCGCTGGACGCGGACGAGCTGGCCGCCGTCGCGGTCGAGGTGTTCGGGTCGGACCGGGTGCAGGTCGAGCCGCGGCTGGACGACGCGCTGGAGGCGGCGATCACCCTCGCCGAGGAGGAAGGCGAGTTCTCCGGCGCGGGCGTGCTGGTGACCGGGTCCGTGATCACGGTCGGCGAGGCGCGCATGCTGCTGGGGAGGGGCTGATATGCGTACCCTGTGCGCGTCCACGCTGATCGGTGAGTTCTTCGTGATCGGCTTCGCCGGCCTGGTCGCCATGCAGATGAGCGACCTGTCGGCGGGCACGGTCTGGGCCGTCAGCGGCACCGCGATGGTGCTCAGCGTGCTGCTGTGCGGAATGCTGGGGCGGCCGGGCGGCGTGCAACTCGGCTGGCTCTTGCAGATCGGGCTGGTCGCGAGCGGGCTCGTGGTGCCGATGATGTTCATCCTGGGCGTGGTCTTCGGGGGGCTGTGGTGGGCGTCGGTCCACTTCGGCCGGAAGGTGGACGAGGCGAAGGCCCGGTTCGCGGCGGCGCCTGACGCTGCGTGACGGCCGAGCCGGTAGCCCCTGTAGCCTCAGAGCACCCTTGCCGTACGTACCGAAGGAGCCCATTCCGTGAGCCAGCGCACCCTCGTCCTCCTCAAGCCCGACGCGGTCGCGCGCGGACTCGTCGGCGAGATCATCGGCCGTATCGAGCGCAAGGCGGGCTGGACGATCAGCGCGCTGGAGCTGCGGACCCTGGACCGGGCGATTCTTGAGCAGCACTACGCCGAGCACGTGGGCCGGGAGTTCTACGAGCCGCTGCTGGCCTTCATGTCCTCCGGCCCGGTGGCGGCGCTGATCGTCGAGGGTGAGCGGGTGATCGAGGGCGTACGGACGCTGGCCGGGCCCACGGACCCGATCAAGGCTCAGGGCGGCTCGATCCGTGGCGACTTCGGGACCATCACGCGGGAGAACCTCATCCACGCCTCGGACTCCGAGGAGTCCGCGGAGCGGGAAATCAAGATTTTCTTTCCGGCCGCAGCCTGACGCCGGGTCAGCTCTCGGTACCATTCTGACCAGGGGCGACCGATACTCTTCGGTCGCCCAGCGGTCCTCTCCGTGGCGAACGGGGGAACCCGTCACCCCGACACGGCGTCCCCATTACTGGGGCGGGCTCATATTCCGCCGACAATGGCGGAGGAACCCTCGCACCGCGTTCGAGCGGGCGAGACTACGATGGAAGCTCCCGCGCTCCGTGGCGCACCACAACCTGCCGCCCTCAAGTAAGCATCGCTCCAGCTGGGAAGGCCAGACGTATCCTCATGGGGAACAACATGTCGTTCATCGGCCGTGACATGGCTGTCGACCTCGGGACCGCCAACACGCTGGTGTACGTCAGAGGCCGCGGCATCGTCCTCAACGAGCCGTCGGTCGTCGCCATCAACACCAACACCGGTGGCATCCTCGCGGTCGGCGCCGAGGCCAAGAAGATGATCGGCCGGACCCCCGGCAACATCGTGGCCGTCCGCCCGCTCAAGGACGGCGTGATCGCGGACTTCGAGATCACCGAGCGGATGCTCCGCTATTTCATCCTCAAAGTCCACAAGCGCCGGTGGATGGCCCGCCCCCGTGTCGTGGTCTGCGTGCCCTCCGGCATCACCGGCGTCGAACGCCGCGCGGTCATCGAGGCGTCCACCCAGGCCGGCGCCCGCCAGGTGCACATCATCGAGGAGCCGATGGCCGCCGCGATCGGCTCCGGCCTGCCGGTCCACGAGGCCACCGGCAACATGGTCGTCGACATCGGCGGCGGTACCACCGAGGTCGCCGTCATCTCGCTCGGCGGAATCGTCACGGCGCAGTCCATCCGCGTCGCCGGCGACGAGCTGGACAACGCGATCATCCAGCACATCAAGAAGGAGTACAGCCTCCTGCTCGGCGAGCGCACCGCCGAGAGCATCAAGATCACCATCGGCTCGGCGTACGACCTGGACAAGGACGAGCACACCGAGATCCGCGGCCGCGACCTCGTCTCCGGCCTCCCCAAGACCGTGGTGATCTCCGCCGCCGAGGTCCGCAAGGCCATCGAGGAGCCCGTCAACTCCATCGTCGACGCGGTCAAGACCACCCTCGACAAGTGCCCCCCGGAGCTCTCCGGCGACGTCATGGACCGCGGCATCGTGCTCACCGGAGGCGGCGCCCTGCTCCGCGGCCTCGACGAGCGGCTCCGCCGCGAGACCGGCATGCCGATCCACATCGCCGAGAACCCGCTGGACTCCGTCGCCCTCGGCTCCGGCAAGTGCGTCGAGGAGTTCGAGGCCCTCCAGCAGGTGCTGGACGCCCAGCCCCGCAGATGACCACCGGCGCGTCCCCTTCCCGCCCGGCTCCCCGCCCGGCTCTCGGCCCGGCTCCCCGCCCGGGATCGCTCCCGGGCCCTCGCCCGGGTGGGAAGGGCGCACCCGGCACGGTTGACGACCATCCGCGCGGCGGATCGTTGATATACAGGCACCAGGGCCTCTCCGCCCTGATCGGCCCTGATCCCCTGGACAGGTCCTGACGCTCCCGATGACCGGTCCGGGCCCGCAGCCGACCGGCCCGACGAGAAGGGCACGCCGCCGCACGTGAGGGACACACGAGAGAGCCGGCTGCTACTGGTGCTGCTGGTCGCCATCGCGTTCGCACTGATCACGATGGATATCCGCGGCGGCGAGCAGTCCCCGCTCGACGGCGCCCGCAGCGTCGCCGCATCCGCCTTCGGCCCGGTCGAACGGGGCGTGGCAGCCGCCGTCGACCCCGTCGGCAACGCCGTCGCGGCCGTCCGCGACTCCGGCGGCCGGCACAGCCGGATCAGCCAACTGGAGCGCGACAACACCGCCCTGCGGCAGAAGCTCGGCAGCGACGACCGCAACCGCGGCCGGGTCCGCGATCTCGACAAGCTCCTCAAGACCGCCGGAGCCGGCCAGTACGGCATCAAGGGCGCCCAGGTCATCGCCATAGGAGCGGCCCAGGGCTTCTCCTGGACCGTCACCATCGACTCGGGCGGCAACGACGGCATCAAGCGCGACATGACCGTCATAAACGGCGACGGCCTCGTCGGCCGCGTCACCACCGTCTCGCCCACCACCGCCACCGTGCTGCTCGCCGGCGACCCCAAGTTCACCGTCGGCACCCGGATGGAGAAGACCGGCGAGATCGGCTTCGCGGGCGGCCAGGGCGAGGGCGCCCTGAAGGTCGAACTCCTCAACGGCAGAGCCGCCGTGAAGAAGGGCGACCGCCTCGTCACCTTCGGCTCCAGCAAGGACAAGCCCTTCGTCCCCGGCGTCCCCGTCGGCGAGGTGATCCGCGTCGACCCCTCGCACGGCGACCTGACCCGCACCCTCCAGGTACGGCCCTTCGTCGGCTTCACCAAGCTCGACATCGTCGGCGTCGTCGTCCAGCCGCCGCGCCAGGACCCGCGGGACACCGTGCTGCCCCCGAAGTCCACCCCCAAGCCCACGCCGACGGTGACGGTCACCGCCACCCCCACCACGGGCGCCACCCCCAGGAGCTGACCGATGCGCCTCAACCGGACCCTGCTCTCCACCCTCCTGGTCGTCGTCGCCCTCGTGGTCCAGGTCTGCGTCCTCGCCCGCCTCCACCTGCCCGGCGCCGTACCCGACCTGCTGCTGCTCGTCGTCGTCAGCCTCGCCCTCGTCTACGGCCACGTCGCCGGCTGCCTCATCGGCTTCGGGGCCGGACTGCTCGCCGACCTCGCGCCGCCCGCCGACCACGCCGCCGGCCGCTACGCCCTCGTGCTCTGCCTGATCGGCTACCTCGCCGGACTGGCCAAGCCCGACAACGGCAGACTCCGCTCGGCCGCCGGCCCGCTCGTCGTCGTCCTCGCCGCCGCCATCGGCTCCACCCTGCTGTACGCGTGCGTCGGCTCCCTCGTCGGCGACTCCGCCGCCCGCCACGTGGGCATCACCCGCCTCCTGCTCACCGCCGCCCTCTACGACGTGCTGCTGGCCCCCTTCACCGTGCCGCTGATCATGGCCCTGGCCCGCCGCACCGAATACGACCCGCTCGGCGGCGACGGCTCCGCGGGATCGGCCGGCGGCGAGAGCTCGTACACCTGGCTGACCTCGTACGGCGCGGGGCGCGGCGGCCGGCTCGGCAAGAACGCCGGCATCGGCGGCCAGCGCGGTGGGCTGCTCACCAAGCAGACGAAGAGCAAGTCGGGCCGGCTCAAGGGGGTCAAGCGCCTGTGACGCCGTTCATGAGGCCGCGGCCCGCACCCGCCGGCCCGCGCCGCGCCCGCCCGCCCCGGCGCCGACGACAGGACCAGCGACCGCACCGGCACCAGGAGGGGGCATCGTGACCAACATCCCTGAGACCGGCCGCACGTCCCGCGTCAACATCCGGCTCATCATCATCCAGATCCTGGTCTTCTCCCTCCTGCTGACCCTCGGCGGACGCCTCTGGTACCTCCAGATCCGCAACGGCGACGAGTACACCGCCGAAGCCGCCAACAACCACATCCAGCAGGTCGTCGACCCCGCCACCCGCGGCTCGATACTGGACGCCCGCGGCGTGCCGCTCGCCGACAACGAGACCCGGCTCGTCGTCACCGCCGACCGCACCGAGCTGATGCGGATGAAGGACCGCGGCAAGGCCGTACTCGGCCGCCTCGCCGACGTCCTCGACCTGAACGCCAAGGACGTCGCCGCCAAGGTCCGGCTCTGCGACGCCAAGACGCCCCGCCCCTGCTGGAACGGCTCGCCCTACCAGCCCATCCCCATCACCGACGAGGCCACCACCCAGCAGGCCCTCCAGATCCGCGAGCGCGCCGAGGACTTCCCCGGCATCACCGCCGAGCCCACGCCCGTACGCCGCTACGCGGGCCCCGGCAAGTCCAACACCGCCCAGGTGCTCGGCTACCTCTCGCCCGTCACCGACGACGAGATCACCAAGGCCAAGAACACCCGCTCCCCGCTGCTGCGCTCCGACCAGATCGGCCGCTCCGGACTGGAGCGGCAGTACGACTCCGTGCTGCGCGGCAACGCCGGCGTCACCCGCTACGAGGTCGACAACCTCGGCCGCGTCATCGGCAAGGCCAAGAGCGACAAGTCGCAGCCCGGCTCCAACCTCGTCACCAGCATCGACGCCCGGGTCCAGGCCATAGCGGAGAAGGAGCTCAACCAGGCGATGAAGGACGCCCGCAAGGAGTTCGACAAGAACACCGGCCGCAACTACAAGGCCGACGCGGGCTCCGTCGTGGTGATGGAGGCCAAGACCGGCCGGGTCGTCGCCATGGCCTCCAATCCCACCTACGACCCCAACGCCTGGGTCGGCGGCATCTCCGGCAAGGACTACAAGCAGCTCACCGGCAAGGACTCCAACTACCCGCTGCTCAACCGCGCCATCCAGGGCCAGTCCGCCCCCGGCTCGGTCTTCAAGGCCATCTCCGCGACCGCCGCCGTCAACGCCGGATACGACTTCAACGGCAAGTACAACTGCTCCAGCTCGTACAGCATCGGCAACCAGGTCTTCAAGAACTTCGAGTCCAAGGGCTACGGACCGATCAACCTCGGCCGCGCGCTGGAGGTCTCCTGCGACACCGTCTTCTACGACCTGGCCTACCGCCAGTGGCAGAAGGACGGCGGCAACAACCCCAAGCACCCCGCCGACTGGTTCTACCGGACCGCC
Organism: Streptomyces sp. NPDC044033; assembly: GCF_056434425.1. NCBI lineage: Bacteria > Bacillati > Actinomycetota > Actinomycetes > Kitasatosporales > Streptomycetaceae > Streptomyces > Streptomyces sp. NPDC044033. The sequence goes on along the minus strand of NZ_JBWKFF010000014.1, from coordinate 202,262 downwards.
CACCAGTTCGGCCTCGGCAACGAGACCGGCGTCGACCTCCCCAACGAGGTCAGCGGCCGCGTCCCCGACCGCCAGTGGAAGAAGAAGTACTGGGAGGCCAACAAGGACTCCTGGTGCCGGCAGGGCAAGGACGACGACAGCTACGCCGGGAAGATCGCCAAGGAGAACTGCGAATCCGGCATGCGGATGCGCGCCGGTGACTCCGTCAACTACTCCATCGGCCAGGGCGACACCCTCGTCACCCCCATCCAGATGGCCACCATCTACTCGGCCATCAGCAACGGCGGCACCCTCTACAACCCCACCGTCGGCAAGGCCGTCGTCAGCCCCGACGGCAAGACGGTCCAGGAGCTCCAGCCCAAGTCCCACGGCAAGCTGCCCTTCCAGGGCAAGACCCGCGACCAGCTCGACTCCGCACTCGCGGGCGTCGCGACCCGCGGCAGCGCCGCCTGGCGGTTCCAGGGCTGGCCCCAGAAGCAGATCCCGATGCACGCCAAGACCGGTACCGCGGAGGTCTACGGCAAGCAGACCACCTCCTGGTTCACGACGTACACCAAGGACTACACGGTCGTCATGACCATCTCCCAGGGCGGCACCGGCTCCGGCGCCTCCGGGCCCGCGGTGCGCAAGATCTACGACGCCCTCTACGGAGTCGACGACAAGGGCCACGTCGACGAGAAGAAGGCGCTCCTGCCCCGCCCCGAGGCCAAGCTCCCCAAGATCGAGAGCGACGGCTCCATCGAGGCCCAGGCCATCAGCGCCGGGAGGCGGAAGCAGTGACCACCTCCCACAACTTCTCCATCAGCCGCTACGCGCCCGAGCGCTCCACCTGGCGCAAGCTCATCGCACGCGACTCCATCGTGCGCCGCCTCGACTGGCTCATGCTGCTGGCCGCCCTCGCGCTCTCCGCGATGAGCACCCTGCTCGTCTACTCCGCCACCCGCGGCCGCACCGAGCTGAACCACGGCGACCCGTACTACTTCCTGCTCCGCAACGCCCTCAACATCGGCATAGGGGTCGCCCTCGCCGTCGGCACCATCTGGCTCGGCCACCGCACCCTGCGCGGCGCCGTCCCCATCCTGTACGGCGTCTCGGTGGTGCTCACCGCCGCCGTCCTCACCCCGCTGGGCGCCACCATCAACGGCGCGCGCTCCTGGATCCAGCTCCCCGCGGGCTTCTCCATCCAGCCCTCCGAGTTCATCAAGATCACGATCACCCTCGGCATGGCCATGCTGCTGGCCGCCAAGGTCGACGCGGGGGACCGCCCCCACCCCGACCACCGCACGGTCCTCCAGGCCCTCGGCCTCGCCGCGCTGCCGATCCTGATCATCCTGCTGATGCCGGACCTCGGCTCGGTGATGGTCCTCGTCGTGATCGTCCTCGCCGTGCTGCTCGCCTCCGGCGCCTCCAACCGCTGGATCGTCGGCCTGATCGGCACCGGCGTCGCGGGCTGCGTCCTGATCTGGCAGCTCGGCGTCCTCGACGAATACCAGATCAACCGCTTCGCGGCCTTCGCCAACCCCGCCCTCGACCCGGCCGGCGTCGGCTACAACACCAACCAGGCCCGCATCGCCATCGGCTCCGGCCGCCTCACCGGCTCCGGCCTCTTCCACGGCTCCCAGACCACCGGCCAGTTCGTCCCCGAGCAGCAGACCGACTTCATCTACTCCGTCGCGGGCGAGGAACTCGGCTTCATCGGCGCGGGCCTGATCATCGTGCTGCTCGGCATCGTCCTGTGGCGCGCCTGCCGCATCGCCCGCGAGACCACCGAGCTGTACGGAACGGTCGTCGCCGCCGGCATCATCGCCTGGTTCGCCTTCCAGGCGTTCGAGAACATCGGCATGACGCTCGGCATCATGCCGGTCACCGGGCTGCCCCTGCCCTTCGTCTCCTACGGCGGATCGTCGATGTTCGCCGCCTGGATCGCCATAGGGCTGCTCCAGTCCATCAAGGTCCAACGCCCGCTCTCGGCCTGATCCCGCCGCACCCCGCGCGGGGACTGCCCAGACCCGCGGCCCGCGACTAGATTCCGGCCCATGGCGGACACCGTGCGGGAGTACGAGCGGGAGTACGAGCGGAAGTACGAAGCGGCCGGTACGGCCCGGCTGCCCTCGCTGACCGGCGTGAGCCGGGTCGCGACCGTGGCGGACGAGGGAGTCACCGAACTCGACGCCGTCTACTACGACACCGCGGACCGCCGCCTGGCCGCCGCGGGCATCACCCTCCGGCGGCGCACCGGCGGCGCCGACGCGGGCTGGCACCTCAAACTGCCGGTGGCCCCGGGCGTACGCGACGAGGTCCGCGCCCCGCTCGCCGACACCGTGCCGAGCGCGCTCACCGCGCTCGTACGGTCCCGACTGCGGACCGCCGCGCTCACACCGCTGGTGCGGCTGAACACGCGCCGGGACGTACACCGGCTGCTGGACGCCGAGGGCAGGCCGCTCGCGGAGGTGGCCGTGGACGCCGTCACGGCGCGGCGGCTGGACGGCGAGGGCGGCGAACGGTCCGTTCACTGGTCGGAAATCGAGGTGGAGCTGACCGCGGGAGGCGACGAGGCGCTCCTCGACGCCGTGGAGAAGAAGCTCACCAAGGCCGGACTGCGGCCGGCGACGACCGCTTCGAAACTGGCCCGCGCGCTGCGGGAGACGGACCCGAAGCGCGCGAAGACCGGCAAGGGGAGCGGCGGCGAGAAGGTCGCCACCGGCAAGGCGGGCGGCCCGGAGCACCTCCCGAAGCAACCGCCGGACCGCCCCCCGGCCCCGCGCACCGCCGCCGACCACGTGCTGGCGTACGTACAGCGGCAGGTGGACGCCATCGTCGGACTCGACCCGGCCGTACGCCGCGACCAGCCCGACTCCGTGCACCAGATGCGCGTGGCGACCCGGCGGACCCGCAGCGCGCTGCGCTCGTACGGAAAGGTCCTCGACCGCGCGGCCACCGACCCCATCGGCGCCGAACTGCGCTGGCTGGCGGGCGAACTGGGCGTCGACCGCGACCGCGAGGTGCTCACCGACCGGCTGACGACCGCCCTCGGCAAGCTGCCGGGCGAACTGCACACCGGCCCCGTCCGCACCCGGCTGCGCACCTGGTCCCGCGCCCGCCGCCGCGGCTCACGGCGACGACTGCTCGCCGTGCTCGACGGCAAGCGCTACCTGACGCTCCTCGACGCCCTCGACGCGCTCGTCGCCGATCCGCCGCTGCGGCCGAAGCCGCCGCGGAACGCGCTGGTCGCGGCCGTACTGCGGGACTACGAGCGGCTGGCCGGACAGATCTCCGAGGCGCTGGAGGCCCCTTCGGGCCCCCGGCGCGACGCCGCCATGCACGAGGCCCGCAAGTCGGCCAAGCGCACGCGGTACGCGGCGGAGGCGGCCGCTCCCGCGCTCGGCGCCCCGGCCGAGAGCGTCGCCGCGCACGCGAAGGCGCTCCAGAACCTCCTCGGCGAGCACCAGGACAGCGTCATGGCGCGCCTGGCCCTGCGCGAACTGGCCGCGCACGCTCACGAGGCGGGGGAGAGCGCGTTCACCTACGGGGTGCTGTACGGGCGCCAGGAGCGTACGGCCGCGGACTGCGAGGAGGGGCTGGCGCGCAACGGGACGCGGCCGATGCCGGACCGGATCGCGGCCCTCAAGGGCGAGCCCCCGCCGCCCCGCCCCCGCGTGCCCCGGTGGCTCACGGAGGAGGAGGCCGAGGCCATGGCGTCGGGCGCGGACGAGCCGCGGGCGGACTTCCCGAGGTGACGGGCGGAAACCGGCTGCCCTGACCCGGCCCGAACGCCGTACGGTGGGCCGCTTCGGGCGCGTTACGCTAGAGAGTCGCCCACCCCAGTCAGCTCAGGAAAGTTCTCGATGTCTGTCGATTCGGTCTTCCCACAGCTCGAAGCTCTGCTCCCGCATGTGCAGAAGCCCATTCAGTACGTGGGCGGTGAGCTGAACTCCACCGTCAAGGACTGGGACGCCTGCGCCGTCCACTGGGCGCTCATGTACCCCGACGCGTACGAGGTGGGGCTGCCCAACCAGGGCGTCATGATCCTCTACGAGGTGCTCAACGAGCGCCCGGACGTCCTCGCCGAGCGCACGTACAGCGTCTGGCCGGACCTCGAAGAGCTGATGCGCGAGCACCAGGTCCCGCAGTTCACGGTGGACGCGCACCGCCCCGTCGGCGCCTTCGACGTGTTCGGGCTCTCCTTCTCCACCGAGCTCGGCTACACCAACATGCTCACCGCCCTGGACCTCGCGGGCATCCCGATGGAGTCCAAGGACCGCACGGTCGAGCACCCCATCGTGCTCGCCGGCGGCCACGCCGCGTTCAACCCCGAGCCGATCGCGGACTTCATCGACTGCGCGGTCGTCGGCGACGGCGAGCAGGCGGTCCTGGAGATCACCGACATCATCCGGGACTGGAAGGCGGCGGGCCGCCCCGGCGGCCGGGACGAGGTGCTGCTGCGCCTCGCGCGGACCGGCGGCGTGTACGTACCGCGCTTCTACGACGTCGAGTACCTGGCCGACGGCCGGATCGCCCGCGTCGTGCCCAACCGCTCGGGCGTGCCGTGGCGGGTGTCCAAGCACACCGTCATGGACCTGGACGAGTGGCCGTACCCGAAGCAGCCGCTGGTCCCGCTCGCGGAGACCGTGCACGAGCGCATGTCCGTGGAGATCTTCCGCGGCTGCACGCGGGGCTGCCGCTTCTGCCAGGCCGGCATGATCACCCGCCCGGTGCGGGAGCGGAGCGTCACCGGCATCGGCGAGATGGTGGACAAGGGGCTCAAGGCGACGGGCTTCGAGGAGGTCGGCCTGCTCTCGCTGTCCTCCGCGGACCACACCGAGATCGGCGAGATCGCCAAGGGCCTCGCGGACCGGTACACGGAGGACAAGGTCGGCCTGTCGCTGCCGTCCACCCGCGTCGACGCCTTCAACATCGACCTCGCCAACGAACTGACGCGCAACGGCCGCCGGTCCGGGCTGACGTTCGCGCCCGAGGGCGGCTCGGAGCGCATCCGCAAGGTCATCAACAAGATGGTCTCGGAAGAGGACCTGATCCGGACCGTCTCGACGGCGTACGGCAACGGCTGGCGCCAGGTGAAGCTGTACTTCATGTGCGGCCTCCCCACCGAGACCGACGAGGACGTCCTCCAGATCGGTGACATGGCCGTCAACGTCATCGCCGAGGGCCGCAAGGTCTCGGGGCAGAACGACATCCGCTGCACGGTCTCCATCGGCGGCTTCGTGCCCAAGCCGCACACCCCGTTCCAGTGGGCTCCGCAGCTCTCCGCCGAGGAGACCGACGCCCGGCTGAAGAAGCTCCGCGACAAGATCCGCGGCGACAAGAAGTACGGCCGCTCCATCGGCTTCCGCTACCACGACGGCAGGCCCGGCATCATCGAGGGCCTCCTCTCCCGCGGCGACCGCCGCATCGGCTCCGTCATCCGCGCGGTCTACGAGGGCGGCGGCCGCTTCGACGGCTGGCGCGAGCACTTCAGCTACGACCGCTGGATGACCGCCGCCGAGAAGGCGCTGCCCGAGTTCGGCGTGGACGTCGCCTGGTACACCACCCGCGAGCGCACCTACGAGGAGGTCCTGCCCTGGGACCACCTCGACTCGGGCCTCGACAAGGACTGGCTCTGGGAGGACTGGCAGGACGCTCTCGACGAGACGGAGGTCGAGGACTGCCGGTGGACTCCTTGCTTCGATTGCGGGGTGTGCCCTCAGATGGACACCGAGATCCAGATCGGCCCGACGGGCAAGAAGCTGCTGCCGCTGACGGTGGTGAAGTGACGGCTCGCTGAGCGCGCTCACCGGTACGACCCCCGCCTTATAGCTTGAGAGGTAGGGGTCGTATTGCTGTCCGGGTGAAGAAAATGTTTCTGCGCTGGCGACGGATCGGCATTCTGAATACGCATTCGCATTCACTTGCGTCCGCCCTGTACGCCTGGCGAGCGGTGCCCGACGATCCCTGGCCGGAGGTCCGTGCGGTGCGGGACAAGCTCGCCCGCGCGGGCTGTCACCGCTCGGCCGGAGTGGTCGATCTCCTCGTCGCGGTGACGGCCCTGCACCACCGCCTCACGCTGCTGCACTACGACCGCGACTTCGAGACCATCGCCCAGCACACGGGGCTCAGGACCCAGTGGGTCGCGGAGCCCGGGACCATCGACTGATCTTTACGGACCGCCGACACGCGCGGATGCACAATGACCCGATGCCACAGCTCATCACCCCCACCACCCGCGTCCACGCCTCCTTCCTCGCCGCCATCGACGAGTTCCGCGCCGAGGGGGCCGGGAGCGAGGAGCAGCAGTCGACCATGTCCCGTGAGATCCGCGAGTACCACGGGAAGTGGGACCGCCCCGAGGGGTTCGCCGGGTACATCCGGATGCTGACGGACGGCCTGGCCGGGGATTCCCAGGGGTGGGGGGACGTGACCACCCTCTGGTACGTGGACGGCGACGAGTACCTCGGCCGGCTCTCCGTGCGGCACCGGCTCACGCCCGAGCTCCTCGACTTCGGCGGGCACATCGGCTACGGCGTCCGGCCCTCCGCGCGCCGCCGCGGGCACGCCACCGGCATGCTGCGGGCCTCCCTCCCCGTCGTCCACGGCCTCGGCATCGATCCGGTCCTCGTCACCTGTGACGTCGGCAACACCGCCTCCCGCAGAGTGATAGAGGCGTGCGGCGGCGGGCTGGAGGACGAACGCGGGGGCAAGCTGCGGTACTGGATCGCCACGGCGGGGTGAGCCGGGCGGGGGCCGGGGCCTGCCACCGGGCGGGGACCGCCGGGGAGCGGCGGCGCGTGGGGCACGTACCCTGGGAACAACGTCCGGGCGCGACTGTTGTCCCCGCCCACGCGGGGGCGATCCGGACAGGACGGCGCTCGGCGAGCGCCATCCGGGACGGTCCCCGCCGACGCTGGGACGGCGTCCAGTAGCGCCCCCGCACCAAGGAGAAGTAACACTGGGCAAGCGACAGCCCGAAGGCCCGCCGCCCGCACCCGCGGTGCAGCGCATCCGCCTGCGCTACACCAAGCGCGGCCGCCTCCGGTTCACCAGTCACCGTGACTTCCAGCGCGCCTTCGAACGGGCGCTGCGCCGCGCCGAGGTGCCCATGGCGTACTCGGCGGGATTCACCCCGCACCCCAAGGTGTCCTACGCGAACGCGGCGCCCACCGGTACGGGCAGCGAGGCCGAGTACCTGGAGATCCAGCTCACGGCCGCGAGAGACCCCGAGAAACTCCGCGTACTGCTGGACGAGTCGATGCCCGCAGGGCTCGACATCATCGACGCGGTGGAGGCCCACACCTCCTCGTTCGCCGACCGGCTGCAGGCGTCCGTATGGGAGCTGCGGCTCGACGGCGTACGGGCCGAGGACGCCGAACGGGCCGTCGCGGCCTTTCTGGCGGCGGAGGCCGTGGAGGTCGAGCGCCGTACGAAAAACGGGTTGCGGACCTTCGACGCGCGTGCCGCGGTCGTCAGTCTCGAAGCGTTCGCGGCCCCGGCCGATAGGCCCGAGGTCACTGCCTGTGCGATACTGCGGCTGGTTGTTCGGCATTTGACACCTGCCGTTCGACCCGACGACGTCCTGTCCGGTCTCCGCGCCACGGCCGACCTGGCGCCGCCGGTCCCCGCAGGGGTGACCAGGCTGGCGCAGGGGCTGCTCGATGAGGAGTCCGGCACGGTGACCGACCCGCTCGCGCCCGACCGCGACGCTGCCACGGCCGCCCCACCCACGGCCGCCGGGCTGAGTGCCGCGAAGGCGATGGCCGGGGACTCCCCGCCGAAGGCCGGGGAAGGTTCCGCGTAGGACGGCCGTCAACGCGCCGCCGGTCCACCAGGGAGCCACCCGGGTCCGGCAGGCGCACTGACCAGGAGACTTTCGCCGGTGCCGACAACTCGGACCCGGCGAGCGAGACGACAGCTCCCGTGCGGCGCCCGCGCCCCGGAGGCGGTACCGCGCACATCACGCGGGCCGCAGACCGGACACAGACGCGGCGCCCGGGAGCGTGACGGGAGAACCGCCCGCATGTTCGAGCCGATCGAACCCACTGAGGCGGCGCGCTACAGCGCCGCCGGGGATAACACAGACGACACCCCCAGCGACACCCTGCCGCCGCGCCGCAGGCGCCGCGCGGCCTCTCGGCCGGCGGGTCCGCCGGTCGCGGGTGAGGCCGCACCGGCCACCGCCTCCGCGCCCGCTCAGCCGGCGGCGGAGAGCGTCGGCGGCCTGGCCGCCGCGGAGCAGGCGGCCGAGGCCCCGGCCGACGCTGCGCCCGCGCGACCGCGCCGCCGTGCCACCCGCAAGGCGACCGCCCCGGCGGGCGCGCCCCAGAAGGGCACGGACGCCGAGGCCCCGGCCGTATCCGAAGCGGTCGCGCCGAGCGTCGCGCCCGTGGAGCCGTCGGCCGCCGCGGACCCGGCTGCCTCCGCCGAGCCGGTCGAGGCGAGTGGGGACGCCAAGCCGGCCCGTACGCGCCGCCGCGCCACTCGTAAGGTGGCCGCTCCCGAGAGCGCGCCCCAGACGGACGCGGACCAGACGGGTGAGGCTGCCGCCGAGCCGGCCAAGTCGGCCGAGGCGCCCGCGGAGGCTCCCGCCGAGGAGACGAAGCCCGCTCGTACGCGTCGCCGCGCGACCCGAAAGGCGGTCGCTCCGGTGGCGGAGCCCGACGAGAATGAGACCGATGTGGCCGCCGCCGACGCGGCCGCGGCTCCCGAGCCCGTAGCCCCCGAAGCGGCTGCCCCGGCCCCCGAGGGGTCGAAGCCCGCCCGTACGCGCCGCCGTGCGTCCCGCTCCGAGAGCGCGCCGGAAGCCCGTGAGGAGAGCGCCGAGAGCGCCGCCCCCGCCGCTGAGCAGAAGCCCGCCGAGTCCGGCGAGGACGCGCCGCGCGGCCGTGGCCGTCGCCGCGCCGTCCGGCCGCCGTCGGCCGTCTTCCAGGCGCCGGTGTTCACCGAGCCGATGTTCCAGACGCCGGAGAGCGCCGCGGCCGCGGCCGCCGCCTCCGAAGAGCCGGAGCCGGACGAGACAGAGACGGTGGAAGAGGCCCCGGCCGAGCAGCGGCAGCAGCCCGCCGCGGGCGGCCGTCGCCGTCGCCGCCGTCGCGGTGAGGCCGCCGAGCCCGAGCAGGACGCCGCCCCCGCGCCCGCCCCCGCCCCCGTCGAGGAGAGCGCGGCCGCGGACGCCGACGAGGAGCAGGTCGAGGACTCCGAGGACGCCGCGCACGACGACGAGTCGGGCGACCGCCCCTCGCGCCGCCGTCGCCGGGGCGGCCGTCGCCGTCGCCGTGGCGAGGCCGCGGACTCCGACGACGACCAGGAGCAGGAGAGCGAGCAGTCCGACGCCGAGCCGGAGGCCGGGCGGGACGCCGACTCCGCTGACGACGACTCCGACGAGGACGACGAGCAGGGCGGTTCGGGCTCCGCGAACAGCCGGCGCCGCCGCCGTCGCCGGCGCCGCAGCGGTGACGGCCAGGACGCCGAGGGCGGCGGTGACGACCCGGAGCGTACGGTCGTCAAGGTCCGCGAGCCCCGTAAGAAGGAGGCCGAGCGCGAGCCCGGCACCGGCTTCGACGAGGTCCAGTCCATCAAGGGCTCGACCCGTATGGAGGCCAAGAAGCAGCGCCGTCGCGAGGGCCGTGAGCAGGGCCGCCGCCGGGTGCCGATCATCACGGAGGCCGAGTTCCTGGCCCGCCGCGAGGCCGTCGAGCGCGTGATGGTGGTGCGCCAGAGCGGTGAGCGCACCCAGATCGGCGTGCTGGAGGACAACGTCCTCGTCGAGCACTTCGTCAACAAGGAGCAGGCCACCAGCTACGTCGGCAACGTCTACCTGGGCAAGGTCCAGAACGTGCTGCCGTCCATGGAGGCCGCCTTCGTCGACATCGGCAAGGGCCGCAACGCCGTCCTGTACGCCGGTGAGGTCAACTTCGAGGCGCTCGGAATGGCCAACGGCCCCCGGCGCATCGAGACCGCCCTGAAGTCCGGTCAGCCCGTTCTGGTGCAGGTCACCAAGGACCCGATCGGCCACAAGGGCGCCCGGCTCACCAGCCAGGTGTCGCTGCCGGGCCGCTACCTCGTGTACGTGCCCGAGGGCTCGATGACCGGCATCAGCCGCAAGCTCCCGGACACCGAGCGGGCGCGGCTGAAGCAGATCCTCAAGAAGATCGTCCCCGAGGACGCGGGCGTCATCGTCCGTACGGCCGCGGAGGGCGCGAGCGAGGACGAGCTGCGCCGGGACGTGGAGCGCCTCCAGGCGCAGTGGGAAGAGATCCAGCAGAGGGCGAAGAACGGCGGCGGCTCCAACGCCCCGACCCTGCTCTACGGCGAGCCGGACATGACCGTTCGCGTCGTCCGCGACATCTTCAACGAGGACTTCTCCAAGGTCATCGTGAGCGGCGCCGACGCGTGGGAGACGATCCACGGATACGTCGCGCACGTCGCGCCCGACCTGACCGACCGGCTGCAGAAGTGGACGTCGGACGTCGACGTCTTCGCCACGTACCGGATCGACGAGCAGCTGATGAAGGCGCTGGACCGCAAGGTCTGGCTGCCGAGTGGCGGTTCGCTCGTCATCGACCGGACCGAGGCGATGATCGTCGTCGACGTCAACACCGGGAAGTTCACCGGCCAGGGCGGCAACCTGGAGGAGACGGTCACCAGGAACAACCTGGAGGCGGCCGAGGAGATCGTGCGCCAGCTGCGGCTGCGCGACCTCGGCGGCATCATCGTGATCGACTTCATCGACATGGTGCTGGAGTCCAACCGCGACCTCGTGCTGCGGCGGCTGCTGGAGTGCCTGGGCCGGGACCGTACCAAGCACCAGGTGGCCGAGGTCACCTCGCTGGGCCTGGTCCAGATGACCCGTAAGCGGGTCGGGCAGGGGCTGCTGGAGTCCTTCTCCGAGCCCTGCGTGCACTGCAACGGCCGTGGCGTGATCGTCCACATGGACCAGCCGACCGCGGTCGGCGGCGGCGGTGGCGGCAAGCGCGGCAAGAAGAAGGGCAAGTCGGGCGGCGGCCAGCAGCACGACCACGATCACGATCACGACCACGAGCTGCCGCTCGCGGACGAGCCGGAGGCCGTGGCCGAGGAGGAGTCGCAGCCCGAGCTGGAGCCCGTGGCGGTGACGGAGGCCGAGCTGCGGCCGGCGGTCGAGGCGGACGACGAGTGGTTCGGCAGCGCGGCCGAGGCCCAGGAGGCCGCCGAGTCGCGCGGCCGCGGCCGGGGCCGCCGCCGGGCGACGCGCAAGGTGTCCGCTCCGGCGGGGTCGCCGAAGCCCGAGGCCGACGCCGCCGCCACGGTGGTCGTGGAGCCGGAGCCGGTGGCCGAGGTCCGGGTGAGTGAGCCCGAGCCGGCCGCGGAGCCCGCTGCCGAGCCCGCCGCCCAGCCGGAGGCCGAGCCGAAGCCGGTGCGTACGCGCCGTCGGGCGACCCGCAAGGCGAGCGCTCCGGCGGGTCCCCCCGGGGCCGCCGAGGACGCCTCCGTGGTGGTCGTCGGCGCGCCCGCTCAGGAGCCGAAGGCGGAGCCCGAGGCCCCTGCCGCCGAGCCGTCGGTCGTCGAGGCGGCCGAGGAGCCGTCCGCGGACGCCGAGGAGGCGGCCCCGGCCAAGAAGGCGGTCCGTAAGAAGGCCGCCACGGCGAAGAAGACGACGGCGAAGAAGGCCCCGGCCAAGACGGAGAAGAAGGCCGCCGCCAAGAAGGCGCCGGCCAAGAAGGCGGCCGCCACGAAGACCGCGGCGGAGAAGGCCCCGGCCAAGAAGGCGGCCGCCAAGAAGACGACGGCGAAGAAGGCCCCGGCCAAGAAGACGGCGAAGAAGGCCGCGGCGGCGGAGCAGCCGCAGTCCTCCGTCTCGGCTTCCGCCGAGGACTGAGTCCGCAAGGCCGGCCGCCGGGGGGCAGCCCCCGGTGGCCGGTCGCACGAGGGGGCCGGTGCGCATCCGTGCGTGCCGGCCCCGGCTCGTACCGGAGGGCGCGCGAGCGGCTCGTACCGGAGGGTCGCGCGAGCGGCTCGTACCGGCAGCGGCGGCCCGTGCCCGCGGGGATCGGTTTGACCCCATGGTCAAGGGCCCCGTAACCTGGACCGTCGGCGTGTGCAACGCCAAACCCCTGAGCACATCCCTTCCGGTTCGCCGGTAGAGGCCGCTCGTCCATTCGGATCTCACGGACCGTTCGCGGTCCGTGTGGGTGGCTGGCATCAGAGGTCCCGTTTACTAGCGAGAGAGTGAGATCCGCGTGTACGCAATCGTGCGTAGTGGCGGCCGTCAGCACAAGGTTGCTGTTGGTGACGTCCTTGAGGTCGACAAGATTTCCACCGGCAAGGTTGGCGACGCGGTCGAGCTCTCGACGCTGCTCGTCGTCGACGGCGACGCGGTCACCAGCGACCCGTGGGTGCTGGCCGGCGTCAAGGTCCAGGCCGAGATCGTGGACCACCACAAGGGTGCCAAGATCGACATCCTGAAGTACAAGAACAAGACTGGCTACCGCAAGCGGATCGGTCACCGCCAGCAGTACACGGCGATCAAGATCACCGGCATCGACGCGGCTGCTAAGTAAGGGACTGAGGAGACATGGCACACAAGAAGGGCGCATCGTCCACTCGGAACGGTCGCGACTCCAACGCTCAGCGGCTCGGCGTCAAGCGCTTCGGCGGCCAGGCCGTCAACGCCGGCGAGATCCTGGTCCGCCAGCGCGGCACCCACTTCCACCCGGGCTCGGGCGTCGGTCGCGGTGGCGACGACACCCTGTTCGCGCTGGCCGCCGGTGCGGTGCAGTTCGGCACGCACCGGGGTCGCAAGGTAGTGAACATCGTTCCGATCGCTGAGTAATCAGCTTTCCGCACGACCCAGCACCTTTCCGAGGGCGGACCAGGCTTTCCCGGCGACGGGGAAGCGGGTCCGCCCTCGGCGTGTTAGTACAGAGAACAATCCCGTTCTTATCTGGAGGCAACCGTCATGACCACCTTCGTGGACCGCGTCGAGCTGCACGTCGCCGCGGGTAGCGGGGGCCACGGCTGCGCCTCCGTTCACCGTGAGAAGTTCAAGCCGCTCGGCGGCCCGGACGGCGGCAACGGCGGCCGGGGCGGCGATGTGATCCTGGTCGTCGACCAGTCGGTCACCACGCTCCTGGACTACCACCACAGTCCGCACCGCAAGGCCACCAACGGCAAGCCCGGTGAGGGCGGCAACCGCTCCGGCAAGGACGGCGGCGACCTGGTCCTGCCGGTCCCGGACGGCACCGTCGTGCTCGACAAGAAGGGCGAGGTCCTCGCCGACCTGGTCGGCGAGGGCACCACCTTCGTCGCCTCCCAGGGCGGCCGCGGCGGCCTCGGCAACGCCGCGCTGGCCTCGGCCCGCCGCAAGGCCCCAGGCTTCGCGCTGCTCGGCGAGCCGGGCGACTCCGGCGAGGTGGTCCTGGAGCTCAAGACCGTCGCGGACGTCGCGCTCGTCGGCTTCCCCAGCGCCGGCAAGTCCTCGCTGATCTCGGTGCTCTCGGCCGCCAAGCCGAAGATCGCCGACTACCCCTTCACCACCCTGGTCCCCAACCTCGGCGTGGTGACGGCCGGTTCGACCGTCTACACCATCGCGGACGTGCCCGGCCTCATCCCCGGCGCCAGCCAGGGCAAGGGGCTCGGCCTGGAGTTCCTGCGGCACGTCGAGCGCTGCTCGGTGCTCGTGCACGTACTGGACACGGCGACCCTGGAGTCGGACCGCGACCCGCTCTCCGACCTCGACCAGATCGAGGCGGAGCTGGCGGAGTACGGCGGGCTGGAGGACCGGCCGCGGCTCGTCGTCCTCAACAAGGTCGACATCCCCGACGGCAAGGACCTCGCCGACATCATCCGGCCCGAGCTGGAGTCGCGCGGCTATCAGATCTACGAGGTGTCGGCCGTCTCCCGGCTGGGCCTGAAGGAACTGTCCTTCGCGCTCGCGGGGATCGTGGCCGAGGCGCGCGCCGCCAAGCCCAAGGAGGAGGCGACCCGCGTCGTCATCCGCCCGAAGGCCGTGGACGACGCGGGCTTCACGGTCGTGCCCGACGAGGACGGCATCTTCCGGGTGCGCGGCGAGAAGCCCGAGCGCTGGGTGCGCCAGACCGACTTCAACAACGACGAGGCCGTCGGCTACCTCGCCGACCGGCTCAACCGCCTCGGCGTCGAGGACGCCCTGCTCAAGGCGGGCGCCCGCGCGGGCGACGGCGTCGCGATCGGCAGCGACGAGGACTCGGTCGTCTTCGACTGGGAGCCGACCCTGGCCGCCGGTGCGGAGATGCTCGGCCGCCGCGGCGAGGACCACCGCATGGAGGAGCCGCGACCGGCCGCGCAGCGCCGCCGGGACCGCGGCGACGCACGGGACGACGCGGACCAGGAGTTCGACGAGTTCAAGCCCTTCTGAGCGTACGCACGGGCTGAATCCGAGCGTACTGACGGGCTGAAGCGGAAAAGGGGAAGGCCCCGGGAGATTTCTCCCGGGGCCTTCCGCACGCGGTTTTCCGCTCTCAGACGCCGGCGCGCTCCTCCGGGGAGTCCGGGGCCGGGCGCATCTCGTCGGCGGCCGGGTCCATGTCGCGGGGGGAGGGGACGTCGCCCGGGGCGCGGGCCGCCATCCGGGCGCGGCGCTCGTCGGCCTCGTCGCACAGCGCGAGCGCGGCGGCGTTGAAGCGGGCCAGCGAGGGCGGGTCGGAGGGGCCCAGCAGCTCCACCTTCAGCTCGGCGCGGGCCGTGGCGAGGCGGTCCTTCGCGGGGTTGCGCACGGCCTCCAGCAGCGCCGGTACGCCCTCGGCCCTGGGGGAGAGGATGGTGGCCGCGCTGACGGTCGGGAAGCCCGCGACGAACTCCTCCTCCGGCATGTCGCTGGTGTTGGCCACCGCGTACGGCTTCTCGCTGCTCAGGTAGTCCGAGACGACGCTGGACACATCGCTGATGAGCACGTCGGACTGGTTGAAGCAGGTGTAGAGGGCGGGCCGCGCGGCGGTGATGACCTGGTGCTCCCAGGCCGGCAGCGAGGCCCAGTAGGCGGTCTCCCAGGCGGTGGTGGCCGCCTCCACGGTCGCGGCGCGGCCGGGCTCGGGGGCGCCCTGGAGCATCATCCGCTCGACCTCGTCGGCGCTGTCCCGGAAGGTGCTGGTGGTGAGGCGGTCCAGCTCGGCCGTGCGGCGGGCCAGTTCGGCCGCGGCCTCGGGGCCGGGGCGGGCGCCGGAGCGCTTGGCGGCGGCCTCGCGGACCATCGCCATGATGCGCTCGTTGGCACGGCCGGCCCGGGGGTCGACGGAGCCGGTCATCGGGTGCGGCTTGTAGAGCAGGCGAACCTTGGGGTCGGCGAGGAGTTCCCGGACGATGTTCTCGCCCGCGAGAATCACCGAGGTGTTGCCGGGGTTGCCGTCCCAGCCCTCCCAGGTCGGCGCGTACAGCACGGTGGTGAACTCGCCCTCGGGCGCGCCCCCGTACGGCTGGATGGGGGCCAGCTGCGGGCGGCCGACCTCGACGACGTCCTTGTCCTCGACGCCGATGTCGGCGAGCTGGTAGCGCTCGCGGGCGGCGGGGCCGGCGACCCAGACCTCGTCGTACGCCTTCGAGTACGGGTTGCAGCTGGAGAGCTTGTCGCTCTCGCCGTGGTTGGTGAACGCGTGCTTGATCGAGGGCATGCGCAGCACCTGCGAGGTCTTACCGGAGTTGGCCGGGTGGAGCATCATCTTGATCGACGACTCCTCCAGCGCCATCAGGTGGACGACCTTGGGGATGCAGATGATGGGCACGTCGGTGGCCTCGATCTTCTGCACCATGAAGCGCTCGCGGAGCACGATGACCGGGTTGCCGTCCAGCTCGGCGAGGGTGGAGAGCCACATGTTCGCCTGGTAGGCGGAGGAGGTGCCGCCGGAGAAGTACATGCCGACGGTGGGCTGGTACGCGGCCAGCCACTTGTCCAGCCAGGCCAGCGCCTGCTGTTCGACGGCGATGCGCTTCTTGGGCAGCAGCCAGGTGGCGAGGTAGGCCGTGCCGCCGATGGCGAGGACCAGCGCGATGCCGAGGCCGATCTCGCCCCACAGGGCGTTGCCGGTGGCGGCGGTGGTGAGCAGGCCGGCGCTGGCCGGCGCCGTGAAGCGCAGCAGCCGGCGGCCCTGCTGACGGGCGAGCAGGCGCGGCGGGGCGGCGGACAGGCGCAGCCCCGCCGCGTCGATGTTGCGGGTCAGGAACGGCAGCGTACGGGTCCGGCGGACCACCACCGCGGCGGCCTGGCAAGCGAAGTGGGCGCAGTAGAAGAGCAGCAGCGCGATGAAGAGCGGCGCGTGCTCGCGCGTCGCGTCGATGTTGTGGACGCGCAGCAGCCCGACCATGATCAGCATGTCGCGCAGCAGCTGCCGGACCGTGACGTCGAGGCGGATTCTGCTCAATAGCGAGAGCAGACCGGGGTCGCGGTGCTGTAGGACGAGATCGAGCGCGAGCCCCGCTGCCGAGGCGGCGACGAAGACCGGCACATTGGGCAGCAGCGCGCCGACGAGCTGGGCGGCGAAGAACACGAGCATCGCGAGCAGCGCCGCGAGCGCTGCGGCTCGGCGGGAGGCTGTTCCGGCAGAAGGCACTGGGCGGGCTCCTGGCAGCAGGACTGGAGGATTGGAGGCGACCATTTTGGGGAACGGTCGACCACTGACCGTATGTCGAGCGTTGGCCCGGTAGCAATCTGCCGTGATGTGAATCACCCTAAAAAGGATTATTCACCTGCGCTCGGAGGGATATCCTCCGCCCCTGCGCCCGCGCCCACTTGAACCGTCGCGAGCCGTCGTGGCTCCCCACGCCCCGTCCGGAGGCCGAAACGGCCCGGCGCGCCGGCCGGTGCCTGCCGTAGATTTGCGAATCGGACAAGAACGGCATCGGCGAGCACAGGGGTTGTACGCGCGTGGCACAGGCGAGACAGGACGTGACGGACGCCCGCAGGGTCGTGGTCAAGGTGGGCTCCTCCTCGCTCACCACCGCCGCCGGAGGGCTGGACGCCGACCGGGTCGACGCGCTCGTCGACGTCCTCGCCAAGGCCCGCGGGCCGCGGCCCAGGGAGATAGTCCTGGTCTCCTCCGGCGCCATCGCCGCCGGCCTCGCGCCGCTCGGCCTCGACCGGCGCCCCCGCGACCTCGCCCGCCAGCAGGCCGCCGCCAGCGTCGGGCAGGGCCTCCTGATCGCCCGTTACACGGCCTCCTTCGCGCGCTACGGCCGCCGCGTCGGCCAGGTGCTGCTGACCTCCGACGACACCAGCCGCCGGGCCCACTACCGCAACGCCTGCCGGACCCTGGACCAGCTGCTGGCCATGCGGACCGTACCGATCGTCAACGAGAACGACACGGTCGCGACGGACGAGATCCGCTTCGGCGACAACGACCGCCTCGCCGCGCTCGTGGCCCATCTCGTCCGGGCCGACCTGCTCGTCCTCCTCTCCGACGTCGACGGCCTCTACGACGGCGACCCCAGCACCCCCGGCACCGCCCGTATCGCGGAGGTCAGCGGCCCGGCGGACCTCGACGGCGTCACCATCGGCAGCGCGGGCAAGGCCGGCGTGGGCACCGGCGGCATGGCCACCAAGGTCGAGGCCGCCCGGATCGCCGCCGCCGCGGGCATCCCGGTCGTCCTGACCTCCGCCAGCCAGGCCGCCGACGCGCTGGCCGGGCGGCCCACCGGCACGTACTTCCACCGCACCGGCCGGCGCTCCGCCGACCGCCTGCTGTGGCTCGCGCACGCCTCCACGCCGCGCGGCGCGCTCACCCTGGACGAGGGCGCCGTACGGGCCGTACTGGAGCGGCACGGCTCGCTGCTGCCCGCCGGCATCGAGGCGGTCGAGGGGGAGTTCGCGGCGGGGGACCCGGTCGAGCTGCGGGACGGCGCCGGGCGCGCGGTGGCGCGCGGCCTCGTCAACTTCGACGCCAGGGAGATCCCCCAGCTGATCGGCCGCTCCACCAGGGACCTGGCCCGCGAACTCGGCCCGGAGTACGAACGCGAGGTCGTGCACCGCGACGACCTGGTCGTGCTGAGCCCCTGACGGGCGCGGGGCTGAGCCTTGACGGGCGTCCGCCTGAGTACTCAGCAGTACTCGGCAGTACTCGGCGGGCGCTCGCCCGAGCCCCCGGCGGGCGCCTGCCCGCCTCCCCGACGGGCGCGGGCCGCGGGCGGGGCCGGTGCGAAGTCCAGCCTTTCACCAGCCTTTGTACGGACACCTTCGCGAAAACCGCCACGCGGCCGCCGCCAGGCTGGTCAACTTTGAAGAACGGCCGCCTTGGGCAGCGGCCGTCCGCAACGCACATGCTGCGCGCAGCAGCGGGAAACAGCACGGAACGGCTCCGCCGCACGCGCGCGGAGCAGCGATCAACAGGAGGCCGCCGGTGAGACGAGGGCGCCCGGGCGCGCTGCCCCGAGGGACGGCGGAGCGCGCACTGACCAGCGTCGGGACAGGCGAGGAGGTACAGGTGCCGGGTGGGGCCGGCGCCGCGGAGCCGAGTTCCGACCCGCAGCCGCGGGGCGCCGAGGTATCGCGGCTGTGGCACATCACGCTCAGCGTCTCGGGCACCGAGGCGCCGTTGAAGGAGGTCCGGCGGGCGCTCGAACAGCTCGCCCACGACCACCCCTTTCTGCTGACCAGCCGCTACGCCAACGATCACGCCGAGATCCGCTACTGGGAAGAGGCCAGGGACCTCCACGACGCGGCGGCGGTCGCGCTCCGGCTGTGGGGCGAGCACCGCTCGACGGCCCGGCTCCCGCCGTGGGAGATCGTCGGCCTGGAGGTCATCGACCGCGAGACCTATCACCAGCGCATCGCGGAGGGCTACGGTCCGCCGCCTGCCTCCCCGGTGGGCGTGCACCCGTTCTGAGCGGCGCTTCGGGCGTGGGCCGGTTCTGAGCGGTGCGCGCCCGGCGCGGGCCGGTTCCGAGAGGCGCCGGCGCGCGTCGATGCCGAGAAAGCCGGGGAAGCGGGGAGGCGGGGAAGCCGAGGACGTGGGGAAGCCAAGGACGCCGGGGAAGCCGTGGAATACGCCCGGCGCGGGCCGTACCGGTCGGCGCCGGAGCCGTATACGATCCCCGCCCCGGCCCGCGGCACCGCCGCCGCCGTGCTCGCGGCCGTGATCACCGTCTCGCAGTGCGGGATCTGCGCCATAAGGGGTGGGGCCGGGCTCCGCGCTCAGTAGGCTGCCGTCATGAGCAGTGTCTTCCCCTCGCCCCTGGCCGACCCCATGCCGCAGTCCCCGGTGCTGCGCGCCGCCTACCGCGCCCGCGCCGCGGCCGCCGACCTCGCGCCCCTGCCGCGCTCGGTCAAGGACGAGGCGCTGCTGGCCATGGCCGACGCCCTGGAGGTCCGCACGAAGGACATCCTCGCGGCCAACGCCGAGGACGTCGAGCGCGCGCGGGCCGCCGGGACCGCCGAGGCCGTCGTCGACCGGCTGACCCTGACCCCCGAGCGGGTCCGCGCCATCGCCAAGGACGTACGGGACGTGGTGGCGCTGCCCGACCCGGTCGGCGAGGTGGTGCGCGGCTCCACCCTGCCGGGCGGCATCGACCTGCGGCAGGTCCGGGTGCCGCTCGGCGTCGTCGGGATCATCTACGAGGCCCGCCCGAACGTGACCGTGGACGCCGCCGCGCTCTGCCTCAAGTCCGGCAACGCGGTGCTGCTGCGCGGCTCGTCCTCCGCGGCCGCCTCCAACGCCGCGCTCGTGAAGGTCCTGCGCGACGCCGTCGGCGGCTCCGGACTGCCCGCGGACGCCGTGCAGTTGGTGCCGGGGGAGAGCCGGGAATCCGTACGGGAGCTGATGCGCGCCCGCGGCATGGTGGACGTGCTGATCCCGCGCGGCGGGGCGTCGCTGATCCGTACGGTCGTCGAGCAGTCCACGGTCCCGGTGATCGAGACCGGCACCGGCAACTGCCATGTGTACGTGGACGCCGAGGCCGACCTCGACATGGCCGTCGACATCCTCGTCAACTCCAAGGCGCAGCGCCCGAGCGTCTGCAACGCCGCCGAGACGCTGCTCGTGCACCAGGACATCGCCGCCGCGTTCCTGCCGCGCGCGCTGGCCGCGCTGGCCGAGGCCGGGGTCACGGTGCACGGCGACGAGCGGGTGCTGGAACTGGCCGAGGGGTCGCAGGCGACCGTGGTCGAGGCGACCTTCGAGGACTGGGAGACCGAGTACCTCTCGTACGACATCGCCGCCGCCGTCGTGGAGTCGCTGGACGCGGCCGTCCACCACATCCGGCTCTGGTCCTCGGGCCACACCGAGGCCATCGTCACCTCCTCGCAGCAGGCCGCCCGCCGCTTCACCCAGCTCGTGGACTCGGCGGCGGTCGCGGTCAACGCCTCCACCCGCTTCACGGACGGCGGTCAGTTCGGCTTCGGCGCGGAGATCGGCATCTCGACGCAGAAGCTGCACGCGCGCGGGCCGATGGGCCTGCCCGAGCTGACGTCGACGAAGTACATCGTGACGGGGGACGGGCACACGCGGTGAGCCTCCGGGCGCATGGCTCCGAAGTCAGTACGGCTCCGGGGCGCACGGCCTCGGGGCGCGGGGCACCAGGGCGTAGGGCACCAGGGCGCGGGGCACCGGGACGTACGGCTCCTGAACGCACAGCCCTTGAACGGTCCTTGAACGCACAGCCCTTGAACGTACGGCCCCGGGGCGCGCGGCGTTGGGACACACGGCCTCGGGACACACGTCCTCGCATGTGTTAATTGCCGTACTCTCTGCCCAAATTGACCCCTCCGGGGCTACGCTGGAAACGTGCCGGACGACACGGGGGGCAGGCCGTTCCCGGACGGCGAAGAGCCCGAGAGCCAGAACCACGGCCATGGGGACGCGGACGACCCGTTCGCCTCCGTGGTCCTCGACGAGGACTTCGTACGGTCCGCCAAGATCCATGAGCCCACCGCGGTCGAGCGGATGCTCGCGGCGGCCCAGTCCCGCCGCGCACTCTCCACGCCCGCCGACGAGGACGCGTACGACGAGACGTATGACGACGGCCGCGCCGGGCTCCGCCCCGGCAGGGGCCGCGACGGCCGCGGCGCCCGCCGCCTCGACCCGGACGACGCCTACGGACCGTACGGCCGCTACGGCGGCCTCCGCCGCCCCTACCGCGGCCACGCCCGCTGGCACCGCCCGGTGGCCTGGGTGCTCGCCGTGCTGATGGGCATCGGCGTGGTCGCCCTCGCCTTCACCGCCGTCTACCGCGGCGCCTCCTCCAACAGTCGGCAGGGCCCGGCGGCCCCGCCCGCCACGAGCGGGGTGGACAGCCCCGCCAAGGAGCATCAGGACCCCTTGCCCTCGGTCTCCGCGGACTCCGAGCCGCCCGTGGCCTCGGCGGCGCCGCGCCATCCTTGAGCGGCCCGGCGTCCTTGAGCGTCCTTGAGCGGTCCGCCACCGTTGAGGCGTCTGCCGCCCGTGAGCGGTCCGCCTTCCGTGAACCACCCGCCGACCCTTGAGCGGTCCGCCGACCCGTGAGCGAGCGGTCCGTCTTCCGCGAGCGCCGCGCCGTCCCCGAACGGTGTGCCCGACCCGGGCCGACGCGTCAGCTTTCGTCCGAACTTGTCGTGTACCAGGGCGTTTACCTGAGCGTCCGCAGACCTACTCTTGAAGTATGGCCGGGCCTGGAGAGCCACCTGAGGGGACTCCCGAAAGTGTCCCCGGAAGCAGCGACGACGAGTACGGTTCCGTCGCCTTCGACGAGTCGTTCGTGCGCGCTGCCCGGCTTCAGGAGTTCTCCGCCCGGGAGCGCATGCGCGACCACGCCCAAGCGGTGCGCAGCCGCTCGCCCTGGGCGCGCATCGGCGCCCCGCGGCAGGTGCTCGTCCTGGTGCTGCTGATCGCCCTCGCCTTCGGCACCGCCGTCTACATGGGCGTACGCCACCCCTACAAGGAAACGCCGCCGCCCGCCGCCGACCCGCTGCGCACCACGCTCATCCCGCTCGCGCCCACCGGCGCGGTCGTCGGCTCCTCGGCCCGCGACCTCTTCGAGCACAGCCCCGCCGCGCAGTTCAGCGACGGCTCGGAGGGCGTGGCGCTGCCCGCCGCCCGGAAGACCCGGCACTTCTCCGAGAGCCAGGTGCTGGCCGCGCTCGCCGCCGCCAAGGAGTACGTCGTCAAGTCCTCCCTCGACCCGGGCGTGCTCACCGGCGGCGACACCCGGACCACGCGCGTACTGCTCGACCCCTCGCAGCTCGCCCAGTACGACCAGAGCCTCGCCCACCCGCAGGACGACGGGCGGCACGCGGCCACCGGCTGGCTGGTCCGCTTCGACGCGTCGAAGACCGCCCTCGCGGACGCGCCCGTACGGGTCGGGGGCACCCTCTCCGTGACCGAGACGGCCGGCGCGCTGGAGGTCACCGCCGACCACACCTTCGTCTACCCGCTGCGCCCGGCGCGGGCCGGTCGCGGCCCGTCGGCCGGGGCGGACCAGGTCTCGCTCTTCACCGTCCGGCGCGAGATGCGCTTCCGCTTTGACCGGGACGACCTGCGCGATCACCACATCGAGGTGGCGCAGGCCAATGTGCAGGCCGGCCCGGAGTCCTGCGCGGCGGACGCGGCCGGGTATCTGCGCCCCTTGCTGGCCGGGGAGCGGGCCAAGGACGAGGGCCCGGCCGGTACGGACCCGTACGCGACCGGCCGGGCCACAGCGTCGCTCTGCGGGGTGCTGGCGGCCGGCGCCCTGCCGACCCCCACGGGCCGCCGCTAGCGCCCCGCAGGCCCCGCGGGCCGGCCGTAGCGCCCCGCAGGCCCTCGCGGACCGGCTGTAGCGCGCCACAGCCCCCGCAGGCGGCCCGTAAGCGTCAGGCAGCCCGTAAGCGCCAGGCAGCCCCCCCGCAGACCGGCTCAGCGACCCCCAGGCCCCCGCGGGCCGTCACCGGCGTCGCTCGGCGGGTCCTCGGGTCCCTCCGCGGGGCCCTGCCCGGTGGACGCCCCGCTCCGGCCGGTGAAGGTGTCCCGGAGCTTGCCGCCCAGGTCGCCCGCGCCGCCCGCGATGTCCCGTACGAGCCCCATCAGCGGGTCCTTGCTGGACCGCACCGAATCGGCGTAGTGCGTCGCGGACTCCTTGAAGGAGTCGGTCACCGAGGTGTCCTTGTCCTCGTCGCGGCGCGGGTAGTGGCCGTCCATGATCCGCTGGTAATCGCGGCTCTCGGCCCACTTCTTGAGCTCGGCGGCCCGTACGGTCGTGAAGGGGTGGCTGCGCGGCAGCACGTTCATGATCTTGAGCACGGAGTCCCGCAGATCGCCGCCCGACTCGTACTCCTCGGCCTGCGCCAGAAACGCGTCCACATTCATCTCGTGCAGGTGGTTGCCGCCCGCGATCTTCATCAGGCCGCGCATCGACGCCCGCAGATCCTGCCCGACCAGCAGCCCGGCCCGGTCCGCCGACAGCTCCGACTTGCGGAACCACTCGCGCAGCGCCGTGACGATCGCCATGATCGCGATATTGCCCAGCGGTATCCAGGCGACCTTGAGTGCGAAGTTGGTAAGAAACAGCAGGATGGTGCGGTAGACGGAGTGCCCGGACAGTGCGTGGCCCACCTCGTGGCCCACCACCGCCCGCATCTCCTCCTCGTCGAGCAGCTCGACGAGCCCGGTGGTGACGACGATGATCGGCTCGTCCAGGCCGATGCACATGGCGTTGGGCTGCGGGTCCTGGGTGACGTACATCGGCGGGACCTTCTCCAGGTCCAGGATGTGGCAGGCGTCCCTCAGCATGGTGTTGAGGTGCTGGAACTGCTGGTCCCCGACCCGCACCGAGTCGGAGAGGAACAGCAGCCGCAGGCTGCGCTCCGGCAGCAGCCCGCTCAGCGCCTTGAAGACGGTGTCGAAACCGCTCAACTTGCGCAGCGCCACCAGCGCCGATCGGTCCGCCGGGTGCTCGTATGCGCGCGAGGAGATACCGGGGAATCGTTTCCGTTCACGGCTGGGCACCTGCTCGTGTCCCCCGCCACTGCTGTCACTGTCGCTCATGGTGACCCCCTTTACTGGGCTGATCAGGCTGATCCGAACCCGTCCCCCCCGCTATTCGGACCCCAGCCTAGATGTTGATATCGGGCTGGCTACCGTGGAGCCATGCCCGACATGAATGGCCTGACCGGCTACCCCGGCTTCACGGAACTGCTCGCCGTCTCCAAAGGAGACGGGGGGCCCGGCATGCTGCTGCGTACGGTCCTCATCGTCTCGGTCGCCGGCATCGCCCTCCTCGCCTGGTTCCTGCTGCGCGGGTACGGCAACAAGGACTGATCGCCGGGTGCTGAACGCGCCTGACTAGGACGGACGCGTGGAGTCGCCGTGAGGTTGCCACCCGCTGCCGCATACGATGTGTCAGAAGTCTCTGCCCGATCCCATCCCGGATAGGTCCTGCCGAAGATGACCGCATTCAGCACCGCCCACACCGCCCTGGTCACGCTCGCCGCCGAGGGCGAGCACGTGGACACCCACGAGAGCATCAGCCCCTTCATGACGGGCGGCGCGGCCCTCGTCATCCTGCTGCTCCTCCTGTGGGGCGTCACCCGTTTCAACCGCGACCGCTGAACCGCCGTCCCGGTGTGCGGCCGAGCCCAGTAGGGTCTGCACGCATGGGAGAGCAGACAGAGCCCGCGAAGCGGCGACTCGGCGTGATGGGCGGGACCTTCGACCCGATCCACCACGGCCACTTGGTCGCCGCGAGCGAGGTGGCCTCGCAGTTCCACCTGGACGAGGTGGTCTTCGTACCGACCGGGCAGCCGTGGCAGAAGAGCCACAAACAGGTGTCCCAGGCCGAGGACCGCTATCTGATGACGGTCATCGCCACCGCGTCCAACCCGCAGTTCTCGGTCAGCCGCATCGACATCGACCGTGGCGGTCCCACCTACACCACCGATACGCTGCGGGACCTGCGCGCCCAGCACGGTGACGCGGACCTCTTCTTCATCACCGGAGCCGACGCGCTCTCGCAGATCCTCACCTGGCGGGACACCGAGGAGCTGTTCTCGCTGGCCCACTTCATCGGGGTGACGCGGCCGGGGCACGTACTGGCCAACCCGGGGCTTCCGGAGGACGGCGTCTCCCTGGTCGAGGTGCCCGCGCTGGCGATCTCGTCGTCCGGCTGCCGGACGCGCGTCGCACAGGGCGACCCGGTCTGGTATCTGGTGCCGGACGGCGTGGTCCGCTACATCGACAAGCGCAAGCTGTACCGGCACGACGGCTGAATCCGGCAGACACCGGCTGACACCGGTTGAAGGGGCTCTGGTGAACGACCGACAGGACCCGTACGCACAGGAACCACTGGTGTACGGCTACGACGCCTATGGGCAGCCGGTGTACCAGCCGAACGACCCGCAGCGGGTGTACGACCAGTACGGGCAGCCGATTCAGCAGGGGCAGCCGAATCAGCAGGGCCATACGGGCCAGCAAGGCCACACGGGCCAGCAGGGTCATACGGGCGGGCACGGGCAGTCGGTTCCGCAGCAGCAGGGGCAGCAGCAGTACCAGCCGCAGCAGCAGTATCAGCAGACACAGCAGCCGTACGACCCGTACGGGGCCGGGACGCAGCAGGGGTACGGCTACGACCCGTACGCGCAGCAGTCCTACCAGCAGCAGCTGTATCCGCAGCATCAGCAGTCGGCTCAGCAGCCCCAGCAGCCCGCTCGACAGCCCGAGCAGCAGCAGTACCAGCAGTCTCAACAGGGGCAGTCCCAGCAGCACCACCAGCCTCAGCAGCAGGTCCAGCAGCAGGAGTGGATCCCGCAGCAGGCCGCGGCCCCGCGCCACGAGGAGCGCGCCGAAACGCCGGTGGAGCCGACGGGGCGACCCGAGAGCCCGGACGGGACCGCCGCCGAGGAGGGCGAGGAGTACCGGACCGAGCAGTTCTCCTTCATCGAGGAGCCGGACGAGGACTCCGAGGACGTCATCGACTGGCTCAAGTTCAGCGAGAGCCGCACCGAGCGCCGGGACGAGCGCAAGCGCCAGGGCCGCAACCGCGTCGTCGTGCTCGTCGTCGTCCTCGCGCTGGTCGTGGCCGGCGGCGTCGGCTACCTCTGGTACGCGGGGATGCTGCCCGGCACGGGCGGCGACGCGAAGGGCGCTGCGGCCTCCGGCGGCGCGCAGAAGCGCGACGTGATCGTCGTCCACCTGCGCGAGACCAAGGGCGGCGGCAGCTCCACGGCCCTGCTGGTCGACAACGAGACCACCGACCGGGGCACCACGGTCCTGCTGCCGAACTCGCTCGCCGTCTCCACGGACAGCGGCGGCGCCACCACGCTCGGCAAGTCGGTGCAGGACGGCGGCACCGGCGCCACCCGCGACGCCCTGAACACGCTGCTCGGCGCGGACATCAAGGGCAGCTGGCGGCTGGACACCCCCTACCTGGAGAACCTCGTCGAACTGGTCGGCGGCATCTCGCTCGATACGGACACGACGGTGCCCGGCGCGAAGAAGGACGACAGCCCAAGGGTCAAGCAGGGCAAGGACCAGGGGCTGAACGGCCAGGCGGCCGTCGCGTACGCCACCTACCGCGCGTCCGGAGAGGCGCAGGCCAAGCAGCTCGCACGGTTCGGCCAGGTCATGCAGGCGGTCCTGAAGAAGGTGTCGACGGACACCGGCTCGGCCGTCAACACGGTGGAGTCGCTCGCCCAGATCCCCGACCCCTCGCTCTCCGAGAAGCAGCTCGGGGCCTCCCTGGCGCACCTCGCCGAGCTGGCCAAGAAGGGCTCGTACGACACCACGCTGCTGCCCGTGCAGGGGGACGGAGCGCTCAGCCCGAAGGCCACCGAATCGATGGTCAAGGACGTGCTCGGCGGCACGGTGAAGGAGACCGCCTCGGACACGCCGCCGCGGGTGAGCGTGAAGAACGCCACGGGGAAGAAGGCGGCCGCCGGTTCGGCGCAGATCACCCTCGTCAACGGCGGTTACACCTTCGTCGACGGCGGCGCGCAGAGCTCCGGGCAGCCCGCGTCGGCGGTGACGTACTCCGACGAGAAGCGGGCGGCACAGGCCAAGGAGATCGCCAAGACGCTCGGCCTGCCGGCCGGGGCCGTGACCAAGGGCAAGGGCGCCCCGAACGCGGATGTCACGGTGGTCCTGGGGAGCGACTACAAGGGGTGACGGCCCCCGCGGCGCGACACGGCGTGACGCGTCCCCCGGCCCGTACGACCGGACGGGCCGGGGGAGAGGACAACGCGGGGGGAGGGGTGGCCAGTAGGAGGGTCGGGCGCGGTGGCAGGGCGGTCAGAGGAGAATTAGGACCC
>NZ_JBWKFF010000014.1:137943-175071 GCF_056434425.1 Streptomyces sp. NPDC044033 | reverse complement strand
CCGTCGCCAACCCGGTTGGTAGGGGCAATGTAGAAGATGTG
This sequence comes from Streptomyces sp. NPDC044033, assembly GCF_056434425.1. Classification (NCBI taxonomy): domain Bacteria; kingdom Bacillati; phylum Actinomycetota; class Actinomycetes; order Kitasatosporales; family Streptomycetaceae; genus Streptomyces; species Streptomyces sp. NPDC044033. The sequence continues at coordinate 175,030 of NZ_JBWKFF010000014.1, read as the reverse complement.
TGGCCCCCCCCTGGTGGCCGCGCGGACGGCACCCCCCCCCCTTCTCCCAACCCCGTCGTACGGGCCGGGGGACGCGGACACGCGGGGCGGCGGGGCGGCCGGCGGGAGCGTGGCGCGCGGCGGCGGGGCGGTCGGCGGAGCGTGAGACCCTTGACGGGTACCTGATTCCCGATCGAAAGCTTGGCCAGTGACCGCCACGGACCGCTCCATCGAGCTCATCAAGGCCGCCGCACAGGCGGCCGCCGACAAGCTCGCGCACGACATCATCGCGTACGACGTCAGCGACGTACTGTCGATCACCGATGCCTTCCTGCTGGCCTCGGCGCCCAACGACCGCCAGGTCAAGTCGATCGTCGACGAGATCGAGGAGCGGCTGAACAAGGAGCTCGGCGCCAAGCCGGTGCGCCGCGAGGGCGACCGCGAGGCCCGCTGGGTGCTCCTCGACTATGTCGACATCGTCGTACACGTACAGCACAGCGAGGAGCGTGTCTTCTACGCCCTCGAACGGCTGTGGAAGGACTGCCCGCAGATCGAACTGCCCGCCGACGCCGTCGCGACCGCGGGCAAGGCCGAGGAGCACGCCAAGACGCTCGCCGTGGAGGACGACCGGGACGGTGAGCTGAGCTGAACGGCACCAATGGCGGCCGGGGCCGCCGGATCGTCCTGTGGCGGCACGGTCAGACCCTCTGGAACCTGGAGCGCCGTTTCCAGGGCTCCACGGACATCGAGCTGACCGAGACCGGCGGCGAGCAGGCCCGCCGGGCCGCCCGGCTGCTGGCCGCGCTGCGCCCGGACGCGATCGTCGCCTCCGACCTGCGGCGGGCCGCGGCGACGGCGGCGGAGCTGGCAGCCATCACCGGCCTGGAGGTCGCCCACGACGCCCGGCTGCGCGAGACCTTCGCCGGTGCGTGGCAGGGGCTCACGCACGAGGAGATCCTCGCCCGCTTCGGCGAGCAGTACACCGCGTGGAAGCGCGGCGAGGCGGTCCGCCGCGGCGGCGGCGAGCTGGAGACCGAGGTCGCTGAGCGGGCCGCCCCGGTCGTACTCGACCACGCCGAGAAACTGCCCGACGGCGGCACGCTCGTCGTCGTCAGCCACGGCGGCACGATCCGCACCACCATCGGCCGGCTGCTCGGCCTGGACCCGCGCACCTGGGAGTCGCTCGGCGGCCTCTCGAACTGCTGCTGGTCCGTGCTGGGCGAGGGCGCGCGCGGCTGGCGGCTCCAGGAGCACAACGCCGGGACGCTCCCCGAGCCGGTCCTCGGCGACGACGACTGAGCGGCCGCCGGGCCCGGATTTCACATCCGGGCAGGTCGCAGGCTAAAGTTCATCTTGTTCGCGGAACGGCGGGGGAAGCCCCGAGGGCCGCAGAACAGCGGGGCTATAGCTCAGTTGGTAGAGCGCCTGCATGGCATGCAGGAGGTCAGGAGTTCAATTCTCCTTAGCTCCACAGTTCGGAAGATCCCGTCCCTCTGACAGAGGGACGGGATCTTCTGTCGTTGCGGGCGAGGCGGCCGCGCCGCATGGCCGGACCGGCCCCGGCCCCGGCCCGCCGCTTAGAGGGCGAGTGCGGCCCGTATCTCCGACAGCGGGCGCGCGTGCGCCGGGCAGCCGATGAGCGGGTCCTCGATCGAGCACACCTTGCCGATCAGCTCGCGGCTCTCCTCGTCGTGCGGTGTGTAGACCACGATCCGGGTCTCCGGTACGCCGCCCACCGCCAGCGAGGTCGAGTTCAGCCGGACCTCGCCGACCGTGGCGTGGCGGAAGACCTTTATGCGGGGGCCGGGCGGGGCGACGTCCCCGTTCTCCCACAGCCGGGCGAAGGTCTCGCTGGCCCCCGACAGCCTCTCGATGAAGCTCTCCCAGGCGGGCTCGCCCACATGGCAGCCGTACGTCGCGCGCAGCGTCGCCACGAGGAATGGCAACTCCTCGGCGTGGTTCAGGTACGGGTTGCAGCACGCGGGCTGGGTGAACAGCTGCCACAGCACGTTCCCGCCCCGGCCGGAGACGCTGTACACGGCGGGGAAGAGGCCGCGGTAGGTGGCGTTCGTGGCCAGGATGTCGTAGCGGGCGTTGTAGACGACGGCGGGGAGCCCGTCGAGGGAGTCGATGATGCCCTGCACCTCGGGGCCCGCCGCCTGTGCGTCGCCCTGGCGGTCGCGTACGTACGGCACCTCGGCGAGGTGGTAGAGGTGCACGCGCTCGGTACGGTCGAGCCGGAGCGTACGGGCGATGGCGTCCAGCACCTGGATGCTGGCGTTGATGGGCCGCCCCTGCTCCAACCACGTGTACCAGGTGACGCCGACGCCGGAGAGCTGGGCGACCTCCTCGCGGCGCAGGCCCGGCGTGCGGCGGCGCAGCCCCGCGGGCATGCCCACGTCTGCCGGGGTGACCCGGGCCCGCCGACTGCGCAGGAAGGCGGCCAGCTCGGGCCTGCGGCGTCCGGTCGTCGTCGCCATCGTCGTCACGTCCCCCATCGTCGTCCGCCGTCTGCTCTGCGTCCCGAGTGCTGCCTGGTGCTGTCGGTACCAGCATCGGCGGGCTCTCGTGACCCGGGTCCGAGCCGGATCAGTATCGGACGCATGACCGATATCTACGTTCCAATTCCGGTGGCCGGACCGAGGGCCAGTAAAGACGACGGCACTGACAATCGACACCGAGGAGCCGGGGCGCGGCAGCCGCCGCGACGCCGGCCGCCGCGCCCCGGCCGGCTGCTGGCCATCGTGCTCACCGGCCAGTTCATGGCGCTCCTCGACGCGTTCATCGTGAACGTGGCGGCCCCCGCCATCCGCACCGACCTGCACGCCTCGGGCTCCGGGCTGGAGTTGGTCATCGCCGGCTACACCATCGCGTACGCGGTGCTGCTGATCACCGGCGCGCGGTGCGGCGCCCGGTACGGGCACGGGCGGGCCTTCATGGCGGGGCTCGCGGTCTTCACGGCCGCCTCGCTCGCCTGCGGGCTGGCAGGCGGCACCGGGCAGTTGATCGCGTACCGCTTCGTCCAGGGCGCGGGCGCCGCCCTGATGCTGCCGCAGGTCCTGAGCCTCATCCAGCGTACGTACACGGGAAGTTCGCGGACGCGGGCCCTCGGCGCGTACTCGGCCGTGCTCGCCTCCGGCGCCGCGGCCGGGATGGCGGTGGGCGGCCTGCTGGTCAGCGCGGACCTCTTCGGGATGGGCTGGCGCCCGGTCTTCCTGGTGAACGTGCCGATCGGGCTGGCGTTGCTCGTCCTCGCGCCGAAGGCGCTGCCGAGCGAGCGGGACGAGCCAGGGGAGCGGGCGGAGGGCGTCCGGCGCGGCTTCGGCCTGCCGGGCCTGGTGCTGCTCGCCGCGGCGGTGATGGCGCTCACGGTGCCGCTGGTGCTGGGGGAGGAGCAGGGCTGGCCGCTGTGGGGCTGGATATCGCTGGCCGGGAGCGCGGTGCCGGCGGCGGTCTTCGCGGTGTACGAGTCCCGGCTCGCGCGGCGCGGCGGTGCGCCGCTGATAGCGCCGCGGGTGCTGCGGGCTCCGGGGATGCCGCTGGCCATTGCCCGTATCGGTCTGGCCATGGCGCTGAACGCGGGCTTCCTCTTCACCCTGATGCTCCATCTGCAGAGCGGCCTCGGGTACAGCGCGCTGCGGGCCGGGCTGAAGTTCGTGCCCATCTCGGTGGCCTTCGGCGTGATCGGGCTCAACTGGCGGCGGCTCCCGGAGCGATGGCACGGGGCGCTGGCGCCGGTGGGGTTCCTGCTCGCGGCCGGCTCGCTCGCCGGGGTCGGGCTGGCGCTGCGCGACGGCGGCAGCGGCGGACCGGGGCTCTACGCCGCGCTGACCGGGGTCGGCGCCGGGGTGGGGGCCGCGTACAGTCCGACGCTCACCAGGGCGCTGGCCGCGATACGGCGCCAGGACGCCGCGGACGCCAGCGGCGTCCTGGTGACGACCGCTCAGCTCGGGTTGCTGGCAGGCGTGGCCGTCTTCGGTGCGGTCTTCCTCGGTGGGACGGGGGCGGCTCTGGGGGCGCGTTCGTCCGCCCACGCGCTGTGGGTGACCGCCCTCGCGCTGGCCGGTACGGCGGTGGCCGCCGCGGGTGCGGGCCTGCTGCGACGGCGGCGCTGACCTCGTAGCCGGCGCATGGCAGAATCGGACGGCCGGAGGTGGACGGGGTCGAAGGGGAGGGAAGGTGACATGTCGGCGCGCATTCTTGAGGAGGACGGTGCAAGTGGTGCCCTTCTCGCGTCGGCTGCCCCCGATCGCCCGCTCAGCCGGTCCGGACGGCGGGCCCAAGTGCCCGGCGACCGCGGCGGAGTGCCCTATGGGTGTGCGGCCCGCGGCCACACCTGGAGCTGACTGATGGGTGCACACAGCCGGAAGTGCGACTGGTGCGGCAGTGGAACGCCGATCGTCCGTGACATGGAGCCGCTCAACTCCTCCTACCAGTACTGGTGTGTGGAGTGCGCGCGGGCGCTGATCATAAAGGGCGACCCGATCGAGACATACCGGGAGCTGGAGGGCGAGCCGATCTATGGACGGCTGCTCGACGAGCACTGCGCGCTGAAGCGTTTCTACTCCTTCGCGACGGCCTGACGCGGCTTCATGCCGGCCTGGTCCGCCGATGCGACGGACTGACGCTGCTCCGCGACGGCCTGACGTTACTTCTTGGCGATGTGGCGATGTGGCGATGTGGCGGCACGGCGGCACGGCGGCACGGCGGTATGGCGGTATGGCCGTCTGGTGCTCTGACGGCCTGACGCTCCTTCTCGATGGACCGCTCCGGCTTCGCGGCTGCCTGGTCCTGACTCCGTTCCGGCATGGCCCGGCGCGATGCCTTGGTCCGAGCCTTGGCCCGAAATATCCGCGGAAGCCGGGAGTCCACCGAAAACATCGCGGAAGCCGGAACTCCCCCGGAAACTACGTGTGTTGACCGGGTAGGAGTTGCCGCCGGAAACGGTCGGCGGCACGGGGGAAGCGACACGGGGGCCACAGCGTGACCTATACGGAGATCCAACCTGCCCAGAACCCGGCGGACGCCGGGGACGCCACGGAGACCGCCAAGCGGGAGGCCGCGGCGGAACTCACACCGTTCATCGACGCCTTGCCCATACCGCCGGCGCTGCGCCCGGGCCGGCAGGAGGCGTTGGACGGCATCGACATCGATCTGACGACGACCTGGGTCCGGCTGCACTCGCAGCTGCCGCCGACCAAGGTGTGGGCCTACGGGGGCCACTACCCGGGGCCGACCATCGACGTCCCCAGGGGGCGGCGGCTGCGCGTCCGGTGGAACAACCGGCTCGCGGGGAGCTATCCGGTGACGGCCGTGGAGGCCACGCCGAAGCAGGGCGCGCCCTCGCCGAGCGACGTCCCGGGCCGCAGCGGCGCGGAGCCGCTCGCCGACGTCGCGGCGCTGCCGCCGTGGACGGTCACCCATCTGCACGGCGCGGTGACCGGCGGCGGCAACGACGGCTGGGCGGAGAACGCGGTGTTGCCCGGCGACAGCCAGCTCGCCGAGTACCCCAACGACCACCGGGCGGCGACCTGGTGGTACCACGACCACGCATGCCCCAAGGGAGCACCAGGTTACCGCGTTGGGGCTTGCCCAGCGGATACGGACAGGAAGAGGCCCCGCCCACACGCCACGGGAACAGCGCGCAGACGGGGCCGCATAGGGGGCTGCGCTGGTCAGCGCGAGACACCTACAGGAGTCAACTCCGCTCGTAGAACCGCTAGTTGCCTTTGGTACAGCGGACCGGCCACGTGAGCCGCCCGTGCTTCGCTCGGTGCTGCCTGTTCGATCAGGTGGTGGGCTACGGCCTTGAGGTGAGCGGCCCAAACCAAGACGTGCTGCTGGGCGCTCCGGCCGCACTCCTGGGGCTCACCGGGAAGGCATAGCGGCAATTCGGGACCGACCTTGTTTGCCGCGTGCCTGATGTATCCGGCAATCGTGGCCCACTCTTCGTCAGTGCGTTGCACCGCCCTGCCTTCCGTAACCCATCGACCGAAGTCGTCCCCGTGATCGTCCATTTGTGCGCTCCTGGTGATCTCAGCGTGTTACGCGGGTGCACCGATCGTATCCACGCCTGTCACGCTGTTCACCTCTCTCGGGTCGCAGTGTCCGACCGAGGGGACGCACGGACCGCACGGACCGCACATAGGAAGGAATTGCGGAGGTGTGCACGACTGGGCACCCTCACCGTGCATCGCTGTGATCTCGGCAGTCACAGAGATCATTTGCGCGCCACACCAGATATCAGCGACGGGCTTTTCCAGTACGTTCCCGATGGTCAGGAAGCGACCGAGAACGCATGGCCACATGTCCCCGCGAGGCCCGATGGCGCATTTCTCGTGTGCGCAATGCCCGCACAGATCAGCAATGGTCGGTGCGACCCCTTTGCTTGCCCGACCGAATGCACGGGCCCGGTCGCCGCCGACTGTGCCGACGCCGAGTCCTGTCAGATCTTGTGCCGCTTCCTGCACGCGCTGTCCGTCCCGCACGGCGACGACTCCGCCCCGCAGCGGAATATCGAGCCTCAACGCCTTTTGAACGTTGGCGCGGGTCTTTTTGTGTGAGCCTCGGAGTTGGGTCACCTGGTCGTGCTCCTCGGATGTATCCGAGTAATACGACGTGGCGAGTTTGACGCCGAATTCCGTAAACGCGCCCCAAAGGTCCTCACGGATGTGCGTCATGTTTGAGAACACCTCGATACCGAGGCCCCGTCCATGCGCGTGCGCGATCAGCGTGGACAGGCTCGGGTAGAGCGTGGGTTCACCCCCGATGAACTGGATATCCAGCGTTCCCATGTCCGCAAGCTGATCAATCACGTTCAACCAGTCCTGCACGGTCATGGTCCCATGTGTTCCCTTGGGCCCGCTGTCCGCGTAGCAGTGATCGCAGAACTCATTGCAGAGTCCTGTAACCTCCAGCCACGCGAATAGAAGCCGGTTTCTGACAGCGCTCACCGTGTATCTCCTTCCGGCCATTGGTGTTTGGTGCCCCACCCCGGTCGGGATGCCGAAATAAGCGGGTTGGAGATTCGGCTACGTCCGGCAGGGGCGGGGGTCCATAATCGACCCATTGCGGCCAGTGCAGGCAGCAATGTACTGAATGCCGCCACGACCAAGACGAACACCGACCAACCAAGGCGGAGAGCATGGCGCGTTAGACGCGCTTCACGTTGGCTGGTGAAGTCAGCCATTCAAGGCCGCCCCCTTCCGGCCGGATGAATGCGGTAGGGCGTTTCCGCCGGTCGCCAGGTGGATCGTTTGGGTCTTCGAAATCCTTGATCACATCGCACAGAATTCCGACGTTTCCGGCACTGTCTTCAACGCGTTCGCCCACATCTTGCGTGGTAACCATCAGTGGCCCTCAGGGTGCTCTTTCATCAGGTTGTTGCAATCGGCCACGGTGGTCATATCGCCGAAAGTCCGCGCCCGATGTCGCACGTTCGCCAGTTCCGCGCACCCGGCGCAGCCTTCAACCGGCACCGGCTCCAATTCGGCCGTCCGGCCCGGCAGTGTCACCGGTCCCGTGCTGTACCTCGTCGGCTCCGTCATGGGGAACAGCGTCTGACCGAGGCTGATCTACGGCTAGCGGCCCCGTGTCGGCCAGCTGTCGGCCAGACTTGCCCCATGGTGAGCAGCATCGGGGCCAACATCCGGCGTGAGCGTGAGCGGCATGGGTGGAGTCAGGCGCGCCTAGCTCGGGAGGTCTGCCGGGCTGCTGGCATCAAGGGCGAACCAGTCGGCCGACAGGAGATCAGTCGATGGGAGACGGGGAAGCGCACCCCGCGCGAATGGCTGCCCTTCCTTGCTGCTGCCCTCGGCGTACCCGTGGATGCGCTTACAGCGCCACAGATGCCCGCTGAGCCGCCTTTGCCGACGCTGGCCGACTTCCTTCCCGACCAGGACCCTCTAGCGCCTCTCAGCGGCCACACAGGGGGCCGTGTCGGCGTGGCCCAAGTGCAAGACCTGCAACAACGGGTGCATGGCCTACGGCTCGCCGATGACTTCCTGGCCGGTGGGGACCTCATGAGGCCAGCGTTGCGCGAACTTAGAAAAGTTGTTCGAATGTTTCGGCAGGCCAGCCACGGCGAACTGATTGGGCGTCAACTCCTCGTTCAAATAGGCGAGTTGGCGCAAATCACTGGTTGGATCGCCAGTGATGCCGGACGGCACGAGGAAGCCGAACGCGTATACCGCCTGGGTCTCAGTGCAGCGACGCAAGCCGAGGACCAGGCGCTAGCGGGGAACCTTGCCGGGTCGCTGGCATATCAACTTACCAATATTGGCAGGGTAGTTGAGGGGGTTGGCCTTGCCCGCGCAGCTCTCGACGGGGCCGGGCCGAAAGCTCCGCCGAAAGCCCGTGCGCTGTACCTAGATCGGGTGGCATGGGCACACACGAAAGCAGGTGGGACGGAGAATGCGCAGCATGCAATGCGTGCCCTCGGGGAAGCATCCGAGGCGCTGAGCGAATGCGGGGAAGAAAGCGATTCACCGGCCTACCTCTATTGGGTGAACGCCGGAGAGTTGCAAGTCATGGAATCCCGCGTCTATACCGAATTGCACCGACCCCTTCGAGCCGTTCCCCTGCTGTCTGAAGTACTCAGCCGGTACGACGTGACGCACACGAGGGAATTGGCCCTTTACCTCTCGTGGCTCGCTGTGGCCTACGCCGACGCAAACGAACCCGAAGAGGCAGCGGCGACAGCCGAAAGGGTCATCAGTCTTTCCGCAGGAATCGCCAGCGAGAGAACGGCTGAACGAGTCCGGGTTGTGTTGGCACGGTTGACCGAATACGCTGATGTTCCCGAGGTGCGGGCAGTGCTGGATAGCGCGACCTGAGCTTATATGGCTGCCGGGCTGCCTTTCTTCAAGGCGATCACAGACCAAAAGCAAAACTTCCAGACCCGTACACGAACAAGGCTGCTATTGGCCCCCGGCTGGGGGGAATTCCAAAAGGGAGTCACCCCCCACCAAAGGAATTCTGTTTCACTCGGCGTCGCCCGCAACGGATGAATTCTCGCTCTCAGTAAGAGCAATTCTCCGCAACATCAATTCGCGCATTGAGCCTTGAGCTTCGCGCTTTCGCTCACGCGCAGGACGCTTGGCATTGGCAGCGAACGCACCCTCACGCGCCGACTTCCGAGCATGGTGAAAGCGGCACAGCGCTTGAAGGTTCGACGCGTCGTGATCGTCGCCCGCAATGATGTGGTCAACGTCCGTCGCGGGCATGCCGCACAGAGCGCCGGTATCGACACGCACCCACTGGCATAGCCAGCGGTCGCGCTCCAACACGTGCGCGCGCCGCGTACGCCAGTCAGCGGGCAGCCTATCCCTACGGGTAGAACCCGCCCACGAACCCCGCCCCGTCATACCACCGCACCCCCATAAGGAATGTGCGCCCCCACGTGAAAGGGGGCCCACGGGAATTGGGCCCCCAGGTGTCTACTTGCTGGCGGGCAGCTTGAACGCAATTATTCGGTTCGCGTCGATAACAGTCGAACCGCAGAAAGCGTCCACAATGGATACGTCTGACTTCACATCAGGCGAAAAGTCAACGGTTGCCCGGAGCGCGTACCCATTGTAGTCCTGTGAGCGGGACTTCCCCCCACCGCCAGCGGGTGCAGGAGCACGAACGGCTAGCGCAAACGCTGTCCGCTCATATGCGATAGCGCCGACAAGATGCGGGGAAACAATGACGCGGAACCCGAACAGCGTACCCATCTCCGCACGGGTGAGCATCGTGGCATCACCAGATGTGTCTACGCGCTGAAGCTGTTCAACATCAAATAGCGCCTGCTGCACATCCGGCCCAACTGCTAGAAATCGCTCGCCCGGAGCAATCTCTCGCCGTGTAAATTCAGCAGCGGCAGCAGTAATGGCGCGTATAGGTGCTGCCGAATCAATGACCTGAGCCTTAGCGGAAGTGCTTTGCTTATTTAGGAGCGTTGCCAGGTTTTTCTCGATATAGCGAGAAACGGAATCAAGTTGCGGAGTAAGGACCTGGGCCCCGAAATCGACGATACTCAGGGTCATGTCCCTGGATGTTAGCTTGGCGGCGTCGGTAGGCTCGTCGGTCAGCTCGACGTACGCAACACCTTCCTCAACATTCACATACTCAGTACTACCGCTATAGTTCCGTGCGGTCCGCTGCTTCGGCAAGCGAATACCCACCCGTGAACCTCGTCCGCCGATAAATCCGGCCTCGGCGTCACGGTACACAGTCGCGCCCAGGACGCTATTGTACGAGAGGAGACCTAGGGAGGCACTCACCACTTGGTCAATATCGAATTCGTTGTCCATAGTAGATACCTATTTCAGGATAGTTGTCAGCGATTCCGCTGAGTAATTTGGGTCGCGAGAGATTCGGGAATCATGGCGGGCCGGTTGGCCGCGTCCGCAATTCCGCGCATGTCGGTCTCGATCTGATGTTTCGCCCGAGGAGCAACAGCGGGTGCTTTTCCGGAGTTGTCATAAGTGCGTTTGATTATCTCGCTGGGGGAGTTGGCCACCTTATGGGCGACATCCGCCATGGCTGCGCTGATAGTCTCACCCAATTTCGGCCCGAACACCTTATCCAGCAGGGGGCGCGGCGGAATTAGTTTGTGCTGCCTGTAGTAACGCACCAACTGTGCGTGGACGCGCCCTTCAAATAGCGCGGCGGTATCAGGGTCGTCCATCGTTAACCTTCACGGTGATTCCCTGTGCCATGGCGACGGTGCAAGCGTTAGCGCCCAATTCTTCCGCGCTGTCACCGATGAGCAATTCAACGAGATTGACCGGTAGGCCGGAAGCCTTGGCGGCGTACTCGTGATCGGAAGCCGTAAGCATTAATGGTGCCTCTCGACGGGTAGCACCTAGTAACGTTACTAGGTGCTTGGAATGCAGAAAGGCCCCGCTAAGCGCCTGATCTGATGCAGAGATCAAGACGCCCAACGGGGCCAAGCCAGTAAATACGGGTTTTGACGACAACGTATTTATACCGACAACGGCGAATGCATAGCACCAGAGTCGGTGTGGCATGCGCCGAAGAATTAAATGGGCTCACGCTGCATCCGTGAGTAGGTTAAGGACCGGCTGTGTGGTTCCTCAGCGAGGCACGCGCTCAACCCGGGGGAGAGGTGGGGAGTCAGAGCGTGCGCGCCGTACGAGGGGTGCGCGGACCACCGAGTAAATGTGCGGCACTCACCCTCTACCTATACGTGAGTGAGTGAGTTAAGCGCCGGGGCCGTGTAGAGAATGCAGAACTGACCTACACTCCAGCTTCTCTATAGAACCCCTTAAGGCAAACTCAAATGACGTACAGAACTACACTAGCTACATTCCCGCTGGTCAGAACGTCGCCGAATTGCGGAGAAGTGTAGAAAGCGGCGGCGGCAACCCCCTGTGCTGCTGATGGTGCCGACGCGACGGCTACCGTGTATTACCGCACGGACACATAACGGAGTCGCTATGCCGTGTGCATGTCACTTGAGGACGAAAAAGGAATCCCCGTCCGAAGCGATTGCCGGACGGGGTGACGCTGGCTGGTCGGTGCGTTGCCCCCCCGCCGTGTGCCGACACAGAAAAGGACCCTTTCCCGCGTCCGGGGAAGGGTCCTGCTCCCGACCTACGCCCCTGACAGGACTAGCGGTCACGTGATCGCACGGCATGCCTCCTGGGGTCCGATTGAACAGCAGGAGCTACCCGCCGAACCGGTCCCCAGGGGGAGAGCGCTGCGAGCCTAGCGGCGCACGTGAGGGTGAGGGTGCAGTTTGGCCCTGTACGGCCGTCTGCGGGCATGAGGAAGCCCCACCCGGCCGGGGGGGTCGGGTGGGGCTGTTCGTCGCCCAGGGGGCCGCTCAGACGGCTGTGAGGGCTTCTTCTCTCTTGCGTCGCTGTCGGCTCACCTCAACGAACTCGATTCCGGCCGCGCATGCGTTGAGCGTGTCGGGGTTCGTCTTGTCGCGCCACTCGATCTGTAGCCGCTCAGTAATTGGCGTTCTGTCGCCCGGCTTTGCTGGCGGTGTGATGGTGATGTACGTCGTTGCTGCTTCGATCAGCGCGCGCTGACCCTCAATTCCAGCTTTCTGCCATATGGCCGCCAAGGTTTCCGGGTCCATGAGTGGCGATAGGTCGGATTCTTGAGATAGGGCGTCAAGCTCACTCTTGAGTTCGGTGATCATCTCGTCTACCTGTCGTCGCAGATCCTCGAATGACGCCTCATCCATGCGCCCAAGAACGAAGAACTCTTTACGCAGCTTGATTTGACGTTCGATCGCAGCATCGTACCGGGCTGTTACGTCTTGCTTCCTGGCTTCTTTCTCCGGGTCTTGGTATGACAGCCAACGCCGGGCGATTTCGTGAATGGTCGGAGATTCGGGAGAGAGTGCAAGGATGTGATTGATCCAAAGGGTCGATATTGCATCATCTACCCGTTCCCGCGTAGTGGATGTTCCCTTGCAGACCGATGGCCCCTGAGTGATACGTGCTTCACACCGGTAGTTTTTCCCGCCATTGGTCATGGGCCCGTTGCAGTAAGGGCAGTGGAGGATGCCTCCCGCCGTCGTTTTATTCTGGCGTTGACCCCGGCCTGTACCCCTGGCTTTTCCTTTTCCTCTGCCCTTCCCTGTGCGCCCCGCAAGGATGGCTTGGATCTTTATCCATTCCGCATAAGTAACTACGCCTTCACCGCAACTGATCGGTTGCCCCGTGTCATTCAGTAGCGGGTCTGCGCGCTTAACCCATTTGTCGAGTGGGTTTCCATCCTTGTCACGCACCCGCTCGCGGTTCGGCACTAGTCCAGCCCAAGAGGGGGAGTGGGCAAGGTGAATGATTGTCTGCGCGCGCCATGGTCGCCCCTTGCGAGTTCGTTTCGCTTCCGCATTGAGGGTTTCGGCAATCTTTTGCGGCACCATGTATGCGAGCAGCATTTCGGCGATGCGCCGGGCGAGCGGGTATTCGTGGTTTCGCTTGAGCTTCTTCGATCCCTTGGGCGACTCAAGGCCGAAAGGGGTCACTCCGCCGTGCCAGTTACCCTCGCGCTTGAATTCGTCGGAGCTTGATTGCGTCCGCTCTGTTATTCCCTTGGCTTCTTCGCGTGCATGGTCAGCGAGGATGCCGAATACGATACGCATCCCTGTTTGCGAGGAGTCGAGACCTTCACTGACCGATACGATGCGCGCCTGTCGCTTTTCGAAGTCGTCTATTTGGCGATCAACGGCCCCCATGCCTCGGCGCGAGAGTCGGTCTGTGCGCCATACGTAGAGCGTTTTGGAATGTCCCGCGTGTACGGCATCCGTGGCGCGCTCAAATTCCTCACGCCGAATGTGTGCCTTGCTTGCGCTCTTTTGCTCAAACCAGACATGCCGAATGGCTTTCCCTTCCTCGCGGGCGCGTCGGCATATGTCTCGCACGTGGCCGCGCAGCGAAGTAAGAGTGTCCTTTTTCTTTGACCGCCGAATGTATGCCTCAGCTAGGCGTAGGGGGTCGCCAATTGCTCGCTCCCAAATGCCAAGTTCTTTGAGTTCGTCATCCTCGAACCCGAGGGCGCGCAGCGCGGGGAGATCTTCCCGTTCCATCAGTCATCCGTCCGCCGAAGTCGTACCGCCCTCGGCTTGGGGTGCTGTCTTCTTCCCGCCGGGGACCCTTGTGGGTCTCCGGGAGGGTGTGAGTTAAGAACCCCAGGTCAGAGCGGTATTGCTCCCTTGGGGCACGACCACGCCATGGACATCACCCGTTGGAACGTCTTCTCGGGGCTGGCCGGCCTGTATCTGGTGCGCGACGACGAGGAGCGGGCGCTGCGGCTTCCGGCGGGAGAGCACGAGATACCCCTGATCATCCAGGACCGCAACCTCGACCAGGACGAGGACGGCCGGCTGACCGGGCGGCTGCTGCACAAGACCGTCGTCGTTGGGAAGGACGCCGCCGACAAGAATGTGACGCTGCCGTTCGTGGGCCCGTACACCCTGGTCAACGGCGTCATCTGGCCGCATCTGGACGTCTCGGCGCGCTGGTACCGCTTCCGGCTGCTCAACGCGGCCAACGCCCGGACCTTCCAGCTCCGGCTGGTCGACGACGCGACGGGGGAGCAGGTGCGCGGCGCGGCGTGGCAGATCGGTTCGGACGGCGGGCTGCTGCCCCGTCCCGTACCGGTCGACGAGCCGCTGTCCGTCGCACCGGCCGAGCGGATCGATCTGCTGGTCGACTTCGGGCGGCTGCGGGGGCGCCGCGTCCGGCTGGAGAACGCCGCGCCGGGCGTCCCGTACCCGCAGATCATGCAGGTGCGGGTGGGCGGCGGGCCGGTGCGCGACCCGTTCGTGCTGCCGCAGGTGGTCTCGGAGTCCTTCCGGCGCATCACCCATGACACCGTGCCGAAGCACGAGCATCGGCTGGTGGCGCTCACCCCGCCGGGCACGGTGGGCAACGCGCACCCGGAGATCTGGGAGATGCACGAGGTCGATCCGGGCCACGTCAAGATCCCCGGCGAGGGCGTGGTGCAGATCAAGGGGGCCGACGGCAAGGTGCGTACGTACCGGCGGGGCGCCCGTACCTTCGACGACGCCCTCGGCTTCATGGTCGAGCACGACGCCTGGGAGCAGTGGAGCTTCCTCAACCTGGGCGGGGCGGGGACCCATCCGATGCACATCCATCTGATCGACTTCCAGGTGCTCAGTCGCGATCTCTACCCGCAGGGCCCTGGGAGCCCGTTCGATCCCCAACTGGGCGGGACGCGCAGCCCACTGGAGTACGGGGGGACCACGACCGTCTCGCCGGGTGACTCGGCGTGGAAGGACGTCATTCAGGTTCCGCCGGGGCAGATGGTGAATGTGATCGGCCGCTTCCATGGCGCGCAGGGCCGGTTCATGTACCACTGCCATCTGCTGGAGCACGAGGACATGGGGATGATGCGGCCGCTGGTGGTGATGCCGGCCGAGGTGATGAAGCTCCACCACGGTGACGCCGGTCATGGGCACGGCGGCCACCACTGAGGTACGGAGGTCACTAAGCCACGGAGGTCGCCGCGGTCGCTGCGGTCCGGGGAGGGAGTCGCCTCGGACGTCGTCCGGCGTCATGAGGAATGAGCGGGCGCGGGGTGCTGACATACCCCGCGCCCGTGCGCTTCAAGCGTCAGCCGGCAACCGATTTGGCAAGGGGCGGGGGCATCCGTGTAATGTAGGCGGAGCCGCCGGGGCAACCGGGCGGACCGCAGCGCGGGGCTATAGCTCAGTTGGTAGAGCGCCTGCATGGCATGCAGGAGGTCAGGAGTTCAATTCTCCTTAGCTCCACAATCCGAAGATCCCGTCCAGTCGATTCGACCGGGCGGGATCTTTTCGTTGTCAGGTCCCCCGGCCCGTCGCCCGGCCCGTCGCCCGGTCCCCATAGGGGTACGCCCTCGGGCACGCGGGGCGGGCCACGCTCATTCACGCCTCTCCAGACGCAGTGCCAGCGCCGGGCAGCGGCGTACGGCCCGTAGCGCGCGCCCCCTCGAAGCCGCCGGGACCTCCCCGTTCGCGAGCGCCGGAAAGCCGTCCGGGCCGAGGTGTACGAGCTCCGGCAGCAGCCCCGCGCACAGGCCGTGGCCCTCGCACAGCGTCCAGTCGACGGCCAGCCGCTCGCCGCTCGGCACGCTCGGCCCGCCCGGTGTGCCGGGCCCGTCGGGCGACGGCAGGGGCAGTACCCCGGCGGTCCCGCGCCCGCAGCCGTCCCCCAGGACGTGCGCCGCGAGGTCGTCCGTGAACGCCGTCAGTGCCGACAGCACGAAGCGGGCCGCCCCGTCCGGATGCCCGCACGCGCCCCGTCCGCGCACGGACCGGGCCGTCTGCCGTACCGCCTCCAGCGCGTCCCGCCCGCCGCCGCCCACCACGTCCGCGAGCGCCCCGGCCAGCGCGGGCAGCCCCAGTCGGCAGGGGCCGCACTGCCCGGCCGACTCCGCGGCGAGCCACAGGGCGGCTCGTACGGTCTCGCCGAGCGGGCACGTGGCGGCGGGCAGCGGCAGGACCGCGCCCGCGCCGAGCGTCCCGCCCTGGGCCCGCAGCCCCTCGTAGGAGAGGGCGGCGCCGTACGCGGCCGACTGGTCCAGCCAGCCGCCGTGGTAGCCGCCGATCAGCACCCCCGGCGGCGCCGGATCGGCCCCGCACAGCTCCAGCACGTACGGCAGGGGCACGCCGCTCGGCGCCTCGACGACGCAGGGGCGGCGGACCGCGCCGGCCACGGTCAGCAGCAGCGTCCCCGGTTCGGCGGGGGTGCCGGTCGTGGTGTAGCGGGCCGTGCCGAGGCGGGCGGCGAGCGCCAGTTGGGCGAAGGTCTCGGTGTTGGACAGCAGCGTCGGCACGCCGCCGAGCCCCTCCTCCGAGGCGTGGACGCGCCGCCCGGGCGGCAGCGGAGAGCCGCCGTCCGCTCCGCGCAGCAGCGCGGACGCCTCGCCCGAGACCAGCCGTTCGGGCAGCCGGACGACGCGCGCGCGGAGGGCTCGCCCGCGCCGGTCGGCGAGGCCCTGTTCGGCCAGTGCGGCCCGTACGGACTCCTCGGTCGCCTCTCGTGTCACTCCGATCACCAGCGTGCGCGCGCCCAGCGCCCCGGCCGCCAGCAGCGCGCCGTCCAGCACCAAGTGCGGCGCGCGGCGCAGCAGTACGGCGTCCTTGCGGCACGCCGGTTCGCCCTCGCAGCCGTTGACCACCACGGCGGGCCGCATCCCGCGCCGCCGGGCGGCTTCCCCGACGGCCCGCATCTTCCGCGCGAACGGGAAGCCCGCTCCGCCCCGTCCCCTCAATCCGATCGTATCGGCGACCTCTGTCACCTGGTCCTCGGTGAGCGAGGGCATCGACCCGTGCACCACCAGATGCGCCCGGCGCTCCAGCCGTTCCGCGTCGCCGAATCCGGCCGTCAGCCGCGGCACCCCGAGGGTGATCACTTCGGGCACGTCGGGCAGCGGGCCGGAGGCCGGCCGCTCCCCGGGAGGCGCGCTCACGACCCGTCACCCGCCGTGTCGCGCGCGGAGCGGCCGAGGGCGGGGGAGAACGGGCCGGCCTCGGAGCGCGGCCGGGGGACCAGCGGCGCGTCGGGCGCCCGGCGCCGTGCCGACGGCACCCCCGGCGCCGTACGCGCCGGGCCGGCGGCGCGCCGCCGGGCGAGACGGGTCCGTACGAGCCGCAGGACCAGCGCGCCCGCCACCGCCGCCAGGCACAGCCCGTAGCAGGCGCTCACCCAGGCGGACGGCGGGCGGCCGGACTTGAGGCCGTGCAGGATCGCCGCGCACCAGGCCGGATACGCGCACGCGTGCAGGGCCCGCCAGCGGCCCGCGGCCCGGCCGCGCCCCGCGAAGACGCTGCGCAGGGTGCCCGTGGCCGCGGCGAGCACCATCAGATAGCCGGCCAGCGACCCCAGCCCGATGAGCCCGCCCGCGCCCCGTACGCCCATGGAGAACGGCAGCAGGGCGGCGGCCGGCCCGATGTGCGCGTCAGCGACCTTGAGGGTGATGTGCAGCAGCAGGAAGCCGAGGGCGCAGACCCCTGTGGCGCGGTGCACGGCCTGCGCGAGCAGCCGCCCGCGCGGGGTGAGCAGCATGCGGCCGGACGCGATGAGGCCCCAGACGACCGTGGCGGTCAGGGAGAGCAGCGTGAGGACGCCGCCGGTGTAGTCGAGGAACCGGCGCGGTCCGCCCGCCGCAGCGAACGGCAGCACCAGGGCGAGGGCGAGCAGTGCGAGGGTCCCGGCGGCGAGCGCTCGACGGGGCGGTCCCAGGGCTCCGGCGCGGCCTCTGCGGTGGATGTGCATGCCCGGACGCTAGGCACCGGGGCCCGGTGGTACGGCGGCCTTCCGGCAACCGCGACGGCCGGCGGTGCGCCGCTGCTAACGTCGGTTCGTTCAGCCGCGCTTCGCCGGTATCCGGTGGTGAACGCCGTATTGCATGCCTGATCATGACCCTTCCTTGGGTCCTTCTTGGTGAACGCATGCCCCCTGTATGAACAGTTGACCGAAAGAGTGACGTTTTACGTGGGTGCTACATCCGGCACCTCCGTCACATGCGATGGATCGGACCGCAGGGGGTTCCATGAGATCAAGCCGCTCCAGAGCGCGCGCCGGACTGGCCGCGGCGGCGACACTGCCGCTGGTCGCCGGCGCACTCGCGCTCGGTGTGCCCACCGCCAACGCCGACTCCGGCCCGCACGACCGGCACGCGCTCCAGGGCACCAAGCCCCTGTGGGCCACGCCGAAGGCCGACCGCGGCGACACGCCCCAGTCGAACAAGGTCGCCGTGCGCGTCTACCTCGCCGGGCGCGACGCCCCGGGCCTGGCCGCGTACGCCCGGTCCGTCTCGGACCCGAACTCGGCCTCGTACGGCAAGTACTTGAGCGCGAAGCAGGCGAAGGCCCGCTTCGGCGCCACCAAGGAGCAGATAGCCAAGGTCGGCGACTGGCTGACCTCCTCCGGCCTCAAGGTGACCGGCGCCAACGGCCACTACGTCTCCGTGAGCGGCGACACGGCCGCCGCCGAGAAGGCGTTCGGCACCCGGCTGCACAACTACGCGAAGGACGGGAAGACCTACCACGCCCCGTCCAGCGACGCCACCGTGCCCACGGCGCTGAACGGCGCGGTCCTCACCGTCGTCGGCCTCAACAACGCCCCCCGGCTGGCCAAGCACGACGCGACGCTGCCGCCCCCGAGCGCCGTCTACCGCAACTCCGGCCCGTTCTCCACGTACTACGGCTCGAAGGTCAACAAGAACCTGCCGTCGGCCTACGGGACGCACCAGCCGTACGCGGTCAAGGGCTACACCGGCAAGCAGTTGCGCGCCGCCTACGGGGCCAAGAACTTCACCGGCAAGGACGTGACCGTCGCGATCACCGACGCGTACGCCTCGCCGACCATCGCCGAGGACGCCCAGCGGTACGCCAAGCGCAACGGCGACAAGAGCTACCGCAAGGGCCAGCTCTCCCAGGTGCTGCCCGACGAGTACACGCACACCGGCGAGAACGAGTGCGGCGCGGCCGGCTGGTACGGCGAGGAGACCCTCGATGTCGAGGCCGTGCACGCCGTCGCCCCCGCGGCCGACATCGTCTACGTCGGCGCCGCGTCCTGCCAGGACGACGACTTCATCGACACCCTGAACAAGGTCGTCGACAACCGCCTCGCCGACATCGTCTCCAACTCCTGGGGCGACGTCGAGGCCAACGAGACGCCGGACACGGCCGCGGCCTACGACCGGATCTTCCAGCTGGGCGCCGTCGAGGGCATCGGCTTCTACTTCTCCTCCGGCGACAACGGCGACAACGTCGCCAAGACCGGCACGAAGCAGGTCGACACCCCCGCCAACTCCCCGTGGGTCACCTCCGTCGGCGGCACCTCGCTCGCCGTCGGCAAGGGGAACACGTACCAGTGGGAGACCGGCTGGGGCACCCACAAGTCCGACCTGTCGAAGAGCGGCGACAGCTGGACCTCGCTGCCCGGCGCGTACAACAGCGGCGCGGGCGGCGGCACCAGCAAGCTCTACGAGCAGCCCTTCTACCAGCGCGGCGTGGTCCCGGACTCGCTCTCCAAGGCGAACGGCTCCAAGCCGATGCGCGTCGAGCCCGACATCTCCGCGGTCGCCGACCCGCAGACCGGCTTCCTGGTCGGCCAGACCCAGACCTTCCCTGACGGCTCGCAGCAGTACGCCGAGTACCGCATCGGCGGCACCTCGCTGGCCGCGCCGGTGATCGCGGGCGTCCAGGCGCTCGTCCAGCAGGCGCGGCACGGCGTGCCGGTCGGCTTCGCCAACCCGGGCATCTACGACCGGTACGGCACCGGCGCCTACCACGACGTCACCGACCACCCGCTGGGCCGCGGCCGCGGCCTCGGCGTCGTCCGCGTCGACTACGCCAACGGCTTCGACGCCAAGGACGGGCTGCTCACCTCGCTGCGCAGCCTGGGCGGCGACAGCTCGCTCTCCGCGACCGTCGGCTACGACAACGTCACCGGCGTCGGCTCCCCGGCGAGCGACTACGTGACCTCGTACCGGCCGGGGAAGCGCCACTGAGCGGGGTCCCGTACGCGCCCGTACTGGCTGGGCGCCGCCAAGGCCGCTGAGCGGCCCTGACCGGCGTTGCGCTACGGGCCGCTGAGCGGCCCGGCGCCGACCGGGCGCCTCCTGCGCCGAGCGGCCCGGCGCCCGCCGGGCGCCGCCTCCGCCGATCGGCCGGCGGCCCGCCCGTACGGCGACGGCATGGCCCGCACCGGGACAAACCTCGGTGCGGGCCTTTCGGCGGCTGCGGTAACCTGACCACATGCGTGCCGTACGCCTTCTGCTTAGCTGGCCGCGCTGATCAGCACCGACCGGTGGATCCACCAGGTCGGACTCGGCGCGGCGTCCCCTCCTGTGCGAGGGGATTTTGCATTTCAGGCGCAATTCCAGATGCGGGCAGACAGGCAGAGACGATCGATGGAGCTAGGACGATGAGCGAGACCAATTCCGCCGCCGAGGCAGCCGCGCCGCACCGTTACACGGCCGCGCTGGCCGCTGACATCGAGGCACGCTGGCAGGACTTCTGGGACGCGAACGGCACGTACGAGGCGCCCAACCCCAGCGGCGACCTGGCGGGCGCGCCCGAGACCGTGGCGCTGCCCAAGAAGTTCGTCATGGACATGTTCCCCTACCCCTCGGGGGCGGGGCTGCACGTCGGCCACCCGCTGGGCTTCATCGCCACCGATGTGCACGCCCGCTACCACCGCATGACCGGCCACAACGTTCTGCACACCCTGGGCTTCGACGCCTTCGGGCTGCCTGCCGAGCAGTACGCGGTACAGACCGGCACCCACCCGCGGGCCTCGACCGAGGCCAACATCGCCAACATGCGGCGGCAGCTGCGCCGGCTGGGCCTGGGCCACGACAAGCGCCGCTCGGTCGAGACGATCGACCCCGAGTACTACAAGTGGACGCAGTGGATCTTCCTGCGGATCTTCAACTCCTGGTACGACGAGGAGGCCCGGCGCGCCCGCCCCATCGCCGAGCTGGTGGAGCAGTTCGCCGGCGGCGAGCGGCCGACCCCGGACGGGCGCCCGTGGAGCGACCTGAGCGCCGTCGAGCGCGCCGACGTCCTGAGCGGCCACCGCCTGGCCTATGCCTCCGACGCGCCCGTCAACTGGTGCCCCGGCCTGGGCACCGTACTGGCCAACGAAGAGGTCACCGCCGACGGCCGCTCCGAGCGCGGCAACTACCCCGTCTTCAAGGCCAAGCTGCGCCAGTGGAACATGCGCATCACCGCCTACGCCGACCGGCTGCTGGACGACCTGGACGGGCTGGACTGGCCCGAGGCCATCAAGCTCCAGCAGCGCAACTGGATCGGGCGCAGCGAAGGCGCGCGTGTGGTATTCCCCGTAGGGGAAGAGAAGATCACGGTATTCACCACCCGGCAGGACACGCTGTTCGGCGCGACCTACATGGTGCTGGCCCCTGAGCACGAGCTGATCGAGAAGATCACCCCGGCCGCTTGGCCGGAGGGCACCCACGAGGTCTGGACCGGCGGCCACGCCACCCCCGCCGACGCCGTCGCCGCGTACCGCAAGCAGGCCGCCTCGAAGTCGGACGTCGAGCGGCAGGCCGACGCCAAGGAGAAGACCGGCGTCTTCACCGGCGCGTACGCGACCAACCCGGTCAGCGGCGAGCGGGCCCCCGTCTTCATCGCCGACTACGTGCTCATGGGCTACGGCACCGGCGCGATCATGGCCGTCCCCGCGCACGACAGCCGCGACTTCGCCTTCGCCCGCGCCTTCGAACTGCCGATGCGCTGCGTCGTCGAGCCCGCCGACGACCGCGGCACGGACCCGGCCACTTGGGACGCCGCCTTCGACTCCTACGACGCGAAGCTGGTCAATTCCGCGAACGGGGAGATCTCGCTGGACGGCCTGGGCGTCGCCGACGCCAAGGCGACGATCACCGAGTGGCTGGCCGAGCGCGGAGTCGGCGAGAGCACCGTCAACTTCCGGCTGCGCGACTGGCTGTTCAGCCGCCAGCGCTACTGGGGCGAGCCCTTCCCGATCGTCTACGACGAGGACGGCATCGCCCACCCGCTGCCCGAGTCGATGCTGCCGCTGGAACTGCCCGAGGTCGAGGACTACTCCCCCCGGACCTTCGACGCCGACGACGCGGACACCTCCCCGGAGACCCCGCTGTCCCGCAACGAGGACTGGGTGAACGTCACCCTGGACCTCGGCGACGGCAACGGCCCGAAGCGATACCGCCGCGAGACCAACACGATGCCCAACTGGGCCGGTTCCTGCTGGTACGAACTGCGCTACCTGGACCCGCACAACAGCGAGCAGCTGGTCGCCCCGGACACCGAGCGCTACTGGATGGGCCCGCGCGAGGGCCAGCCGCACGGCGGCGTCGACCTGTACGTCGGCGGCGCGGAGCACGCCGTGCTGCACCTGCTGTACGCGCGCTTCTGGTCCAAGGTGCTCTTCGACCTGGGGCACATCTCCTCCGCCGAGCCGTTCCACAAGCTGTACAACCAGGGCATGATCCAGGCGTACGTCTACCGCGACAGCCGCGGCATCGCCGTACCGGCCGCCGAGGTGGAGGAGCGCGACGGCGCGTACTACTACCAGGGCGAGCAGGTCAGCCGGCTGCTGGGCAAGATGGGCAAGTCCCTGAAGAACGCCGTCACGCCGGACGAGATCTGCGCCGAGTACGGCGCCGACACGCTGCGCCTGTACGAGATGGCGATGGGCCCCCTGGACGTCTCGCGCCCCTGGGACACGCGGGCCGTCGTCGGCCAGTACCGGCTGCTGCAGCGCCTGTGGCGCAACGTCGTGGACGAGGCCACCGGCGAGGTCGCGGTCGCCGACGCCGAGCCCGACGAGGACACGCTGCGCGCCCTGCACAAGGCCATCGACGGCGTCCGGCAGGACCTGTCCGGGCTGCGCTTCAACACCGCCATCGCCAAGATCACCGAGCTGAACAACCACGTCACCAAGGTGCGCGAGGTGCCGCGGTCCGTCGCCGAGCCGCTGGTGCTGCTGATCGCTCCGCTGGCCCCGCACATCGCCGAGGAGCTGTGGCGCAAGCTGGGCCACCAGGACTCCGTGGTCCACCACGACTTCCCGGTCGCCGACCCCGCGTACGTCGTCGACGAGAGCGTGACCTGCGTCGTACAGATCAAGGGCAAGGTCAAGGCGCGGCTGGAGGTCTCCCCGTCGATCTCCGACGAGGAGCTGGAGAAGCTGGCGCTGGCCGACGCGGCCGTGGTCGCGGCGCTGGGCGGCGCGGGCATCCGGAAGGTGATCGTCCGGGCGCCGAAGCTGGTGAACATCGTTCCCGCGTAGCCGCCGGAGTGACGCCTCGGGGCGCTGCCCCGAGGCCGGGGATTTCCCGAGGTCGGGGTTGTTCCCTAAGGGCAGGTTGGGGGTCCATTCGGACCCGCGGCCTGCCCGCGGCGGTTACGGTGGAGGAAGACGGTGGAGGAAGGCGGAAGACCACCGACGGATGGACGACCGACGGATGCCGGAAAGCCGGAAAGCCGGAATGCCGGATTGCCGGATTGCCGGAAGAAGGCTGCGGAGCCCGCAGCGGGACCGCCGACGGCCGTTGGAGAACATTCCCGCCGAGCCGCTGAGGAGCGCCCATGGAGGTCGTCGCCGTGATCGTTGCGCTGTTCTTCGCGGTATTCGTGGCGCTGGGGGTGATCGCCGCCGTCAAGACCGTACGGGCCGTGAAGCGCGGCGTCGACCGCACGGTCCACCAGACCCGGCGGACGGTCGAGGACACCCGGCTGAAGGCCAAGCAGTACACCCAGTCCGGCGCCGTCGGCGAACTGGCCGAGCTGCGGCTGTCGCTGCGCTCCGCGATGCGGGCGACGCAGGACGCGCTGCGCCTCGCCGTCCCGGAGGACGCCTCGCTGTCCGAGGCGATGGGCCTCTTCGAGCGGCTCAGCGAGCACGGTCACCAGCTCGACGACGAGCTGCGGCGGCTGGAGGGCGAGCCGGACAAGGCCCGCGTCGCGGCCCGGCTGCCCGAACTGCGGGAGCGTACGGACCGGGTGCGGCACTCCGCGAACTCGCTGCGCTGGGCGGCGCAGGACCGGGCCCGGCAGTTCAGCGATGACGACTTCGCGGCGCTCAACGACCAGATCGACCTGGAGGCGGGGGCGCTGCGGCACTGGGTGCCCGCGGATGGGGCGGGCGGGGTCGATGGGCTCGACGGGGTCGATGGGGTCGACGGCGGGTTGGGCGCGGCCGGGTCGAAGGGTGCGGCCGGTTCGAAGGGCGCGGAGCGGGCCGGTTCCGGGAGGGCTACGGGTGCGGGCACGGGGCGCGGCAGCACTACGGGCGCGGGTCAGGGCGACGGGTCCGGGAGCGTTACGGGCGCGGGCGCGGGCGCGGGTGAGGGGGCCGGGGGCAAGCCGTCCGCGATCTCGGGCGGCCGGGACTGGCGACGCCCCGCCTACCCCTGGCAGAAGACCGGACGACCCGAGAACACCCTCTGACCTCACTGGGCAACGCACGTAAGGTGGGGTGATCGACCGGCGGGGTCTGCACTGCCGCCGGAAGAGCCCGACGGGTAACCTCCGGGGCATGTCCCCCCATGTCGCGATCATCACCGATTCCACGGCCTACCTGCCGCAGCAGGCGATGGAGCGGCACCGCATCACGAGCGTGCCGCTGACGGTCGTGCTCGGCGACGAGGCGCTCGAAGAGGGCACCGAGATCTCGGCCCGCTCGGTCGCGACGGCCCTCCAGAAGCGCCGGCCGGTGACGACCTCCCGGCCGAGCCCCGCGGTCTTCGCCGCCGCCTATCGCGCGGCGGCCGAGGCGGGCGCGACGGGCATCGTGTCGCTGCATCTGTCGGCCGAGTTCTCCGGTACGTACGACGCGGCGGTGCTCGCGGCGCGGGAAGCGCCCGTTCCGGTACGGGCCGTGGACACCGGCATGGTCGCGATGGCCCTCGGCTTCTGCGCCCTGGCCGCCGCCGAGACGGCGGACGCAGGCGGGTCCTTGGACGAGGCCGTCGCGGCGGCCGAGAAGCGGGCCGAAGGCACCGCCGCGTACTTCTACGTCGACACCCTCGACTATCTGCGGCGAGGCGGCCGGATCGGCGCCGCTCAGGCGCTGCTGGGCTCGGCCCTCGCGGTCAAGCCGCTGCTGCAACTGGACGGCGGCCGGATCGAGTTGATGGAGAAGGTGCGTACGGCCTCGAAGGGCATAGCCCGGCTGGAGGAGATCGTGGTCGAGCGGGCCGGGGCGAGCCGCGTCGATGTCGCGGTGCACCATCTGGCAGCCGCCGAACGGGCCGACGTACTCGCCGAGCGGCTGCGGGGCCGGCTGCCGGACCTTGCGGAACTGCACGTCAGCGAGGTGGGCGCGGTGATCGGGGCGCACACGGGGCCGGGGCTGCTGGGGGCTGTGGTCTCGCCTCGGTGACCACCCGTGAGGGTGACCGGGTTATCCACAACTGGCGAGTTATCCACGGAATTTGAGGGCTTTCAGCGGGATCGGCTGATCGTGCCTACCGTCGGTTGGCATGACACCACGATCACGCACAGCGACGACGGGGCCGGGGCGCGGCGCCGACCCACGCACCCGCCGACGCTGGGCCTCGCGCCGCGCGCCGAGCCCGGTTCCGGCTGCGGCCCGCGAGCGCGCGGCCGAACTCTTCGCGGATGCGCCGGGGCGGGCTGCGGCGGTTTCGGGGGACGTGTCGTCGGGGGGCTGGGGTGGGCGTGGGGCGGGTGCGTTTGGTGATGGCGGGCGGTGGCTGTCGGGGCTGGGGCTTGCGCCGGTGCTGGTACCGGTGCCCTCGTCGGGTACGGGGGGCGGGAGCGGGGCGTTGGGCTTCGGCCCCCGCGACGGGAGGGAGGCACCGCTACGGGCTCCCGACGGGGCGTCCGCTGGCGCGCTGCTCGCTGACGGGGCTGCCCGTACGGTCGTCGGCGCTCGTGGGGGCGTGGGGGCTGGACCCGCTGTTGGTGCGGTGGCCGGTGCGGGGGCCGTGGCTGGGCGCTTGGCGGTGCCCTCGGATGCGGGGGACAACGGGGGCGGCCATCGCGATCGGGACATCGGGGTTGATCGGCTTGGCCCGGGCGGCGTGGTCAGCCGGGGCAGTCGAGTCAGCCCGAGTGGCGGGGGCGGCTTGGGCGATTGGGACGGCCGAAGTGGCGAGCACAGCCGGGGTGATCGGGGCAGCCGGGGTGGCCTGTCCGATGTGTTCCGGATGAAGCCGGAGAGCGGTACGAGCCGGGGCGCGGCGGAGGCGCCCGGCGTCGTCGGCGGAGGTGTCGGTGGCGATGGTGGAGGGGGCCAGGGCCGCAGCGGCAGCGGCATTGGCAGCGAGGCGCGTGTCCAGGAGCAGCGTGGCCACTGGGCGCTCGGGCTGGGGGAGCGGGTACGCCTGTGGGTCCAGCTCCGTTGCGGTATCGAACCGAAGACGCTGGCGGCCGTGGCGGCGGTGCTGCTGGCCGTGTGCGTCTTCGCGGTCCACCACTTCTGGACGGGTCGTCCGCAGACGGTACGGGCACCCGCCGCCGAGTCCGCGAGGCCGCGCCCCACTCCGGCTCCACCAGCCGTGGCAGGCCGGGGTGGGCAGCGGGTCGTGGTCGACGTCGTGGGGAAGGTGCGTGCGCCCGGTGTCCGTCGGCTGCCGGCCGGTGCGCGGGTCGCCGACGCGCTCAGGGCGGCGGGCGGCGTCCGGGAGGGAACGGACACCAGCGGCTTGAACCGGGCCCGGGTCCTCACGGACGGCGAACAGATCGCGGTGGGGAAGCCGCCGGCCGCCGCCCCCGCCCCGGCCCCCGCTTCGGAGCCGGGCGGGGCCCCGGGCGGAGCCGCCGGCCCGGCCGCGCCGATCAGCCTCAATTCCGCTACCGCCGCGCAACTCGACACCCTCCCCGGCGTCGGCCCCGTGCTGGCCCAGCACATCCTCGACTACCGCTCCCAGCACGGCGGGTTCACCTCCATCGACGAACTCCGCCACGTCAACGGCATCGGCGCCCGCCGCTTCGCCGACCTCCGCCCGCTGGTCCAGCCATGACCGTCCCCCGCCACGCGGTCCACGCCGGCGCGCGCTCTCCGCACGGCGCCGCCGACCCGCACCAGGAAGGCCCGCCCGATCTGCGCCTCGTTCTTCCCGCCCTCGCGACATGGGCGGCCGCGGCCCTCGCGCTGACTGCCCCCGGCACCGCCGTGGCGGTGGCCTGCGGGAGCGCTGCCCTGGTAGCCGCCCTGTTGCTGCTGGCCGCGCGCCGGAACGGGGGGACGATCATGCGCATTGCTGAGCCGTCGCGGTCGCCGTCGCCGTCGCCATCGCCGGCTGGGCCGGCTCCGCCGCGGCAGGCGGGGCAGGCGGGCCGGGCGGTTCGCGCGGTACGGACAGGGACGGGGGATGAACCGCACAGGGGCCCGGCGCGGCGGCGGACGCCCGGCACGAGGGTGGCAGTCGCGACCGTGCTGCTCTGCGCCGCGGCCGGTGCGGCCTCGGCCGCCCTGCACGCCGCGGACACCCGGCGCGGGCCGCTTCCGGGGCTGGCCCGGCAGTACGGCGACGCGGCCATGGAACTGACGGTCACCGATGACCCGCACGTCGTGCGCCCGAAGGCGCGCGGGGCGGTGCGGGCCGCTCCGGGCGTCATGTTCGAGGCGGAGGCGGGCCGGGTCACCACGGCGGACGGCCGCACGACGGCCACCCGGACGCCGGTGCTCGTCATCGTCCGGCAGCCCAGCGCCAGGACCCGGCCGCCCGCCGACTGGCTGCGCCTGCTTCCCTCCACACGGCTGCGTGTACGGGCACAACTGGCCCCGCCCTCGCACGGAGGCGACCGGATCGCCGCAGTGGTGCGCGTCGGAGGCGGCGGTCCGCCGCGGGTGACCGGCCCGCCGACGGCGGTGCAGCGTGTGGCGGGGCGGCTGCGCGCGGGGTTGCGCGAGGCGACCGACGGGCTGGCGCCGGATGCCCGCGCGCTGTTGCCGGGGCTGGTGGTGGGCGACACCGCCCGGGTCCCACCCGAACTCGACGCGGCGTTCCGGGCCACGGACCTGACGCATCTGCTCGCGGTCTCCGGCAGCAACCTGACGATCATCCTCGTGCTGCTGATCGGCCCCGCGCACCTCGCGGTGCGCGCGGAGCGGCGCGGGCTGGCGGCTCGGCTCGGGGTGCCGCTGCGGGGCACGGCGTGGCTCGGCGGCGGGCTTACGCTCGCGTTCGTCGTCGTGTGCCGCCCGGACCCCAGCGTGCTCCGGGCCGCGGCGTGCGGGCTCATCATGCTGCTCGCCATCGGCACCGGCCGCCGTCGGGCCTTGCTGCCCGCGCTGGCCGGGGCCGTGATGCTGCTGGTCTTCTACGATCCGTGGCTGGCGCGCAGCTATGGCTTCGTGCTGTCCGTGCTCGCCACCGGCGCCCTCCTGACCATCGCCCCGCGCTGGAGCGCGGCCCTGCGACGGCGTGGGACGCCGCCTCGGGTGGCCGAGGCGCTCGCCGCGGCCGCGGCGGCCCAGGCGGTCTGTGCCCCGGTCGTCGTGGTGCTGGCCGCCCGCGTCAGCCTTGTCGCCGTCCCCTGCAACCTCCTGGCCGAGCTGGCGGTCGGCCCCGCCACGGTGCTCGGGTTCGCCGCGCTCGCCGTCGCGCCGTTCGCCCTGCCGGTGGCCGAGTTCCTCGCCTGGCTCGCGGGGTGGCCGGCCGGCTGGATCGCCTCGGTGGCCCGTACGGGCGCGGGGCTGCCGGGCGCGGAGTTCGGCTGGCCGGAGGGGTGGGGCGGCGGGCTGCTGCTGGCGGTGGTCACGGGGTTCGCCGTGTTCGCGGCCCGCAGGGCGCTGCGGCACCCCCTGCTGTGCGCGGCGTGCGCGTTGCTCCTGCTCGTCGCGATCGTCCGCCCGGCCCCGCTGACCCGGGCGATCACCGGCTGGCCGCCGCCCGGCTGGCGCATGGTGGCGTGCGATGTGGGTCAGGGCGACGCGCTGGTCCTGGCCGCCGGTCGCGGCACGGCTGTCGTGGTGGACACCGGGCCCGAACCCCGCGCCGTCGACCGGTGCCTGAGCGCCCTCGGCGTGGACACCGTGCCGCTTTTGGTCCTCACGCACTTTCACGCCGACCACACCGAGGGGCTGCCCGGCGCGCTGCGCGGCCGGGCCGTCGGCGCGATCGAGACGACGACGCTCGAAGAGCCGCCCGACCAGGTGGCGGCCGTGCGGCGTGCGGCGGCCGCCGGGCGGGTGCCGGTGATCGCCGCGATGCCGGGGGAGCGGCGGCGCGTCGGCGGGCTCTCCTGGGAGGTGCTGTGGCCCCCGCCCCCGCCCCTGTCCGGCCCCGCACCGGCAGCCGTCGAGGACGGCCCCAACGACGCGAGCGTCACGCTCCTCGTCCGTACGGCGGGGCTGACCGTGCTCCTGCTGGGAGACCTCGAACCGCCCGCGCAGCAGGCCCTGCTGGCGGCCCACCCCGAGTTGCCGACGGTGGATGTGGTCAAGGTCGCTCATCACGGGTCGGCGTTCCAGGACCCCGAGTTGATGCGTCGCCTGAGACCGCGCCTCGCCGTGATCTCCTGCGGGGCGCACAACCTGTACGGGCACCCGTCGGCCCGTACGGTCGCGGCGTTGCGGTCCGGCGGTGCGGCCGTGCTGCGCACCGATAGGGACGGGCCGATCGCGGTGCTGGGGGACGGCTCCGGGGTGCTCAGGGCTGGGCGCAGGGGGAGTCCGGCCGGGCCCGCAGGTCGGCGCAGGGCACGTGGCCGTAGGTCCGCATGGTGTTCTTGGTGGTGTCGCCGCTGAGGTAGGTGAGGAACTTGGCGGTGAGGGAGCCGTTCTTGGGAGGCCCGTAGGTGTAGAAGTTCTCGACCGCCCAGAAGGGATAGGTGTTTTGACGTACGCGCTCGATGTCGGGTTCGCCGCCGTCCAGCAGGATGCGGTTGACGTTCGGCTGCTTGGTGGCGGCGGACATCTCGCCGTAGCCGATGGCGCCCGGTACCCGGTTGACCTCGGCGACGAGCTGGTCGGTGCTGCTCAGCTCGCAGTTGACGAACCGTGCGGAGGGAATCCGGTCCTTGTTGTGGCAGTCGTCGGAGGAGGCGACGGGCTCCGTGCCGCCCCGCAGCACCTTCTGCTCGAAGACCTTGCGGGTGCCGGAGTTGGAGGTGCGGCTGACGAAGCGGATTTCCTGGCCGTTGCCGTTGAGCTGGTTCCAGTTGCGGTACTTCCCGGCGTAGACGTCCCGCAGTTGACGCAGCGTCAGGTTATGTATCCCCGTGTCCTTGTTGACCACGACGCTGAAGATCACGACGCCTACCGGCTGCCCCCGCAGCTGCTGGAAGCTGCGGGGAGCGGGCCCGTCCGACACGGCGATGCGGGCAGGGGCGTCATGGGCGCCGGGCCGGCCCGGCGAAGCGGTCACCTCAAGAGCCCTCCGGGAACGGGGCGTTGTCCAGCGGGCTCCTGGGGCTGGTGTGGTGCTCGCGGATCAGCCGCAGCGCTGCGTCGCGGTCCCGCCGTTCGAGCGCGTCCACGATGTCGCGGTGCAGCTCGTGGCGGTGGGCGATGTACTCGCCGAGCGGCTGTTCACCGCCCGGCAGGACGCCCAGCGTGTGCGACTCGATGAGATCGAGCAGGTTGTTGTAGAGCGAGCGGAGCAGGGCGTTCGGGCTGATCGCCGCGATCTGCGCGTGGAGCCGCCAGTTCGCGCGCACGAAGGCGTCGGCATCGGCGCCCTCCACGGCCCGCGCCATGACATCGAGTTGCCGGCGCAGCCGGGCGAAGTCGGCCGGCGAGGCGTGCCAGAGCGCGTCCTCGATCAGCAGCGGATCGAGCGCGTCCCTGATGCGGACGGCTTCGGCGACGTCCGTCTCCTGCGCGTCGAGGGCGAGGACGGAGTTGCCCAGTCTGACCATCGGCGACGGCTCCGAGGAGAAGATCCCGCCGCCCGGCCCCGGGCGGACGGTCACGAGGCCGCGCGCCTGGAGGAGTCTCAGGGATTCGTTGAACGTTCCCACGGAGACGGCGCACTGACCGCGCAGCTCTTCCTTGGTGCCGAGCCGGGTGCCGGGCGCGGCGTCCTTGACCAGCGCGGCGACGCGGCCCGCGGCCTGTTCGGCCCGACTGGGTGCTGCGGGGCGAGCGGTGTTCACGGCGCTCCTCGACATAGCCGAATGTATTCATTATGGATATTACATCGACGCCCTCTTGACGCTCTGAACAGCAGCGGCACAGTATCCCTGTAATCATCATGCTCAATTGGCAGAGTCTGCTGGCAGTCGCCACGTCCCCGCCAGCATGCGGACTTGCGGACGGGTGAATGTGTGGACGTGCGGATGAACACCTACGGACGAAGGAGCCCCGCCATGGCGCTGCACCGCCTGATCTCCATCACCATGGGCGTCCCCCATGTCGCCGAGACGGCCGCGTACTACGCCGACCTCGGACTCTCTCCGGACGGCGACGGCTGGTTCGCCACCCGCGACGCGGGGCGCCAACTGCGCATCGTGCACGCCCCGACCCGCCGCCTGACCGAAGTGCGCATCGGCGTCGACGACCCCGATGACCTCGCGGCCGCGGCGTTCCGGCTCGAACGCATCGGTGTGCGGGGCGAGTCCACGGGCACGTCGCTGACCACGTACGACAAGGCCACCGGTTTACGCGCCGTCCTCGACGTCGCCCCGCGAATGGCACAGCCGACGGTCCCGGCCACGCCCTGCAACGGGCCCGGCCGCGTCGAGCGCGCGGGCTCGCGCGCGCCGGGCACCCAGCGCTCCGCACCGGTCCGCCCGCGCAAGCTCGGCCACGCCGTCGTCGGCACGGCCGACTTCGACGCCACGACCGCCTTCTTCCGCGACGGCCTCGGGCTCAAGGCCAGTGACTACATCAAGGACTCCGGCGCCTTCCTGCGCTGCTCCACCGATCACCACAACATCCTCGTCCTCAAGGCGCCCGTCACCTTCCTGCACCACACGTCCTGGCAGGTGGACGACGTCGACGAGGTCGGCCGCGGCGCGGCCGCCATGCTGGAGGACCACCCGGAGCGGCACGTCTGGGGCCTGGGCCGCCACCACGCCGGGTCCAACTTCTTCTGGTACCTCAAGGACCCGGCCGGCAACTTCTCCGAGTACTACTCCGACATGGACTGCGTCATCGACGACCAACTGTGGGCGCCCGAGGTCTTCGAAGGCGCCAAGGGGCTGTTCAGCTGGGGCCCGCCGCCGCCCCCGTCCTTCCTGCACCCCGAGGACCTCGCCGCCCTCATGACCCAAAGCCACAGTGCGACGGGATGACCCTGTGGCCAAAGCCGGTCCCGGAGCCGGTCCCGGAGTCACAGCCGGTCTGAGATCCAAAGCCGGACTGAGATCCCAACGCGGTCCCGGAGCTGGAACGGGCGGGTCAGTGGCCGGCTTCCCGCCAGCCCTCCCACTCCGCGGCGAACTCGTCCAGCGCCGCGGCGTCGAGCCGCCCCGCCGGGTCCTCGATCACCACCAGCCACTGCGCGTCCTCGGCGTCGTCCTCGCCCGCCAGCGCGTCCCGGACGAGCTGCGGCTCCTCACGCACGCCGAAGCGGTCCCCAAGGGACTCCGCCACCTCCTCCGCGGCATCCCGGTCGGGCAGCACCAGCACATGTCGTACGTCGCTCACCCCCACATTCTCCGGCACGCGCGGCGCTGTCAGTGCCGCATGGGATGCTGGACCGCGATGGCCAGGAAACCTTCCCCCGACGACCTGCTCGCCCCCGTCACGCTCGCGGTGGGCCAGGAGGACCTCCTCCTCGACCGAGCCGTGCAGCAGGTGGTGGCGGCCGCCCGCGCCGCCGACGCGGACACCGACGTGCGCGACCTCACCTCCGACGCGCTCCAGCCCGGCACGCTCGCCCAGCTGACCAGCCCGTCCCTCTTCGCCGAGCGCAAGGTCGTGGTCGTCCGCAACGCCCAGGACCTCTCCGCGGACACGATCAAGGATGTGAAGGGCTATCTCTCGGCGCCCGCCGAGGAGATCACGCTCGTTCTGCTGCACGCCGGCGGCGCCAAGGGCAAGGGCCTGCTGGACGCGGCCCGCAAGGCGGGGGCCCGCGAGGTCGCCTGCCCCAAGATGACCAAGCCCGCCGACCGGCTCGCGTTCGTACGCTCCGAGTTCCGCGCCACCGGCCGCTCCGCCACCCCCGAGGCATGCCAGTCCCTCGTGGACGCCATCGGCAGCGACCTGCGCGAGCTGGCCAGCGCCTGCTCCCAGCTCGTCGCGGACGTCGAGGGCACCATCGACGAAGCCGTGGTCGCCCGCTATTACACGGGCCGCGCCGAGGCGTCCAGCTTCACCGTCGCCGACCGCGCCGTCGAGGGCAGGGCCGCCGAGGCCCTGGAGGCGCTGCGCTGGTCGATGTCCACCGGAGTCGCGCCCGTACTGATCACCAGCGCCCTGGCCCAGGGCGTCCGGGCGATCGGCAAGCTGGCCTCCGCCCCGCGCGGCGCCCGCCCCGGCGACCTGGCCCGCGACCTGGGCATGCCGCCCTGGAAGATCGACCGCGTGCGCCAGCAGATGCGCGGCTGGTCCGCGGACGGCGTCGCCGACGCGTTGCGCGCCGTCGCCGAGGCCGACGCGGGCGTCAAGGGCGGCGGCGACGACCCGGAGTACGCCCTGGAGAAGGCCGTCGTCGCGGTGGCCCGCGCCGCCCGCGCCCAAAGCCGGTAACCGCGCGACCGGAAGCCTCCCCGTCGGCACGGCGGCCTGGGGCACGTAACGGCGGGGTGGGGCACGTAACGGTTAACGGTGGCGCCGGCCCGTACGGACCGGCGTGCGGTACGCGAGGTCGGCGTGCGGTACGCGGTACGCGAGGCCGGTATGCGGTACGCGCCACCCGCCGACGCGCGGGCCATATGCACTTCCCCACACATCCCGTGAACAACACCAAGCCCCGTGGACAACACCAAGCTCCGTGAACAACACGAGCAGCCCCGTAAACACGTCGAAGGCCCCGAGCCGCCCTGGGGAAGGGCAGGCTCGGGGCCTTCGGATTCACGCTGTGTGCGCCGCACCCGCGTGGCGAACGCAGGCTCGTGTGCGGCGCGGTGCCCCAGTCAATGGCTGGAGCCTCCGGACCGGAGCGGTAGAGAGGGTCCGCTGAGTCCTGTCCGGCGAGTCCGGGGCAGTGCCCCGAGGTAATGCTGTGGAGCTACGCGAGGCTTCAGCCCTGGAGCGAGGCGACCCGCTTGGCCATCGCCGACTTCTTGTTGGCGGCGGCGTTCTTGTGGATCACGCCACTGCTGGCGGCCTTGTCGAGCTTCTTGCCGGCGAGGGCGGCGGCAGCGGTGGCCTTCTCCAGGTCACCGGCGGCAACGGCCTCGCGGGTCTGACGGATCGCGGTCTTGAGCGAGGACTTGACGGCCTTGTTACGCAGGCGCGCCTTCTCGTTCGTCTTGTTCCGCTTGATCTGGGACTTGATGTTCGCCACGAAAGAGCCTTCTCAGGTTCGTCGGATTTCCATGAGCGCCTCGCACACAGAGGGCACGAGGCACAGTGGACCAGGCTACCAGCAGGCTCTCCGGCCTCCCAAACCGGACCTCGGCCGCCGCTCATGGGACGATGGGGGCGTATGCCCGAGCCCCGCCTAGCCGCGCTCAGCCGCGCTAGCCGCGTTCAATCACCGAATGGACCCTGCGTGCCCGCGACCCCTTCGAACGTGCCGGAGCCGAGCCGTACCGACCCGGCTCTCATCCGTAACTTCTGCATCATCGCGCACATCGACCACGGAAAGTCGACGCTCGCCGACCGGATGCTCCAGCTGACCGGAGTGGTCGACCAGCGGCAGATGCGCGCGCAGTACCTCGACCGCATGGACATCGAGCGTGAGCGCGGCATCACGATCAAGTCCCAGGCGGTCCGGCTGCCCTGGGCGCCCACGGAGGGCCCGGAGCAGGGTGCGACCCATGTCTTGAACATGATCGACACCCCGGGGCACGTGGACTTCACGTACGAGGTCTCCCGCTCCCTCGCCGCGTGCGAGGGCTGCATCCTCCTCGTCGACGCGGCCCAGGGCATCGAGGCGCAGACCCTCGCCAACCTGTACCTGGCGATGGAGAACGACCTCACGATCATCCCGGTCCTCAACAAGATCGACCTGCCCGCGGCCCAGCCCGAGAAGTTCGCCGCCGAGCTGGCGCACCTCATCGGCTGCGACCCCTCCGACGTGCTCAAGGTCTCCGCCAAGACCGGTGAGGGCGTCGACGTGCTGCTCGACAAGGTCGTCGCCGAGGTCCCGCCCCCGGTCGGCGTCGCGGACGCCCCGGCCCGCGCGATGATCTTCGACTCGGTGTACGACTCCTACCGCGGCGTGGTCACCTACGTCAGGGTCGTCGACGGTCAGCTCAACAAGCGCGAGCGGATCCGGATGATGTCCACCGGGGCCACGCACGAGCTGCTGGAGATCGGCGTCTCCTCGCCCGAGATGAAGGCCGCCGACGGCATCGGCGTCGGCGAGGTCGGCTACATCATCACCGGCGTGAAGGACGTGCGGCAGTCCAAGGTCGGTGACACGATCACCTCCCTCAACAAGGGCGCCACCAAGCCCCTGGGCGGCTACAAGGACCCGCGGCCGATGGTGTTCTCGGGCCTGTACCCGCTGGACGGCTCGGACTACCCGGAGCTGCGCGAGGCCCTCGACAAGCTCCAGCTCAACGACGCCGCGCTGGTCTACGAGCCGGAGACCTCCGCCGCGCTCGGCTTCGGCTTCCGCGTCGGCTTCCTCGGCCTGCTGCACCTGGACGTGGTCCGGGAGCGGCTGGAGCGCGAGTTCGGCCTCGACCTGATCGCCACCGCCCCCAATGTGGTCTACCGCGTGATCATGGAGGACGGCACCGAGCACACGGTCACCAACCCGAGCGAGTTCCCCGAGGGCAAGATCGCCGAGGTGCACGAGCCGGTCGTCCGCGCGACCGTGCTGGCCCCCAGCGAGTTCATCGGCTCGATCATGGAGCTCTGCCAGGCCCGCCGCGGCTCGCTGCTCGGCATGGACTACCTCTCCGAGGACCGCGTCGAGCTGCGCTACACCCTCCCGCTCGCCGAGATCGTCTTCGACTTCTTCGACCACCTGAAGTCCAAGACCCGCGGCTACGCCTCGCTCGACTACGAGCCCACCGGCGAGCAGGAGGCGCAGCTCGTCAAGGTCGACATCCTGCTGCACGGCGACAAGGTCGACGCCTTCTCCGCGGTCACCCACAAGGACAAGGCGTACGCGTACGGGGTGCGGCTGGTCGCCAAGTTGCGCGAGCTCATCCCGCGGCAGAACTTCGAGGTGCCCATCCAGGCCGCCATCGGCAGCCGCGTCATCGCCCGTGAGACGGTGCGCGCGATCCGCAAGGACGTGCTCGCCAAGTGCTACGGCGGTGACATCTCCCGCAAGCGGAAGCTGCTGGAGAAGCAGAAGGAGGGCAAGAAGCGGATGAAGATGGTCGGCAACGTGGAGGTGCCGCAGGAGGCGTTCATCGCGGTGCTGTCCTCGGACTCCGACGGTTCGGACGCCAAAGCCAAGAAGTGACCGCCGGCGGGGCTCGGCGCGGGCCCCTCGCCGGGTCGGCCGGACGGCGGCCCCCGCACCCACCGCGCACAGGGCGCCCGCACCGGTACGACCGGGGCGGGCGCCCTGTGCGGCATTCGGGTGGTCGTACGGGCACGTGGCGCAAACAGGTCGCCGCGCGGGGTTTCCGATCGACGCACGGTCCCGTTACGGATACCGACAGCGACACCCGTCGCTGCGGAAAGGGAATCCGACAGTGAAGTACACGAAGGCCGCCGCAGTCGTTGCCGGTTCGCTGATGGCGCTCGGCAGCGCCGCGCCCGCGTTCGCGGACGGCGGCGCCGAGGCCAACGCCCGGCCCGGCCAGGCCACCGCGGGACCGCTGAAGGACGTCGACGTCAAGGGGCTCGTCGGCGCGGTCGACGAGCTGGGCAGCGCGTTCGACCGTACGCAGGGCGCCGGAGCGGACAGCGCGGGTCCGCGGGCCGCCAATTCCAGGAATTCGACCATGGTCGGCGGCCTGCCGATCAGCTCGCCGCTGGGCGGCTGACGGCCTCCGCCGTACGAGCGGCCGTGCCGACGGTCGGGGGGGGGGGGGGGGGGGGGGGGGGGGGGGGGGGGGGGGGGGGGGGGGGGGGGGGGGGGGGGGGTGGGGGGGGGGGGGGGGGGGGGGGGAGGGGGGGGGGGGTGA
>NZ_JBWKFF010000014.1:46896-137934 GCF_056434425.1 Streptomyces sp. NPDC044033 | reverse complement strand
ATCCTTATAGTGCGACGCCGTTCGCCGCCCCCCCCCCCTCCCCCTCTCCCCCCCCTCCCCCCCCCCCCCCCCCCCCCCCCCCCCCCCCCCCCCCCCCCCCGACCGGGTGCATGTATGCGGCATTTACCGCATGGGCAACCGGTTCAACTGGGGTCCCGCAGCCTCTTACATGGTGGCGGCATCGCATCTAGTCTGATCACTGCTCGAAGGTTACTCGCGAGTTACCAGCAATGAGGCGGGCCCCGGAGGATGCCGTGACCGATACACAGGATTTGATCGAGAACCGGCCACCGTCCGTGGCGAACCTCTTCCTCGAACGAGTCGAGGCGACGCCGGACGCCGAGGCGTACCGCTACCCCGTGCCCTCCGCCACGGGTCAGGGCCCCGACGACTGGGCCTCGCTCAGCTGGCAGCAGGCGTCCCGGCGCGTCTTCGCCATCGCCGCCGGACTGCTCGACCTCGGCGTGCGGCCCGAGGAGCGCGTCGCGCTCGCCTCCAACACCCGCGTCGAGTGGATACTCGCCGACCTCGGCGTGCTCTGCGCGGGGGCCGCGACCACCACCGTCTACCCCTCCACCAACATCGAGGAGACGGCCTTCATCCTCGCCGACTCGGACAGCAAGGTGCTGATCGCCGAGGACGCCGCGCAGCTCGCCAAGGCCCGCGAGTGCCGCGCCGAACTGCCCGACCTCGCCCATGTCGTCGTCATCGACGAGGCGGACGCGGTGGCCGCCGAGGGCGACCCGGAGGGCTGGGTGCTCTCCCTCGCCGAGCTGGAGCGGCGCGGCGGCGCGTATCTGGAGAAGACCCCCGACGCCGTCACCGACCGGATCGGCGCCCTGGAGCGGGACCAGCTCGCCACCCTCATCTACACCTCCGGCACCACCGGCCGCCCCAAGGGCGTCCGGCTGCCGCACGACTGCTGGTCGTACATGGCGCGCGCCATCCAGGCGACGGAGCTGGTGACCCCCGACGACGTGCAGTACCTGTGGCTGCCGCTCGCGCACGTCTTCGGGAAGGTGCTCACCGCGGGGCAGATCAGCGTCGGGCACATCACCGCCGTGGACGGCCGGGTCGACAAGATCATCGAGAATCTGCCGGTGGTACAGCCCACCTATATGGCCGCCGTGCCGAGGATCTTCGAGAAGGTCTACAACGGGGTCGTCGCCAAGGCGCGGGCCGGCGGCAGCGCCAAGTACAAGATCTTCCAGTGGGCGGCCGAGGTCGCGCGCGAGTACGCGAAGGCGTCGCAGGACAACTTCCGCCACACCGGCAACGCCTCGGTCTCCTTCGGCCTCTCGGCCAAGCACAAGGTCGCCGACGTCCTCGTCTACGCCAAGATCCGCGAGGCGTTCGGCGGCCGGCTGCGCGCCTGCATCTCCGGCTCGGCCGCGCTCGCCCCCGACATCGGGTTCTTCTTCGCCGGCGCGGGCATCCACATCCTGGAGGGCTACGGACTCACCGAGTCCAGCGCCGCCAGCTTCGTCAACCCCGGCGAGGCGTACCGCACCGGCACCGTCGGCAAGCCGCTGCCCGGCAACGAGGTCCGGATCGCCGACGACGGCGAGATCCTGCTCCGCGGCCCCGGCATCATGCAGGGGTACCACGGGCTGCCCGAGAAGACCGCCGAAGTCCTCGAATCCGACGGCTGGTTCCACACCGGTGACATCGGCGAACTGTCGGCCGACGGCTATCTGCGGATCACCGACCGCAAGAAGGACCTGATCAAGACGTCGGGCGGCAAGTACATCGCGCCCGCCGAGGTCGAGGGCCAGTTCAAGGCCGTGTGTCCGTTCGTCTCCAACATCCTGGTGCACGGCGCCGACCGCAATTTCTGCACCGCGCTCATCTCGCTCGACGAGCCCGCCATCATGGACTGGGCCAAGGGCCACGGCCTGGAGGGCCGGCCGTACGCCGAGGTGGTCGCCGCCAAGGAGACCGAGCAGCTGATCGACGGCTATGTGAAGCGGCTCAACGAGGGGCTCCAGCGCTGGCAGACGATCAAGAAGTTCCGGCTGCTGCCGCGCGACCTGGACGTGGAGCACGGCGAGCTGACACCGAGCCTCAAGCTCAAGCGGCCGGTCGTGGAGCGTCAGTTCAAGGACCTCATCGAGGACATGTACGCGGGCGCGCGGGAGTCATAGGCCGCGCGGATACGGGCGAGCGGGCGCGTACGGGCGCGTGGGCGCGTACGGGCGCGTGGGCGCGTACGGGCGTACGGGCGGGCCCGGGGCGGCCGCCGTGCCCCGGGCCGTGCTCACACCCGTCCGCCGCGCAGCTCCCGCAGCGCCGCCTCCATGGCCGACACCCGGCGCCGCAGCTCCGCCGAATCGGCCGACTCCCCGCGCGCCAGCTCCCGTTCGACCCGGGCCAGCCGCTCCAGCAAGGTGTCGATACGCGCCTGATCGCGCAGCAGCAACTGCTGCAACTGCCGGTTCTTGCGGTACAGATCGAGGAAGACGGTGACCTTGGCGCGCAGCACCCACGGGTCGAACGGCTTGGTGAGGTAGTCCGCGGCGCCGGTCGCGTAACCCCGGAAGGCGTAGCCGGAGTTGGAGTCCGTGCCGGTCAGGAAGATGATCGGTACATCCTTCGTCTGGTCGAGCCGCTTGATGTTCGCGGCCGTCTCGAAGCCGTCCATGCCGGGCATCAGCACGTCGAGAAGCACGACGGCGAACTCCTGGCGCAGCAGCGCCTTCATCGCCTCCTCGCCGGATCGGGCGCGCACCAGCGGCTCGCCCAGGGAGATCAGCACGGCCTCCAGGGCGGCGAGGTTGTCGTCCATGTCGTCGACGAGGAGGATGCTCGCCCGGTCGGCGGCCCCAGTGGCCTCGGCAATAGCGGTGGAGCCAGAGCTCATGAGGGCCTCGCGGTGTTCTCGGCCGACTCTTCGGTCGGCGCGGGGGCAGTGGGCGCGGCGGAGGCGGCCTCGGGATCGAGGAGGCGGAGCGCCACGGTGAGCAGGTGGTCCACGTCCACCGGCTTGGGAACGTAGTCCGAGGCCCCGACGGCGATGGACTTCTCGCGGTCGCCGAGCATGGCCTTGGCGGTGAGGGCGATGATCGGCAGTTCGGCGAAGCGGGGAGTGCGGCGGATGGCCTCGATGGTCTCGTACCCGTCGAGCTCCGGCATCATGATGTCCATCAGTACGAGCGCGACGTCCGGGTTGGTCTCCAGCGTCTCGATGCCCTCCCGCCCGTTCTCCGCGTAGAGCACGGGCATGCCCACCCGCCCCAGCACATGGGTGAGAGCGAAGACGTTGCGGATGTCGTCGTCGACGATCAGCACCCGGCGGCCGTCCAGGGCTTCGCCGGCCCGGCCGGTCCGCCACTCCTCCAGCCGGGTCGCGGTGGGCCAGTTCAGCCCCTCCGGGATCTCCTGCTCGTTCGGGGCCTCGTGCCCGTCCGAGCCCCGGTGCGACTGCGCGTGCAGCTGCGGGGGCGGGGCGAGACCGGGGACGTCGGACTCGGCGTCGGTCAGATGGCCGCACCAGGTGGGCGGCACGTACAGGGTGAAGGTCGAGCCCTTGCCCGGCTCGCTCTCCGCGGTGATGCGCCCGCCGAGCAGCCCCGCGATCTC
Organism: Streptomyces sp. NPDC044033; assembly: GCF_056434425.1. Taxonomy (NCBI): domain Bacteria; kingdom Bacillati; phylum Actinomycetota; class Actinomycetes; order Kitasatosporales; family Streptomycetaceae; genus Streptomyces; species Streptomyces sp. NPDC044033. Next base: position 134,355 of record NZ_JBWKFF010000014.1, on the reverse strand, counting down.
CCGGCTGATGGAGAGGCCGAGGCCGGTGCCGCCGTACTTGCGGTTGGTGGTGCCGTCGGCCTGCTGGAACGCCTCGAAGACGGCGGAGAGCTTGTTGGAGGGGATGCCGATGCCGGTGTCGCTGACGGCGAAGCCGATCTGATCCCCGTCGTCGCCCTCCTGCGCGGGGACCCGGTTCACACGCAGCACGATCTTCCCGGTCGCGGTGAACTTGATGGCGTTGGACAGCAGGTTGCGCAGGATCTGCTGGAGCCGCTGCTCGTCCGAGAACATCTCGCGCGGTACGTCCTCGCCGACCGTGACCTCGAAGGCGAGCCCCCGGTCGATGGTGACCGGCCGGAAGGTGGCGTGCACATAGTCGAGGATCTTTATCAGCGGCAGCTTCTTGGGCCGTACGTCCATCCGGCCCGCCTCGATCTTCGACAGGTCGAGGATGTCGTTGATCAGCTGGAGCAGGTCGGAGCCGGAGCGGTGGATCGTCGTCGCGAACTGCACCTCCTGGTCGGAGAGGTGGCCGTCCGTGTTGTCGGAGAGCAGCCGGGCCAGGATGAGCAGCGAGTTGAGCGGCGTCCGCAGCTCGTGCGACATGTTCGCCAGGAACTCGGACTTGTACTGCGAGGAGGTGGCCAGGAGCGCCGCCTTCTCCTCCAGCTCCGCGTTGGAGCGCTGCAACTGGGCCTGCTGTCCCTGGAGTTCGTCCGACCGCTCCTGGAGCTGCTGCGCCAGCCGCTGGGACTCGCTCAACAGCGACTCGGTGCGGGAGTTGGCGATGATGGTGTTGATCGCGACGCCGATGGTGTTGACGAACTGGTCGAAGAAGGCCAGGTGGACGTCGGAGAAGCGGGAGAAGGAGGCCAGTTCGATGACGCCCAGTAACTGGTCCTCGAAGAGGATCGGGATGATGACGACGCTGGCCGGCGCCGCTTCCCCCAGCCCGGAGTTGATCTTGATGTAGCCGGGTGGCGCCTCGTCCACCAGGATGCGCTTCTTCTCCAGCGCCGCCTGCCGCACCAGCCCGTGGCCGGGCATCCCCGGCGTGTCCACGGTGGCGCCCTGCGCGGAGCCGTACCCGGCGATGAACGCCAGGCCGCGGGCGCCCGCGGACGCCGCGCCGGGCGCGCCCTCCTCGGGCTCGGCCAGGAAGAACGCCCCGTACTGCGCGTTCACCAGCGGGGTCAGCTCACGCAGGATCAGATCCGCGACCTCCATCAGATCCCGGTGCCCCTGCATCAGGCCGGCCAGCCGGGCCAGGTTCGACTCCAGCCAGTCCTTGGCGCGGGTCGTCTCGCGGAGGTTGGCCACCATCAGGTTGATGTTGTTCTTGAGCTCGGCGACCTCGCCCTGGGTCTCCACCGTGATCGAGCGGGACATGTCGCCCTGGGCCACGGCGCTGGCCACCTCCGCGATGGCGCGGACCTGGGTGGTGAGGTTGGACGCCAGCTCGTTGACGTTCGTCGTCAGGCGCTTCCACGTGCCGTACACGCCCTCGACCCGGGCCTGGCCGCCGAGGTTGCCCTCGGTGCCGACCTCGCGGGCCACGCGGGTGACCTCGGCGGAGAACGAGGAGAGCGTGTCGACCATGGTGTTGATGGCCGTCTTCAGCTCCAGGATCTCGCCGCGCGCGTCCACGTCGATCTTCTTCGACAGGTCGCCGTTGGCGACGGCCGTGGTGACCTGGGCGATGTTGCGGACCTGGGAAGTGAGGTTGTCCGCCATGAAGTTGACGTTGTCGGTGAGGTCCTTCCAGACCCCGGAGACCCCTCGCACCTGGGCCCGGCCGCCCAGTCTGCCGTCCGTGCCGACCTCGCGGGCCACCCTCGTCACCTCGTCCGCGAACGCCCGCAGCTGATCGACCATCGTGTTGATGGTGTCCTTCAGCTCCAGGATCTCGCCGCGCGCGTCCACGGTGATCTTCTTCGACAGGTCCCCGTCGGCCACCGACGTGGTGACCTGGGCGATGTTGCGGACCTGGGACGTCAGGTTGGAGGCCATGAAGTTGACGTTGTCGGTGAGGTCCTTCCAGACCCCGGAGACGCCTCGCACCTGGGCCTGGCCGCCGAGGTTGCCCTCGGTGCCGACCTCGCGGGCCACGCGGGTGACCTCGTCGGCGAAGGCGGAGAGCTGGTCCACCATCGTGTTGATCGTCGACTTCAGCTCCAGGATCTCGCCCTTGGCCTCCACGGTGATGGTCTTGCCGAGGTCCCCCTGCGCCACCGCCGTCGCCACCTGGGCGATGTTGCGGACCTGGGTGGTGAGGTTGTCCGCCATGAAGTTGACGTTGTCGGTGAGGTCCTTCCAGACCCCGGAGACGCCTCGCACCTGGGCCCGGCCGCCCAGTCTGCCGTCCGTGCCGACCTCGCGGGCCACGCGGGTGACCTCGTCGGCGAAGGCGGAGAGCTGGTCCACCATCGTGTTCACGGTGGACTTGAGCTGGAGGATCTCCCCCTTCGCGTCCACCGTGATCTTCTGCGACAGGTCGCCGTTGGCGACGGCCGTGGTGACCTGGGCGATGTTGCGTACCTGCGAGGTCAGGTTGGAGGCCATGAAGTTGACGTTGTCGGTGAGGTCCTTCCAGACTCCGGACACCCCTCGCACCTGGGCCCGGCCGCCCAGCTGGCCCTCGGTGCCGACCTCGCGGGCCACGCGGGTGACCTCGTCGGCGAAGGCGGAGAGCTGGTCCACCATCGTGTTCACGGTCAGCTTGAGCTCCAGCAGCTCGCCGGTCGCCTCGATCGTGACCTGCCGCGTCAGATCGCCGCGCGCCACCGCCGTGGTCACCACCGCGATGTCCCGGACCTGCGCGGTCAGCCGCGCCGCCATCGTGTTGACCGCCTCGGTCACATCCCGCCAACTCCCCGACAGGCCCGCCACTTTGGCCCGGCCGCCGAGCCGCCCCTCGGTGCCGACCTCGCGGGCCACCCGCGTCACCTCGCCGGTGAACAGCGACAGCTGGTCCACCATCTTGTTGACCGCGCGGCCCAGCCGCCGCAGATCGCCGCGGAGCGGGCGGTTGCCGTCGTGCAGGTCCACGCGCTGCGTGAGATCGCCGCCCGCCACCGCGTCCAGCACGCGCGTGGCGTTCGCGGCCGGGGTGACCAGGGCGTCGATGAGGATGTTGGTGGCCTGCACGCTCATCGCCCAGTGGCCCTGCCCCGGGCTCGGCTCCACCCGCTCGTCCAGCCGGCCCTGCCGCACCACCTCTCGGCGCACGCGCGTCAGTTCGTCCGAGAAGTGTTCATTACGAGCCACTACCTGGTTGAACGCGGCGGCCAGTTCTGCCAGCACGCCACTCTGCGCACCGGACATCCGCACCCGGAAGTCGCCGTCGCTCAGAGCGGTCAGCGCGCTCAGCAACGGGCGCAACTCGGAGGCTCGCACCCACTGGCCCTGCGTGTCCCCCGCAGCGATAACTGCCGTCGGAACAGCGGTTTCTCCACTCATGGCGACCCACTTACGTAACTCGGTGCATATGAGCGTGGTCAGTCTGTCACTCTGTCGGTGTCGGAAACGGCACTATGCCGGAACTGGTCAGGAGCTACCCGGTGGCTACATCATCTTCTGTTCAATGGGGTGCGGCAGAGCCGCACGGGGTCCATTCACGCACCGTTCCCGGACACGCCGAGACGGCTGGATCCAGCCAGCTTGGGGCCGGCCCCGACGCGACCGCCCTGGATGTGGCCGCCCTGGATGTGACCGGCCCGGACGCGGCCGGCCCGGAGGAGGCCGTCCTGAACGCGCCCGGTCCCGACAAGCCCGGTCCCGACAAGCCCGGCCCGGGCGCCGCCGCCCGTATCGTGCCGACGGCCCGTACGCGACTGCCCGGGAACTCCCTCGCGCCCCTGGCGGCCCGACAGTTCGTACGGGCCGCGGTCGCCGACTGGACCTCCCTCGCCCTCCCCGCCGCGGACGAGATCACCGACCGGCTCACCGAGGACGCCGTCCTGCTGGTGAGCGAACTGGTGACCAACGCGGTGGTGCACGCGGGCACCTCCGTCGAACTGCGCTGCACGCTCGACGACGGAGGCGGCGGAGAGCGGCTGTCCTCCCTCTGCGTCGAGGTCACGGACTACCACCCCGCCCGGGTGCTGCGGGCCCGGCCGCCGTGCGACTTGGACGACGAGCTTCCGCGCACCGGCCACGGCCTGCGGCTGGTCGCCGAGTGCGCCGAGTCCTGGGGCACGACGTACCACCGCACGAGCAAGACCGTCTGGTTCCGGCTGCCCGCCGTGCCCGGCGCCCAGCCGCCGCCCGAGTCCGCCGTCACCGCGGGCGACCAGGCGCTCCTGCGCGACCTGCGCGTCGCCGAGATCCTCGCCCCCTCCCCGCGGCGCGCGGGCGCCGGTCCCGCCGAACCCGACTGGATCAGCCACGGCGCGCTCTCCTTCCTCGCCGAGGCGTCCGACCTGCTCGCCGGGCAGTTCGACGAGGACATGCTGGCCTCCCTCGCGGCCCAGCTCCTCGTGCCCCGGCTCGCCGACTGGTGCGCGGTCTGGCTCGACACCGACGGCCATGTGCCGCGCCTGTCCCGCGTCTGGCACACCAGCGAGAGCCGCATCGAAACGCTGCGGATCGCCCTGGAGAAGGACCCGCCCCGGCCGCCCGCCGCCGCCCTCGGCAGCGCCGTCTCCTGGCCCTGGCCGGGCGAACCCGGCGCCTACGGACCCGGCGGCACCGCCCTCGCCTGCCGGCTGGTCGCCGGAGGCCGTGGCGTCGGCACGATATTGCTCGGCCGGGCCGGGCTGACCCGCACGCCCGACGAAGTCGTCGGCCTCATCGAGGACTTCGCGCGCCGCGTCGCGCTCTCCATCGCCTCCGCCCGGCAGTACACCCGCCAGCTCACCATCAGCCAGGTCCTCCAGCGCGGGCTGCTGCCCCGGTATCTCGCCGACATCCCCGGCGTGGAGTCCGCCGTCGTCTACGAACCGCGCGGCGACACCTGCGCGGGCGGCGACTTCTACGACGTCTTCGCCCCCGGCGGGGGCCGCTGGTGCTTCGCCCTCGGCGACGTGTGCGGCAGCGGCCCGGAGGCGGCCGTGGTCACCGGGCTCGTACGGCCGTGGATGCGCACGCTGGCCAAGGAGGGGTACGGAGTCGGCGAGGTGCTCGACCGGATCAACCGGATGCTCGGCGAGGACGCGGTCGAAGGGACCGTCGGAGCCGTGGGAGCCGTGGCGGCGGCGGGCGGCCCCGGCTCACCCGTCGAGCTGCCCGGGGACGACGGCCCGGACCACGGGGCACCCCGCTTCCTGTCCCTCGTCTACGGCGAGATGACCCCGCTGGGCCCCGGTCTGGGCGTCCGCTGCACGCTCGCCAGCGCCGGCCACCCCCTGCCCCTGATGCTCGGCTCCGACGGGATGGTCCTGCCCGCCGCCGGCTCCCAGATGCTGCTCGGGGTGATGGAGGACGCCACCTATGTGAGCGAGACCTTCGACCTCGCCCCCGGGGACACGCTGCTGTGCGTGACGGACGGGGTGACGGAGCACCGGCGCGGACCCGAGCTGGCGGAGCTGTTCGACGACGATGACGGGCTGGCGGCGGTGCTGGAGGGGTGCGCGGGGCTGAGCGCGGGCGGTGTCGCCGAGCGCATCCGGCGGGCGGTCCACGATTTCGGGGCGACCCCGCCCGACGACGATCTGGCGCTGCTGGTGCTGCGCGCGCGGTAGTGGAGGCGCGGCTCGGCAGGGCGCGGGGGCCGAGGCGGCAAGGAGCCGGGCGGGGCCGACCCGGGGCGGCCCGGCCGGGCCCCGAGGAGCGCCGGGACGGCGTGCGCCGGGCGAGCGGCGGCGAAGCCGGTCGGCAGGCCGCGGCCGTGCCGGTCGGCAGGCCGCGGCGACGCTGGTCGGCGGGCCGCGCCGATGCCGGACAATGGAACCCATGCCTTCCGTACTGCCCGATGGTGAGCCCGTGCCCGACGACGGGGCGCTGCCCTCGCACGCCCTCGCGGGGGCGGCGGACCGGCCGCTGGGGTTCTACCTGCATGTGCCGTACTGCGCCACGCGCTGCGGCTACTGCGACTTCAACACCTACACGGCGAACGAGCTGCGCGGCTCCGGCGGCGCCCTGGCCTCGCGCGACAACTACGCCGAGACGCTGGCGCGGGAGATCCGGCTGGCCCGGAAGGTGCTCGGCGACGACCCCCGCCCGGCGCGGACCGTCTTCGTCGGCGGCGGCACCCCCACGCTGCTGCCCGCCGCGGACCTGGTGCGCATGCTCGCCGCGATCCGCGACGAGTTCGGGCTCGCGGACGACGCGGAGATCACCACCGAGGCCAATCCGGAGTCCGTCGACCCGGCGTACCTGGCGGAACTGCGGGCCGGCGGCTTCACCCGCGTCTCGTTCGGAATGCAAAGCGCGCAACAGCACGTACTGAAGATCCTCGACCGCACGCACACGCCCGGCCGGCCCGAGGCGTGTGTGGCCGAGGCGCGCGCCGCCGGGTTCGATCATGTGAACCTGGACCTGATCTACGGCACGCCGGGGGAGAGCGACGCGGACTGGAAGGCGTCCCTGGAGGCCGCGATCGGGGCGGGCCCGGACCACGTCTCCGCGTACGCGCTGATCGTCGAGGAGGGCACCCAGCTCGCCCGGCGCATCCGCCGCGGCGAGGTCCCGATGACCGACGACGACGTGCACGCGGACCGCTACCTGATGACGGAGGAGACGCTGTCGGGCGCGGGTTTCGGCTGGTACGAGGTGTCGAACTGGGCCACCACGCAGGCGGGCCGCTGCCGCCACAACGAGCTGTACTGGCGCGGCGCCGACTGGTGGGGCGCGGGCCCCGGCGCGCACAGCCACGTGGGCGGCGTGCGGTGGTGGAACGCCAAGCACCCGGGCGCGTACGCCCAGGCGCTCAGCGACGGCCGCTCGCCCGGCGCGGGCCGCGAGCTCCTGTCGGCGGAGGACCGCCGCGTGGAGCGGATCCTGCTGGAACTCCGGCTGAGCGAGGGCTGCCCCCTGGACCTCCTCGCCCCGGCGGGGACCCGCGCCGCCGCCCGCGCCCTCGCGGATGGGCTGCTGGAGCCCGGCCCGTACGAGCGCGGCCGGGCCGTGCTCACGCTGCGCGGCCGGCTGCTGGCGGACGCGGTGGTACGGGACCTGGTGGACTGAGCGGCGCACCGCCCCGGCTTGCCCGGTGGGCCCGCCGCCCCGCCCTGCCCCGAGGCCCCGCCGCCTACCCCGTCCCGAGGCCCCGCCCCCGCCTGCCCTGTGGCCCCGCCACCTACCCCGTCACGAAGACCCGCCGCCTACCCCGTCACGAAGTCGATCAGCTCCTCCACGCGGCCCAGCAGCGCCGGTTCCACGTCCTTGTAGCTGCGCACCCCGCCGAGGATGTGCTGCCACGCGGCGCCCGTGTTCTCCGGCCAGCCCAGCGACCGGCAGACGCCCTTCTTCCAGTCCTGGCCGTGCGGAACCGACGGCCAGCCCGCGATGCCGACGGAGGCCGGCTTCACGGCCTCCCAGACGTCGATATAGGGATGACCGACGACGAGAACGTTCGCATCCGTGACTTCGGCCGCGATGCGGGACTCCTTGGAGCCCGGCACCAGATGGTCGACGAGCACGCCGAGCCGCGCGTCCGGCGCGGGGTCGAAGTCGCGGACGATGGCGGGCAGATCGTCGATCCCTTCGAGGTACTCGACGACGACGCCCTCGATGCGCAGGTCGTCGCCCCAGACGCGTTCGACCAGCTCGGCGTCGTGGCGGCCCTCGACGTAGATGCGGCCCGCGCGAGCCACGCGCGCCCGCGCGCCCGGGACGGCCACCGATCCGGAGGCCGTACGGGCCGGGCCCCGCGCGGCCGACCGCTGCGGCCGTACGAGCGTGACGACGCGCCCCTCCAGCAGGAACCCGCGCGGCACCATCGGGAAGACCCGGTGTTTGCCGAACCGGTCCTCCAGCGTGACGGTCGGCCCCTGGGCCGTCTTCTCGCACCGGATCACCGCGCCGCAGAAGCCCGTGGTGACCTCCTCGACGACGAGGTCGGGATCGGCCGGCACCTCGGGCGCGGGCGCGGTCTTCTTCCACGGGGGTGTCAGGTCGGGGCCGTACTCTCTGCTGCGCATCCGCCAGACGATAGGAAAAGTGGCGGGAAGCGCGTCACGACACGCCGAAGCGGGTCGCCAGAGCGTCGCGTTGATCACGGACGAAACGGGCATTCACCACGGCGCCGTGCCCCGGGACGTACCGCGCGTCATCGCCGCCGAGCGCCAGCAGCCGGTCGAGGGCGGCCGGCCACTGCCGGGGCCGGGCGTCCGGCCCGGCCTGCGGTTCGCCGGACTCCTCGACCAGATCGCCGCAGAAGACGACCTCCGGCGGGCCCGTCACGCACACCGCCAGATCGTGCGCGGAGTGGCCCGGTCCGACGTTGGCGAGCAGCACCTGCCGGCCGCCGAGGTCGAGCGTCAGCTCGCCGCTCACCGTGTGGTGCGGTCGTACGAGCAGGTCGGCCGCCTCCCCGGCGGCGGAGGCGCTCACTCCGTGCCGCTCCGCGTCCTGTCGCAGCGCGTCCTTCGCGCCCGCGAGGTGATCGTCGAGCCCGACCGCGCCGTACACCTGGACCCCGGCGAAGGCGGCCGTGCCCAGCACATGGTCGAAGTGCGGATGCGTCAGAGCGATATGCGTCACGGGACGGCCGAAGAGCCGCCGCACGTCGCGGCGGATCCCCGCACCCTCACGCAGCGTCGACCCGGTGTCGACGACCAGTACGCCCGTATCGCCGAGCACGGCCCCGACCGTGCAGTCCCATCCCGGCAGCCTGCGCCGCACGACCCCCGGCGCGAGCGTCTCCCAGTGCGCCTCTTCCCAACTGCTCTCCATACCCAGACGCTAGCGGGAGCGCGATACGGTTGCCCGTCGGACCCGTCCCACCGACGGGCCCGCCCTTGCCCTGGTCGTGGCACCCGGCCGTACACTGGCTGAGAGTGGCTGGCACTCGTGACCATGGAGTGCCAAGCGGGTGCCGAGTGAGAGACAGGGGAAAGTCCCCGGTGGACGGCTGGACGGGAGGTGTGCGCGATGCTGAACGACCGCAGGCTTGAAGTGCTGCGCGCCATCGTCCAGGACTACGTGGGCACGGAGGAGCCAGTCGGCTCCAAGGCGCTCACCGAGCGCCACCGGCTGGGCGTCTCCCCGGCCACGGTGCGCAACGACATGGCCGCGCTGGAGGACGAGGGCTTCATCGCCCAGCCCCATACGAGCGCCGGGCGCATCCCGACCGACAAGGGCTACCGGCTCTTCGTGGACAAGCTGGCGGGCGTCAAGCCGCTGTCGACACCGGAGCGGCGGGCCATCCAGAACTTCATGGACGGCGCCGTCGACCTGGACGACGTGGTGGGGCGCACGGTCCGGCTGCTCGCGCAGCTGACCCGGCAGGTCGCCGTGGTGCAGTACCCGTCGCTGACGCGCTCGACCGTGCGCCATGTGGAGTTGCTCTCACTGGCTCCGGCCCGCGTCATGCTCGTACTGATCACCGACACCGGACGGGTCGAGCAGCGTATGGTCGACTGCCCGTCGCCGTTCGGTGACACGGCGCTCGCGGATCTGCGGGCGCGGCTCAACAGCCGGGTGGTCGGGCGCCGGTTCGCGGATGTGCCGCAACTGGTGCAGGACCTCCCGGAGTCCTTCGACGCGGAGGACAGAGGAACCGTTTCGACGGTGCTGGCGACTCTGCTGGAGACCCTGGTCGAGGAGACCGAGGAGCGGCTGATGATCGGCGGCACCTCCAACCTGACTCGATTCGGGCATGATTTCCCGTTGGTGATCCGGCCGGTGCTGGAGGCGCTGGAGGAGCAGGTCGTGCTCCTCAAGCTCCTCGGCGAGGCCAAGGATTCCGGCATGACCGTACGAATCGGGCATGAGAATGCTCATGAAGGGCTGACGTCCACATCGGTCGTCGCCGTCGGTTACGGTTCGGGCGACGAGGCAGTCGCCAAACTCGGCGTGGTCGGACCGACCCGCATGGACTACCCCGGAACGATGGGAGCGGTACGCGCAGTGGCACGTTACGTCGGACAGATCCTGGCGGAGTCGTAAGTGGCCACGGACTACTACGCGGTCCTCGGCGTACGGCGGGACGCCTCGCAGGACGAGATCAAGAAGGCTTTCCGGAGGCTGGCGCGCGAGCTGCACCCGGATGTGAACCCGGATCCGAAGACCCAGGAGCGGTTCAAGGAGATCAACGCCGCTTACGAGGTGCTGTCGGACCCGCAGAAGAAGCAGGTCTACGACCTCGGCGGCGACCCGCTCTCGCAGTCGGCCGGCGGTGCCGGGGCAGGCGGCTTCGGCGCCGGCTTCGGAAACTTCTCCGACATCATGGACGCCTTCTTCGGGCAGTCGTCGCAGCGCGGCCCCCGGTCGCGCACCCGGCGCGGCCAGGACGCCATGATCCGGCTCGACATCGACCTGAGCGAGGCCGCGTTCGGGACGACGAAGGACATCCAGGTCGACACGGCGATCGTCTGTGTGACCTGTAGCGGCGAGGGCGCGGCCCCCGGCACGTCGGCCCAGACCTGCGACATGTGCCGCGGCCGCGGCGAGGTCTCGCAGGTCACCCGGTCCTTCCTCGGACAGGTCATGACCTCGCGGCCGTGCCCGCAGTGCCAGGGCTTCGGCACCGTGGTGCCGACCCCGTGCCCGGAGTGCGCGGGCGACGGGCGCGTACGCTCCCGCCGCACCCTCACGGTCAAGATCCCGGCCGGTGTCGACAAGGGCACCCGCATCCAGCTCGCGGGCGAGGGCGAGGTCGGCCCCGGCGGCGGCCCGGCCGGCGACCTGTACGTGGAGATCCACGAGACCCCGCACGCGGTCTTCCAGCGGCGCGGCGACGATCTGCACTGCACGGTCACCATCCCGATGACCGCGGCCTCCCTGGGCACGAAGGTGCCGCTGGAGACGCTCGACGGGATGGAGGAGGTCGACATCCGGCCCGGCAGCCAGTCCGGCCAGTCGATCCCGCTGCACCAGCGCGGCATCACACATCTGCGCGGCGGCGGGCGCGGTGACCTCATCGTGCACGTCGAGGTGCTGACGCCCAGCAAGCTCGACCCGCCGCAGGAGGACCTGCTGCGGCAGCTCGCCAAGCTGCGGGGCGAGGAGCGGCCGACGGGCGAGTTCAAGCCGGGGCAGCAAGGGCTGTTCTCGCGGTTGAAGGATGCCTTCAACGGCCGGTAGGAATGCGCGGAAAACCCCTGTGACGGCCGTTGGGAGAGTGCCCCTGACGGCCGTCGGGCGGGCGCCTTCATGGGGCGTTGGGCGGAATGGTGGGGCATACCCGTCGATGACGAATCATCGTGGAGGGCGTGACACTATGTGGTCATGCCCTCTGCTCTGACCGATCTTTACCGATACCCGATCGTGCAGGCCCCCATGGCGGGTGGCGCTTCCTCTCCCACACTGGCCGCTGCCGTCGGCGAAGCGGGCGGCCTCGGCTTCCTCGCCGCCGGCTACAAGACGCCGGAAGCGATGTACGAGGAGATCAAGCAGATCCGCAGTCTGACGGACCGGCCCTTCGGCGTGAACCTCTTCATGCCGCAGCCCTCCGTCGCGGACCCGGCGGCGGTCGAGGTCTACCGCGAACAGCTCGCGGGCGAGGCCGCCTGGTACGAGACGCCGCTCGGCGACACGGACTGCGGCACCGACGACGCGTACGAGGCCAAGCTCGCGATCCTCGCGGACGACCCCGTCCCCGTCGTCTCCTTCACCTTCGGCTGCCCCTCCCGCGTGGTCTTCGAGGCGTTCGCCAAGGTCGGTACGGTGACGATCGTCACCGTGACCTCGGCAGCCGAGGCGCAGGCCGCCCAGTGGTCGGGCGCCGACGCCGTCTGCGTCCAGGGCATCGAGGCCGGCGGCCACCAGGGCACCCACCGCGATGACCCGCACGCCGACGGTACGGGCGCGGGCCTCGGGCTCCTCGCGCTGATCACCCAGGTCCGGGAGACCGTACAGATACCGATCATCGCCGCGGGCGGTCTGATGCGCGGCGCCCAGATCGCCTCGGTGCTCGCCGCGGGCGCGGTCGCCGCCCAGTTCGGCACGGCCTTCCTGGTCTGTCCGGAGTCCGGCGCCCACACGCTCCACAAGCGCGCGCTGACGGACCCCGTGTTCGTACGCACCGAACTCACCCGCGCCTTCTCCGGCCGCCCCGCCCGCGGCCTGGTCAACCGCTTCATGCGCGAACACGGCCCGTACGCCCCGGCCGCCTACCCGCAGGTCCACTTCCTCACCTCCGGCCTGCGCAAGGCCGCGGCGAAGGTGGGCGACCCGCAGGGCATGAACCTGTGGGCGGGCCAGGGCCACCGCCTGGCGCGGGAGCTCCCGGCGGGCCAGCTCGTGGAGGTGCTGGTGGCCGAACTGGAGACGGCGCGGGGGACGTTGGCGCACGGGGCGGCCGGGCCGGCGGGGCCGGTCGGTCCGGGCGGGCGGCACGCGTCTCACGGGCCGCTCGGGACGCAGGCGGCGCAGGAGCAGCACGGATCACACAGTTCGCAGGGAGAGGTCGTATGACGGCGCCGGTGTTCCTGACCGAATCGCTGGCGGGCGCGGAGGCGGGCTCCGTGGTCGCCCTCACGGGCCCGGAGGGACGGCACGCGGTCTCCGTCCGTCGCCTGCGGGTGGGCGAGGAGGTCACCCTCACGGATGGGCAGGGCGTGGGCGCGTACGGCACGGTGACGGCGCTGGAGGGCAAGGACCGCCTGGAGGTGTCCGTCACGGCGCTCCGTACCGAGCCGGCCCCACAGCCCCGCATCACCGTCGTCCAGGCCCTCCCCAAGGGCGACCGCGGGGAGCTGGCGGTGGAGACGATGACGGAGACGGGCGTGGACGCCGTCGTCCCGTGGGCCGCGTCGCGCTGCGTCACGCAGTGGAAGGGCGACCGCGGCCTCAAGGCCCTGGGCAAGTGGCGCGCCACGGCCCGCGAGGCGGGCAAGCAGTCGCGCCGCTTGCGATTCCCGCAGGTGTCCGACCTCATGACGACCCGTCAGGTAGCGGACCTGCTGACGGACGCCGCCTTCACCGCGGTCCTCCACGAGGAGGGCAGCACCCCCCTGGCCGCCGCCCCCCTCCCGCAGACCGGCGACATCATCCTCATCGTCGGCCCCGAAGGCGGCGTGTCCCCGGATGAGTTGAGCGCCTTCGCGGAAGCAGGCGCGAAACCGTACCGCCTGGGCCCGAGCGTGCTCCGCACCTCCACGGCGGGCACGGCGGCGACGGCGCTGCTGCTGGGACGGACGGGCCGTTGGGGCTGAACCTCCGCGAAGGGGCGGCGGCTTGGTGCGGGGGCCTCAGCCCTCGCCGCGCCCCTTGTCCGGGTTGTCCTTGAAGCACACGACGAAGTTCTTGGCCCCGGCCGCCGTGAGCGCTCCGGTGGTCCCCTTCACATCCCAGCACGCGATCTCGGTGACGGAGTCGTCGTCCCGCTTCAGCACCTTGTAGGTGGCGTGAGCGTCGCCGCAGTCGTGCTTCTCGATCTGCGCCTCCTTCTTGGTGCCCGTGTTCTCGAAGCAGTCGCCTGCCTGGACGCTGTCGGAATCGTCCTTGCCGGTGAACCCATTCACGGCGAAGGAGGCGGCGAGCGCGGCGACGAACAGTCCGAAGATGATTCTGTTCCGGACTATCTTTCGGCGGCTCGGCATGATCGGGTTGCCCAAGGGCGGCAGGGTGGTCAAGGAAATTCCCCCGAAAACGATGATGATCGTCGGCTGTCGAAGGATGAACGGTAGCGGATGACGCAGCCAATGACTCGGCCCGTGCACCTGTTTACGGCATTTGTTCGCGGCAGAGACGATGCGCTTCATCGCTCAGTGCTGTTCCTTTGCTTCGGCATTGCGTCGCGTTGGTCGAACCGTGGTTCCCGCTTCCTAGGGTGGAGGTTTGCGTGGGGGCATGCGACGGGGGAGGCGTGCGGTGGGTGACGGGCCTGACGGTGGCAGGGTTCTGGATATCAGGACGGCGGATATCAAGTCGGCGGCGCCGGTTTTCAAGCGGCAGGGCAAGGAGTTGAGTTCGGCGCTGACCGAGTTGGTCAACACCTTGGACGGGTTGGGGGAGCCGTGGGGTGGGGACGCGGAGAAGTTCGGTGCCGGCTATCGCTCCAGTGCGGAGTCGTTGGAGAGTTCTGCGGGCATTTTGGTGCTGGGGCTGGTCAGTATCCATGAGGCGCTGAGCGATATGGCGGACGGTCATGTCGACAACGACAAGGCGATTGCGGGCATTTTCGCCAGGGAGAAGGCCGGGCGCGGCAAGGGTGCGGAATGAGTGTCGCCGAAGAGGCCAGGAATATCCTGGAGCATCTGGGTCTGCACTGGCCGGACGGGGATCCGGGGAAGTTGCGGGAGGCGGCGAAGGCGTGGCGGACGTTCGCCGGCCGGGTCGATGATGTGCATACGCCGGTGCATCATTCGGCTTCCTCGCTCATTCATCACAACAAGGGTGAGGCGATCGACGCCTTTCGGGTGTTCTGGTCGCGTTATGCCAAGGACGGTGGTGCGGGCTGGCTGCGGGATCTGGCGAAGGCGTCGCGGGATATGGCGGAGGGGCTGGAGCAGCTCGCCGGTCAGATCGAACATGCCCGGCATCAACTGTGGACGGCGATCGAGGCGAGTGCCGCGGTCATCGTGGCCGGGGTGGCGGGGACCTTCTTCACGGCGGGGTTGTCGGATCTCGCCGCGGGGGTGGCGGTGGAGGGGATTCTGGGGCTTGGGGCGGAGCTTGAGCTGGTGATCGCGACGGCGGCGGAGGAGATCGCCGCGTCGGCTCTGGTGGGTGCCGCGTTCGGCGGGGTGGAGACGGTGGCGCTGGATCTGGCGGTCGCGCAGCCGATCAAGATCCTCCGCGGTGAGCAGTCGGGTATCAGTCTGGATGAGATCAGTGCCGCGGCGAATGACGGCATGCTCTACGGGGGTGTGTTCGGCGGCGGGGCCGCGGGTGTGTCGAGGCTGCCCTTGAACGGGGAGTTGTTTCGGATGCCGCCGTCGGTGTCCAAGGGCGTGGAGGCGCTGCGCCGCAATGTGATCAAGCTGGGTGAGGCGTGCCGCCGGGGCAAGGACGTGCCGTGTGCGGGTGAGCCGATCGACGTGGCGTCCGGCGACATGCTGATGATGCAGACCGATCTGCGTCTCCCGGCCGATCTGCCCTTGGTTTTCGAGCGGACGCATCTGTCGTCGTATCGGTCGGGGGTGTGTTTCGGGCCGGCGTGGGCGTCGACGCTGGACGAGCGGGTGCAGCTCGATGCGCAGGGGGTGGTCTTCGCGGCGGCGGATGGGATGCGGCTGGTGTATCCGGTGCCGCGGGCCGGGGAGCCGGTGTGGCCGGTGAAGGGCGCGCGGTGGCCGTTGGAGTGGGACGGGGAGCCGGACGGGGTGGTGACCATCACGGATCCCGGGTCCGGGGTGGTCCGCACGTTCGGCGGGGCCCGGCCGGCGGGCGAACCGGGCGTGGTGGAGCTGCCGTTGGAGTCCTGGACGGACCACAACGGGGCCCGTATCGACGTGGAGCGCGCGACGGAGGGCGTGCCGGTGGGGCTTCGGCATTCCGGCGGCTACTACGTGGCGGTCGATACCGAGGGTGTGCGGGTGACGGCGTTGCGGCTGCTGGAGGAGGCGCCGTCGCGGTACGGGACCGGGCCGGGTGCGGGCGGCGGCACGGTGGTGATGCGTTACGGGTATGACGCGGCGGGCAATCTCGCGGAGGTCGTGAACTCCAGCGGCCGGCCGCTGCGGTTCACGTATGACGGTCAGGGGCGGGTGACGTCGTGGACGGACCGGAACGGGACGTCGTTCGCGTATGTCTACGATGCGGCCGGCCGGGTGGTGTGCACGGAGGGCAGCGACGGGTTCTTCTCGGGCGCGCTGGAATACGACGACGCGTCGCACACCACGACGTACGTCGACTCGCTGGGCCGGCGGACCGCGTATCGGTGCAACGCCGATGGCCAGGTGGTCGAAGAGACCGATCCGCTGGGCCAGGTGACACGCACCGAGTGGAACGAGCGGGGTGACCTGCGCACGGCGGTCACCGATCCGCTGGGCCGCACCACGCGCTACGGCTACGACGCGGCCGGGAACCTCACGGAGGTGGTGCTGCCGGACGGCTCGACCGCCGCGGCCGCCTACAACGGCCTCGCCCGGCCGGTGGAGGTCACCGAGCCGGGGGGCGCGGTCTGGCGCCACACGTACGACGAGCGCGGCAACGTCGTGACGACGACCGATCCGGCGGGCGCGGAGACCCGGTACGCGCACGACGCCTCGGGCCACCTGATCTCGGTGACGGACCCGCTCGGCGGCACGCGTCGGGTGACGCCGGACGCGGCGGGGCTCCCGGCGGCCGTCACCGACGCACTGGGCCACACGACCACGGTCCGCCGTGACGCGTTCGGCCGTGTCATCGAGACGACCGACCCGCTGGGCCACACGGTGCGGATGGGGTGGACGACGGAATCCAAACCGAGCTGGCACGAACCGGCGAACGGCACCACGCGGGAGACCTGGACGTGGGACGGCGAGGGCAACCTCCTGTCGCACACGGACCCGGCGGGCAACGTCACCCGGCAGACCTCCACGCATTTCGATGTCCCGGCGACGCGCACGGATCCGGATGGCACGCGGTACGCGTTCGCGTACGACACGGAGCTGCGGCTGACGGAGGTGACCAATCCGCAGGGCCTGAGCTGGAGCTATGAGTACGACGCGGCGGGCCGGCTGGCGTCGGAGACCGACTTCAACGGCCGGACGCTGACGTACGGGCACGACGCGGCGGGCGGGCTGGTGTCGCGGACGAACGGGGCGGGCGAGGAACTGCGCTTCGAGCGGGACGTGCTGGGGAGGGTGGTGGAGCAGCGCGGCGACGGGGACGAGCGCATCGCGTACGCGTACGACCCGGCGGGTGACCTGGTGCGGGCGGCGAACGCGGACGCGGAGCTCGTCATCGGGCGCGATGCGCTCGGCCGCCCTGTAACGGAGAGCGTGAACGGGCGGGCGACGACGTACGCGTACGACGCGGCGGGCCGCCGCCGACGCCGCACGACGCCATCGGGGCTGGTCTCGCAGTGGACGTACGACGCGGAAGGCCGCCCCACCGCACTGCGGTCGGACGCAGGGGAGCTGACGTTCGGGTACGACGCGGCGGGGCGCGAGACGCGGCGCGGCATCGGGGACGGAGCGGCGCTCACCCAGACCTGGAACGAGACCGGCCGCCTGACGGGCCAGACGGTGCGCGGACCGGGCGCTGAGCGCTTGCTCCAGCACCGCGCGTACGCGTACCGGGCGGACGGCTACCTCACCGAAATCCGCGAACTGACCTCCGGCACCAGGCGGTTCGACCTGGACGCGATGGGCCGCGTGACGGAGGTGAACGCGCACGGCTGGACGGAGCGCTACGCCTACGACGGCGCGGGCAACCTGACCCGAGCCGAGGCCCCGGCCCACGAATCGCCGGGCGAGCGAGCGTTCGAGGGCACCTTGATCCGCCGCGCGGGCCGCACTCGCTACGAACACGACGCGCAGGGCCGCCTCGTACGCAAAGCCCGCAAACTCCTCAACGGCCGGACCAAGACATGGACGTATACGTGGAGCGCGGAGGACCGCCTGACGGGAGCGGTCAATCCGGACGGCGAACACTGGCACTACACGTACGACCCCCTGGGCCGCCGGATATCCAAGCAGCGCCTGACGGACACGGGGGAGGTGGCGGAGGAGACCACCTTCACCTGGGACGACACCCGACTGGCCGAACAGACGGCGCCAGACGGCCGGGTCACCACGTGGGACTACGCCCCGGACACCCACCGCCCCCTGACCCAGACGGACCACCGCCCTTTGACCCGGGCGCCGGGCGAGTCCCTGATCACCAAATTCGCGGAACTCTCGGACCCGGCTGAGGCCACCCGCTTCCACGCGATCATCACCGACCCGGTCGGCTCACCAACAGAGTTGATCACCCCAGCCGGCGAGCTGACCTGGCAACACCGCACCACCCTCTGGGGCACACGCCTCCCGGCCCCCACGGACACCGACACCGTCACCTGCCCCCTCCGCTTCCCGGGCCAGTACGCGGACGCGGAAACGGGACTCCACTACAACTACTTCCGCCACTACGACCCGGAGGTGGCTGCCTATGTGGGCCCGGATCCTCTCGGTATCGAACCGGCTCCCAACCATCACGCCTATGTTCACAACCCCCTGGTATGGATTGACCCGCATGGCCTTGCGGCGCGTGGTCCGAAAGACCCACTGGACTTCGGGAGGGGGTACAGGGGCAGGATAGATCAGTGGCCCGAAGGGACCAAAGGTACGGATTTCGAGATACATGTATATGATAAAAATGGTCGAGAAGTCGGACTGTTCGGCAGTGATGGTTTCTTCGACAAGCACACTAAGAAGGCTGTTGAAGTAGAGGTGCCAGATAGTGTGCAGAATGCCCTTAAGGGGAAGGCTGTGGACTTCATGAGAAGGACCGGGCGTATCGGACCCAAGGGGGTGGAGGACATTACCGGCGACAAATGGCGGCGTCCCCGCCTCGCATCGGAAGGTTGTAAATGAAGTTCGTGAAGGCTGACTGGGACCAGCAACTCCCTGGGTTCAGCGTGGATCCGACTGGCTACTTGGCTGAGCTGCCGAAGATGCGCGGGAGTCTTCCGCCTGGCGCATGGGAATTCGCTTCAGATGAGATGCACTACAGCTTTGGCAGCAAGAGGTGTGTCAAGGACCTGGAGCTAGCGGATATCGTCATTCCTACAGATAAG
This sequence comes from Streptomyces sp. NPDC044033, assembly GCF_056434425.1. Taxonomy (NCBI): domain Bacteria; kingdom Bacillati; phylum Actinomycetota; class Actinomycetes; order Kitasatosporales; family Streptomycetaceae; genus Streptomyces; species Streptomyces sp. NPDC044033. Next base: position 115,622 of record NZ_JBWKFF010000014.1, on the reverse strand, counting down.
AGTGGGAATTTGACTTTGGTGTTCTCCCCCAACGACTGGAAGCACGACTCCGGTCTGCGGATTCAATATTCTGGGGTTACGCATTTCTCGATCGACTATGAACATTCTATCGACTGGATGGAGGTCGACACTGTCCTGCTGGACGAGATTCTTCCGTGGGATGACGGTTGTCTTCATGAGATCGCGTTGACCGATGCTTCGATCGTTGTTCATTGTCGGGATCTTGATGCGCTTTGGGGTGCCCCTCAGTAGGGACAACTCGGTGCCCGATCCAGCAGCACGACGGCCGTTACACCGATCGCCAGGGCCAGAGCGCCGAAGCCCAGCACTGGCGCCCAGTCCAGGCGCGGCACGCTGGTCGCTGTCCGTCCGGCCCCGGCGTTCATCCGGTCCAGCCCCCGGCTGACAAGTGCGATGGCGACCAGCAGCCCGGCTGCCACGTCCGTCACCAGTACGAGAAGCAGGGGATAACCTGCGGTGACGGCGCCGCCTGCGCTGGAGGGGTGCTTGTCGTTAAGTTCGGGCATGGCTCAAGGATCGCGCGGAGTCCCCTCTCCCGGACGTAGCTTGTCAAGGAATCGCGGGCGCTTGAGGGTGGCCCGGCTTGCGCGACTGCCAGGCGATCGCGGAGTGGGCTGGGGCAGCCCTGCCCACGATGTTCGCGTGTGCCAGGGCCGCTGCGCTGTCCGCGTTCCTCTCGCTATGTGCCGAGACCCGCGCGCATGCCGGAACTCAGTACGCGAACTACGGAGGGCGTCGTGAAGGAGAGTATTGCGCTGACCGCGGTGAATCCGGATGGGGAGATGGAAGATCTCACCCTGGAACCGACCGTGCAGCCGCCGTGTGTACTGGACGTGTTGCGTGAAGGTCGTGAGAAGAAGTCGTACGCTGCTGACAATTTGTTCGCCTGCCTCCTGAGGGCCAGAGAGGAATTGGAGGACGACGGCCTTCTTCTCTGTTGCCAGGGCGCGCGAATCAATGTGACGAATTCTGGTATGCAGGCACAGATGACAGGCGGGAGATACGTCTACACCTTCGATCCGTCGTTGCGGGTGGTGAATCAGGAAACTGTAGACATCTTTGCTCCTGCCAGAGCTGATCAGGTGGTTACTGTGGCCGAGCAGCGGGAAGCGATCTTCACGTTTTTTCGGGGTTCGAGGTCGGAGCGAACTGTAGGGCCATGACGAGTGTCCGATCGTGGGATAATTTGTTGAGTACGCCCAAGTCTGTTCAGTGAAGGAGGGTGTCGAATGCTCCGCGCTTGATGGCGGATATGAGGGGGCGTAGTGCGTCGGGTGTGGTGGTGAGAGTGGTGTCGGGGGTGTCGCTTTCGCGGAGGTGGAGTGTCCCGTCCGGGGTGGCTGCCAGGTAGACGCAGGCGGAAGCGTCGGCGCTGTACGAGGATTTCTGCCAGGCGAATGTGGACATGGTGGGCGTCCCCTAGATTTCTTGACGGATTCGGTGGATGAGATCGCGTGACTCGGTGGGGTTGAGCGCAATGCGTTCCATGCGGTTCAGTACGAATCGGTACTTCTCCAACTGAGCGCCCGCGTCGATCAGTACGGACCCGTGCTCGGTGTCCAGTTGGACCGTGTCGAGCTGAGGCACTGGGCCGCTGGCATAGCCGAGGTCGGTGGGCCCGATGGTGCGTACGAGGCCGTCGCCCAGGGCCGTACGGCCCCGCGCGCGTGCCCAGGACTGGCCGACGTCGCTCTACCCCCCTCCTCAGGTCGGTGGGACGCTGCCCCCTATGGGGGCATTGAGGCGATTACGCGATCGGCCGGTGCTGTGGAGTGCCGGAGTGGTGGGGATCGTCGGAGTGGGGGCGGCGGCCTTGGTGGGGTGTGAGCCGGCGGTGGGCGGGCTCAGCACCGTCAACGTGTCCGTCGCCACCGACAACCTGGCCACGCGCGCGCTGGAGCGCAATGACGTCACCGTGCAGTGGCTCGCCTGTTCCGGGCAGGTCGATAGGACGGGGGAGGAGGCGGGGAGTGCGCCGCCTCCGGTGACCGCGGTCGGGGTCGACTGCGAGGGGCGGAGCGGAGACGGGAAGAAGATCATTGTCTACGGGCGGGTGACCGGGATCAGCGGTGACTCATGCGTGCGGGGCAATCTGACCGCGAAAGTCGGTGGCAAGACCGTCTTCACCGCCACTGTGCTCGGGTCCTGCGACGGGAGCGCTGAGCCCTCCAGCACACGGAGCGGCGGGGAGGGAGGCAGTACGTATGTGCCTGCCCCGCAGCCCACTCCGCCCCCTCATCCTCAGCCCTCTGACAGTTGTTCCTCCGGTCTGCCCGGGAAGTGACACCCTCGCGCCTCTCCGATCATCGGGCTGTCGGTCCCGGCCGGTAGCATCCCGTTCGTACGCGCGAGCCGCGCGCGTCACACGACTCGGGAGGAGCCCACCGGTGGCGGGAGAAGCGCAGGCCGACTGCCTGTTCTGCAAGATTGTGGCGGGGGAGGTGCCGGCTACCGTCGTGCGGGAGAGCGAGACGACCGTGGCGTTCCGGGACATCAATCCGCAGGCGCCCACGCATGTCCTGGTGATCCCCAAGGCGCACTACCCCGACGCCGCCGCGCTCGCCGCCGCCGAACCGGCCATCGCCGCGGATGTGCTGCGCGAGGCCGGGGAGATCGCGGGGGAGGAGAAGGTCGACGGGACGGGGTACCGGGTCATCTTCAACACCGGCGCCGGCGCGGGGCAGACCGTCTTCCACGCGCACGCCCACGTGCTCGGCGGGCGCGGCCTCAACTGGCCCCCCGGATAGCCGGGGAGCGGCCTTGTCCGTACGGGAGCTCGTCGTCCTCGGCACCGCCAGCCAGGTGCCGACCCGGCACCGCAATCACAACGGCTATCTGCTGCGCTGGGACGGCGAGGGCATCCTCTTCGACCCGGGGGAGGGGACGCAGCGGCAGATGCTGCGGGCCGGGGTCGCGGCGCACGACCTGAACCGCCTCTGCGTCACGCACTTCCACGGCGATCACTCGCTCGGCCTCGCCGGGGTGATCCAGCGGATCAACCTCGACCGCGTGCCGCACCCCGTCGTCGCGCACTACCCGCGCAGCGGCCGGCACTTCTTCGACCGGCTGCGGTACGCGACCGCGTACCGCGAGACCGTGCGGCTCGTCGAGGAGCCCGTATCGGGCAGCGGCGGCACGCTCGCCGAGACCCCGTCGTACGAGCTGTGGGCGCGCAAGCTCTCGCACCCGGTCGAGTCGTACGGTTACGCGCTCGTCGAGCCCGACGGGCGGCGGATGCTGCCGGAGCGGCTCGCGGCGCACGGCATCGCCGGGCCGGACGTGGGGCGGCTGCACCGGGAGGGCGGTCTGAACGGCGTATCGCTCGACGAGGTGAGCGAGGTGCGGCGCGGGCAGCGGTTCGCCTTCGTGATGGACACCCGGCTGTGCGACGGCGTGTACGAGCTCGCCGAGGGGTGCGACATGCTGGTGATCGAGTCGACCTTCCTCGACGCGGACGAGCACCTCGCCGTCGACCACGGGCACCTGACGGCGGCCCAGGCCGCGCGGGTCGCGGTGGGCGCGGGCGTACGGCACCTGGTGCTGACGCACTTCTCGCAGCGGTACGCGGACCCGTCGGAGTTCGAGCGCCAGGCCCGGGCGGCGGGGTTCGACGGCGAACTCACCGTCGCCCGGGACCTGATGCGGGTGCCCCTGCCGAAGCGGGGGCACGGCGGGGTCAGGGCAGGTAGTACATCGGGTTCGGGAGCTTGACGGACTTCTCCGCGTAGCCGCCGGACAGATCGCTGTACTGGTCGCCGAAGTTGGCGACGATGTCGTAGCCCTGGGACTCGATGTGCTTGCGCGTGCCCGCCTTGTACTCGACGGTCGTGCACGTCGAGCCGCACGGCAGGTACGCGGGCGGCGTCTTCTTGTTCTGCAGGTAGAGGTGCGCGGTGTCCGCGGCCGGCCGGTAGCCGACGTTCTTGAGGTTGCGGACGCTCCACGCGCGCTGGTGCTCGTCGCGGCCGGTCACGTAGAAGACCGTGATGCCCTTGGCCTTCGCCCGGTTGACCAGCTCCGGCATGCCGAAGACGGCCGCCATGTCCTTGGTCTTGAGGTACTCGTCCTGCGACGCGGGCGTGAAGTGGAAGCCCTGCTCCAGCTCGTAGTTGTACGACAGGAGCGTGGTGTCGTCGAGGTCGAGCACGATCGCGGGCTTGCCGTGCTTCCCGTGATTCCCGTGCTTGCTGTTGTCGTGCGCCGCCTTCTTCGCCGCGCGGTCCAGGTGGCGCTCGGCCTTCTTCTCGATGCTCGCGAGCTGCTTGGCGTAGTTGCTGTGCGGCGAGGCGTAGTGCTCGCCGGAGGCGGTCACCGTGTCGCCGTAGTACGCCTTGATCTGGTCGGTGACCCGCGTCAGGTTCGGGATCTCCTTGTCCGAGCGGGGCACGGAGTGGTCGGCGGAGGCCGAGCCCGCCGCGAACAGGCCGCCGCCGGTGGCGAGGGCGACGGCCACGGCCGCGACGCGGACGCGCGTAGATGAGCGAGTGAGGGCGTTGAGGGCCACGCGGGGTCTCCAGAGGGCGTTTAAGGGTGCATACAGGTGCAGCGTGAAACTAAGGGGTCGGAGATCGCCGGTCAAGGGTTGTCTACGCGCGCAGAGCCCGGGCGGGGCTCGGACGGGGCGTCACGCTCGTACGGCGGGTGCGAGGCGGCTGGGCGCACCCGCCCGGTCCGCGTACGGTATGTGCAGATTTCCGAAGAGAAGGGCTGGCCGATCATGGCGCAGGAAGTACGCGGAGTCATCGCACCCGGCAAGGACCAACCGGTCCGGGTGGAGACGATCGTGGTACCGGACCCGGGGCCCGGCGAGGCCGTGGTGCGGGTGCAGGCGTGCGGCGTGTGCCACACCGACCTGCACTACAAGCAGGGCGGCATCAACGACGAATTCCCCTTCCTCCTCGGACACGAGGCGGCCGGCGTCGTGGAGTCCGTGGGGGAGGGCGCCGGCGACCTCGCCCCCGGTGACTTCGTGGTCCTCAACTGGCGCGCCGTCTGCGGCGAGTGCCGCGCCTGCCGACGGGGCCGCCCGCAGTACTGCTTCGACACCCACAACGCCAAGCAGAAGATGACCCTCAAGGACGGCACCGAGCTGTCCCCGGCGCTCGGCATCGGCGCGTTCGCGGAGAAGACCCTGGTCGCCGCCGGACAGTGCACCAAGGTCGACCCGGGCGTCTCCCCGGCCGTCGCGGGCCTGCTGGGCTGCGGCGTCATGGCCGGCATCGGCGCCGCGATCAACACCGGCGCGGTCGGCCGGGGCGACTCGGTCGCCGTCATCGGCTGCGGCGGCGTCGGGGACGCCGCCATCGCCGGCGCCCGGCTCGCCGGGGCCGCCCGCATCGTCGCCGTCGACATCGACGACCGGAAGCTGGAGACCGCGAAGTCGATGGGCGCCACCGACGCCGTCAACTCCCGCGCCACCGATCCCGTCGCCGCGATCCGCGAGCTGACCGGCGGCTTCGGCGCGGACGTCGTCATCGACGCGGTCGGCCGCCCCGAGACGTACGAGCAGGCCTTCTACGCCCGTGACCTCGCGGGCACCGTCGTCCTGGTGGGCGTGCCGACGCCCGAGATGAAGCTGGAACTGCCGCTGCTCGACATCTTCGGACGCGGCGGCTCGCTCAAGTCCTCCTGGTACGGCGACTGCCTGCCCTCCCGCGACTTCCCCATGCTCATCGATCTGCACCAGCAGGGGCGGCTCGACCTCGGCGCGTTCGTCACGGAGACGATCGGGCTCGGGGATGTGGAGAAGGCGTTCGAGCGGATGCACCAGGGCGACGTGCTGCGTTCGGTGGTGGTCTTCTGATGGCGGCCGAGTCCGGGGCCGATGACAACGCCCACGCCGAGTTCACCGCCGGGAACGGCCCGCGCGCCCGCGTCGACCAGCTCGTCACCTCCGGCACGTTCTCGCTCGACGGCGGCACCTGGGACGTCGACAACAACGTGTGGATCGTCGGCGACGATCACGAGGCGATCGTCATCGACGCCGCCCACGACGCCGACGCCATCGCCGACGCGCTCGGCGGCCGTACGCTCCGCGCGATCGTCTGCACCCACGCGCACAACGACCACATCGACGCGGCCCCCGCCCTCGCGGACCGTACGGGCGCGCCGATCCTGCTGCACGCCGACGACCTGCCGCTGTGGAAGCAGACCCACCCGGAGCGCTCCCCGGACGGGTGGCTCACCGACGGGCAGACGCTCACGGTCGCGGGCGTCGAGCTGACCGTGCTGCACACGCCCGGCCACGCGCCCGGCGCGGTCTGCCTGTACGCGCCCGCGCTGGCCGCCGTCTTCACCGGCGACACGCTGTTCAACGGCGGGCCGGGGGCCACGGGCCGGTCCTTCTCGGACTTCCCGACGATCGTCGACTCGATCCGGGAGCGGCTGCTGACGCTGCCCGCGCAGACCGTCGTCCGTACGGGGCACGGGGACTCGACGTCGGTCGGCGCCGAGGCACCGCACGTGGCGGAGTGGCTGGCTCGGGGGCACTGACCCCGGGGAGGGGCGGGGGCGGGCCGGCCCCCGCCCCGCTCAACTCTTGGACGCGCGTTCCAGAATGCGGGCGGCCACCGCGGGGGAGTCGACCAGCGGGTGCAGGGCCAGAGCGCGCAGCGCCGCATCGCGGTCCTTGTAGACCGCGGCCTCGATCGACGCCCGTTCCACCGCCTTGAGCTGGAGCATCAGGCCGAGCTGGTCCTCGCGCAGCGGCTCGCACGGCAGCGGGCGCGCCCCGTTCTCGTCGACCTCGCACACCGTCTCGATGACGGCGTCGGGCGCCAACTGCGGGACGGTCGTGCCGTTGGGGACATTGAGAATGAGACGGGCGCGCTCGTTCCGCGAGATCGCCCGCATCAGCGCCAGCGCCACCTGGTCGTAGCCGCCGCCGTCCAGGTCGCAGGAGTCGCGCTCCCAACCCCCGCTCGCCGCCCGGCTCTCGGACATGTACGTCTCCTCGCGCTGGAGCCGGGTCCGCTCCCACAGCTCGTACGCCTGCTCCGGCCGCCGGTCCGCGGCCTCCGCGAAGAACGCGCCCTGCTGCCCGTCCAGGAACTCGCCGCGGGTCTTGACCGATTCGGTCACCGAGCGCAGCGTCTCGCGCCGGAAGTAGTAGTAGTGCAGATACTCGTTGGGGAGCGCGCCGAGCGCATGGAGCCAGTCGGCCCCGAAGAGCTTGCCCTCCTCGAAGGCGCCCAGCGCGGCGGCGTCGGAGAGCAGGCCCGGCAGCAGGTCGCGGCCCTCGAACCGCAGGGACCGCAGCCAGCCGAGATGGTTGAGGCCCACATAGTCGTAGCTGACCTTGTTCGGGTCGACGCCGATGGCGCGGGAGGCCCGTCGCACCAGGCCGACGGGCGAGTCGCAGATGCCGATGACCCGCTCGCCCAGCACGGCCGTCATGGCCTCGGTGACCATGCCGGCCGGGTTGGTGAAGTTGATCAGCCACGCGTCGGGGGCCACGGCCGCGGCCCGTTCCGCGATATCCAGGGCCACCAGGATCGTGCGCAGCCCGTAGAGCACGCCGCCCGCGCCGACCGTCTCCTGGCCCAACACACCCTCGGAGAGCGGGATCCGCTCGTCCCGCACCCGGCCCGCCGTGCCGCCCACCCGGATCGCCGAGAAGATGAAGTCCGAACCGCGCAGCGCGTCGTCGAGCGTGTCGGCGACGCGCACGGAGGGCGCGCCGGGCACGTCCGCGGACTGCGCCGCCAGTACGGACTCGATGACACCCAGCCGCTCGGAGTCCGTGTCGTACAGCACCAGTTCGGTGCAGCGGCCGGGCGCGTCGCGCCGTGCGTCGTCCAGCAAGGCCCGGTGTACGAGCGGCACGCGAAAGCCGCCACCACCCAGAATCGTCAACCTCATGCCCGGAACGTACCGCAGCATCGGGCACACTGTCCGAACCCGCGTCGGAGGGACCAGACAAGGTCACGGGCAGGACCACACGGAGGACAGCGTGCGGGGAGGCGCGGCAGGGCCGTGGCAGGAGCGCGGACAAGGCCGTGAACAAGGCCGAGGGCAAGACCGTGGACAGGCCGTGAACAAGGCCGCGGGCAGGACGCGGGTAGGACACGGGCAAGGCAGCAGGGCAGCGGGCGAGCAGCGACCAGGGCGCAACGGGCAAGGCAGCAGAGCAGCAAGTCAGCAGAGCAGCAGGGCAGTGACCAGGACCGCAGACGTGACCGCCGGCACCACCGCAGACGCGGCCGGCGGTACGACGAGACGAGACGCGACGAGCGTCGGGGAGCGCACCGTGACATTTGGCGACGGAGACCGGCCGGCGAACGGCGCGCGGCCCCACGAACCGAGCGGCGCCGCGCCGCGGGCCGGGGCCTACCCGGTGCTCGACCCGCTGGCGGAGGTCCGCTCCGAACGTGACCCCGCGACCGACGTGTATCTCACCGGCACCGTCTTCCTCGACATCATCTTCACCGGCCTGGACTCCGCCCCCGTGCGCGGCACCGAGTCCTGGGCGCGCGGCATGGGCTCCAGCCCGGGCGGCGTCGCCAACATGGCCACCGCCCTGGCCCGGCTCGGCCTGCGGACCTCGCTGGCCGCCGCGTTCGGGGACGACATGTACGGCGAGTACTGTTGGGACGCGCTCTCCCGAGGCGAGGGCATCGACCTGGAGCAGTCCCGTACGGTCCCGGGCTGGCACTCGCCGGTGACCGTCTCCATGGCGTACGAGGGCGAGCGGACCATGGTCTCCCACGGCCACGAGGCCCCGCCGCCCGAGGAGCCCGCCCCCGTCTGCCCGCCGCCCGCCCGCGCCTGCGTCAGCCTCCTGGAGCCGGGCAAGCGCGAGGAGTGGCTCGCGCACGCGGCCCGCCGGGGCAGCCGGATCTTCGCGGACGTCGGCTGGGACGACACCGGCCGCTGGGACCCGGACGACCTCGCCGACCTCCAGCACTGCGAGGCGTTCCTCCCCAACGCCGAGGAAGCGATGCGCTACACCCGCACCGACTGCCCGCGCGTCGCCGCCCGGGCGCTCGCCGACAAGGTGCCGCTGGCCGTCGTCACACTCGGCTCGGAGGGCGCGTACGCGGCGGACGGCCGTACGGGCGAGACCGCCGAGGTGCCGGCCATCGCCGTGGAGGCGCTGGACCCGACCGGGGCCGGGGACGTCTTCGTCGCGGGCTTCGTCACCGGGACGCTCGCCGACTGGCCGCTCGCGGACCGGCTCGCCTTCGCGGGGCTGACCGCCGCCCTGTCCGTACAGGAATTCGGCGGGTCGCTGTCCGCGCCGGGGTGGGTGGAGATCGCCGCGTGGTGGCAGCACGTGAAGTCGTACGACGACCAGGACCCGGCGGCGCTGCGCCGCTATGCCTTCCTGGACGGGATACTGCCGCCGACGGCCCGGCCGTGGCCGCTGGTGCGCGCGGTGCCCACCATCGGGTTCCGGAGGCAGTGAGGCGGAGGCAGTGAGGCGGTCCGCGCGCGGCCTGCGGAGGATCTGCCGGCTGTAGCCCGGGGCGGCTCTCGGGCGGCCGTTGGCCGTACCGGCCGGGGCGGCTCCGCTGTACCGGCCGGAGCCCCGGCGGCCCTCCCGGCAGGCGGCCCAGAAAACACCTCGGCCTTGTCAGTGCACCGTCGTACCCTTGGTATCCCAAGGCTGTCGAGCACAGAGAGAGGGATGAGCAGGCCAGAGAGCCGGCCCATGACTCAGACACCTATGCAACCGCAGGCGCGCGCCCACTTCACCGTTCCGGCCAAGCACCCCATGGTCACGGTCCTGGGCTCCGAGGACTCGCTCCTGCGCGTGATCGAGAAGGCGTTCCCGTCCACGGACATTCATGTACGGGGCAATGAAGTAAGCGCTACCGGGGACCCGGAGGAAGTCGCCCTCGTGCAGCGCGTCTTCGACGAGATGATGCTGGTGCTCCGCACCGGTCACCCGATGACGGAGGACGCAGTGGAACGGTCGATCGCCATGCTCCAGGAGAGCGCCGACGGGGACGGCCCCGCGGAGACCCCGGCCGAGGTCCTCACCCAGAACATCCTCTCCAGCCGCGGCCGCACCATCCGCCCCAAGACGCTCAACCAGAAGCGCTATGTCGACGCCATCGACAAGCACACCGTCGTCTTCGGCATCGGCCCCGCGGGCACCGGCAAGACCTATCTGGCCATGGCCAAGGCCGTGCAGGCCCTCCAGTCCAAGCAGGTCAACCGGATCATCCTGACCCGCCCGGCCGTCGAGGCGGGCGAGCGGCTCGGCTTCCTGCCCGGCACGCTCTACGAGAAGATCGACCCGTATCTGCGCCCGCTCTACGACGCGCTGCACGACATGCTCGACCCGGACTCGATCCCGCGCCTGATGGCCGCGGGCACGATCGAGGTCGCGCCGCTGGCTTATATGCGTGGGCGCACGCTCAATGACGCGTTCATCATCCTGGACGAGGCGCAGAACACCAGCGCCGAGCAGATGAAGATGTTCCTCACCCGGCTCGGCTTCGAGTCCAAGATCGTGATCACGGGCGACATCACCCAGATCGACCTGCCCAACGGCACGAAGAGCGGGCTGCGCCAGGTCCAGGAGATCCTGGACGGCGTCGAGGACGTGCATTTCTCGCGCCTCACCAGCACCGACGTAGTCCGCCACAAGCTGGTGGGCCGTATCGTCGACGCGTACGAGCAGTACGACAGCCGAAACGGGCTGTGACACCCGACGAAGGTAAAAACTGACCACCATGGCGATCGACGTCAACAACGAATCCGGTACGGACATCGACGAGCAGGCGGTACTGGACGTCGCCCGCTACGCCCTGGCCCGGATGCGCATCCACCCGCTCTCCGAACTCTCGGTCATCGTCGTCGACGCCGACGCCATGGAGCAGCTGCACATCCAGTGGATGGACCTGCCCGGGCCCACCGATGTCATGTCCTTCCCGATGGACGAGCTGCGGCCGCCCGCCAAGGACGAGGAAGAGACGCCGCAGGGGCTGCTCGGCGACATCGTGCTGTGCCCGGAGGTCGCCAAGCGGCAGGGCGAGGAGGCGGCGACCGGCCACTCCATGGACGAGGAGCTCCAGCTCCTCACCGTCCACGGCGTCCTCCACCTGCTCGGCTACGACCACGAGGAGCCGGAGGAGAAGGCCGAGATGTTCGGCCTCCAGGCCGCGATCATCGACGGCTGGCGCGGCGAGCGCGGCATCGAAGGGCCCTCCCCGGCCCCCACGTTCACGTGACCGCTCAACTGCTCGCCGTCGCGGTCCTGCTGGTCGTCGTCGCCTGGCTCGCCGCCTGCGCGGAGGCCGGCCTGGCCCGTACGACGCGCTTCCGCGCCGAGGAAGCGGTGCGGTCCGGGCGGCGCGGCAGCGCGAAGCTGATGGCCGTCGCCGCCGACCCCACCCGCTATCTCAATGTGGCGCTGCTGGTGCGCGTCGCCTGCGAGATGGCGGCCGGGGTGCTGGTCACCTATGTGTTCCTGGGCGAGTTCGACCGGACCTGGGAGGCGCTCGTCCTGGCCATGGCCGTCATGGTCCTCGTCTCGTACGTCGCCGTCGGGGTCTCCCCGCGCACCATCGGCCGCCAGCACCCGGTGAACACCGCGACCGCCGCCGCGTACGTACTGCTGCCGCTGGCCCGCGTCATGGGCCCGATCCCGCAGCTCCTCATCCTCCTCGGCAACGCGCTCACCCCCGGCAAGGGGTTTCGCAAGGGCCCCTTCGCCTCCGAGGCCGAGCTGCGGGCCATGGTGGACCTGGCGGAGAAGGAGTCGCTCATCGAGGACGACGAGCGCCGCATGGTGCACTCCGTCTTCGAGCTCGGCGACACGCTGGTGCGCGAGGTGATGGTGCCGCGCACCGACCTCGTCGTCATCGAGCGCGGCAAGACCATCCGGCAGGCGCTGACGCTGGCGCTGCGCTCGGGGTTCTCGCGCATCCCGGTGACCGGCGAGAGCGAGGACGACATCGTGGGCGTCGTCTACCTCAAGGACCTCGCCCGCAAGACGCACATCAGCCGGGACGCGGAGTCGGAGCTGGTCTCGACGGCGATGCGGCCGGCGGTCTTCGTGCCGGACACCAAGAACGCGGGCGATCTGCTGCGCGAGATGCAGGTGCAGCGCAACCACTGCGCCGTCGTCATCGACGAGTACGGCGGCACGGCGGGCATCGTCACGATCGAGGACATCCTGGAGGAGATCGTCGGCGAGATCACGGACGAGTACGACCGCGAGCTGCCCCCGGTGGAGAACCTCGGCGACGGCACGTACCGGGTGACGGCCCGCCTCGACATCGGCGACCTCGGCGAGCTGTACGGCCTGGAGCTGGACGACGAGGACGTGGAGACGGTCGGCGGGCTGCTGGCCAAGTCGCTGGGGCGCGTCCCGATCGCGGGGGCCACGGCGGAGGTGGACCTCACGGACGACACCACCGATCCGGGGCTGCGCGCCCTGCGGCTGACGGCCGAGTCCCCGGCGGGCCGCCGCAACCGCATCGTGACGGTGCTGGTCGAACCGGTCCGTTCGCTCCATGTCCACGCGGTGGAGCCGAGGAGGACCCGGTCCGACGACCGGCCGTGACCACCCGGCGGGCCCGGGGCGCCGTGCCCCGGCTCCACCGCGTACGCGCGACGCCTGCCCGGACCGTCCCGAGGATGGGCTGACGTCCCCGGAGGCGCGGCGGGGGTGCATGCGGTCGGTGGCGGGATAGCCGGGCCGCCCGGCCGCCGGGGGCCGGTGGGTGCGCAACTATGCTCGCCGTATGACGGACAACGCGCCCTTGGACCCCGAGGACCTCAAGCTCATCACGCTGGCCCGCGCCACCCGCGCCCGTAACGCGGTGCCCGAGGGCGCGGCCGTGCGCGATGAGACGGGCCGTACGTACGTGGCCGGGACCGTCGCCCTCGACTCGCTCGCGCTGAGCGCCCTGCGGACCGCCGTCGCGATGGCCGTCGCCAGCGGCGCGACGTCGCTGGAGGCCGCGGCCGTGGTCACCGCCGCCGACGCCGTGCCCGACGCGGACCGCGCGGCCGTACGGGACCTCGGCGGCCCCGCCACGCCGGTCGTGCTCGCGGCCGTCGACGGCACGCCGCGGCTGACCGTACCGGCCGGGTGAGCGCCGTGGACTCGCGAGCGAAGGCCAACTGGTCGCTGATGGCGGGCTGGGGGCTCATCGTCTGCGGCACGATCCTGACCGTGGGCGTCTTCGTCGACCTGGCGCTGGGCGACGGCTTCGCCTGGTGGACGCTGGCCTGGATGGCTGTGCTGCTCCCCGAGGGCGTGCGCTACGTGGCCGCCGAGCGCGGCGCGGAGCGGATCGCCGCGCGCGTCCAGTCGCTGTTGCCCGTTCGGCTCGCGGTGGCCGCGGTGATCCTTTGGGCCGGGCTGATCACGGACTGGGCGCGCGGCCGTGACGCCGACTGGCTCATCCTCGCCGCCGCCGTCCTGGTCCTGGTGACCACGGCCGTCACGGCTTTCACGCACGTCACCGAGGTGGCCCGCCGCCGCAGGGCGCGCGCGGGGGGCGCGGACGCGCTCGGCTGAGCCGCTGCCGCCGCCCCGCACGCGCTGCTTCCGCCGCCTCACGGACAGTCGCCGCGTACGCACAGCGCAGTACCCCGGCCGCCCCCGCCTGCCGCGCTGGTCGGCGGCGGCCGGGGGATCGGGGAGAATATCCCCTATGGATAACGCCTCCGCCCCGACCCAGGCCCCCCATCGCGCGGGCTTCGCGTGCTTCGTCGGCCGCCCCAACGCGGGCAAGTCGACCCTGACCAACGCACTGGTGGGGACGAAGGTCGCGATTACCTCCAGCCGCCCGCAGACCACCCGGCACACCGTCCGCGGCATCGTGCACCGGCCCGACGCCCAGCTCGTCCTCGTCGACACCCCCGGTCTGCACAAGCCGCGCACGCTCCTCGGCGAGCGGCTCAACGACGTCGTGCGGACCACGTGGGCCGAGGTCGACGTGATCGGGTTCTGCCTGCCCGCCGACCAGAAGCTCGGCCCCGGGGACCGGTTCATCGTCGCCGAACTGGCCAAGATCAAGAAGACCCCGAAGGTCGCGATCGTCACCAAGACCGACCTCGTCGAGTCCAAGGCGCTCGCCGAGCAGCTGCTCGCCGTCGACCGGATCGGCCAGGAGCTCGGCATCGAGTGGGCGGAGATCATCCCGGTTTCGGCCGTGGGCGACCAGCAGGTGTCGCTCCTGTCCGACCTCCTCGTCCCGCTGCTCCCCGAGAGCCCGCCGCTCTACCCGGAGGGCGACCTCACCGACGAGCCCGAGCAGGTCATGGTCGCCGAGCTGATCCGGGAGGCCGCGCTGGAGGGCGTACGGGACGAGCTGCCGCACTCCATCGCCGTCGTGGTCGAGGAGATGATCCCGCGCGAGGACCGCCCCGAGAACAAGCCGCTGCTCGACATCCACGCCAACGTCTACATCGAGCGGCCCAGCCAGAAGGGCATCATCATCGGCCCCAAGGGCGCCCGCCTCAAGGACGTCGGCATGAGGTCGCGCAAGCACATCGAGGCGCTGCTCGGCACCCCGGTCTTCCTCGACCTGCATGTGAAGGTGGCCAAGGACTGGCAGCGGGACCCGAAGCAGCTGCGCAAGCTCGGCTTCTGAGCCGGGGGAGCCGACAGGCCGACCCGGCCCGGAGCCGACGTGATCGGCCTGGGCCCCGGGAAGGCCGGACAGTTCGCCGAGGCCGCCGCCGAACGCTTCGCGCCGCCGCCCGGCTTCGCCGCGTCCGTCGTGGCCGGCCTGCGGCGGCAGCCTGCCCGCCACCTCCTTCGGGCCGTGCGGCCTTCCGGCCCGCCGCGACGGCCGGCCCTTTCACCGATAGCTGGAAGCCACGCGGTGGCGTTTGTCTCTGCCCGGTACCGCGATGGTGACGGCTTGGTGCACCAGCCATTCCAGGGGGCCGCGGCGCAGCCATGTGCGCCACAGCAGGGACGCGGTGAGCGAGACCGCGACGAAGAGAGCGAAGGACAGAACGGAACGGCTGGTCGGCCCGCCTGCGCCCGCGCTGATCGGCGCGAGGTGCTGGAGCCAGAGGAAGTGACCGAAGTACCAGGTCAGAGCCATGCTGCCGAAGGCAGTCACGGGGCGGAGCAGCCGCTGCCCCAGCCGCTTGTCCATCAGGGTGAGGAGGCCGCCGAGCAGTGCGGTGATCGTGCCGAGCATGAAGGCGCTCTCGGCGGCGCTGAATTGCTTGTCGGCAGGGCCGGGGTGGCCCATCGTGACGAGCGACTCCCAGGGCGCCTTGGGCATGCTGGGAGGTGCGGACGACGCACCCCCGGGCGCAGCCGTCGCGGCGGCCGGCGGATTCTTGTACGCAGTGACCTTGTCCATGGCGCCCAGCGGATACATCGAGACCAGCGACAGCAGGAGTGCGGCCGCGGCCGTTCCCGCGCCGGCCACCGTCATCCGTCGCCGTATCGCGGCTTTGCGCAGGTCCAGCTTGCCCAGCGCGAGCCCGAGCACCAGGAACGGAAGCGCGGAGATGGTGTCCTGGCCGACGTTTCCCAGACCGAAGACGACTTCTTGGAGGGTGGGCAGCCATTCGCCCGGCGTGATGAGCAGGACGAATCCGCCCACCGACTCCTTCGGGACCAGGCCCGGCCCCATGCCGGGCACGAAGCCCCAACTCGCCCCCGCGTGATCGACGGCAATTTTGAGTGCCGGGCAGACCGCCGCCAGCACGCCGACGATGATCAGCAGGGTTCTGACCCGCAGCACTGACAACGGAAGCAGGAGCAGCAGCCACAGGGCGTAGTAGTGCAGGATCTGGACGTCCCACGCGCCGAGCTCGCCCAGCACCATCGCCAGTACGAACAGCATTCCCGCACGGACCGCTACCCGCTTCCAGGCGATGACCCGTTCCCGGCCGCGGCGTACCGACTTACCACCGGTCAGCAACGCGACCGTCACCCCTGCCAGCAGGAAGAAGATCTCCCGCGAGCGGCTGCTGAGCAGCCCCTGGACCCAGGCCAGTGTGGCATCGGCGGGTTTTCCGGCCGGCGCAGGGCTCCCCCAACCGGTCAGTCCGAAATGCAGCCAGACCATGCCGAGGATTGCGAACGCACGCAGTACGTCGAGCCCTGACATCCGCCCTTTCGAGGCCGTCCGGTCTGTCGCGTCCTCACCGTGGGCGTGCGCTTCTCGGGGACCGCGCGCCTGGGCCTCTGGGCCGACCATGAGATTTCCTGCCTTTCTTCATGGGGTGATCCGGTCATTGGCAAGACCGGGCCACACAGGGATGCCGGGTGTGGCTGACGGGCTCTGCCCGTTGGCGGCTTGAGAGGGTCGGCTGACGAGGCGGTGAGTGGCGCGAGTCATGCTGGTGCGTTCGGGAACGCTTTGAGCATCGGGCACCCGCAGACGCCGAGGGGGCCGGAGACCACGCCGGCGGGGGGAGGGACAGGCACGGCTGGTATGAGGTGATTCCCTTGTGCATGCCCCGCAGGCAATCACTCGCCGAGGCCGGTCAGCTGCGCGGTCATCATCCGGTCACACAGCGGTCAAACGACAGTCGCACAGGTGGCAGTGGTGCTCCGCCGGCCAACCGCTCCGTGAGAACCGGGCCGGCCGACCCGCCTCCGAGTGCTCAGTCCACCCCGCGGATGCGGTGCACCCCCGCCGCGCCCGCCAGCACCACCGCCGCCGCCAGGAAGTACAGCGTCCGGTAGCCGCCGAGGTGGGCGACGACCGGTGCGGCCAGGACGGGGGCGAGGACCTGGGGCAGGGAGTTGGCGATGTTGACCACGCCGAGGTCCTTGCCGCGGTCCGCGGCGGCCGGCAGCACGTCGGTGATCAGCGCGAAGTCGACCGAGGTGAACACCCCGAAGCCGACGCCCAGCAGGGCCGCCGCGACCAGTGCGCCGGGCCACGTCTGCCAGCAGGCCAGCAGCACGGCGGAGCCGGCGATGAGCACTCCGGACCAGGTCACGTACGGCTTGCGGCGGCCCGTACGGTCGGAGCGGACGCCCGCGGCCACGACCGTCGCGAGCAGCGCCGCGCTGTTGACGGCGGTGAGGATCAGCACGCCGTCCGCGGCGTCGCCCGCGTAGTGCACGACATCCCGCAGGTAGTACAGGAGATAGAGCAGGGCGATGGAGTTGCCCAGGTTGATCAGGAACCGGGTCAGCCACGCCCACGCCAGGTCCGGGTGGGCGCGCGGGCTGAGCCGGAACCCCGCGGCGAACTCCCGCAGGGCGAAAGGCGGGCGCAGCTCCCGGGGCAGCACCGGGTCGCGGTGGCGCAGCAGGTACGGGAGGGTGCCGAGGACGGTGCAGGCCGCGCAGGCCAGATAGCCGGCGGAGCCGCCGCCCGCGGCCGTCGCCAGCCCCGTGCCGGCCAGTACGCCGAGGATCTGGGCGGCCCCGAGCCAGCCGCCGACCGTGCCCCGCTGCCGGCGCGGCACCCGGTCCGGGACGGCGGCGGTGAGCGCGGCGAACGCGGCGTTCAGGGCGAGCTGGACCAGGCACCAGCCCGCGATCATGACGGCGAGAGTGGTGGCCGCGGAGAGCACGGCGAGCCCCAGGGCGCCGCCGAGCACGCCGACGGCGATCCAGGGAGTCCGGCGGCCGTAGCGCGAGGTGGTGCGGTCGGAGAGCGCGCCGAAGAGCGGGTTGGCGACGACCGAGACGGCCGCCCCGGCGCCAGTCACCCAGGCGAGTGCCGCCGCCTTGTGGCCGGGGGAGACCTCCGCGGCCTGGAGGGCGAGCAGCACCTGGATCGGCCCGAACCAGCCCGCCCAGACGGCCCCGTTGGCGAGCGAGAGCGAGGCCGTCCAGCCGCGGCCGACCTCGTGTACGGGCGCGGCGAGCGCGTCCGTCAACCGCTCGCCCGCGCGTTCGCCCGTATCGCGTCCCGCAGCCAGTGGTACGAGTCCTTGGGGGTACGGGCCTGGGTGGCGTAGTCGACATGGACGAGGCCGAAGCGCTGTTCGTACCCCTGCGCCCACTCGAAGTTGTCCAGCAGCGACCAGACGAAGTAGCCGCGGACGTCGACGCCCGCCTCCATCGCCCGGTGCAGCGCCCGCAGGTGGCCGTCCAGGTAGTCGATACGGGCCTGGTCGGCGATGCCGTCGTACGAGCAGCCGTTCTCGGTGATGTACACGGGCGGCAGGCGGTCGCCATAGCGGTCGCGGAAGGCGGTCAGCAGCTCGGTGAGCCCTTCGGGGACCACGGGCCAGCCGAAGGCGGTGCGCGGGCGGCCCTCGATCTCCTTGAGGGAGAAGGGGAGTTCGGCCGGGAGTGCGATGCCCGAGTAGTCGCGCTCGCCGTCCGCCGCGGGGTCGGGCGCGCCGACGAGGGTGGGCTGGTAGTAGTTGACGCCGTACCAGTCCAGCGGCTGGGAGATGATCCCCAGGTCCTCCTCGACCGGACCGGGCATGGCGTCGGCGATCCCCTGGTCGGGGTAGCGGCCGAGCAGGACCGGCTCGGCGAACAGCCGGTTCAGGAGCAGGTCGTAGAGGCCGGCGGCGTCGCGGTCGGCCGCCGCGTCGGAAGCGGCCCAGGTGGGGCCGTGCGAGTTGGCGATTCCGATGGAGCGGGCCCCGCGCGCCCGTAGCGCCTGTACGGCCAGGCCGTGCCCGAGCAGCTGGTGGTGGGCGGCGGGCAGCGCGTCGAAGAGCAGCTTCCTGCCGGGGGCGTGCTCGCCCAGCCCGTAGCCGAGCAGGGTGAGTTCGGCGGGCTCGTTGATGGTGATCCACATGTCGACGCGGTCCCCGAGCCGCTCGGCGACCGCGTCGGCGTACGCGGCGAAGCGGTGCGCGGTGTCCCGTACGAGCCAGCCGCCGCGCTCCTCCAGGGCCAGCGGCGTGTCCCAGTGGAAGAGCGTCGGCACGGGCCGTACGCCCGCCGCGCACAGCTCGTCGACGAGCCGGTCGTAGAAGTCCAGGCCGGCCTTGTTGACGGGGCCGCGGCCGTCGGGGTGCACCCGGGACCAGGCGATGGAGAAGCGGTACGCGCCGACGCCGAGCCCCGCCAGCAGGGCGACGTCCTCGCGGTAGCGGTGGTAGTGGTCGCAGGCGACCGAGGCGTCGCGGCCGTCCTTGATCCGGCCGGCCTCGGCGGCGAAGACGTCCCAGGTGGAGGGCGTCCGCCCGTCCTCGCGCAGCGCGCCCTCGATCTGGTGCGCGGAGGTGGACACGCCCCAGAGGAAGTCCCGCGGGAGGTCCGGAAGCGGCCGCGGAGAAGATGCTGACACCGGTGATGCCCCCTGCCGATCGGAGATCGCGATCGTCTTGGGCGCGCGGGCAGGTGTCAAGAGCCGAGGGCGGTTCTTCCTTCCGGGCTTCCCGCCGGTCTTGCCTCCGGTCTGCTCTCCGGCCGCTCCGGCGCGGCGGCCGCTAGGCGCCTTCCTTCAACACGCTCCGGATGAGCTCCCGTTGGTGCTCGGTGAGGTGCGGGTCCGCGCAGTGGGCCGTACGGCCGTCGACGGTGATCTCGTAGTGGAAACCGTCGGGCACGCCGCGCGAGGGGCCGTCGGAGGGCCCGCTCAGGGCCTGGTGGGCCAGGGCTTGCAAATGGTCCGCGTCGGGCCGGCCGGTGGTGTCCAGCTCGGCCCGGCGCTCGATGCCGGCGAATCCGCCGGTTCGGGTGATGGCAATCCGCATGGGGCCATCCTGTCCCGGATCGTCCGCCACTACGAGGCGGGGATCCCGACCTGGGACCACGCCTTGAGAACGGCCTGAATCTCGTCGCCGTCCCCGAAGAGGGTGCGAGTGCTCGCGGCGGTCAGCCGGGCGAAGTCCGCGAACTGGGCCTCGGTGGACAGCTCCCCGCCGGTCAGCGTGGCGTACCAGATCTTCCCGGCCTTCTCCCAGGCGTTGCCGCCGAGCGCCTGGGCCAGCAGGTAGAAGGCGTGGTTGGGGATGCCGGAGTTGATGTGCACCCCGCCGTTGTCGCGCGAGGTGTTGACGTAGTCGTCCATCGTCGCGGGCTGCGGGTCCTTGCCGAGCTTGTCGTCGTCGTACGCCGTGCCCGGGGCCTTCATGGAGCGCAGCGCGTCGCCCTGGACGTCCGGGCCCAGCAGCCCCGCGCCGATCAGCCAGTCGGCCTGGGAGGTGGACTGACCGAGCGCGTACTGCTTGATCAGCGAGCCGAAGACGTCCGAGATCGACTCGTTGAGCGCCCCGGACTGGCCCCAGTACTCCAGGTTGGCGGTGTGCTGGGTGACGCCGTGGGTCAGCTCGTGGCCGATGACGTCCACGGGGATGGTGAAGTCGAGGAACAGGTCCCCGTCGCCGTCGCCGAAGACCATGCGACTGCCGTCCCAGAAGGCGTTGTCGTACTTCTCGCCGTAATGGACGGTGGCGTTCAGCGGCAGCCCGGAGTCGTCGATGGAGTGCCGCCCGTACGCCTTGAGGTACAGGTCGAAGGTCGCGCCGAGCCCGGCGTGTGCGCGGTTGACGGTCGCGTCCTTCGAGGGCTTGTCGCTCTCGGAGTGCACCTTCCGGCCGGGCAGCGTCTCCTGCTGCTTGGCGTCGTAGATGGTGCGCTGCGGCTTGTCGGAGGCGGTGTCCGCCACGGCCGCCGCGGCGCGGACCGTGGTGATCCGGCGGCGGGTGCGCTGGAGGGCGTCGTGCTCGATGGTGCGCGCGGCCCGGTCGGCCCGCGTGGGGTCCTCGCCTCGTGCGAGCTTGTCGAGGACGTGGGGCGGCACGATGGTGCAGAAGACGGGATTGCGTGTGGCGTCCATGCGAGGAATGTGGCACTGGGTCATCAGATTGTCACTGCTTGGCGTCATGATTAGTGAAATCGAGTGGTTGGCCTCCCCTTGTCCGTCGGAGGGGGGTTGCTTGTGCTGCGTCGCCGGGGGGGCTGGGCGGGCCGTCCGGGCGGCCCCGGGCTTCCTGCGGCGAATACCCCGTCCCGCATACTGATACGGGACCGCCGGTTCCCGGACCCCTCGGTTAGGGTGCTGAGCATTATGCGTTTCGGGCTGCTTCTCCTTAGCTGCCGCGGCGAGGGCCTGTAGTCGTAGGCCGACCCCCTCCCCGCGGAGTTCGGTGTTGCGGTGAACCCACCCGTCGGCCGTCCCAGTGGACACACGAGGAGCCCTACGCAGATGTCTGTTTCCGACAACGCCATCGGCCGTCCGACGCCGATCACCGCCGCCACCGTCAAGCAGCGGCCCTCCGGCATGCCGGCGCACCGCTACGGCCGGTACGAGGCCGTCGAGATCCCCGACCGCACCTGGCCCGAGAACCGCATCACCGCGGCGCCGCGGTGGCTCTCGACGGACCTGCGGGACGGCAACCAGGCGCTGATCGACCCGATGTCCCCGGCCCGCAAGCGGGAGATGTTCGACCTGCTGGTCCGCATGGGCTACAAGGAGATCGAGGTGGGCTTCCCCTCCTCGGGCTCCACCGACTTCGACTTCGTCCGCTCGATCATCGAGGAGGGGGCGATCCCGGAGGACGTCACCATCTCCGTGCTGACGCAGGCCCGCGAGGAGCTGATCGAGCGGACCGTGGAGTCGCTGCGCGGCGCGCACCGGGCCACCGTCCACCTGTACAACGCCACCGCCCCCGTCTTCCGCCGGGTCGTCTTCCGGGGCTCCCGCGAGCAGGTCAAGCAGATCGCCGTGGACGGCACCCGGCTGGTCGTGGAGTACGCCGAGAAGATCCTGGGCGACGAGACGGCGTTCGGCTACCAGTACAGCCCCGAGATCTTCACCGACACCGAGCTGGACTTCGCGCTGGAGGTCTGCGAGGGCGTCATGGACGTCTGGCAGCCCGAGGCCGGCCGCGAGATCATCCTGAACCTGCCGGCCACCGTGGAGCGCTCGACGCCCTCCACGCACGCCGACCGCTTCGAGTGGATGTCGCGCAACCTGACGCGCCGCGAGCACGTATGCCTGTCCGTGCACCCGCACAACGACCGGGGGACCGCGGTCGCCGCGGCCGAGCTGGCGATCATGGCCGGGGCGGACCGCATCGAGGGCTGCCTGTTCGGGCAGGGCGAGCGGACCGGCAATGTGGACCTGGTCACGCTGGGCATGAACCTCTTCTCCCAGGGCGTCGACCCGCAGATCGACTTCTCGCAGATCGACGAGGTCCGCCGCACCGCCGAGTACTGCAACCAGATGGAGATCCACCCGCGCCACCCGTACGCGGGCGATCTGGTCTACACCGCCTTCTCCGGCTCCCACCAGGACGCCATCAAGAAGGGCTTCGAGGCGATGGACGCGCAGGCCGCGGAGCAGGGCAAGAGCGTGGGCGAGCTGGAGTGGGCGGTTCCGTACCTGCCCATCGACCCGAAGGACGTCGGCCGCTCGTACGAGGCCGTCATCCGCGTCAACTCGCAGTCCGGCAAGGGCGGCATCGCCTACGTCCTGAAGAACGACCACAAGCTGGACCTGCCGCGCCGGATGCAGATCGAGTTCTCCCGGATCATCCAGAACAAGACCGACGCCGAGGGCGGCGAGGTCACCCCGGCCGCGATCTGGACCACCTTCCAGGACGAGTACCTGCCCACCCCCGACAACAACCCCTGGGGCCGCATCACGCTGCGCGCCGCCCAGACGTCCACGACCAGCGAGGGCACCGACGCGCTGACGGTGGAGGCCGTGGTCGACGGCGCGGACACGGTGCTGACCGGCAGCGGCAACGGCCCGATCTCCGCGTTCTTCGACGCGCTGGCCGGCGCCGGCGTCGACGCCCGGCTGCTGGACTACCAGGAGCACACGATGAGCGAGGGGGCCAGCGCCCAGGCCGCGTCGTACATCGAGTGCGCCATCGACGGCCAGGTGCTGTGGGGAATCGGCATCGACCCCAACACCACCCGCGCCTCCCTGAAGGCCGTCGTCTCCGCGGTGAACCGGGCCTACCGCCGCTGACCTGCGGCCCGTCGTACGTACGCGGCGAGCGCACACCGCCCCGCACCCCTCCGAGCGGGGGTGCGGGGCGGTGTGTTCGGCCCGTTGCCGTGCTCCGGGTGCGTACGAGGTGCTGACGCGGCATCATCGATGTGGCTAACATCACGTCAACGCGGCGACGGTGCCGTGGCGTTATGGAGGTGCGGCGTGATGTACACGCAAGACCGACACGAGCGGAACCGTTGTCTTGTCGGCGTACGCACCGTATGGCGCACCGTCGGCGACGGCGAGTTCTTCTGCTCCGGCTGCGGCGGAGACCGCAACTACCACCGGCGCACCGGCAACCGCCGCCTCTTCGCCTTCGGCGTCCCGCTGCTGCCGCGCGGCCCCGTCGGCCCGGTCGCCGAGTGCACCGACTGCCACTCCCGGTACTCGCTGGACGCCCTGGACCACCCGACCACCACCCGCTTCTCGGCGATGCTGCGCGACGCCGTGCACACCGTCGCCCTGGCCGTGCTCGCCGCGGGCGGCACCGAGGCCCGCGGCGTCCGCCAGGCCGCCGTCGGCACGGTACGGGCCGCCGGGTACGTCGACTGCAACGAGGAGCAGCTGCTCACCCTGATCGAGGCGCTCGCCGCCGATACGGGCCGCCTCCCCGGCGCGTACACCGACGACCGCGACGGCTTCGACCCCTGCGGCACCGCCCTGGCCATCGAGCTCCACGAGGCCCTGGAGCCCCTCGCCCCGCACCTGGCCCCGGCCGGCCGGGAGTCGATCCTGCTCCAGGGCGCCAGGATCGCCCTGGCCGACGGCCCGTACCGGCCGGCGGAGCGGGAGGTGCTGTCGACGGTGGGGCGGGCGCTGCTGCTGCGGCCGGAGGACACGGACCGCTTGCTGGCGGCGGCTCGTACGCCGTCCTGACCGTTCATGTTCCCGTGACCAAGGGCATGAAGACCGTGTCGACGGTCTCCTCGATGTCCGGGGTCGGCATCGGCCGCAGGTTCATGAGTACGTCGTGCCGGAGCAGATCGTAGGGGAGCCGTGTGATGCGCGGGAGCTTCGCGCCGTCGATCTCGCCGCGCTCGGCGGCGCGGCGTGTCACGGACTCGATCAGCGACCACCGCTCGTCGATCAGGGACGTCCGCAGCTCGGCGGGGGTCGTCCCGGTCTCCTCGAAGAAGGCGGCGAGCTGCGCGGTCATGGCCGCCGCGAACATCGTGAACGCTCCGTTGAGCTGTTCCAGTAGCGCGACGGTGTCGTCGCGCAGGGACCCGGTGTCCGGGGCGGTGAGCTCGAACTGATCGCTGGCGGGCCTTTTACGCGGGGTCGCGCAACTCGAACCAGACCCGCTTCCCCGACGGCTGGAGCCCGCCTGTCCAGGTGATCCCCCAAGCGGATGCGAGTTCCTGTACGAGGAGGAGCCCGCGCCCCGACTCCTCATCGGGGCGCGCTGCGTGCAGCCGGGGGCGGCTGTCGGGATCGTCGTCGTGGACCGTCACGAGCACGCTGTCGCGGCCCACGGTGGTCTCGATGTGGATGGTGGGGGTGGCGGTATGGAGGTTGATGTTCGTAACGGCCCCCGACACCAGCAGCTTGGCCACATCCACCAGGTCGGGACGGTCGTTGGCGAAGAGAACGGCCGCCACGGTGTCACGGCAGAACTTCGGGCTGGTGGGGGAGTTGGGGGCGCTGAGTCCGTAGGACTTGGTGGGTTCGGCGATGAGTGTGGGGCTCATGTTCGGGTCTCCCTACGCTGCGTTGCGTAACCGACCGAATGCGGTGCGCTAGGGTGACTGTAGAGCATCGAGGGGAACTAGTTCGACGGATTGGCTGAACTAGTAACCCTCATGGACGTGTGGCAGGGTCGCACAGGACACTGTGTGGCGAAGTGAGGGGGAGGCGCATGCCAACCAGAGCGGCCCCGACCGCGAGGCAGCGACGCCTTGGCGCAGAACTGCGAAAGATGCGCGAACACGCCGGGATGAACGTGGCTTACGCCGCCGAGCAGTTGGGTGTGAACCGGACGCGGATCAGCAACATGGAAGCTGGCCGATTCGGCGTAAGCGAGGAGCGTGTGCGCTCCCTCGCCGCGATCTACTCATGTGGTGACCAGGCGTACGTCGATCAGCTCGTGGCCATCGCTGTGGAGCGCGGTCACGGATGGTGGGAGGACTACCGGGGGAAGCTGGCGGCCAACGCCCTTGACCTCGCCGAACTCGAACATCACGCGGCGGGACTGCGCCTGGTGCAGATCATGCACATTCCCGGGCTTCTCCAGACCGAGGACTACGCAAAGGCCGTGTTCCGCACCGCCGAGCCCGAGCCCACCCCGGTCCAGCTCCGGACCAGGCTGTCGCACCGGTTGAAGCGTCGGGACGTGCTGGACCGGGAAAGTCCACCGCAGTGCGTATTCCTCATCCATGAAGCCGCGCTCAGACTGCACTTCGGCGGACCGAAAGTGGCCCGACGGCAGTTGGAGTACGTGCTCGAAGCGTCGGAACGGGACAATGTGACCGTGCGCGTCATCCCGTTCTCCGTGGGCGGGTTTCCGAACGCGGGAAGTTCCACCACGTATGTCTCCGGGCCGGTGCCGCAGCTGGATACGGTGCAACTCGATGCGCCGACCGGTAGCGCGCTCCTGGACTCGGAGACGCATCTCGCCAACTACCGGCGAGTCCTGGACCGGACGGAAGAGGGGGCGATGACCCCCGAGAACACACGCGAATTCATGCACGTCATCGCACGTCAACTCTGAAGGTATGGGGATGTCCGAAATACAGTGGCAGAAGTCTTCCTACTCGGCTGATGCCGAAGGCAACGCCTGCGTGGAACTCGCTCGGAGCGCTGACGCGGTCCTCCTGCGGGAGAGCGACGAACCGGGAGCCATTGTCGCCACCACGCCCGCCCGCCTGCGAGCCCTCCTCCAGCACGTGAAAGCCGGAGCGCTCGGTCACCACCAAGGGCTCTGAGTCGGCCCGCGCACGGCGGGCCCCGGCGTGCGGGACAATGAGCGTATGAGTCTGTTCCGCGACGACGGCATTGTGCTGCGCACCCAGAAGCTCGGGGAAGCGGACCGGATCATCACGCTGCTCACGCGCGGGCACGGGCGGGTGCGGGCCGTGGCGCGGGGGGTGCGGCGGACGAAGTCGAAGTTCGGGGCGCGGCTGGAGCCGTTCTCCCACGTTGACGTGCAGTTCTTCGCCCGGGGCGGGGAGCTGCTCGGGCGGGGGCTGCCGCTGTGTACGCAGAGCGAGACCATCGCTCCGTACGGTGGGCCGATCGTCACCGACTACGCCCGTTACACCGCCGGCACGGCCATGCTGGAGACCGCCGAGCGGTTCACCGACCATGAGGGCGAGCCGGCGGTGCAGCAGTATCTGCTGCTCGTCGGGGGGCTGCGGACCCTGGCCGGGGGGGAGCACGAGCCGCATCTGATCCTCGACGCGTTTCTGCTGCGCTCGCTGGCCGTCAACGGTTACGCGCCCAGCTTCGAGGCGTGCGCGAAGTGTGGAATGCCCGGTCCCAACCGGTTCTTCTCGGTCGCCGCGGGGGGCGTGATCTGCGGGGAGTGCCGGGTGCCCGGAAGCGTCGTACCCTCCTCTGAGTCGATCGCGCTGCTCGGCGCGCTGCTGACGGGGGACTGGGGGACGGCCGACGCCTGCGAGGCGCGGCATGCCAGGGAGGGCAGCGGGCTGGTGGCGGCGTATCTGCACTGGCATCTGGAGCGGGGTCTGCGCTCGCTCCGGTATGTCGAGAAGTAGCAGCAGCAGCTCGAACCTAGGAGAAGTGGCACGCATGGCACGACGCGGGATTCTGGGCCGTTCCCGACGCGAATACCTGACGCCGGAACCGCACCCCTCCGGGGCCCGGCCGCCGAAGATCCCCGGTGAGCTGGTGCCGAACCACGTGGCGGTCGTCATGGACGGCAACGGCAGGTGGGCCAAGGAGCGCGGGCTGCCGCGTACGGAGGGCCACAAGGTCGGCGAGGGCGTCGTCCTCGACGTGCTCAAGGGCTGCCTGGAGATGGGCGTCAAGAACCTCTCCCTCTACGCCTTCTCCACCGAGAACTGGAAGCGCTCGCCCGAAGAGGTGCGCTTTCTGATGAACTTCAACCGCGATGTCATCCGCCGCCGCCGCGACGAGATGGACGAGATGGGCATCCGGGTGCGCTGGACCGGGCGGATGCCGAAGCTGTGGAAGTCCGTCGTCCAGGAGCTCCAGGTCGCACAGGAGCAGACGAAGGACAACGACGCCATGACGATGTACTTCTGCGTCAACTACGGCGGCCGGGCGGAGATCGCGGACGCGGCGGCGGCGATGGCCGCGGACGTCAAGGCGGGGCGGCTCGACCCGTCGAAGGTCAATGAGAAGACCTTCGCCAAGTACATGTACTACCCGGACATGCCGGACGTGGATCTCTTCGTGCGCCCCTCCGGCGAGCAGCGCACCTCGAACTACCTGATCTGGCAGAGCGCCTACGCCGAGATGGTCTTCCAGGACGTGCTCTGGCCCGACTTCGACCGCCGTGACCTGTGGCGCGCCTGCCTCGAATACGCGCAGCGCGACCGCCGGTTCGGCGCCGCGGAGCCCGTGGCGGAGGCGGACGACGCGGAGAAGCCGGCCTCGGCCGGCTGACCCGGCGCCCGTCCGGCGCCGGGTGCGAACGGTCCTGCGGCTACTGCTTCGAGCAGTCGTCGCAGGTGCCGAAGATCTCGACGGTGTGCGCGACGTCCACGAAGCCGTGCTCGGTGGCGATCGAGTCCGCCCACTTCTCGACGGCGGGGCCCTCGACCTCGACCGCCTTGCCGCAGACCCGGCACACCAGATGGTGATGGTGGCCGCTGGAGCAGCGGCGGTAGACCGCCTCGCCCTCGCTGGTGCGCAGCACGTCGACCTCGCCGGCGTCGGCGAGGGACTGGAGGGTGCGGTAGACGGTGGTCAGGCCGACCGAGTCGCCGCGGTGTTTGAGCATGTCGTGGAGTTCTTGCGCACTGCGGAACTCGTCCACCTGGTCGAGCGCCGCCGAGACGGCGGCTCGCTGCCTGGTGGACCGGCCGCGCACCGGTGGACCAGCGGTCACCACAGTTGCCTCCTCCTGCTCGCCTGCATGCCCGTCGTCACAAGTGACCCGGCCAATTGTGCCAGGTGCGGCAGCGCCCCGGGGGATATCCCCAGGGCGCTCGACAGGGTCCGGGGACCGGCGCGTCCCCCCTTGTGCCGTAATGGGCGGCGTACGGACTAGACCCGTACGTCGTCCGTCGGCGTGCGCGCCCCGGGCACCTCCAGCGTGCACCGCTCCTCGGCCGCCGAGGTGTGCTTCGCCCGTTTCCTCGCCAGCGGTGCGGCGAGCGCGGTGAAGACGACGAACAGCACGATCGCGATCAGCACGATGGTCGCGCCGGCCGGCACGTCCGCGTAGTACGAGGTGGCGGTGCCGCCGAGGGAGACCAGGACGCCGAGGGAGACGGCCATCGCGAAGGTGGTCGCGAAGCTGCGCGCGATCTGCTGGGCGGCGGCGACCGGGATCACCATCAGGGCGCTGACCAGCAGCAGGCCGACGGCGCGCATCGCGACGGTGACGGTGACCGCGGCGGTGACGGCGATCAGCAGGTTCAGCAGCCGCACCGGCAGCCCGGTGACGCGGGCGAACTCCTCGTCCTGGCAGACCGCGAACAGCTGCCGCCGCAGCCCGAGCGTGACCAGCACGACGAACGCGGCCAGTACGCACATCGTGGTGATGTCGGAGGGCGAGACCGTGACGATCGAGCCGAAGAGGTACGTCATGAGGTTGGCGTTGGAGCCGTTGGCGGAGAGGCTCATCAGCATCACGCCGCCCGCCATGCCCCCGTAGAAGAGCATCGCGAGCGCGAGGTCGCCGCGGGTCCTGCCGAACCAGCGGATCAGCTCCATCGCGACCGCGCCCGCCACCGAGACGGCGGTGGCCACCCACACCGGGCTGGTGTTGAGCAGGAAGCCGAGGCCGACGCCGGTCAGGGCGACATGGCCGATGCCGTCGCCCATCAGCGCCTGGCGGCGCTGCACGAGGTAGATGCCGATGGCGGGGGCGGTGACGCCGACCAGGAGGGCGGCGAGCAGCGCGCGCTGCATGAAGGCGAGGTCGAGGATTTCCATCAGGTCAGCAGCCCTGTCCGGATCGGTTCGGCAGCCGGGTCGGCGTGCGGGTGTACGTGGTCGTGGCCGGGGAGCGCGTGCTGGCCCACGGCCTCGGGCGGCGGGCCGTCGTGCACGACGCAGCCGTCGCGCAGTACGACGGCGCGGTCGATCAGCGGCTCCAGCGGGCCGAGTTCGTGCAGGACGAGCAGGACGGTGGTGCCGGCGGCGACCTGTTCGCGTACGGCGTCCGCGAGGACGGCCTGGCTGGCGAGGTCGACGCCGGCCATCGGCTCGTCCATGATCAGCAGCTCGGGCTCGGCGGCCAGCGCGCGGGCTATCAGCACCCGCTGGTGCTGTCCGCCGGAGAGCGCCGCCACCGGGTCCTTGATCCGGTCGGCCATGCCGACCAGCTCCAGGGCCCGTACGACGGCCTCCCGGTCGGCCCGGCGCGGCCGGCCCAGCTTGGTGCGGGCCAGCCGGCCGGCCGAGACGACCTCCCGTACGGTCGCGGGCACCCCGCTCGCGGCGGTGGTGCGCTGCGGTACGTACCCGATCCGCGCCCAGTCCTTGAAGGCGCGCTGCGGCGTGCCGAAGAGCTTCAGCTCTCCGGCGGAGAGCGGGACCTGGCCCACGACGGACCGTACGGCGGTGGACTTGCCGGAGCCGTTGGCGCCGAGCAGGGCCACCACCTCGCCGCGCCGCACGGTCAGGTCGACGCCGCGCAGCACGGGGCGCGAGCCCAGCGAGGCGGTGGCGCCGCGCAGCGAGATGACCGGTTCGAGCGGTTGCGGTTCCATGGTTTCCTCCGTCGCGTGGGCCTGGCTCACTTGGTGCCGAGCGCCTTCTGCAGGGCCTTGAGGTTGGACGTCATGACCTCGAAGTAGTCGTGGCCCTTGGACTTGTCCGTGATGCCTTCGAGCGGGTCGAGCACATCGGTCTTCAGCTTCAGGTCGCCGGCCAGCGTCTTGGCGGTGGCGGGGCTGGCGAGGGTCTCGAAGAAGACGGTGCTCACGTCGTGGTCCTTGGCGAGTTTATGCAGGTCCTTGACGCGGGCGGCGCTGGGCTCGGCCTCGGGGTCGATGCCGCCGATGGCCTCTTCGACGAGCCCGTACCGCTCGGCGAGGTAGCCGAAGGCGGCGTGGGTGGTGATGAAGGTGTCGGAGCCGCGGCTCTTCAGCCCGCTGCGGTACGACTCGTCGAGGGCACCGAGCTTCTTGACGAGGGCGTCGGTGTTCTTCTGGAAGTCGGCCTTGTGGTCGGGGTCGGCCTCGGCGAGGGTCTTGTTCACGCCCTTGGCGACCTCGGCGTACTTCACGGGGTCGAGCCAGATGTGCGGGTCGCCGGCGGCGCTGTGGCCGTGTTCATGGCCGTGCTCGTGCTCGTCGCCGCCGTCGTGGGAGGCGCCGTTGTCCTTGGTGGTGTGGTGGCGCCCGTCGACCTCGGTGCCGTGCTCTTCGAGGTGGGTGAGGGAGGCGGCGTCGGCGACGTGCTTCACGCCGGACTGCTTGACGGCGTCGTCGACGGCGGGCTGGAGGCCCTTGAGGTAGACGACCGCGCCGGATTCGCCGAGAGCGGCGGTCTGCTTCGGGGTGAGCTCCAGATCGTGCGGCTCGACGCCCGGCTTGGTCAGGTCCGTGACGCTGACGTGGTCCCCGCCGATCTGCCGGGCGAGGAATTCCAGCGGGTAGAACGACGCCGTGACGTTCAGTTTGCCGTCCTTGCTCTTGGCCGCGCCGTCCGAGGAGCAGGCGGAGAGCGCGAGGAGGCCGGCCGCGGCGACGGCGGCGACGGTGACAGTGGGTATTCGGGTGAAGCCGGTGCGGCGTACGTTCATGACACTCATTTTCAACAAAATTGGAAACGATTGTCAACAACGGAGAGTGTGAGCCAGGTCGCGGCAGGTGGTCGCGGAACCGATTTGATTAGGGGGGTGGAGCCGCCGGTAACCTGAAGCATTCGCCCGCCCGTCTCCCGACCACCACCCCCCAACGAGGCGCTACGCGCCGCCCCATCCGACATCCGTCGTCGCAATGAAGAGAGCACCGTGGCCGCCGACAAGATCGACACCATCGTCAGCCTGAGCAAGCGCCGTGGCTTCGTGTACCCGTGCAGTGAGATCTACGGCGGTCAGCGCGCCGCCTGGGATTACGGCCCCCTCGGCGTCGAGCTCAAGGAGAACATCAAGCGCCAGTGGTGGCGCTCCATGGTCACCTCGCGCGACGACGTCGTCGGTCTCGACTCGTCGGTGATCCTGGCCCGTGAGGTCTGGGAGGCCTCGGGCCACGTCGCCACGTTCACCGACCCGCTCACCGAGTGCACCTCCTGCCACAAGCGGTTCCGCGCGGACCACTTGGAGGAGGCGTACGAGGCCAAGCACGGCAAGTCGCCCGCCAACGGGCTGGCCGACATCAACTGCCCGCACTGCGGGAACAAGGGCAGCTTCACCGAGCCCAAGCAGTTCTCCGGCCTGCTGGCCACCCACCTCGGCCCGACCCAGGACTCCGGGGCCGTCACCTTCCTGCGCCCCGAGACCGCCCAGGGCATCTTCACCAACTTCGCGCAGGTGCAGCAGACTTCCCGCAAGAAGCCGCCGTTCGGCATCGCGCAGACCGGCAAGTCGTTCCGCAACGAGATCACGCCGGGCAACTTCATCTTCCGCACCCGCGAGTTCGAGCAGATGGAGATGGAGTTCTTCGTCAAGCCCGGCGAGGACGAGCAGTGGCACGAGTACTGGATGGAGCAGCGCTGGAGCTGGTACACCGGCCTCGGCCTGCGCGAGGAGAACATGCGGTGGTACGAGCACGCCGCCGAGAAGCTCTCCCACTACTCCAAGCGCACCGTTGACATCGAGTACCGCTTCAACTTCGGCGGCACCGAGTACTCCGAGCTCGAAGGCGTGGCCAACCGCACCGACTTCGACCTCAAGGCGCACTCCAAGGGCTCCGGCCAGGACCTGTCGTTCTTCGACCAGGAGGCCGGCGAGCGCTGGTTCCCGTACGTCATCGAGCCGGCGGCCGGCCTCAACCGCGCCATGCTCGCCTTCATGCTCGACGCGTACAACGAGGACGAGGCGCCCAACGCCAAGGGCGTCATGGAGAAGCGCACCGTGATGCGGCTCGACCCGCGCCTCGCGCCGGTCAAGGTCGCCGTCCTGCCGCTGTCGCGCAACCCGCAGCTCTCCCCGAAGGCCAAGGGGCTGGCGACGGACCTGCGCCGCAACTGGAACATCGAGTTCGACGACGCGGGCGCCATCGGCCGCCGCTACCGTCGCCAGGACGAGATCGGCACGCCGTTCTGCGTGACGGTCGACTTCGACACCCTGGACGACAACGCGGTGACGGTGCGCGAGCGCGACACCATGAAGCAGGAGCGGGTGTCGCTCGACCAGATCGAGGCGTACCTGGGGAGTCGGCTGCTCGGCTGCTAGTTCGCAGGCTGCTGCCCCTGCTGCCGGCTTGCGCCGGCGCCTCTGCCCTCAATCGCCGGGCGGGCTTGATGTGACGTGGCTCGGGCCGGTGGTTGCGGCCTTGGCCGCTTCGCCCTCAATCGCCGGGCGGGCTCTTCAGAGCCCGCCCGGCGATTGTTGTTGTCGGCCTCGCCCTATCAAGCCCGTCCGGCGATTGAGGACACCGCCCGGCGGTCCGGGGGAAGCGCGCCCCTTAAGCCCGTACGGCGTTCGAGGACTCCCGTACGGCGAGGACGACGCACAGCGCCGCCAGTGGCAGTTCCACGATCAGGGCCATGGCCAGGGCGGTGGCGAAGTCCGCGCCCGGTGCGGCCGTCATCACGTCGAACCACGCGTCCACCACCAGCAGCATCGCCGTGGCGCCGGCGGCCACGGACCGGTTGCGGTCGCGGCGTACGGCCAGCACGCCCGTACCGATGAGGGCGAGCGCCTCCAGCGCGTCGAGGCCCACCCAGGCCGCGGACCAGTGCGCGGCGGTCGTCGAGGTCGGGAGGCCGATGGCGAGCACGAAGAGCCAGGGGAGCAGCGCCAGACCGCACCCCACGAGGACGTAGCCGAGCCGGCGGGCGCGGCGGACGCGCGGATCGGGCTCCGCGGGGAACGCGGGTGCGTCGCCCCACAACTCGATGACCTCGGCGGGAGCGGCATCGGCATCGGCAGCGGCTTCCACCGACTCGGCGCGGGACCGCAGCTCAAGTACGTTCACGGGGACGGGCTCCTCATCGGCCGGTGGCTTCTGCACGGTCACCAGCCTCCACCGCCGGGGCGCCGCGGTCAGTAGCGTGGCTGTCCGTTCGGGGGTGGTGCCAGCTATACCCCCGGAACGGGCGGCAGTGACATGGTTCCGCCCTGGTCAGGGCGCTTACCGTGCTTGCATGCGCATCCCCACCGTCTGGCGGCGGCACTTCAAGGGCACTCGCGGTGCCACCGCGTTCGCCGTCGCGGGCATCCTGAACCAGTACGTCTTCGTATGCGTCATGGCCGTGCCGTGGCTCGTCTACGTGCCGTCCTCGATGGTGGACATCCTCCTGGCGGTCGCCCTCCCGCTGCCCTTCGTCGCGATCGCGTCACCCGCGCTCACCGCCGGACAGCGCAGCCGCTTCCGGCGCATGCGCGGCGTGGACATCCCGCGGCTGCCCCCGCGCGAGCGCGCCCCCGAAGGCGACGGGCGCGGGGCAGGGCGGCGGCGTGCTCTCTGGTGGCTGCGGTCCCGGGCGACCGCGCGGGAGCTGCGCTACCACCTGCTGCTGGGCCCGGCCGTCGCCTTCGGCGGACTGCTGACCCTCCTCACGGGCATCACGTCGGCGGTGGCCGCCACGATCTACCTCTGGATCTGGGCACTGCCGTTGCACTGGCGGCTCAGCTGGCACGGCTACTCGACGCATGCCGCGTACATCACCGCCATCGGCGTCGCCGCGCTCTACGGCTCGGCCTGGCTGACCGGCGCCCTCGCCCGGCTCGACACCCGCAACGCCATCGCCCTGCTCGGCCCCAGCCGGGAGGAGAAGCTCGCCCGCCGGGTCGAGGACCTCACCGAGAGCCGCGCGGGCGTCGTGGACGCGGCGGACGACGAACGCCGGCGCATCGAACGGGACCTGCACGACGGCGCGCAGCAGCGCCTCGTCTCCATGGCGGTCAACCTGGGCCTGGCCAGGGCCACGCTCGGCGACGAACTGTCCGACCAGGCCCGCGCGGTGATCGACGAAGCGCACCGGGAGGCGAAGGAGGCGATCGCCGAGCTGAGCGACCTCGTACGGGGGCTGCACCCGGCCGTGCTGGAGGACCGGGGCCTGGACGCCGCGCTCTCCGGCATCGCGGCGCGGGCCCCGCTGCCCGTACGGCTGACGGTGGACCTGCCCACGCGGCCCTCCGCCACGATCGAGGCGGTCGCCTACTTCGTCGTCTCCGAGGCGCTCGCCAATGTGGTCAAGCACGCCCAGGCGTCGGAGGCGGCGGTCACCGTCGAACGGTTCGGTGGGACACTGCTGGTGGTCATCGCCGACGACGGCGTGGGGGGCGCGGACCCGGCCGCGGGCACCGGGCTCGCCGGGCTCGCCAAGCGCGTCGCGTCGGTCGACGGCACGTTCTCTGTCAGCAGCCCCGCCGGGGGTCCGACCATCGTCACCGTGGAGCTGCCGTGCGCGCTGTGATCGCCGAGGATTCCGTCCTGCTCAGGATCGGCCTGGTGAAGGTCCTGGAAGCGGCCGGATTCGAGGTGGTCGCGGAGGTGGGGGACGCGGAGGGGCTGCTGGCGGCCGTGGAGGAGCACCGGCCGGACATCGCCGTCGTGGACGTCCGCATGCCGCCGGGCTTCACCGACGAGGGCGTACGGGCCGCCCTGGTCATCCGGCGGCAGTGGCCGGACGTGGCGGTGCTGCTGCTCTCGCAGTACGTCGAGGAGCGGTACGCCGCCGATCTGCTCTCCGCCAACACCAACGGCGTCGGCTACCTCCTCAAGCAACGGGTCGCCGACGTCGAGGAGTTCATCGACGCGCTGCGCCGCGTCGCGGCCGGCGGCACGGCCCTCGACCCGGAGGTGGTGTCGCAGCTGCTCGTACGCCGCCACAGCGACCCCTTGGACCGGCTCACCCGGCGCGAGCGCGAGGTCCTGGAGCTGATGGCGGGCGGGCGTTCCAACGCCGGGATCGCGGGACAGCTCGTGGTGAGCGAGAGCGCGGTCGCCAAGCACATCAACAGCATCCTCGCCAAGCTCGACCTCCCCAAGGCGGACGCGGACCACCGCCGGGTACTGGCGGTGCTCCGCTTCCTGGGCGTGGCCTGAGGGAGCCGGTCCGCGCCGGGTCGGTCCGGGTCGGTCCGGGCCGGGCGGGGGTCCAGCGCCGGGCCCCCGCCCGGACCGCGCCGCGCGCCTTGCCTGCGCCGCGCGCCGCGCGCCGCACCCGTCACCGCCCCGCCCGCCCCGCCCCGGCACCGGCGCCCGCCGAACCGTCATCGCACCGTCCGCGGCAGCCGCAGGCTCAGGGCGACCGTCACCGCCACCGCCACGAGTTGCGCGGCCAGCGTCACCACCAGCGCGTCGCGCATACCCATCGACGGGGCCAGGGACAGGAAGAGCGTGCCGAGCGTGGCCACGCCCAGGGCCATGAAGGACTGCTGCGTCGTGACGAGCACGCCGCCGCCGACCCCGGCCTGGGCGACCGGGACCTCGCTCAGCACGATCCGTATCGTCAGCGGCAGCAGCAGGCCCTGTCCCAGGCCGAGGACGGCCAGTGCCGGGGCGGGGCCCACGGCGCCGAGGCCGTCCCAGCCCCAGTAGAAGGTGGCCAGGAGCGATATCAGTCCCGTCGCCTGGACCAGGGCGCCCGCCGTCACCGCACGGCTGCCGAACCGGCCCACCAGCCGGGGGCCGACCAGCGTGCCGATGAAGAACGTCACGCACAGCGGCAACAGCGCCAGCCCCGCCGCCATCGGGCCGAGCCGCAGCCCGTCCTGCAGCGCCACCGCGATGACGAACATGAAGCCGCCCCAGCCGAGGGAGAACGGCACCAGCATCGAGAGCCCGCTGCGCATCGACTGGACCCGCAGCAGCGACGGCGGCACCAGCGGCGTGCGGCCCGAACGCTCCGCCCGGCGCTCGACGACGACGAACGCCGCCGCCGCGAACGGGAAGACGGCCAGCAGCACCCACGACCACACCGGCCACCCCGCCGCGCGGCCCTCCGTCAGCGGCAGCAGCAGCGAGACCAGCGTGAGCGACAGCAGCGCCGTGCCGGGGCCGTCCACCCGGGTCGGGTGCGCGGAGCGGGTCTCGGGGACCGTACGTACCGCGAGCAGCAGCGCGACGACCGCGACCGGCGCGTTGACCAGGAATATCGAGCGCCAGCCGGTCCCGGCGAGGTCGATGGAGACCAGCACTCCGCCGAGCACCTGGCCGACCGCGCTGGCCACCCCCGCCGTGCCGCTGTACATGCTCAGCGCCTTGCCGCGGCGCTGCCCGCTGGTGGTGGCCTGGATGGTCGCCAGCACCTGCGGCAGCATCAGCGCGGAGGCCGCGCCCTGCGCCACCCGGGCCGCCACCAGCGTCCAGGCGTCGGGCGCCAGACCGCACGCCACCGAGGTCACGCCGAACGCCACCGTGCCCCACAGGAACAGCCGCCGCCGGCCGATCATGTCGCCGAGCCGCCCGCCGAGCACCAGCAGCACGGCGTACGCGACGCCGTACCCGCCGACGACCATTT
Source organism: Streptomyces sp. NPDC044033 (assembly GCF_056434425.1). NCBI lineage: Bacteria > Bacillati > Actinomycetota > Actinomycetes > Kitasatosporales > Streptomycetaceae > Streptomyces > Streptomyces sp. NPDC044033. Next base: position 79,059 of record NZ_JBWKFF010000014.1, on the reverse strand, counting down.
CCAGCATCGCGGGGCCCGCGTGCAGATCGCGGTCGATCGTGGGCAGCGCCACATTGACGATAAAGAAGTCGATCATCGGCAGCGCCGCGCCGATCAGCACGGTCACGAGGCCGAGCGTGGTCAGGGCGGGGGAGGCGGCGGCAGAAGGGTCGGCAGGGTGGGCAGGATCGGCAGGGACGGAGGGAGCGGAAGGAGCGGATGCGGGGGTCTTTGCCCGTGAGGTCGCGGTGGTCACCGGACGAGCATCGCCGGACTCTCAGCCAGGTACCAGTGTCTGCTTATCCTGGTACTGGCAGTACCTGGCAACCCCCTGCGCCCTCCGGCATCCTTGACCCCATGACCACCATGGCGCAAGAGTCCGGCCGCACGGCAAGGGGCGTGGCAGGGGCCGCGGCGCGGCCCACGACCGAGCCCACGACCCCCCGCGGCACCGGCGCCGACGTCCGCCGCAGCGAGCTCGCCGCCTTCCTCCGCAGCCGCCGCGAGCGAATAACCCCCGAGCAGGCCGGCCTCGCCCGCGGCCAGCGCCGCCGCACCCCCGGCCTGCGCCGGGAGGAGGTCGCCCACCTCGCCGCCGTCGGCGTCACCTGGTACACGTGGCTGGAGCAGGCCCGCGACATAAAGGTCTCGGCGCAGGTGCTGGACTCCCTGGCCCGCGCCCTGATGCTCGACCACAGCGAGCGCTTCCACCTCTTCGCCCTCGCCGGGACCGCCGACCCGCACCCCAACGCCGAGTGCGCGGGGGTCTCCGAGTCGCTTCGTACGATGCTCCGCCAGCTGGAGCCCTTCCCGGCCTGCGTGCAGAACAGCCGCTACGACATCCTCGCCCACAACCGCACGTACGGGCAGCTGATGTGCGACCTCGACGCGCTCCCGCAGGAGGACCGCAACTGCATGCTGCTGGCCTTCACCAACGCCGCCTGGTCGGCCAGCCTGGTCAACCGCGACGAGGTGGTCCGTTCGATGGCCGCCAAGTTCCGCGCCTCCATGGCCGAGCACCTCGCCGAGCCCGCCTGGAAGGCGATGCTCAAGCGGTTGCAGGACGAGTCGCCGGAGTTCCGCGACCTCTGGGCACGGCACGAGGTCGTACGGGCCACCACGCGCACCTGGATCTTCCGGCAGTCACGCGTCGGCCTGCTGCGCATGCAGTACACCGCCCTATGGACCGGCCCGAACTCCGGCCCCCGGCTGCTGACCTACACCCCCGGGGACGAGGAGACCCGCGAGCGGCTGCACCGGCTTCACGAACTGGTGCTGGCGGGCCCGTCCTCGCGGTCGGCCGGGGAGGTCTGACCCGGGCGCGGCGGTTCCTCGAAGAGGACGGCCGCGTGGCGCGCCGTCCCCTTCGCCCAGCGTCCGGTGGTCAGCGCGCCCAGCAGCAGGACGGCCGCGCCGCACCCGGTGATGATCCACCAGGCCGGGCGGCTCGCGTCCGTGAAGCCGGCCAGGCTGTAGTGGCCGCCCCGCACGCCCGACGCCAGCACCGCGCCGATCACCGCTACGCCCAGCGAGCCGCCGACCTGCCGGCTGGTGGAGGCGACGGCGGCGGCCACGCCCGCCTGGCTGCGCGGCATGCCGGACACGGCGGTGTTGGTGATCGGGGCGTTGACCAGCCCGAAGCCGATGCCAAACAGTACGTACCCGGCGAACAGCAGCGGCACGTGCGACTCCCCTTCGAAGGCGGCGAACACCACCCCGCTGGCCGCCATCGCGGTCCCCGCGCACACCAGGGACAGCCGTGGGCCGCGGCTGCCGACGAGCCGCCCGGACAGCGGCGCGAAGATGAGCGTCATGGCCGCCATCGGCAGCATCCACAGCCCGGCGTGCAGGGCCGAGAGCCCGCGCACGTTCTGGAGGTAGAGGGTGTTGAGGAATAGGAAGCCGCTGAGCGAGGCGAAGGCGCAGATCGCTATGACCGTGGCGCCGCTGAACGGCGCGCTGCGGAAGAAGCGCAGGTCGATCAGTGGCTGTGCGCGCCGCCGCTCGTAGTAAAGCAGCCCGGCGAGCGAGGCGGCGGCGACCGCCGCGAAGCCGAGGATCAGCGGGGAGGTCCAGCCCGCGCCGGGGGCCTCGATGATCGCGTACGTAAGGGCGCCGAGCACCCCGATGACCAGCAGCTGGCCGATCGGGTCGGGGCGGCGCGGCTCGGGGGCGCGCGACTCCGGCACGTACCGGATGGTCAGCAGGAGCGCGGCCACCCCGACCGGAAGGTTGATCCAGAAGATCGAGCGCCAGCCGACCGTCTGCACGAGCAGCCCGCCGACCACGGGACCCGCGGCCATGCTGATGCCGACCACGCCGCCCCACACCCCGATGGCGCGGGCCCGCTCCTTCGGTTCCGTGAAGGTGTTGGTGATGATCGACATCGCCACGGGGTTGAGCATCGAGCCGCCGACGGCCTGGAGCATCCGGAAGGCGATCAGCCAGGGCAGGCTGGGCGCCATGCTGCACAGGGCCGAGGAGACGGTGAAGAGCACGAGGCCGGCCTTGAAGACGCGGCGGCGGCCGATGCGGTCGGCGGTCGAGCCCGCGAGCATCAGCAGCGCGGCGAGGACCAGGGTGTAGGCGTCGATCGTCCACTGCATGCCGGAGACGCTGGCGCCCAGCTCCTTCTGCATGGAGGGCAGGGCGACATTGAGCACGGTGTTGTCGAGGCTGACGATCAGCAGGCTCATACAGCAGATCGCCAGGACGAGCATCCGCCGACGATGGTTCAGCTCGGACATGTTCGAACGCTACAACGATCAGTTCGACGCGACTCCGGTGCCTCCCTCCGTTTACGGGGCGCGGGCGCTCGACAGAGGTCCGCGCCCCGTAAACGGAGGCGCGGGACAGCGGCCGGCCCTGGCCGAAGGCGCGGGCCGCCCGTCCCCGCCGGAAGCGTGGGGGCGGGCGCGAGCCCCTGCCGGAAGCGGGACAGACGCGAGCCCTCGCCGGGTGTGCGGGACAATGGGAGGTCCGGCCAGTTCCCCCGCGCAAGGAAGCCCTCGATGACGCAGCTGAAGATCGGTCCCCACTCGGTGCAGCCGCCGGTGGTCCTCGCGCCGATGGCGGGGATCACCAACGCCCCCTTCCGCACGCTGTGCCGTGAGTTCTCGGGCGGCAAGGGGCTGTTCGTGAGCGAGATGATCACGACGCGGGCGCTGGTCGAGCGGGACGCCAAGACGATGCGGCTGATCCACTTCGACGGGAGCGAGCGGCCGCGCTCGATCCAGCTGTACGGGGTGGACCCGGCCACCGTCGGCAAGGCCGTACGGATGATCGTGGACGAGGACCTGGCCGACCACATCGACCTCAATTTCGGCTGCCCGGTGCCCAAGGTGACCCGCAAGGGCGGCGGTTCGGCGCTGCCGTACAAGCGCAATCTGCTGCGCTCGATCCTGCGCGAGGCCGTCACGGGCGCGGGCGGGCTGCCGGTCACGATGAAGATGCGCAAGGGCATCGACGACGACCACATCACCTATCTCGACGCCGGCCGCATCGCCGTGGACGAGGGTGTCACGGCCATCGCGCTGCACGGGCGGACGGCGGCGCAGCACTACGGCGGCACGGCGGACTGGGAGTCCATCGCGCGCCTCAAGGAGAGCGTCCCCGAGATCCCGGTGCTCGGAAATGGCGATATCTGGTCGGCGGACGACGCCCTGCGCATGGTGCGCGAGACCGGCTGCGACGGCGTCGTGGTCGGCCGGGGCTGCCTGGGGCGGCCCTGGCTCTTCGGCGATCTGGTGGCCGCCTTCGAGGGCGCGGGTACGGGCGGTACGGGTGTGGCGTACGCGGCGCCGACGCTGGGCGAGGTCTCCAAGGTCATGCTGCGCCACGCGGAGCTGCTGGCCCGGTGGCTGGAGAGCGAGGAGCGGGGCGTCATCGACTTCCGCAAGCATGTGGCCTGGTACACCAAGGGTTTCTCGGTCGGCTCCGAGATGCGCAAGCGGCTCGCCATCACCTCGTCCCTGGACGAGCTGGGCGCTCTGATGAGCGAGCTGGATCTCGACCAGGCGTGGCCGGCGGGCGCCGATGGGCCGCGCGGACGCACCTCGGGCCGCAACCGGGTGGTCCTGCCGGACGGCTGGCTGAACGACCCGTACGACCGCGCGGAGGTGGGCGCCGAGGCGGAGTTGGACACGTCGGGCGGCTGACACCGCGCGACCGGGCCCGTAGGTCCGGATAGCGGAACGCGGGCGCGTGCGACGGCGTGATTCTCGCCACCTCTGATAAGGGTTCTGCTCAGATGAGCGAATTCGAGCGGAGTGCACTTCCCAAAGGGTGGCACTGGGTGCCACCCTTCTTGGGTTCGGATGATCAAGGAAACGGTCACCGAGCGTCAGCCTGGCGGAGGGGTGAGTGGCTGGACGGAGTCATCCCTTCGACATGTGAAGGCGGTGGAGCCGTGCGGTGTCGGGCCTGGTCCTTTCGATCTCGCGGCAGCAGAGTGGTTACGCCCGTATGACGGCCAAGTGGACGTACCCAGACGCCTTCGATCTGGGTATGTTCCTCGCCGTCAGGGCAGCCGTCCGCGAGGAGACAGTCCCGTGCCGGAACAAGAAGATCGCCAGAAGTTCGTTTACGACTTCACCGAGGGCAACAAGGACCTGAAGGATCTGCTCGGCGGGAAGGGGGCCAACCTCGCCGAGATGACCAACCTCGGTCTGCCCGTCCCTCCGGGCTTCACCATCACCACCGAGGCGTGCAAGGTCTACCTCGACAGCGGCAGCGAGCCGGGGGCGCTGCGGGCCGAGGTGAGTGCGCACCTCGACGCCCTGGAGCGGCGGATGGGCAAGCGGCTCGGCCAGGCCGACGACCCGCTGCTGGTCTCGGTGCGCTCCGGCGCCAAGTTCTCCATGCCCGGGATGATGGACACCGTCCTGAACATCGGGCTCTCCGACGAGTCCGTGGCCGGGCTCGCGGCGCAGGCCGGTGACGAGCGGTTCGCGTGGGACTCCTACCGCCGCCTCATCCAGATGTTCGGCAAGACCGTGCTCGACGTCGACGGGGACCTCTTCGAGGGCGCGCTGGAGGACGCCAAGCACGCCAAGGGCGCCGCCACGGACGTCGACCTCGACGCCGGCGACCTCGAACAGCTCGTCACGCGGTTCAAGGAGATCGTCGCCAAGGAGACCGGCCGCGACTTCCCGCAGGAGCCCCGCGAGCAGATGGACCTCGCCGTACGGGCCGTCTTCGACTCCTGGAACACCGAACGGGCCAAGCTCTACCGCCGCCAGGAGCGCATCCCCGGCGACCTCGGCACCGCCGTCACCATCTGCTCCATGGTCTTCGGCAACCTCGGCCCCGACTCGGGCACCGGCGTCGCCTTCACCCGCGACCCGGCCAGCGGCCAGCAGGGCGTCTACGGCGACTACCTCCAGAACGCGCAGGGCGAGGACGTCGTCGCGGGCATCCGCAACACCGTGCCGCTCGCGGACCTGGAGACCGTCGACAAGGCGTCGTACGACCGGCTGATGCAGATCATGGAGACGCTGGAGACGCACTACAAGGACCTGTGCGACATCGAGTTCACCATCGAGCGCGGCCGGCTGTGGATGCTCCAGACGCGGGTCGGCAAGCGCACCGCGGGCGCCGCCTTCCGGATCGCGACCCAACTCGTCGACCAGGGGCTCATCGACGAGGCCGAGGCGCTCCAGCGGGTCAACGGCGCACAGCTCGCGCAGCTGATGTTCCCGCGCTTCGACGACGAGGAGGCCGACGGCGGGAGGGGCGCGCGGCTGCTGGGCCGGGGCATCGCCGCCTCGCCGGGCGCGGCCGTCGGCAAGGCCGTCTTCGACTCGTACACGGCCGTCAAATGGTCCCGGTCCGGCGAGAAGGTCATCCTCATCCGCCGCGAGACCAACCCCGACGACCTCAACGGCATGATCGCCGCCGAGGCCATCCTGACCTCGCGCGGCGGCAAGACCTCGCACGCGGCCGTCGTCGCCCGCGGCATGGGCAAGACCTGTGTGTGCGGCGCCGAGGAGCTCGAAGTCGACACCAAGCGGCGGCGGATGACGACCCCGGGCGGGACCGTCGTCGAGGAGGGCGACACCGTCTCCATCGACGGTTCCTCCGGCAAGGTCTACCTCGGCGAGGTCCCCGTCGTGCCGTCCCCGGTCGTCGAGTACTTCGAGGGCCGGATGCACGCGGGCGCGGACGACGCCGACGAGCTGGTCAAGGCCGTGCACCGGATCATGGCGTACGCGGACCGGATGCGCCGGCTGCGGGTACGGGCCAACGCCGACAACGCCGAAGACGCCTCGCGCGCCCGGCGGTTCGGCGCACAGGGCATCGGTCTGTGCCGCACCGAGCACATGTTCCTCGGCGAGCGCCGGGAACTCGTCGAGCACCTCATCCTCGCCGACACCGAGGCCGAGCGCGAGGAGGCACTGGGTGCCTTGCTGCCGCTCCAGAAGGCCGACTTCATCGAGCTGTTCGAGTCGATGGACGGGCTGCCGGTGACCGTACGGCTGCTGGACCCGCCGCTGCACGAGTTCCTGCCCGACATCACCGAGCTGTCCGTACGGGTCGCGCTCGCCGAGTCCCGCGAGGACCACAACGAGAACGATCTGCGGCTGCTCCAGGCCGTGCACAAGCTGCACGAGCAGAACCCGATGCTGGGGCTGCGCGGCGTCCGCCTCGGCCTGGTCATCCCGGGTCTGTTCACCATGCAGGTACGGGCCATCGCCGAGGCCGTGGCGGCCCGGATCGAGGCCAAGGGCGACCCGCGCGCGGAGATCATGATCCCGCTGGTGGGCACCGTCCAGGAGCTGGAGATCGTCCGCGAGGACGCCGAGCGGGTCCTGGCCGAGGTCCGGCAGGCCACCGGGGTGGAGCTGAAGCTCGCGCTCGGCACCATGATCGAGCTGCCCCGCGCCGCCCTGACAGCCGGTCAGATCGCCGAGGCCGCCGAGTTCTTCTCCTTCGGCACCAACGACCTCACCCAGACCGTGTGGGGCTTCTCCCGCGACGACGTGGAGGCGAGCTTCTTCACGGCATACCTGGAGAAGGGCATCTTCGGGGTCAGCCCGTTCGAGACCATCGACCAGGACGGCGTCGGCGCGCTCGTACGGCACGCCGTCAAGGCCGGCCGCGCCACCCGCCCCGACCTCAAACTGGGCGTCTGCGGCGAGCACGGCGGCGACCCGGAGTCGGTGCACTTCTTCCACGAGGTGGGCCTGGACTACGTCTCCTGCTCGCCGTTCCGCATCCCGGTCGCGCGCCTGGAGGCGGGCCGGGCGGCCGCGCGGTCGAAGGGCAGCGACAGCAGGTAACGAGGGGAGCGCGAGAGCGCGAGAGCAGACCACCGAAGCCGCCACCGGGCATCCCGACCCTCGTTCCGGGGGGGGCTTCGCTTCCCATGAAGGGGCGGCGTCCGTGCGGGGACGCCGCCCCTTCTGTCTCCCCCCACCGGGAGTTGTCGCAGCCCGCATCGGCTCGGGCCGCGACGCGCGTACTCGGTGGCCGCCTATTACTCGTCACCCCCCACGGGAACGAGCTGGGGCGGCCCCGGTCGCAGGAATAGAATTTCGCTTCCGAGATGTTCGCCGCGAGTCCTTTCAACTGTGGCTAAAAGGGCATGGTGACCGCCTGTGTCGGCGTGCATACTCAGGGAGCCGGGGGTGGTTCGCATGTCTCACGTGGGGGTTTGGTGTTACGTGTCCACTTCACTGGACTCGATCTGGCCCGGTTACGCCTGGCGGGCGGGCCGGACGCGCTGTGGGAAACCGTTTTAAGCCTGCACAGACTTCGGGACAAACAAGGCGAGTCGATCTTCGGGGATTGGCGCTCGGAAACCCGCACCCGGTTGAATGGTGAAACGAGGTTACTTGGACCGCTCGTTCCCTCGCGCGGCTATTTCCCGGACTTTCTGACGCCGCCCGAAGGCGTTCTCGGGCTCGAATCCGGGATGGCGGCGGTGCGCGCGACCCCGCCCGAGCGGGTGCACGGCGAACTGGGCCGCCTCACCACCGCCCGCACCCTGCCTGGCTGGATACGGTCCATGGCCGAGGGCGAGGCACCGGCGTTCCATAAACTGATCGGCGCGCTCGACGCCTACCACTCCGCCGCCGTCGCCCCCTACTGGACGCACGTACAGGCCCGCATCGAGGCGGACCGGGCCGTGCGCGGGCGGGCGCTGCTGGCGGGCGGCGCGGACGCGCTGCTCTCCTCGCTGCCGCCGATGCTGCGCTGGCGGGCCCCCGTTCTGGAGGCCGACTACCCGGTGGACCGCGATCTCCACCTGAACGGCCGGGGGCTGCTGCTCCTGCCCTCGTTCTTCTGCCGCCGCACCCCGGTGACCTTCCAGAACCCGCAGCTGACGCCCGTACTCGTCTATCCGGTCCGGCATCCGACGCAGGCCACGCCCGTCGACGCCGCCGCCCCGCGCTCGCTGGGCAAGCTGGTCGGCCAGACCCGCTCCGCCGTACTCGGCTCGATCGGCGGCGGCTGCACCACCAGCGAACTCGCCCGCCGCGCCGGGGTGTCGGCGGCCTCGGCCAGCCAGCACGCCGGTGTGCTGCGCGAGGCCGGCCTCGTCCTCACCCTGCGGCAGGGCAGCGCCGTCCTGCACACCCTGACGCCGCTGGGCGCGGCCCTGCTGCGCGGCTCCGGTCAGTCGTCGATGCCGGAGCGCTCGACGCCCGCGACGATGTAGCGCTGGAGCAGGACGAAGACGAGCAGCAGCGGAACGACCGAGACGGCGGCGGCGACGAACAGCTCATGGATGTTGACGGTCTGCGAGGTCAGGAACGTCGACAGGGCGACCTGGACGGTCCAGGCGCTCTTGTCCTGCCCGATGACCAGCGGCCACAGGAAGGAGTTCCAGGCGCCGATGAAGACGATCGTGCCGACGGCGGCGAAGACCGGGCGCGAGTTGGGCACCACGATGCGCCAGTACGTGCGCCAGTGGCCGAGCCCGTCGATGTGGGCCGCGTCCTCCAACTCCTTGGGGAAGCCCAGGAAGTACTGGCGGAAGATGAAGCACGCGAAGGCGGAGAACAGCGTCGGCACGATCAGGCCGCGCAGCGAGGAGACCCAGCCCAGCGAGGAGACCAGCACGAACGTCGGCACGAAGGTGACGGCGGCCGGGACCATCAGGGTGCCCAGGATCGCGTAGAAGACGGCGTCGGCGAAGCGGTACGGGATGCGGGCCAGACCGTAGCCCGCGAGCGAGGCCAGCAGCAGGGTGCCGACCGTCGTGGCGACGGCGATCAGCGTGGAGTTGAGCAGCGCGTGCGCCATCGGCACGGCCGGGTCGTCGAACAGCTCCCGCAGGTTCGACCACCTCAGCTCGGAGGGGAAGAAGGTCCAGTCGGCCGACGTGATGTCCTGTTCGCTGGAGAGGCCGTTGCGCAGGAGCAGATAGAACGGGATCAGGAAGAGAGCGGCGAGGGCGATCAGCAGGACCAGGCGCAGGGCGCGCCCGGCGCGGGTGAGGGCGTCTTCGTTGGCTCGTGGGCCTTTTACGGACTTCACGTGACTCTTCACGGACTTCACGTGGCTCACGCCTCCTTCCGGCCGAGCCTGAACCAGCGGGCCTGCACGACGGTCACCACGGCGACGATCAGCGCGAGGATGACGGCGCCGGCGCTGCCGAGCCCGAGGTTCTGCCCCTGGCCGAGCGCCGTGTAGTAGAGGTAGACCAGCGGCGGCCGGGCGTACGGGGGATAGCCGCGGGAGTCCGAGAGCAGGTTGTAGAACTCGTCGAACGCCTGGAAGGCGTTGATGACCAGCAGCAGGACGACCGCGACGGACGTGGCGCGCAGGGCGGGGAAGGTGATGTGCCGGAACGTCTGCCAGCCGGCGCGGGCGCCGTCCACGGCGGCGGCCTCGTACAGCTGCGCTGGGACGCGCTGGAGCCCGGCGAGGAAGAGGATCATGTAGAAACCCGCCTGGAGCCAGAGCCGCACGGTCACGATGACCAGCCAGTACCAGGGCGGATGGGTGGTCGACAGCCAGGCCGTCTGGTCGCCGCCGAACCAGCCCAGGACGGTGTTGGCCAGCCCGAACCGCACCCCGTTGAAGATCGACAGCTTCCAGACCAGGGCCGCCACGACGTACGAGCAGGCGGCCGGCAGGAAGAAGACCGAGCGGAAGAACGCCTGCGCGAAGCGGAGCCGGTTGACCGCGAGCGCCAGCCCCAGGGCCAGCGCGTAGGTCGCCGGGACGATGAAGAGCGTGAAGACGACGAAGGTCAACAGGCTGCTGGTGAAGGCGGAGTCGCCCAGCATCGAGATGTAGTTGTCGAGGCCGGTGAAGTGGGTGGGGGAGACGGTGTTGTGGGCGTCGAAGAAGCTGAGGTAGACGCTCCAGGCGAGTGGCACGTACGTGAAGAGGGCCAGGCCGATCGCGAACGGGCCGACGAAGACCCAGAACCACAGGTTCCGGTTCTGCGGCCCGAGCAGCTTCGCGCGCAGCGAGCGCCGCTCCATACGGGCGCCGCGGACGTCCGGCGCGGGGCCGGGCCTCTCCGCGGCGGGCCGGCCCGGCCGGCGGCGCGGGAAGCCCGCGCGGTTACGCGTGGAGGGCGTCACTCAGGCCGACTTCCGTACGCGCCGCAGCTCGGCATCGGTCTTGCGGACCACCGCCCGCAGCTCGCTCTCCGGGTTCGCGCCGTCCTTGATGATCCGGCTCAGCGCGTCCTGGTAGGCCACCTTGGCCGCGGGCGTCCACAGCAGCGGCTCCGCATAGCCGTAGTCGGTCGCCAGCCGCACCGCGTCGGCCGCCGCGCCCTCCCTGAGCCGCGCCGCCTTCTTGGCGAGCGAGGTACGGGCCGGGATGTGGAAGCCGTACGACAGCGCGAAGTCCTCCTGGTAGTCGGTCCGCTCGACCCAGAGCCACTTGGCGTACGCCTTGGCCGCTTTTCTGTCTTTGCTACGGGCGCTCACGGCCGAGGCGTACGCGCCGACCGGCACGGCGGGCTTGCCGTCAGGGCCGTCCCCGGGGAACGGCAGCACCCCGAAGTCGTCGCCGAGCGCCTTCTTGATCTGCGGCAGCGCCCACAGCCCGGACCACTGCATCGCGGTCAGCCCCTGGATGAAGGCGGATGGGTCCGACCAGTCGGCGGGTGCGCCGAGCAGCAGCGACTTCTCCGCGTACAGCTGATGCACCTTGCCGAGCGCGCGGGCGGCGGCCGGGTCGTCGAAACCGGTCTTCCCGTCGTCGGTGATGAGCGACAGCCCGGCCGCGAAGAGCGGCGTCCCGCCGAGCACCCCCACGCCGCCGTCGTTGCCGAGGAAGAGCCCCTTGGTCCTCTTGTCCTTCAGCTTGTCGGTCAGCTTCTTCGCGGCGTCGACGAGCGCGTCGAGCGTGCGCGGCGGCTCGACCCCGGCCGAGGAGAGCAGGCTCTTGCGGTAGTAGAGGAGCTGGGTGTCTATGGCCTGCGGGATGCCCCAGATCTTGCCGTCGTAGGTCTTGGGGGCCAGTACGGTGGGGTTGAAGTCGCTCCGCGCGTCTGCGATGAGGTCGGTGAGATCGAGGACTTGGCCGCCCCGGATCTGGTCCAGGGTGGGCCCGTTGGCCTCGAAGACATCGGGCCCGGAGTCGGTCAGCAGGGACGCGGCGGTCTGCTGGTCGTAGTTGCCGGGCCGCCACTGAACGCTGACCTTCGCCTTGCGGTACGCGGCGGCGTACCGCTTCACGGCCTGCTCGGCGCCGGGCTCGCCGTACTGGTGGTACCACTGGGAGAGGGCGGGCGTGTTGCCCGACCCCCCGCCCTCGCGGCCGGTGTTGGAACCACACGCGGCGGCGAGGCCACCGGTCAGGGCGAGACTTCCGCCGGTTGTCAGGAGTCGTCTGCGGCTGATCGGCATGGCACGTATCCCCTCGTTTTCACACGTTCCGTTCGATTCCCCATGTTCCGTTGACCGCCTTGACCACCTGCGATCGTATGGCTCAACGATCAACGATGAAGGGGGTTTGTGATAGGGGGATTGCGGGCGTGTGTCGGGGGGCGGGGTGGGGACAGGCTCGGGGCGGGGACGGGGAGTGGCGGGGGCGGTCGGCGCTTTGGCCGCTTCGTCAGGTCCATCAGCTTTGACAGGTTCGACAGGTTCGACAGGTGCGACAGGTCCGTTCGGGGCAGGCGGCCGATTGCGGCATTGGGGTGCGGGGTGGCCTCGGGGGTTGTTGGGGTTGCGGAGGCTTGGGCTCGGGGTGGCCGTTTCCTGTCGTATGCCGGAGTCTGGGCAGGTGGGTGAAAACCTGGGTCTGCCGGGGTGAAGGAGCAGGTCACGGCCTATGGTCCCCGCGCATGCGGGGGGGCCTACCCCTTTTCGGCATGCATAACTGCACCCCGGTGCTGGCCTGTTTGCGCCGGGGAGAGGCGTGCTTGTGCTGCTGGGAGGTCAGACATCGGACGCGGTGGGCGAAGTCGACGGGGGTCGACCGCGTGCCCGGGATGACCGTGAGTATTGGCCCCGCGGTGGGCTGCGGAAGAGCTCTGGCGGTGGCCTGAGGGGTATTGAGGGAGCGGCGAGGGCGTAGAGGTCTACAGCTCTGGCGTGAGTCCTGAGCGGCGGGCGAGGTTTATCAGGTCGGGCCTGCTCCGCTGGTGCAGGATGAACAGGACGCGGAGCACTTCGCGGGCCATGGGGTGGATCTCTGCCATCTGCGGTGCGATCTCGTGTGCGCGCTTGAGCGCTTCTTCTGCGCCTCGAATGTCGTTGAGGTCGAGGCGGGCCCGCGCTGTGTCGATACAGAGTCGCCCGACGCGGTTCATGCCGAGTCCGGGCGGCGGGTTGTCCATGAGAGGCTGCGCCATTTCCGATGCGCGGTCGGGACGGGCCAGCTCGACGTGCGCGGCCAACTCGTACAGCGCCTGATTGCCCGGCCCGAATGTGAGGTTGTGCCGCAATACGTCACGCGGGAACCGCGCGGCAAGGGCTCTGGCATGTTCGTTGTGGGCCGCCCACGCGTTCCGGTCCTTCGCCCTGCTGGCGAGCACGACGCCCCGAAGGTGAAGCGAGCCCAGCGATATGGCAGCTTCGGGGGTGTCCGTCGCGTGTGCTTGCTCGTACTGGACGATGGCCCGGTCGACGATGATGAGCCCGTCGCCGTACTCGCCTGCGCTCTGGTACGTCCCGGCTTCGTTCCACGCGGCCCCGGCCACGGCGTCCGGATTCCACGTCTGCATGGCAGCCCACTGCTGGCGGGACACGATCATGTCGGCCAGACCTGCTTGCGAGAGCCGGTGAGCGACGGCGTACGCGCACCCGTAAAGGTCGGCGAGCTGCCCCCATGCCTGCGCGTCCCCACCCGCTGTGAGTGCGACGGCCGTTGCTTGATCAAGGAGCTTGGGCAGCTTTCGGAGGAGTTCCAGATACCGGGTGTCGGCGCGGAGTTGGTTTGCTTCGCACAGGCCGGCGGCCAGCTCGGCGAGGGGCGGAACATCTTCTCTGGGAAGGGTGTGCCGACGTACGGTCGTCCGCAATTCATCCAGTAGGACACGCTGTTCGCTCGGGTCGCTGAACGGCGTCCCATAGATGCGGGCCGTCGTGATCTTCATGGCCCTGGCCGCCGCGGCGATCGTGGGAGGTGTGGCGGTGCGCGTACCGTCCTCCACCTTGCGGAGCAGCGACGCCGAGATGCCCATCCGGCGGGCCAGCTGCCCCTGGCCCCACCCGAGGGCCTTTCGCAGGACCGCGATGTTCTGACCTGCGGTGGGTGTCGAATCGCTCATGCAGGCCACTTTTCCATGGTTGCAGGGGGCAGTCAGCTCAACTGCCTTTGGCGGGAGGGGAACTGTGTCACTTCTGTGTTAACTGATCTTGATCGCGACGCGTTGACTGATGCATGTACTGGTCGATGAGTCAAGGGGCGCCGTGGCCGTTGAGGCGGAGGTCGCCGAATCCGAGTCACGACCGGTTCTGTGCGGTGAGCGCACCTCTCTCCGAGGGCGCGAGCGTCAGACGCGAACAGAGTTGGGGCGGATGAGGTGGCTGCACTCATGAGGAGTACGGGGCGGGCGGAGCTGTCCCGGCTCATGGCCGAGCGGGGTGTCGACGGGGTGCTCGTCATCCCCAAGTCCCCAGTCTCGGAACCCGGATTGCTGGAACCCCCTCGCCTCTCGGGGCGAACGGATCACGAGGAGACGACAGCGTTGAGCCGTATCTACCGGTACGTGCCGTGGACGATCGTGCAGGACCCGGCGACGCACCCCGAATACCGCGCCGACTGTGTCACCGGCGAGGACAAGGACTGTGGCGAGATGATCCGAGCCGGGAGCCCCGACTGGATCGAGGAGTGGATGCGCCGCCATACGCAGGACACCGGGCACAGGGACTACCGCCGCACGGTCACCGACTACGCACTCCTCGAACCGCCCGAGGGGTTCCGTGGGCGGTTGGTCCTCGGCGAGACGGCTTCGTCGCCGCGTTCGGCGCTGCCTTCCGGGCCTCTGGGGCGGGACGACGGGTGAGCCGGGCGTGCGCATTCGCCGTGACCGGGGCGTCGTTCGTGAGCGTGCTGGCACTGGCGCTGGCCGCCGTCATCCGCCCCTGATGAGGCTGATGAGGTTCCTGCCCCTTCGCTGGCGAGTGCCTCTCCGCCCCGGCGGAGAGGCACAGGGCCACGCCCGTCTCGGGCTCCCCTGGCGGGAGGCGGGAGAGACGACGCGGGCCGGTGCTCCCGGGGGCCTTCAAGCTCGGCTGCCGGGAGCTTCCCACAGTCCACGGTTCCCTTCTGAGATACGCAGGACCGCAGTGACCCTGACCGGCCGTTCGTACAGGGCAGTTGGCCACGCGCCCCCTCGATGCGGGCATGAGGGGCCGTGGATCAGAGGCGCAGGGATGCGACGCTGCTCGGTGTGCGGTACCGAGCGGGCCACGGCGTACGAGGCGTTGCGGTTCCCGCTCGAAACGGCAGTTTCATGGGCAGCCTCGACGCCGCCCGCGCGGCCGGCGTGCGCTCCGCTGACCACGAACAGCGCCTCGACGGCCGGGAACGTGGGGGCTGGTCACTACCCTTGAGGCCCCATGCCTCCTGGGTGATGTTGCGGGCACTTTGGTTGGGCTGCTTGCGTTGTCTCAGCGGTATGTCGTCGGGCTGGGGGTGGGTGTTTTGTATCGTATGCCGGAGTCTGTGCAAGTGGGTAAAAACCTGGGTCGGCCGATCTGAAACAGCAGGTCACGGCCTATGGTCCCCGCGTACGCGGGGGTGGTCCCACATGGGAACTCAGTCCGCAGAGCTCGCTACCATGGTCCCCGCGTACGCGGGGGTGGTCCCCGGCTGTTGTCATGCGACAGATCCTGTGTCGTATGGTCCCCGCGTACGCGGGGGTGGTCCCGAGCAGTACGTGGAGGTGCACCGGGCACAGGGATGGTCCACGCGCACGCGGGGGTGGTCCCAGGGCGGGCTGGCCCTGGGCGTCGTCGCCGAAATGGTCCCCGCGCACGCGGGGCTCAGTGCGGGGCGGGGCACTCAGCAGCGCCATTCGCGTACGGGACGGAGGTGCTCTTCACTGCCTATCCGAGGTACGGCTCTGCGCGGCGATCCAGAAAGTGTTGGAGTCGCAGGCGTTGCGTGTGGTGCATGGGAAGTGTGTCGAGTTCCGTCGGCTCCACGAAGCGGAGTTCCGTGCTCTCGTCCGAGATGGCTGGAGTCCCGCCCACGATGCGCGCCGTGAAGCACACGTTGAACTGCCGCCGTACCTCTCCGTCGCTGTACGCGATGGTGTGCCGGGGGTCGGTGTACGTGCCGACGAGCCCTGTGATCTCCACATCCAGGCCCGTCTCTTCCTTGACCTCCCGCACGGCTGCACCGGGCAAGGAGTCGTCCATGTCCATTCCGCCCCCGGGCAGTGCCCACAAGCCGTTGTCACGGCGTTTCTGGAGCAGGATGCGGCCCTTGTCGTCGGTGACGACGGCAGAGGCGGCAACGGCCAGGCTGTTGGGCTTCGGGGCGCTCGGGTCGTCGTAGTACTCGGTGCGTGCCATCGGCTCACCCTTCCACGGGCCGGGCTGTCTCCCACACTGCGTTGAAGCTCTCCACGTAGGTGCCGAACAAGCTACCGTCGGCGCTGCGTCGAAGGTGCCACAAGGGCGTGCCGTATGCGTTGACGCCCCAGGTGTGGGCGTTCACCAACACCTGATCGTCCGCTCGGTACAGGCTGTTGTAGAGCGTCGTGCCGTGAGTCCGCAGTTCGATGCCGGGGGCGCCGGCCAGCGGGAGGTAGTGCATGAGCGCGAGGCGGCACCGGGACTCGATACCGTGCCCGAACTGTTCTTCCTCACCCCGCTGATGGATGTTGGCACTGCTCGCGTCGCCTACAGCGATCCTGACCGCGCATCCCTCAGCAGCCCGCTCGCGCAGCAAAGTATTGAGTCGCGGGTACGCCTCGTGCAGGAATACCGCCGCGTAGACCAACACATCAATTCGTTGGCGGGCTTGGGCGAACAGATCCACAAAGACCGACACCGGCATGTCCGCCCGCTGGTCGTACAGTGCGACCAGTTCGGGGCTGACGGCCCGCGCTGCTCGTGTCTGCCGGAGCTGCGGCCATAGTGCGTGCACGTCCTCCCCTAGCGTCTCAGCGGCTTCAAGTGCCGTCGCGGGTCGGGGTGTGCGCCCCAGATTGACCCACCGCTCGACGGTCTTGGGGTCGACGCGGACCCTTCTGGCCAGGTCTGAGTGAGTCCACCCTCTGGACAGCATGACGGCGCGCAGGCGCTCGTTCGGCATACCAGTGTCTCCCTGCTCGCGGGACGTCGCCAGGGACGTTCTACTTGCCGTGGGACGTCCCGGAGTGGGAAACGCACGAGGTTCCACCGTCCCGGTGAGCGGCACCATGATTCCCGCATGAGCGAGCCACGACGTTATTGCGGACAGCCGGTTGAGCTGCCGCTTCGGACGTACCTGGAGCCGGCCCCGGTCGAGGGCTGTGCGGGGTGTGCCGAGCTGGCGAAGGTGCGCGATCGCGCCCGAGGTGTCGGAGACGTGACCACCGTGTCCGACTGCAATGTCCTCATGCGGAGACATCCCGAGGGGCACTGATGGTCACGGAATCCGACATCGGCCATCGTGTGGAAGATGCGGCGGGACGGGCCGGCATCCTCCGCGATGTGATCCCGGACTATGTGGACCCTTGCGACCCGCCGACCGCGCGTCGCAAGCGGCCTATGGCCTTCCTATGGCCTGAAGGGGGAGGCGAAGAGTGGTCGGTCCCGCCGAGCGAAGTGATCTGCCTGGAGGTCTCCGGCCCGCGCTGATAGCGGTTCCGTCGCCCGACCGTGCGGCGGTGTTCAAGTTCCTGCTTCCACCGCCGGAGGCTCCCCTCAGTCCACAGTCCCCTTCTGATGCACTGTTCGGTGTGCGGCACCGAGCGGGCCACGACGTACGAGGTGTCGCGGTTCCCGCTCGACACGCCGCAGCCCATGACCGCCGGTTGAAGCGCGGTACCTGCCGGTGGGGCCCGCGAGCCCCTGTCCTGACCTTGTTCACCCGGACATGGGGGAACCATGTCCGGTCCCACACGCGAACTGATCGCGAGTCCGTTTCTCGACAAGTGCCTCGTCGTACGGCCGGGACGTGAGAGCGGCGAGCAGATCCTGTTCGTCCGCCACCTCGAAATCAGCAAGGCGGCAAGCACTGTTGGCGCTGCTACGCAGTGGCTCGCGGACGTTGCCTGCCAGGCGCGGACGCTCGCCCTCGACGCTTGCCGCCCTCTCGCCAGCGCTGCACTCGTCCGCGCTCCCTCTCCGTACGGCACGTGGCGACTGGACTGACGTTGCGGGCACTTTGGTTGGGCTGCTTGCGTTGTCTCAGCGGTATGTCGTAGGGCTAGGGGTGGGGGTTTTGTGTCGTATGCCGGAGTCTGCACAAGTGGGTAAAAACCTGGGTCTGCCGATCTAAAACAGCAGGTCGCGGCCTGTGGTCCCCGCGCACGCGGGGGTGGCCCTGGCGTTCCGGCTGGGACGCTCCAGAAGATGACGTGGTCCCCGCGCACGCGGGGGTGGCCCCTCCCAGGTGTCGCGGTGGCACACCACGGAGGCGTGGTCCCCGCGCACGCGGGGGTGGCCCCATGTCGCCCCGCACCATGGCCAAGACCACCGAGTGGTCCCCGCGCACGCGGGGGTGGCCCCCTCTACTACACCCAGGACCAGCCACGACCGACGTGGTCCCCGCGCACGCGGGGGTGGCCCCCCCCGAACCGGCCGCTGTGATCTTGGCGGACCGTGGTCCCCGCGCACGCGGGGGTGGCCCCTCCCCACTGCAAGGCCGGAGCTCGATCCGGTGGTGGTCCCCGCGCACGCGGGGGTGGCCCCATTTCGATGCGCGCTTGATCTCAGGAAACGCCGTGGTCCCCGCGCACGCGGGGTACTCCCGACGAAAGCCAACTACGCTGTCGGATATGCGTCCGATGACCCGACAGGAACGAGAGACCTTCCTCGCGGAACCGTATGTCGGAGTCCTGAGCGTCACGGCCGAACCGGAACGTGCCCCGCTCACCACCCCGATCTGGTACGAGTACCAGCCGGGCGGGTTCGTCAAGGTGATTACGGCGCCCGGCGTGCGCAAGGCCCGGCTCATCGAGGAGGCGGGCCGGTTCGCGTTGTGCGCGCAGGTGGCCGAAATCGAGGACTACCGGTACGTGTCGGTGGAAGGTCCGGTGACCGAGATCAGGCCGACCTCGAAGCAGGAGCGTTTCGACATGGCCGCGCGGTATATGGGCGACGCCGCCACCGACTACGTGAACGCGACGATGGAGGCCGCGGCCGGCAACATCGCGATCCACATGCGGCCCGAACGGTGGAACACCTTCGACTTCCGGAGGATGCTCGACCACTGATCTCGTCGGCGGCGTCAATCGACCCGACGAGCAGCCAAGCCCCCATCCCATCCCATCTCACCCCGCCCTCACCCCAACCGGAACCGCAGCCGGCAGATCACCGCGTCCGTATCCCGCCGCACCGCATGCGCCATGACCGCGCCCCGCTGGTTCTGGAGCAGGCGCTGCCATACGTGCGCGGGCTCGACCTCGGGGATCAGTACCGTGACCCGGTTCGAGGGGTGCCGGTCGGTCATGGTCCGTACGTACTCGACGATGGGGCGGCCCAGCGACCGGCTGGGCGCGGGCAGTTCGACCAGGTCCACGCCCGGTTGCCACAGTTCCCAGTCGCGGCGCAGCGACTCGGCCGCCCGCCGCCCCTCCTCGTCCGGCTGGGTCACCGTGACCGCCCGTACCTCGTCGCCCAGCGACACGGCGGCGGTCAGCGCCTCGCTGGTGAGCCGGGACAGTTGGGAGACCGGCACGATCACCACCGAGTGGCAGCGGTGCGGCGGTTCCGGGACGCGGCCCAGCCCGAGCCGCTCGCCGATCCGCCCGTACGCCCGGTGGACCGTCTCGAAGGCCAGGACCAGCACCGGCAGCATCAGGACGATCAGCCAGGCGCCGTCACGGAACTTGGTGGCCGTCACCACGACCGCCGAGACGCCGGTGAGCAGCGCGCCGAAGCCGTTCAGCAGGGCCTTGCCGCGCCACGCGGCGGAACGTTCTTGCCGCCAGTGGCGCACCATGCCCACCTGGCAGATGGTGAAGCCCACGAACACGCCGATCGCGAAGAGCGGCACCAGCGTGTTGGTGTCGCCGCCGGAGAAGACCAGCAGGGCGGCGGAGACCGCGGCGAGCGCCAGTACCCCGTGCCGGTGGACCTGGCGGTCCGCCTTGAGGCCGAAGACGTGCGGCAGGTAGTTGTCCCGGGCCAGCAGCCCCATCAGGACCGGCAGGCCGCCGAAGGAGGTGTTCGCCGCGAGGGCCAGCAGTACCACGGTCGCGAACTGCACCACGTAGAAAGCCCAGTTGTGGCCGAGTGAGGCGTCCGCGAGCTGTGCCAGTACCGTCACGCCCTCGGCCGGCTGGAGGTGGAAGCGCCCGATGAGCACCGACAGGCCGATCAGCATGACGCCCAGCAGGGCGCCCAGGGCGATCTCCGTGCGCTGTGCGCGCCGGGCCGCCGGAGCACGGAAACTGGGCACCGCGTTGGCGACCGCCTCGACCCCCGTCAGCGCCGAACAGCCGGAGGCGAAAGCTTTCAGCAACAGCAGCGCGCCGACGCCCGTGGCGCTGTGGCCCAGCACCGAGGCGTGTCCCGTGGACGCGGCCGTACTCGCGGGGGAGGAGCGGAAGAGGCCCACCACGATGATCGTCAGGATCGAGCCGACGAAGACCGCGGTCGGCACGATGAACGCCTTCGCCGAGTCGACGATCCCGCGCAGGTTGACGGCCGTGACCAGGGCGAGCACGCCCAGGCAGAGCCACACCCGGTCCCCGTACAGGGCGGGGAAGGCGGAGGTGAGGGCCGCGACGCCGGCCGTGGTCGACACGGCCACGTTCAGCACGTAGTCCAGCACCAGGGAGGCCGCCGTGACCAGGCTGGTGCGGCGGCCCAGGTGGCGCTTGGCGACCGCGTACGAGCCGCCGCCGTCCGGGAAGGCCGCGATGACCTGCCGGTACGAGGCGACCAGCACCGCGAGCAGGGTGGCTATCGCCAGTGTCACCGGCAGCGTGAAGCCGAGGCCGTGCGCCCCGGCCGCCGCCAGTACCAGGACGATGGCCTCCGGCCCGTACGCCACCGACGCCATCGCGTCCAGCGACAGGGCCGCGAGACCCTGAGTCGCCGTCAGCCGGTGCCGGTCCTCCGCCGCGGGCCCAGGGTCCGGGGGGTGCTCGCCGGTCCCGGCGGCCGGTCGCTGGTTCTTGGCCGACGTGGACATCTCTCTCGCATACCTCCGTGAAGTGGGAGGACCAGCGTGAACGCGATCAGACGGCCGAGCGCCGCGCCTTGGCGGCCTCTTGGCGCGCCGCGCCGAGATCTTCACGCGCCCTTGACGCGGTCGCGCGACGGCGGTGTCAGAACGGCGTCAAGCTCTCCGGCGCGCACGTCAGCGAAGCGTCAACACCGCCGCTCGCGCCGGAGCGGCGGATCTACCGTCCCGCCATGGGACAGCGACGAGAGCTCGGTTCGACACGGCAGCACCGGGGGCGCGGGCAGCGCGCCACACCCCCGGGC
This sequence comes from Streptomyces sp. NPDC044033, assembly GCF_056434425.1. NCBI lineage: Bacteria > Bacillati > Actinomycetota > Actinomycetes > Kitasatosporales > Streptomycetaceae > Streptomyces > Streptomyces sp. NPDC044033. The sequence goes on along the minus strand of NZ_JBWKFF010000014.1, from coordinate 58,066 downwards.
CGGTCCGGCCGCGCCCTCGTCGCGGACCGGCGCTGGGCGAGTGACCTGCGCGCCGCCGTGTACTGCTCCGGCTCGCTCGGGGCGCTGCTGATCCTCATCGACCTCGGCCGGGGCGGCCTCGACGCGCCGCGCTCGGGCTGCTGGGCGGGGATCGCGCTGCTGCTCTTCGTCGTCCTCTTCCCGCCGCGCGTGCGCGCGGGCGACGGCTGGCTGGCCGTGCGCGGCCTGCTGCGGGAGCGGTGTGTACGGACCGACGTGCTGACCCTCGTACGGTCCGCCGACGGCATGGCACCGCGGCTGATCCTGCGCGACGCGGGCGGTCGGCGCGTTGAACTGGACCCGAGGGTGCTGGCGTCCAACCCGCTCCTGTGGCACCTCCTGGACACCGGCGCCCGCCGCTCGGCGGCGCACGGCTTCCTCCGCGAGGGCGCCGCGGAACTGCGCGCCCTGACCGACCGGATCGACGGCGAGGGCGCCAGGCGATTGCTCCAGGCGGCCGGGGTGGAGTAAGCCCCACGGGGCCGGATCAGCCCCCCAACGCCTCGTAAGCGACCCCCGTCAGCCGCTCCGACACCGCCCACAACCCCGCGCTCGTCGTGTCGTTGAGCGTCCACCGCGCCCGCAGCGAGCGGCCCGGGGCGCCGCGCAGCTGGTTGCGGGGCCCGTAGAAGCCATCCTGGACGACGCCGGGGGCGGTGGCCGCGTACAGGGTGGGCAGGGCGCCGTCCTCGGGGCTCTGGCCCACGACGCGGTTGGCGACTTCGACCATCCGCTCGGCTGTGGCACGGCCCTCCATCCGCACCCCGGCCGTCTGGAGGTTCGTCGCCGCGTAGCCGGGGTGCGCGGCGGCCGCCACCACGTGCGAGCCGCCCGCCGTGAGCCGCCGCGCCAGCTCGTGGGTGAAGAGCAGATTGGCGCTCTTGGACCGGCCGTACGCGATCCAGCGCCGGTAGCGGTGCTCCATGTCGAGGTCGCGCGGGTCCACGCTGCCCAGGAAGTGGAAGCCGCTGGAGAGGGTGACCACGCGCGCGCCCGCGCGCGTGGCCAGCAGCCTCGGCAGCAGCAGGCCGGTCAGCGCGAAGTGCCCCAGGTGGTTGGTGCCGAACTGCATCTCGAAGCCGTCGACCGTCTTGCGCTGCGGCAGCGCCATCACGCCCGCGTTGTTGATCAGCAGATCCAGCCGGTCGCCGTCGGCGTGGTCCGGGAAGGACGCCGCGAAGGCCCGTACGGACGCGAGGTTCGCGAGGTCCAGCGGCGCGAACCGGACGTCCGCGCCCGGCACGCGGTCCCGGATGCGCTGCTCGGCGCGCTTGCCGCGCGCCTCGCTGCGGCAGGCCAGCACGACCTTGGCGCCGTGCCGCGCGAGTTCGCGGGCGGTCACCTCGCCGATGCCGCTGTTGGACCCGGTCACCACCGCCGTGCGGCCGCTCTGGTCGGGGATGTCGTGCGCGGTCCAGCCCGTCACGTGCTCTCCTCACCTCGCTGTCCCGGCCAGGCTAACCAGCCGGGGCGCGCGGTGCCCATGGGACGGCGGCGTTCAGGGGGTGAGCCGCACCGGCAGGGTCTGCGTGCTGTTGCCGACGAAACTCGGCAGCGGTGCCAGCTCCGCGTCGGGGACGGCCTGCTCCAGCCCGGGGTAGCGGGCGAAGAGCCGGTCGAGGGCGACGGTCGCCTCCAGCCGGGCCAGCGGCGCCCCGAGGCAGAAGTGCGGGCCGTGGCCGAAGGAGAGGTGGCGGCCGGCGAGGCGGGTCACGTCGAAGCGGTCCGCGTCCGGCCCGTACGTGCGCGGGTCGCGCCCGGCGGCGGAGTACGAGGCGAGCACGGGCGTGCCCTCGGGGATCACCGCGCCGCCCACCTCCAGATCGGCGGTGGGGTAGCGGAACGGGAAGTGGCTGACGGGGCTGTCGTAGCGCAGGGTCTCCTCGACGACGGCGGCCCAGGAGGCCGCGCCGCTCCGTACGAGCTCCAGCTGGTCGCGGTGCGCGCACAGCGCCCGTACCGCGTTGTTGATCAGGTTCAGGGTGGTCTCATGCCCCGCGATGATCATCAGAAGGAGGGTGCCGACGAGCTCGCGCTCGCTGAGCCGGTCGCCGTCCTCCTCGCGGGCGGCGATCAGCGCGCTGGTCAGGTCGTCGCCCGGGGCCGCGCGGCGGACCTCGGCCACATGGGTGAGGATCGCGACCATCTCGCGGTTGGCCGACAGCACCTGGGCCGGCTCGACGACGGTGCTGACGATCAGGTTGGACAGCTCGTGCAGCCGGTCGTGCAGCTCGGCGTCCACGCCGAGGAGTTCGCAGATGACGCTCATCGGCAGCGGGTAGGCGAAGTGCTGCCGCAGGTCCACCACGCCGCTCGCGTCCACCGCGCCGGGCAGCCGGTCGAGGAGGTCCTCGGTCAGCTTCTCGATACGGGGGCGCAGCGCCTCGACGCGGCGCGCCGTGAACGCCTTGGTGACCAGGGAGCGCAGCCGCCGGTGGTCGGCCCCGTCGGCGGTGGTCATGCCGTCGACGGTGGCGAAGGTGGCGAGCGGCCAGCCCGGCGGGATCTCGCCCGCCCGCATCGCCGCGAAGTGGCAGGCGTTCTTGGCGACGCCGGGGTGGCCGAGGAACTCCTTCAGCTCCTCGTGGCCGGTGACGGCGAAGGCGGCGACGCCGCCGGGGAGCGTCACGGGCACCGCCGCGCCCTGGGCGCGCAGCCGCTCGTTGACGGTGTGCTGACCGGCCCCGGTGGGGTCGAGGAGGTGGGGTGCGGGTGCGGCGGGAACGGTCATCTCGGGCCTCCAAGGGCCGTGGCGGCAAGGGCGGGCCGGGTGAACCGTACGGGCAGGGCGGCCAGCTCCTTCGTCCATGGTGACGCGGCCCACGTCAACGCGGACTCCTCGACGGCGAGTTCGAGGTCGGGCAGCCGGTGCCGCAGGGTGTCCACGGCCGTACGGGCGATCAACCGGGCCGGGTCCTGGGCCGGGCAGGTGTGCGGGCCCGCGCCGAAGGCGAGGTGCGAGCGGTTGCCGACGACCGGCCGGCCGCCGGGGGGCAGCACCTCGGGGTCGGCGTTGGCGCCCGCGAGCCCGAGGACGAGCATGTCGCCGGCGCGCACGTCCTGGCCGCCGAAGGACAGGTCGCGGGTGGCGTAGCGGGCGGGGAAGTTCTGGGTCGGCGGGAAGCGCCACAGGACCAGGTCGAGCGCGTCGTCGACGGTGAGGTGGCCGCGGGAGAGGGAGGAGCGGAAGGCCGGGTCGGTGAGGAGGATCAGCAGGGTGGTGGCGATCCAGTTCCCGGTGGTCCGGTTGCCCGCGACGATGGTCACCACGATGTTGTGCAGCAGCTCGTCGTCGTTGAGCCCGGCGGAGTGCCCGAGCAGCCAGGAGACCAGGTCGTCGCCGGGCGCGCGGCGCTTCTCCTCGATCAGGTCACGCAGCATGGCGGACATCCGGCGGCTGGCCTCGGCGGACTCGGCGGTGGCGGCGACGGTGGTGGTGATCGCCTCGACCAGCGGCGGCCCGGCCTCCGCCCCGATGCCCAGCAGCCCGGTGACCACGTGCAGCGGCAGGGCTCGGGCGTACTGGCCGACCAGCTCGGCCTCCGTGCCGTGGGCGGCGAACTCGCCGATGAGCCGCTCGGCGGTGGCCCGTACGGACCGGATCAGCTCGTGTCCGTTGACGCGGGCCAGCGCGTCGGCGACGGCCCCGCGCATCCGCCGGTGCTGCTGCCCGTCCGCGTACAGCAGGGCGGGCCGCCAGCCGACCATGGGCAGTACGGGCGAGTCGCGCGGCACCCGGCCCTCGCGCAGCGGCGTCCAGCGGCGCGGGTCGTGCGAGAAGTACTGCTCGTCGCGGGTGAGGTGGAGCAGTTCCCGGTGGCCGAGCACCAGCCAGGCGTTCAGCCCGGGGGCGAGGGAGACGGGCACGACCGGGCCGTGTTCCGCGCGCATCCGCTCGTACAGCGCCGCCGCGTCCCCGTCCATCGTCGGCCCGTACAGGGGTATCGGGGCGGTGCTGGTCATGACGGCTCCGGGGCGAGCGGCGCCGCGGTCGCGGCGGGGGCGGTGTTGAGCGCGATGAGGTGGGTGACCAGCGAGATCAGCGCCTTGAGCGACGACCCGTGCTCACGGGCGTCGCAGATCACCAGGGGGGTGCGGGGGAGCAGGTCGAGGGCGGTGCGCAGCTCGCCCTCGTCGTGCAGGGCGCTGTCGGGGAAGGCGTTGACGGCGACCGTGAAGGGCACGTCGAGGTCCTCCAGGTGGCCGATGGCGTCGAAGGAGGCCGACAGGTCGCGGGTGTCGACGAGGGCGAGCGCGCCGAGCGCGCCGCGCGCCAGGTCCTTCCAGGCGGGCAGGAAGCGGTGCTGTCCGGGGGTGCCGAAGAGGTAGAGCACCAGTTCGCCGCCGAGGGTGATGCGGCCGAAGTCGAGGGCGACGGTCGTGGTGGTCTTGGCGGAGGGCGGCGCGGTGTCCACGCGGGCGCCCGCCTGGGTCATGGTCGCCTCGGTGGAGAGCGGCTTGATCTCCGAGACCGTGCTGATCAGCGTGGTCTTGCCGACGCCCATCGGGCCGACGACCAGGATCTTGGCCGCGCCGGAGACGCTGGGGCTCACGTAGACGTCGGAGGTGCCGGCGGTTTCCGTGGCGTCGGGCGTCTCTGTCGCGCGGGCTGCGTCCGTGGCGTCGGGCGTCTCCATCGTGCCGGCCGCTTCCGCCGCGTCAGCCGTCTCCGTCGCGCCGCTCTCGCCCTTGGCGCCGGCTCCGTCCCCCTCGGCCCCGTCCGACGTGCCGGTGGTCGCCGCATCGCTCACTGTCGTCCCACCCGCCACTCTCACCACGTCAGAGTTTCGCTTCGAGCCCATCAAGCACCTTTCTCAGCACGTCCATATCGGTGCGCTCGGCGACCGGCACGGGCGGCCTCGCCCGGATATGGCCCCAGTCGATGAGGTCCGCGAGCAACACCCGCACCACGGCCGGCGACTGTCCCAGATGGGCGGCGACCTCCGCCACCGACAGCAGCCCCTGGCAGCGTTCCACGATCCGCCGGTACTCGGGTTGGAGGGACGGGTCGGGGGCGCTCCCCGAAGCGTGTACGAGCGTCTCCAGCGGCAGCGCCTCCCGCGAGGAACCCGCCCGGCCGCCCGTGATCACATAGGGCCGCACCGCGTCGGTGGTCCGCTCCTCCCCGGGCCCGGTCATGACTCGGGGTTCACCGGTTCCCGTGGCTGACTGCTCAGGTGCGCCCCGATCTTGGCCACCAGCAGCTGCATCTGCTGGGCGACCAGGCCGACATCGGCGTCGGCCTCGGTGGCCACCCCGAGGGACGCGCTCAGCCCGGCCGAGGTGAAGAGGATGAACCCGCTCTCCGACTCGACCATCAACTGCCGTACGCCCGCGCTCTCCCCGAACAGCAGGGCCGCCGCGCTCCGGCTGGTCACCGTCATCGCCGCACAGGCGGCGGCCAGCGACTCGGCCTCGTCCAGCCCCAGCCGCGGTACGTCGCCGGAGAGCCCGTCGGCCGATTCGTGGCCCATCCGCAGGCCGTCCTCGGAGACGACGACGGCGTGCCGTACGCCCGGTATCGCCGTCAAGGGGCGGAGCATCCAGCCCACATCGGGGAGTTTGGAAATGGTGCCGGCCATCAGCGGCCTCCTTCTTCCTCGTCGGTGGGGGAGTCGGCGCCGGGGGCGGCGACCTCGCCGAGCTGCGCGCGGCCGAGCCGGGTGCCCTGGACCACGCTGGCCACGGACGCGCCGGCCGCCTCGGGGGACCACGGCCGTCCGTCGGCGGGCGGCGAGGGCGGCATCGGCGCCGTCCGCGGTGCCGGGGCGGGCGCCGCGCCGGAAGGGCGGCGGCGGCTGCGGCGCTGGGGGAGGGCGCCCGGGGCCGGCTGGGAGGCGCCGGGCGCCTCGTCGAACAGGGGCGCGCCGGCGGGCGCGGGCACCGCCGCCGGGCGCGGCGGCGCGATGACCGGAATCGGCTCCTCCAACGTGGGCTCGGTCAGCAGCCGGTGCGGTATGAACACGACCACGCGCGTCCCTCCGTACGCGGACGCCGCCGACAGCTCCACCCCGAACCCCAGCTCCCGCGACCAGCGACCCACACACGCGAGCCCCAGCCGCGGCACCGCGCCCAACTGCGTCAGGTCCAGCTCGTCGCGGAGCTGCGCGGTGGCCTGGCGCAGCACGTCCGGCGGCATGCCGAGCCCCGCGTCGTCGATCTCGATGACGGCCCCGGCGGCCACCTCCCGTACGGAGACGGCGACCTGGGTGCGGGAGGGCGAGAAGACCGTGGCGTTCTCCAGCAGTTCGGCCACGGCGTGCATCAGCCCCTCGACGGCGGGCGCCATCGCGTACAGCGACTGCCCGCCGTGCACGTCCACCCGCCCGAACTCCACGATCCGCGACTGCGCGCCGCGCACGCAGTCGAAGAGCGTGACGGGCCGGGTCTCGCGCCGGGCCGGCCAGATCCCGCACATCACCAGGAGCGTCTGGGCCTTGCGGGTCATCTGGGCGGCGGCGTGGTCGGCCGCCATGACCTGGGCCATCAGCGGGGCGTCGGAGACCTCGCGGCCGAGACCGTCCAGCACCTGCTGCTGCACCGTCGCCATCGCGTGCACATTCCTGGCCACCGACTCGAACGACGCCTGGACCGAGTCGCGCAGCGACCGCTCCCTGCGGGCCGCCTCGTCGAAGTCGGCCCGTACGGCCGCGAGCCGGGCCGCCTCGGCGGCGTGCCCGGCCGCCACCTCCGTCAGGCGCGCGGTGTCGGCGGTGAGGCGCGCGCGGTCGGCGCGGGCCACCCGCAGCGCGCCGCGCAGCCGCAGCGCCCAGGCCGTGGTGAGCGCCGCGCAGATCACCAGCAGGGCCGCGACGGCGACGACGGTCACGGCGGCGGCACCGGTTACCGAGAACGCTTGGGTCATGGGTTTCCTCGAACGGTGTACGGCGGAGGCAGCCAGGAGCCCGGGGGCGCGACCGTGGATCAGGGGGATGAGAGGGATCAAGGCCGGCAAAATACTACTGATCAAGTGGGCAAAATCGAGGGGCTGTCGGACAACTACCGATGAAAACCAGCCATAATTCTTCCACTTGGGGTCGGCGCGGGGTCGCGGCCGGGGTCGGCGTCCGGCCGTTATCGGGGGCGGGATCGGCCGGTATCGGGCCCGGCGTCGGATTCATCGGCAGCCCGTACGATCACGCCGGTGATCCATGACATATCCGCGACAACGCTGCTCCTGCTCTGCCTGGCCGCCGCCGCGGCCGGATGGATCGACGCCGTCGTAGGCGGCGGGGGCCTCCTCCAACTCCCGGCGCTGCTCGTCGGCCTCCCCCATGTCGCCCCCGCGTACGTGCTGGGCACCAACAAGGCCGTGTCGATCGTCGGCACGACCGCCGCGGCCATCACCTTCACCCGCAAGGCGCCACTGGACGTACGGACCGCGGTGCGCATCGGGCTCGCGGCGGCGGGCGGCTCACTGGCCGGGGCCTTCTTCGCGGCCGGCATCGACAGTGCGGTGCTGCGGCCGCTGATCATGGTCATCCTGCTGGCGGTCCTCGCCTTCGTACTGCTGCGGCCCGCCTTCGGCACGGCCCCGGCGGGGCCCGTGACCCGACGCCGGGTGCTGACCGCCATCCTCGTCGCGGGCCTGGGCATCGGCTTCTACGACGGGCTGGTCGGACCCGGCACCGGCACCTTCCTGGTCCTGGCGCTCGTCGCGATCCTGCACATGGACCTGGTGACGGCCTCCGCGACCGCCAAGGTCGTCAACGTCTGCACCAATGTGGGCGCCCTGATCACCTTCTCCGCGCAGGGCACGGTGCTGTGGCAGCTCGCCGCGCCCATGGCCCTGTTCAACCTCATCGGCGGCGCGACGGGCGCGCGGATGGCGCTGAAGCGGGGGAGCGGGTTCGTCCGGTGGGTGCTGGTCGTGGTCGTCGTCGGGCTGGTCGCCAAGCTCGGCTATGACCAGTGGGGCGGATGAGGCCGGGGCTCCGCCCGGGGAAACGGTGATGAAGCCCGCGTTCCGCTCGGGGGGCTGCGATGGCGCCCGGGCCCTTTCGGGAGTGCGATGACGCCCGGGCCCCGGTCGGGGGGCTGCGATGACACCCGGGCCCTTTCGGGGGTGCGATGGCGCCCGGGCCCCGCTCAGGGGACTGTTCCGCAGTCGTTCGCCGATTGTTGGGACGCAATCCGCCGGACGGGGCATGTACGAAAAGACGGTGAGGAAATCGTTTTGGTACGAGAGTGAACCAGGTGCCTACGGCTAGCCTGTCGGTGACCTTCCAGAAGCGGCGGGGGTGTTCGTGCGTCTTTCCCGATGGAGCCGGGCCCGGTGGGGCCGGGCCGTGCTCGCGGGACTCTATGTCGTCACCCTCGCCGCGGCCGTGCCCAGACCGGACGGCGACGACCGGGACGCCGACTGGACGAGCGCGAAGGCCCAGCGGTTCTGGGGGCCCTCGCGGATGTCGGCCGCCACCCCGCCGCAGGAGGGGCCGGACGACGCCAAGAGCGACGCGGAGGCAGGGGCAGCGGCGAGCGCCGACGACCCGGCCCAGCGCATCACGGGCAGCGCCCGCCACTTCGACGGGATCCCCACCGTCGGAGTCCTCTTCTACGTCGGCGACGACATGAAGAACCACCACTGCACGGCCAGCGTCGTGCACAGCCCCAAGGGCGACCTGCTGGTCACCGCCGGACACTGCTCCCTCGGCGACCAGGCCGCGTTCGTACCCGACTACCAGAAGGGCGCGGACCGCCAGCCGTACGGGGTGTGGGCCGTGGACCGCACCTTCACCGACCCGCGCCGGGACGACTACGGCGACGGCTCCGACCTCGACTTCGCCTTCGCCACCGTCAAGCGCAACGCCGAGGGCAAGCAGATCGAGTCGGTCACCGGAGCCAACGTCCTCACCCGCACACCCGGTTACGACAACCGCGTCACCGTCATCGGCTACCCCGACTCCGACGACGACCCGGCCGACCGCGCCATCCGCTGCACGGCCATGACCAGCCGCCTCACGGACTACCGGCAGCTGCGCATGGTCTGCGACGGCTTCTATTCGGGCACTTCGGGCAGCCCCTGGCTGGCACACTTCAACGAGAAGACGAAGACCGGCGAGCTGATCGGCGTGCTCGGCGGCCTCAACGGCGGCGGCCCGGACGGCGACGACGCCTCCAAGGTCTCCTACAGCCCGATCGACGACGACGAGATCTTCAAGCTCTACGACGACGCGGTGCACGACCGCGACCCCGACCGAGGGAGCGACTGACGGTGTCCGACCCCGTTCCCGGCCTCCGGTTCCTGGCCGTCCTGACCACCACCGACAGCGAGGCCGCGGCCCAGTCCCTGGCCCGCGGCGCCGTCGAGGCCAGGCTCGCGGCCTGCGCGCAGATCAGCTCGCCCATCGCCTCCGTGTACCGCTGGGAGGGCCGGGTCGAGACCGCCCGCGAATGGCAGGTCCTGCTGAAGACGACGGCCGCGCGGTACGAGGCCCTCGCGGCCCACATCCGCACCGCGCACGGCTACGACACCCCGGAGATCATCGCGACGCCGATCACGCACGGCGACGAGGAGTACCTGGCGTGGGTGGCGGCGGAGGTCGAGCCGGCCGGGGCGCCGGGGGCGTAGCCCCGGATTCCGGGCGGCCCGGGGGCTCTGGTTACCCTGGGGGATTCCCCGCAGCCGCGACGCGACCGCGGCCGTGACCGAGGTCACAGCTGCCGCTCCGCCCTCGCGCAGACCCGCAGAACAGGTGTGATCCTCCCCGTGCCCCCGATACCCAAAGCAGAGCTGCACCTCCACATAGAGGGCACGCTGGAACCGGAACTGGCCTTCGCGCTGGCCGCGCGCAACGGCGTCGAGCTGCCCTACCTCTCCGAGGCCGAGCTGCGCGCCGCGTACTCCTTCAGCGACCTCCAGTCCTTCCTGGACCTCTATTACGCGCTGATGGCCGTGCTCCGTACCGAGGACGACTTCGCGGACCTCGCCGACGCCTACCTGGCCCGCGCCCGCGAGCAGGGCGTCCGGCACGCGGAGATCTTCTTCGACCCGCAGGCGCACACCGCCCGCGGCCTGGAGATCGGCACCGTCATCGAGGGCCTGGCCCGCGCGCTCGACGCCGCCCAGGAGACGCACGGCATCTCCACCCGCCTGATCATGTGCTTCCTGCGGGACGAGAGCGCGGAGTCGGCGCTGGCGACGTTCGAGGCCGCCCGCCCGTACCTGCACCGGATAGCCGCCGTCGGCCTCGACTCCGCCGAGGTCGGCAACCCGCCCTCGAAGTTCCGCGAGGTGTACGCGCTCGCCCGCGAGGCCGGTCTCAAGTGCGTCGCGCACGCGGGGGAAGAGGGGCCGCCCGCGTACGTATGGGAGGCGCTGGACATCCTCGGAGTGGACCGCGTCGACCACGGGGTGCGCTGCATGGAGGACGACGCGCTCGTCGCCCGGCTCGCCGCCGAGCGGACGCCGCTGACGCTGTGCCCGCTGTCGAACGTACGGCTGCGCGTCATCGACAGGCTGGCCGACCACCCGCTGCCCGCCATGCTCGACGCGGGACTCCTGGTGACGGTCAACTCCGACGACCCCGCCTACTTCGGGGGCTACGCCGACGACAACTTCACCGGCGTACGGGACGCGCTCGGCCTCGACGACGAGACGCTGCGCACCCTGGCCCGCAACTCCTTCCACGCCTCGTTCCTGGACGAGGAGACCCGCGCGAGGTACCTCAAGGAGGTCGACGCGCACTGAGTCGACGCGCACTGAGGGGCCGGCCTGCCGAACGGCTGTCGAAGGGCTGTCGAAGGGCTGGGCCTGTTGAAGAGCGGGGCGGGCGAAGGCGTGGGGCGGGTGGCTCGGGGGTCGGCCGTGCGCCGGCGCCCGCCTGACCCCCGGCTCGCTCGCCCCAGGAAGCGCGGGTCGGGCCGCGCCGCCGCCTCCAGCACGGGAATCCGCCTGATCGCCTGATCCGCCTGATCCGCATTGGTTCACGCGAAGACGGCCTGCGCGGTTCCCCGGGCCGCGGGCTGCGGGCCGCCGGCCGGGCAGGGTCAGAATCCGGTCGTCATCCCCGCCGGTCCGCCACCGGGGCGGCGCGGGGGCCCAGCGCCCACAGCGGAGAAAAACCCAAGCAAACCCAAAGGGAGAAGGGAAACCCACCGAAAAAAACAACCAAACGCCACAGACCGCCCC
>NZ_JBWKFF010000014.1:0-46888 GCF_056434425.1 Streptomyces sp. NPDC044033 | reverse complement strand
ACCCCCCCCCCCCCCCCCCCCCCCCCCCCCCCCCCCCCCTCCCCCCCCCCCCCCCCCTCCCCCCCCCCCCCCCCCCCCCCCCCGGCGCCGCCGGGGCGCGCGGGCACCTCCGTGAACCGGCCACCGCGCCGTGCACGCCGTCGCTCGCGTCACAGGCGGCGGTTACCGTCGGGGGTATGAACGGCACAGCGCGTACCGCGTCCGAAAGTCCCGGCATCGGCGGATACGAGCCATCGGACCTGGAGCGGCGGGCGGCCGAGCCCGACAAGCGGCCGGGCCGCACGGCCTTCCAGCGCGACCGCGCCCGCGTGCTGCACTCCGCCGCGCTCCGCCGCCTCGCCGGGAAGACCCAGGTGGTCACGCCCGGCATCAGCGACCAGGCATGGGACGCCAGCCCCCGTACGCGCCTGACGCACTCCCTGGAGTGCGCCCAGGTCGGCCGCGAGCTGGGCGCCGCCCTCGGCTGCGACCCCGACCTGGTGGAGGTGGCCTGCCTCGCGCACGACCTCGGCCACCCGCCGTTCGGCCACAACGGGGAGCAGGCGCTCAACGAGGTCGCCGAGGGCTGCGGCGGCTTCGAGGGGAACGCGCAGTCGCTGCGGCTGCTGGCCCGCCTGGAACCGAAACGGTTCACCACCGACCCCGACAGCGGTGAGCTGGTCAGCGTCGGTCTCAACCTCACCCGCGCCACCCTGGACGCCGCCACCAAGTACCCCTGGGCGCGCGGCGGCCACCCCTCGGACCCCACCTCGCCGAAGTTCGGGGTCTACGCCGACGACGTGCCGGTCTTCGAGTGGCTGCGCGAGGGCGCGCCCAAGGGCGGCAAGAGCTTCGAGGCGCACGTCATGGACTGGTCCGACGATGTCGCGTACTCCGTGCACGACGTCGAGGACGGCCTGCACGCCGGCCACATCGACCCCAACTGCCTGCTCGCCGAACCCGAGCGGCGCGAGATCTTCGCCGTCGCCGCCGACCGGTACGCACCCGGCGCCGACCCCGAAGAGCTGGCCGCGGCCCTGGACCGGCTCCTCGACCAGGAGTGGTGGCCGCACGGTTACGACGGAACGGCCGTCGCCCAGGCCCGCCTCAAGGACGCCGCCAGCCAGCTCATCGGCCGCTTCTGCCTCGCCGCCGAGAGCGCGACCCGCACCGCGTACGGGCCGGGCCGCCTCACCCGCTACCGCGCCGAACTGGTCGTACCGCACGGAACCCGCCTCGAATGCGCCGTGCTGAAGGCCGTCGCCGACCACTACGTCATGCAGCGCCCGGCCCAGCAGAGGCTCCGCGCCGACCAGCGCGTCGTCATCGCCGAACTCGCCGAGGCGCTGATCGCCCGCGCGCCCGACGGCCTCGACCCGCAGTTCCACTCCCTGTTCACCGCCGCGCCCGACGACACGGTCCGGCTGCGCGCCGTCATCGACCAGATCGCCGCCCTCACCGACGCCTCCGCCCGCTCCCTGCGCATCCGCCTCACCGGCTCCACCCGCTCCACGCCGAGGGGTTAGGCGCTCACCGGTCACATCTCCCCGTCGCGATCCGTCAGCCCCGTGGCACGGGAGGCGACGCGACGAGGAGAGCGCCCGATGAATCCGTACGTTCGGAACCACGTTCAGCAGCACGTTCAGAACCATGCTGAGCAGCACGTTCAGAATCACGATCCGCACACCGAGCCCCACCAGCCCCAGCCGTTGCTGCGGCCGACGAGCATCGGTGATCTCCGGCTGCCCAACCGGGTGGTGATGGCGCCGCTGACCCGGGCCCGCGCGACCAACGCGGACCTGGTGCCGACGGACCTGCACGCCGCGTACTACGGTCAGCGGGCCGGCGCCGGCCTGATCATCAGCGAAGGCGTCTGGGTCAGCGAACGGGCCGTCGGCTTCGGCGGCGTCCCCGGCCTCCACACCGAACGGCAGATCGCCGCCTGGAGCCGGGTCACCGGCCTCGTGCACGCCCTGGGCGGCCGCATCGTGGCGCAGCTCTGGCACACCGGCGCCAACTCGCACCCCGACCACCTCGCGGGCGCGCTGCCCGCGGGGCCCTCGGCGGTCGACCCGCGCGAGACGATCCACACCCCGTACGGGCGCAAGGAGACCGTCACCCCCAGGGAGATGACCCCGGCGGACATCGAGCGCACCATCGCGGATTACGGGGCCGCGGCCGCACACGCGCGCCGCGCCGGGTTCGACGGGGTCGAGATCGCCGCCAACGGCACCTATCTGATAGCGCAGTTCCTCAACCGGCGGCTGAACCGCCGCACCGACGGCTACGGCGCGGACCGCGGCCGCCTGCTGCTCGACATCACCGACGCGGTGAGCGCCGCCTGGAGCGCCCGGCGCGTCGGCGTGCGGCTGTCGCCGTACTGGACCGTCGGCGACCGGCCGCCGGGCGGCCCACCGCCCGGCGCGTACCCCTACACCGCCGACGCCCGTACCCTCGCCGACCACGACGCCCTCGTGGCCGAACTCGGCCGGCGCCGGGTGGCCTACCTCCATCTGCGCGGCCGGGCGCCGAGCAGCCCCGGCGCCGCCCCCGTGAGCGCCGAGTTCGCCCGCTACCGGCGGCTCTTCGACGGCCCGCTGATCGCCAACCACGGCTTCGACCGGGAGAGCGGCAACGCGATCGTCGAGGCGGGCATCGCCGACGCCGTGTCCTTCGGCAGGCCCTTCATCGCCAACCCCGATCTCGTCAGCCGGTTCGCCCTGGGCCACGAGATCGCCACCGGCGACCGCGGCACCCACTACCGCGGTGCGGAGCGCGGCTACATCGACTATCCGACCTGGCCGGGCGTGCCGCCGGTGCCGGACAGCGGGGGTTCCGGCTCGTGATGGGTGCGTGGCCGCGCGGAACACCTTGGCCGGACCGGCGGAGCTCTGCCCCAGACCGGCGCGCGGGTCCGGCGGCGGCGGTTTTCAGACGGCGCCGACGGCCCGACGAGGCCCCTTCCGGAACGCCCGTAGCCGCCGTTCCGGCGGGCCGGGCGCGCCGCTGTCACAGGGACCTGACACCCTGTGACCGCAAGGGCCGGCGCATCGCCGTCCACCGTGTGTCATCGCTCTGAGCCGTCCGGCGCAGTCCCTCTTCCGGCAGCACGCTCCGTGCGGGACGCTCGGCTTTGGCGATTGGGACCGGGGGGCGGAAGGCGCAGACGTACTGCGCGAGCTAGGAGGCACGAAGTGGTGGATGCACACCGGACGTTCGTCATCGTCGGAGGGGGCCTGGCCGGGGCCAAGGCCGCCGAAACCCTCCGATCGGAGGGTTTCACCGGCCGGGTGATACTGATCTGCGACGAACGCGAACACCCTTATGAGCGCCCGCCGCTCTCCAAGGGCTACCTCATCGGCAACGAGGAACGGGACAGCGTCTTCGTCCACGAGCCGTCCTGGTACGCGCAGGCCAACATCGAACTCCACCTCGGCCAGCCCGCGGTCCACCTCGACCGCGCCGCCAAGTCCGTACGGCTCGGCGACGGCACCAGCGTCCACTACGACCGGCTGCTGCTGGCCACCGGCGCCGAGCCCCGCCGTCTCGACGTCCCCGGCACCGACCTGGCCGGCGTCCACCACCTGCGCCGCCTCGCCCACGCCGAGCGGCTGCGCGGCGTGCTCGCCTCCCTCGGCCGCGACAACGGCCACCTCGTCATCGCCGGAGCCGGCTGGATCGGGCTCGAAGTCGCCGCCGCCGCCCGCTCGTACGGCGCCGAGGTGACCGTCGTCGAGTCCGAGCCGACCCCCCTGCACACCGTCCTCGGCCCCGAGCTCGGCGCGCTCTTCACCGACCTGCACCGCGAACACGGCGTGCGGTTCCACTTCGGCTCCCGGCTCACCGAGATCGTCGGCCAGGACGGCCTGGTGCTCGCCGTCCGCACCGACGACGGCGAGGAGCACCCCGCCCACGACGTCCTCGCCGCCATCGGGGCCGCCCCGCGCACCGCCCTCGCCGAGAGCGCGGGCCTGGAGCTGGCCGACCGTACGGGCGGCGGCGGCATCGCCGTGGACGCCGCGCTGCGCACCAGCGACCCGGACATCTTCGCGGCGGGCGACGTCGCCGCCGCCGAACACCCGCTGCTCGACTCCCGGCTCCGCGTCGAGCACTGGGCCAACGCGCTCAACGGCGGCCCCGCCGCCGCCCGCGCCATGCTCGGCCAGGAGGTCTCCTACGACCGGGTGCCGTACTTCTTCTCCGACCAGTACGACGTCGGCCTCGAATACTCCGGCTACGCGCCGCCCGGCTCGTACGACCAGGTGGTCTGCCGCGGCGATGTCTCCAAGCGCGAGTTCATCGCCTTCTGGCTCAAGGAAGGCCGGCTGCTCGCGGGCATGAACGTCAACGTCTGGGACGTCACCGACCCCATCCAGCAGCTCATCCGCGCCGGCGCCCACCCCGACCCGGACGCCCTCGCCGACCCAGGGGTCCCCCTGGCCTCGCTGCTGGAATAGCTTGGGGCCATGACCATCCGTACAGCAGTGGTGCCGGTCGCGGAGATCTTCGAGCTGCGCCGGTCGGTGCTGCGGCCGGGCCTGCCTCCCGAGGCCGCCGTCTTCCCCGAGGACGGCGACCCGGCCGGGGGCACCTTCCATGTCGCCGCGTACGACGAGGGCGGCGCCGTACGGGGCTGTGCCACCCTCTTTCCGGACCCGCTGCCCGGCGGGGCCGACGGTGTTCACGGTGCTGACGTCGCCTCTTACAGCGCCGGCGGCGCCGGGCGCGCGTACCGCTTCCGCGGCATGGCCAGCGATCCGGCCGTCCGCGGCCTCGGCTATGGCGTCGCCGTGCTGCGGGCGGGCCTCGCCGAGGCGGCGGCGCGCGGCGCGGAGACCGTCTGGTGCAACGGCCGCACCTCGGCCCGCGGCTTCTACGAGCACCAGGGCTTCACCGTCGTCGGGGAGGAATTCGTCATCGAGTCCGTCGGCCCGCATCACGTCTTCACGATCGAGGTCGGGGGCCTCGGCGGACAGCCGGGAGGGGGCTGAGGGGCCCGGCGGTTCGGGAGTGTCGGACCCCGGCCGTAGACTTCACACGTGGCAGGCAGGATCAACGATGACGATGTGAAGGCGGTCCGGGACGCGGTCCCGATCGACGCCGTGGTCTCCGAGTATCTCCAGCTGCGCAACGCGGGCGGCGGCAACCTGAAGGGCCTCTGCCCCTTCCACGACGAAAAGTCGCCTTCCTTCCAGGTCAGTCCCGCCAAGGGGCTCTTCTACTGCTTCGGCTGCCAGGAGGGCGGGGACACCGTCGACTTCGTCATGAAGATCGACCACCTCTCCTTCGCCGAGACCATCGAGCGGCTCGCCGGCCTGGCCGGCATCACCCTGCGCTATGAGGAGGGCGGCTACACCCCCGGCCGCCAGCAGGGCGAGCGCATCCGCTTCGTCGAGGCGCACCGGGCCGCGGCCCTCTATTACGTGGAGCAGCTCGACAGCCCCGAGGCCGAGATCGGCCGGAAGTTCCTCGCGGGCCGCGGCTTCGACCAGGCCGCCGCCCAGCACTTCGGCGTCGGCTACAGCCCGGCCGGCTGGGACCACCTCACCCGCTTCCTGCGCGGCAAGGGCTTCAGCGACAAGGAGCTGATCCTCTCCGGGCTCTCCCAGGAGAGCCGGGGCGGCCGCCCCATCGACCGCTTCCGCGGCCGGCTGATGTGGCCCATCCGCGACATCACCGGCGAGGTCATCGGCTTCGGAGCCCGCAAGCTCCGCGACGACGACAACGGCCCCAAATACCTCAACACCCCCGAGACCGCGCTCTACAAGAAGTCGCACGTCCTCTACGGCATCGACCTCGCCAAGAAGGACATCGCCAAGACCAGCCGCGCCGTCGTGGTCGAGGGCTACACGGACGTCATGGCCTGCCACCTCGCGGGGGTCACCACCGCCATCGCCACCTGCGGCACCTCCTTCGCGGGCGACCACATCAAGATCCTCCGCCGCCTCCTGATGGACAACGCGAGCGCCGAGGTCGTCTTCACCTTCGACGGCGACGCGGCCGGGCAGAAGGCGGCGCTACGGGCCTTCGAGGACGACCAGAAGTTCGCCGCCGAGACGTCCATCGCCATCACCCCGGGCGGCATGGACCCCTGTGAGCTGCGCCTCGCCGAGGGCGACGAGTCCGTGCAGCGGCTGGTGGAGTCCCGTACCCCGCTCTTCGCCTTCGCGATCCGGCAGGTCGTCGGCCGCCACAACCTCGACACCGCCGAGGGCCGCGCCGCCGCCCTCGAAGCCGCCGCGCCCATCGTCGCGGGCATCAAGAACAGCTCCATCCAGCACGAGTACGCGGTGGCGCTCGCGGGCATGCTCGGCATCCTCGACACCCAGTTCGTGGTCCGCCGCGTCGGCCAGCTCGCCCGCTGGGCCCGCGAGCGCGGCCAGCGCCCCGGCGCCGACCAGGGCGGCCGTACGCGCGGCGGCGCCCCGCCCGCCCCCACCGCACCATCAGCCCAGCCCGTCCACCGCGGTCCCGCCCTGAACCTGCGCAGCCCCGCCCACCGCACCGAGCGCGAGCTGCTCAAGCTGGCCCTCCAGCGCCCCGACCTGGTCGCCCCCGCCTTCGACGCGTACGGCGAGGACGAGTTCACCGCCGACCCGTACGTGGCCGTGCGCCGCACCATCGAGGAGGCCGGGGGAGTGGCCCGGGCCGCCGACGACTACCTCGCCCGCGTACGGGACACGGCTCCCGACAACACCGTGCGCGCCATGGTCACCGAGCTGGCCGTCGAGGCGATCCACAGCCGCACCGTCGACGAGGCGTACGCGGGCGTCCAGCTGGTGCAGGTCCGGCTGCGGGCCGTGGAGCGCCGCGTCGCGGACGTGACGGCGAGCATGGTGCGCCTCGGCGCGCAGGCCGCCCCGGACCACCTCGCCGCCGTGCAGAACGAGCTGTGGGTCCTCCAGCAGTACGCCCAGGCGCTGCGCGAGCGCGGCGCGGACGCGCTCTAGCGACGCCGAGCGGCGGGCGCGCTCCAGCGGCGCCGAGCGGGCACCGGGAGCGGGCCGAGGACGGGCTGGGAGGGCCGCCCGAGGCGGGACCAAGGCCGGGCCGGGGCTGGACCAAGGCCGGGCTGGGGCCGTGTCCCGCGCCGGAGCCCCTGTTCCGCTCAGCGAGAGGCCCGCCCCCGCGCTGTAGCCGACCGGTCACGGAACGGACCCAGAAAGTGCGCGCACGCCCCTCGTGGCGGGAGTGTGTCGTGCCCCACACTGGCTTGTGGTGCCTGAGTCCTCGGAGCGCGGGTCCGGTCCCCCGAAACCGGAGTCCCCCGCGGAGCCGCTCTTGATGTCCGGGACGGACGGCGGCTCGGCCGCAACCGTGCCCGATCCTTCTGCCGCCTCAGCAGCGATCACCCTGGAGGTCGCCCCCGTGCAGACCCAGACCCTGACCGACGCGGCACCGGCCGTCGTACGACAGGCCGATCCGCCCGCGTCCGAAACGTTCGGTGAGGAAGTGCTCCCCGATCCGCCCGCACGGCCCGACACCAGTGGACCTTCCTCCGACCTGTTCCGCCAGTACCTCCGCGAGATCGGCCGCATCACCCTGCTCACCGCGGCCGAGGAAGTCGAGCTGGCCCGCCGCGTCGAGGCGGGGCTGTTCGCCGAGGAGCGGCTCGGCACCGCATCCGACCTCGACTCGCAACTCGCCCTGGATCTCGACAAGTTGGTGGTACTGGGCCGAATGGCCAAGCGCCGCCTCATCGAGGCCAACCTCCGCCTCGTCGTCTCCGTCGCCAAGCGCTACGTCGGCCGCGGGCTGACCATGCTCGACCTGGTGCAGGAGGGCAACCTCGGTCTGATCCGCGCCGTCGAGAAGTTCGACTACGCGCGCGGATACAAGTTCTCGACCTACGCGACCTGGTGGATCCGCCAGGCCATGTCCCGCGCGCTGGCCGACCAGGCCCGTACGATCCGGGTCCCGGTCCATGTCGTCGAGCTGATCAACCGCGTGGTGCGCGTCCAGCGCCGCATGCTCCAGGAGCGCGGCTACGAACCCGGCCCCGACGAGGTCGCCGCCCACCTCGACCTCACCGAGGAGCGGGTCACCGAGGTGCTGCGCCTCGCCCAGGAGCCCGTATCGCTGCACGCGCCCGTCGGCGAGGAGGACGATGTCGCGCTCGGCGACCTCATCGAGGACGGCGACGCCGCGTCCCCCGTGGAGTCGGCGGCGTTCCTGCTGCTGCGGGAGCACCTCGAAGCGGTCCTCTCCACACTCGGCGAGCGCGAGCGCAAAGTCGTACAGCTCCGCTACGGACTGGTCGACGGCCGCCCCCGCACCCTGGAGGAGATCGGCCGGATCTTCGGAGTCACCCGCGAACGCATCCGCCAGATCGAGTCCAAGACCCTCAACAAGCTCCGCGACCACGCCTTCGCCGACCAGCTCCGCGGCTACCTGGACTGATCGCCGGCCGGCCCACCGGAACGGGCCCGCCGGAACTCCTCCGCCACCTGCCGCGCGTGGTGCGGCCCGGCAAGGCGCCGCGAGGGGCTGAGAGGGGCGGCGGCGGGCCGCCGCCCCCTGAGACTGAGACGTACGGAATGTGCGTACGCGACGTGCGGTGCGTGCGGTGCCTACGCCTGGCCGGCGGGCTGCTGCCCCTCCCCGAACGCGTCCGGATGGATCTGGTCGCGCACCGCCGCGTACTGCTGGCGCACCGCCTGTCCCACCGCCAACTCCTCGCCCGGCTCGAAGACTTCACTGGCGGCGGCCGGCCACCGCGGCGGCTCGTGCGGCGAGAGCGTGCCCTGCTGCGCGCCCAGCGCCCACGCCGCCTGCCGGGCCGCGCCGATCGCCGTGTAGTCCGCCGGCTGCGGGGTGATGACCTGCGCGCCGAAGAGCGCGGGCGCCACCGCCCGTACGGCAGGCAGCCCGGCCGCCGCGCCCAGCAGGAACACCCGCCGCACCTCGACGCCCCGGCCGCGCAGTACGTCCAGCGCGTCCGTCAGCCCGCACAGCATGCCCTCGAAGGCGGCCCGAGCCAGGTGTTCCGGTTTCATGCTCTCGCGCCGCAGCCCCGACAACGTGCCCGCGGTGTGCGGCAGATGGGGCGTCCGCTCGCCCTCCAGATAGGGCAGGAGGACGAGCCCGGACGAGCCGGGGGTGGAGGTGAGGGCCAGTTCCGAGAGCCCCTCCAGATCGGTGCCGAGCAACTCCGCCGTGCCGCGCAGCGCCCGTACCGCGTTGAGCGTGTGCACCACGGGCAGATGCATGCCCGTCGCGTCCGCGAAGGAGGTGATGGTGCCCGTCGAATCCACCAGCGCCTCGTGGTGCACGGAGAAGACCGAGCCGGAGGCGCCCAGCGAGATCACCGCGTCACCGGGCCCGACGCCCAGCCCGAAGGCGGCCGCCATGGTCTCGCCGGTGCCCGCGGAGATCAGCAGCCCCTCGGGCGTGTGCCCGGCGGGCTCGCACGGACCGAGGACCTCCGGCAGCGCGGCCGCGTGCCCCAGCGCCAGCTCCACCAGATCCGGCCGCCACTGCCCGGACGCCGCCGACCAGTAGCCCGTGCCGGAGGCGGCGCCCCGGTCCGTGGTCCGCCGCACCGGCCGCCCCAGCAACTGCCACACCAGCCAGTCGTGCGGCTGGAGCAGCATCGCCGCCCGTTTCGCGGCCTCCGGCTCATTGCGCGCCAGCCAGCGCAGCTTGGCGACCGGCTGCCCCGCCTGCGGCACCGACCCGACGGCCTGCGCCCACGCCGTGCGCCCGCCGAGCGCGTCGGTGAGGTCGGCCGCCGACGGCTGCACCCGTTTGTCATTGCCGAGCATGGCAGGGCGTACGAGCACCCCGCCGGCGTCCAGTGCCAGCAGCCCGTGCTGCTGCGCGGAGACCCCGATGGCCTGCACACCCTCCAGCAGACCGCCGGCGGCGGCCTCGCCCAGTGACATCAGCCACGCCTGCGGGTCCCCGTCGGAGTCGGTGGGGTGCGGCGCGTACCCCTGCTTCAGCACGGCGCCCGTGTCCGTATCGCAGACGACGATGCGCGTGCTCTCGGAAGAACTGTCCAATCCGGCGACTATGCCCATGGGGCTCGATTTTGCCCTATGGCCCGAGCGTCACGTGTTGCTGGTGCCCCAGTCGTCGTCCGCCGGGGCCCGCTGCTCCCGCAACGAGCGCACCCGCTCGGTCACCGAGTCCGGCAGCCGGTCGCCGACCTTCGCGCCGACAGCGCCGAACGCCTTGGTCGCGGCGGCCCTGCCGTTCTGTGCGGCGGACTCGGCCGTATTGCGCACCGCCGGGTTCTGCGTGACTCGCCGCGCGGCCTTGCGCAGCTGGTCGTAGCGTTCACGGCCGGCTCGCGTGCCGAGCACGTACCCGACGATTGCTCCGGTGATGAACGTCAGCCGGTAGCGCATCGCTCCACCTTTCCTCGCGTCGAACCGCATTGGATCATGTCCGGGGCCGGGTTCCGGTTCATGCCCTGGACCATGTCCGAACCATGTTCTGGATCACGTCTCGGATCGTGCTGTGCATCAAGTCTCAGTCTTGGATCATGCTCCGAACCACGTCCAGGACGGCGTCCCGGACCACGCTCTGGATCATGTCCTGGATCACGCCTTGGGCCATGACGGCCCGTCTCGGCGGTGCTCCGCGCCTACCCGTCGTTCCCGTAGGTCACTCACGGGATACCGATTGGCGGAGCACCCCCCTGCTTGCGCTAATGTATGTGTCGCAGCGAGCGCACGCCGTCCGGGAGCCCGGAGCCGGGTGCATTCGAGGCACACAGCGCAATCCCCTGTAGCTCAATTGGCAGAGCAGCCGGCTGTTAACCGGCAGGTTACTGGTTCGAGTCCAGTCGGGGGAGCGCGATCCCCTGTAGCTCAATTGGCAGAGCATTCGGCTGTTAACCGGAGGGTTACTGGTTCGAGTCCAGTCGGGGGAGCAAGGCGAAGAGGACCCCTCCGGGGTCCTTTTTCGTGTGCCGTGGAACCGCCGCGGGGGCGATCGGCATCCTCAAGGACAGGCTGGTCACGCGATGCGGACCCTCAGGGGCAACAGATCGTATGACCGGCTATGCTGCGGCAGACGGCGCGCACAGATGTACGCGACGCGCCGTTACGGGGCGGTAGCTCAGCCGGTTAGAGCAGCGGACTCATAATCCGTCGGCCGTGGGTTCGAGTCCCACCCGCCCCACCGCTTCTTCGTGGTGCAGAAACGTTCTGACCTGCGTAAACGTAACCAGAGGGCCCGCCATCTAAACGCTGGCGGGCCCTCTCTCGTCCGTTTACCAAGATCCAGGGGACACACAGGGGACGCGGGGGCGAACTGAGGTGCCCAGGGGACTCAAGTGGCCTTCGAACGGTCGCCGCGACTCCTGCGAGCACCCTTCCCCGAGCCCGGTGGCAGCCCCTTCCACCCGTCGATGCCCGGTACCTCGGGACGGGTGATCATGAAGCGGACGAGCGAGAAGTGCGGCCGCTGGTCCTCCGGGTACTGGTCGTTGAAGTTCTCCACCCGAAGCAGTTCCAGGCCGGCGTGGGCGCAGTGCTCACGTGCCCATCTCACGGCGGCGTTCGCCGCGTGCTCCTGGCCCCGGCCGTGCGTCCTGATCTCCCCGAGGAGACCGGCGCCGGGCCGGAGCTGCGCTCCGATGGTCCACTTGTCGCCGGAGTGTCGGGCGCCGTGGGTGAAGAACACCGCCACGTTGCCCTGCCAGGCGTCATCGGGGATGGCGAGCGCGCTGCGTATCTCGTACGCGACATCCCGGGGGACCACGGACATGACGGACTCGGCCTCGGCGCGCATCATCTCCGGCAGGACGCTCGTGTAGGTGTCCGAGGTGATCTGGCGTGAGGAATGGCCGAGCTTCTCCTGTACGACTTTGATGTCGTTCTTGGCGAGCAGCGACAGAGTGGCGGCGAGGTGCCGTAGGTCGTGGAGGCGGACGGGAGGGAGGCCGGACAGTTCCACGAGTCTGGAGAAGCGTCGGGATATCCAGTCGGGGTGCAGTGTCTCGCCGTTCTCGTGCGTCCACACGCGATCGGTCTCGACGTAGGCGTCGCCCCACTCCTGGCGTTTCCGTTCCTGCTTGGTGCGGAAGCTGACGAGGGT
Organism: Streptomyces sp. NPDC044033; assembly: GCF_056434425.1. Taxonomy (NCBI): domain Bacteria; kingdom Bacillati; phylum Actinomycetota; class Actinomycetes; order Kitasatosporales; family Streptomycetaceae; genus Streptomyces; species Streptomyces sp. NPDC044033. The sequence goes on along the minus strand of NZ_JBWKFF010000014.1, from coordinate 34,861 downwards.
GTGGCCGGACTCAAGGCTGAGGGTGAGGGTGCGGACGCTGTCGGCCTTCGGGGCTTCGCCGTACAGCTTGTAGGCGACCTCCACGATCTGCTGGGAGATCCGCATCCAGAGAGCGTCGGTGCTCACCTCGGTCCACGGCAGCGCGGCCATCTCACCGCGCCGGGGGCCGAGGAAAATGAAACTGTGCCACAGCTCGTAGAGCCAGTCGTCCTTGGTGAAGTCCAGGAACTGGCCGGTGAGCTCTGGCGTCCAGACCATGACCGGGCCGGTTTTCTCGCCGGTGCGCCTCCAGTGCTCGACGCGCTCGGGTGTCCAGACGAGTGGTTTTGGCCGGGTGACCGGCGGCAGCTCAACGAGCTTTGCCCAGTTTCTGGAGAAGGCTTGCTCGCGTTTGATTCCCCAGGTGAGAGCGGAGCTGAGGGTGTCGTTGATGCGGTGCATGGTGGCGGCGGAGGTGGTCTTGCGCAGTCCCTTCCTGCCCTCGCGGAGGGCGGCGTTCGCGTCGAGAAACGCTCGGCGGGCGGCGCGGCGCTCCTCCCTCTGGGCGTAGCCCGCCGTCTTCACCCAAGCTCGGTGTGCGTCGTCGCGGTCCGTTTGGAGCTGATCGACGCGAAGGCGGTGGAGGATTCGCTCGGCGTTCTCCTTCTCGATCGCGTTGTACAGCTTGTCGAGGTGGCGGACCTTGAGGTCGCATCGCTTGATATGCCCGAGGTGAGGGATCAGGTAGTTGGTGATGTGCTCCTCGTAGCCGTGGCGGGTTGTGCGGGCCAACGACTTTTTTGCCTCGATCCATCGGAGGAAGAAGTCTGCGCACTTCTCGTCGGAGAGCACATCGGTACCGGCGGAGGCGGCGTCGTAGAGTTCCTTGGCCTTCTTCTTGGCGTCGTCCAACCTCGTGAAGCCGCCACGGCGGACCCGTGCTCGCTTGCCGCCTTCGCCTGGTTCGGCCTCGAAGTAGAAGTACCAGGTGCCGTGGCCCTTCCCCAGCTTGGGGCATGTCAGCCCGACGTCCCCGATCTTCGGTGCGCCGTCGGCGTCGACGACTGGATTGCCCTCCTTGTCGTGGAGCGGCCCCTTGCACTGGCACCGCCGGTAGTAGCTCGGCTCGAACATCCGACCCCCTGGTGACTGGCTGTGGAGGCCAGTCGTGATCGTCCGTACGTCTCCGTACGTGTCTTGTGCTGTCTCTTTCGATCTTGCGGGGGTTGACGGACACTGCTGTACAGTCCTTCCAACGTTGGCGCGGGGGAGATTGCGACAACGGAATGACTGCTCAAGGAGATGCCGGGCAGCCTTCGGTGACGGCCGGAGCGATGTGCTTGGAGGAGTTGCTGGCGCTGCCGGCGACGGTGAACGTGGTGACTGCTGCGCGGGCTCTGGGGATCGGCCGGGACAAGGCGTACGGGCTGCTCCGGGGCGGTGTGTTCCCGGTGCGTACCTTGCAGTTGGGGGACACCGTGCGTGTGCCGACCGCCGGGCTGTGGAAGGTGCTCGGGGGGGAGGCGCCGACGGTGCCTGGGGTGTGACCCTCGAAGGCATATGCCCTCGCGTGAGGTATTCGACAGCTCTGCTGCAATGTGACCTACCTTCGCTAAGGTGGCCGGTATGCAAGGGGGTCGGTCTAAGGCGAGGAGCTCACGTGCCACGGCTGTATGGGTTTGAGGACGCGGCGCATCGCCGTGTGCGTGAGGATGAGGCATCTGGAATACGCCAGGCGATGAGCCGCCGCTTGGCGAAGCAGTTGCCCCCCGAGGTGACGGAGTGGATGAACGCCGCGGGGTTCCGCACGTCGGTCGGCGGTCTGTGGCGGCCCGACCGGCTCAGCGCGGTGCTGGACCATCCGGCGATCGCCGGGCTCGAAGAGAACGCCCAGGGCGAGCTGGTGGAGACCGGCGGGCCGCAGATCGTCACTCCGGCCGAGTTCAAACAGCTTCGAGCGCAGCGGGAAACGGAGAAGCCCGCCTACCAGCGGGCCGAACAGCGGGACTACCTGCTCACCGGCGGTGGTCTGAGCGTGTGCGGTCTGTGCGGCTTTCCCTTCACCGCCTCGCCGTCCAACTCCGGAAGCCGTGGCTACCGGTGCGCGCCGAGCACACCGCAGCATCCCGGCGGGTGCGGCAAGGTGCGCATCAACGCTGATCTGGCCGAGGTCTACGTCGCTGAGCACGTCCTGGCGGAGCTGGCCAAACCGGAAGTCGCACGCCACCTTGAGGCGGTGCGCGACCGGGTCCTGTCCGAGGCGGCGGAGCTGCGCGAGCGGGCGAAGGCCGATCGCGCGCGACAGCGCGACCTGGGGAAGGAGTACGCCGGTACGAAGCTGTCGGGCACTGCGTTCCGTGCGGCCGATGGGGAGCTGTCGAAACGTATCCGGGACGCCGAGGTTGAGGCGCGGCGTTTGGAGCAGGTGAAGCACGCGCCGCTGGGGGGTGTCCGTGATCTGGTGCACTGGTGGAAGCACGCCCCTCTTTCCTCGAAGAAGGGCGTGCTGGTGCTCATGCTGGAGCAGATCGCGTTCTACCCGGCCGCCTCGCGCGGGTCGCGCACCGTGGACAGCGACCGCGTGGCGCTGACCTGGCGCACGTGGAGTACGGCGCCGGTCGAAGGGGACGCGGAACGCATCGAGGCGTGACATACGGGCCTACTCATGAAGTTGCCCGTTGGCCGGATCGGCGACGGTGATCCGGAGTTGTGCGAGGGCGCGGGAGCGCCAGGAGGAGCGCCACTGAGGTTCCTCGTCAGGGTCGGCGAGGGCCAGGTGGGGGAAGCGCCGCATGAGGGTGCTGATGGCGGTCCGGATCTGAAGGCGGGCCAGCGGGGCTCCCAGGCAGTAGTGCATTCCGTGGCCGAGGGCCAGGTGGGCGTTGTCCGTGCGGTGGATGTCGAAGCGGTCCGGCTCGGGGTATCGGTCCGGGTCCCGGTGCGCGGAGGCGAGGCAGAGCATCACGGTGTCGCCGGCGGGGATCGCGGTTCCGCCGATGTCGATCGGCTCGATGGGGAAGCGGCGGATGGCCATCTGGCCGGGGAGGGCGTAGCGCAGGACTTCTTCGACCGCGTCGGGCAGGAGCCCGGGATCGGCCCGGAGTTCAGCGAACTGGCCGGGGTGGTTCAGGAGGGCGAGAAGGCCGCCGCTGATGACGTGCTGGGTGTTCTCCACACCGGCCATCAGGATCAGGAAGGCCAGGGAGACGAGTTCGTCCTCGCTGAGACGGTCGTCTTCATCGCGGGCGGCGATCAGGGCGGAGAGCAGATCGTTCTGGGGGTCGGCTCGGCGTGTGGCCACGAGGTGGAGAAGGAAGCGGTGGATGCGGTCCACGGCCTCGGTGATCTGGCCGGGATGTTCTGGGGTGATCATGGCGGCCACCCAGCCGGAGAAGTCCCCTCGGTCTGCCTCCGCCACGCCGAGCAGGTCGCCTATGACGGTGAGTGGCAGCGGTGTGGCGAAGTTGGCGACGAGGTCGGGGGCGGCCTCGGTGGCGAGGCGGTCGGCGAGGCGGTCGGCGGTGACCTGCACGCGTTCACGCAGGTCTTCGACGCGCCGCGGGGTGAACCCCTGGGCAACCAGGCGTCGTAGCCGCAGGTGGTCGGCTGGGTCGATGTTGAGCAGGTTGGCGTCCAGGGCCGGAGGCAGGGAGAAGCCCTTGTAGCCGACGCCGGAGTGGCGGCGGTTGAGCGACAGTCTGGGATCGGTGAGGCCGGCGCGGACGTCGGCCTCGCGCAGCGCGAGCCAGATGAGGGACCCGTCCGGGAGCGCGACGCGGTGCACGGGGGCTTCGGCGCGCAGCTGAGCGTAGGCCGGGTAGGGGTCTGCGCCGGGTGCGGCATCGAGGAGCCGAGCCAGGTTCAGAGCCGGTGGGGCGCTCATGCGAGGTCCTTCGCGTGGAGGGGCTGAGGGGCGTGCTGGGCGAGGACGGCGCGCACGACCGGGGACCGGTCGAAGGCGCGGGCCAGTTCTCGCTGGAAGGAGAGCTCGGTGGCGAGGTCTTGTGGTTCGGCGGTGAGCGGCGAGGCAGTGAACTCCGGCGGCTCCTCGCCCAGGGACTTGGCGTGCAGCGCCGCCTTCAACTGGGCGGCTTCGACGGTTGCCCCGAGGGCGGCGCCCTCCAGACCTGCGGCTCGGGCGTGCCGGTCGGCGGATTCGGTGATGGAGGGGGCCATCCACATGCGCAGCGCCCGTTGGGCGTCTCGGATTTCCACGACGAGCCGGTAGAGCCGGGCCCGGACGGTGCTGCCTGGTTCCAGGCTCAGGATGACGTCGGGGGCCGCTGCGGTGATCTCGCGGTGTAGGGGACGTAGTTGGCGGAGCGCGTACCGGTGATCGATGCGGAGCCGCATCTTGCTCAGGTAGGGGCCCCAGTCGGGCAGGGTCCACCCTATGGTCTGGATGAAGACGCCCACCGTCACCGCGAAGGGGGCGAGGGGCTCCCATGCCGCTCCTGAGTGTCCTGTGAGGCCGGCGATGATGTCCGCGATTCGGCACGTGGCGTAGAGCATGGACGGCGGGATGTTCAGCGCGATCATGAACAGGCCGCGTCGCAGCCATGGTGTCGGGACGACCTTGGCGTACTTCCAGCCGAGGATGCCGACGTCGATTTGATTGACGGCGTAGCCGATCAGGTAGACGCCCAGATAGGCCGGATAGAACTGGGCCTTGTCCACCGCGAATTGGTCGGGCTGCTCGTTGAGGCTGGTGGCGGTGAAGAACAGGGCCGCCATGAGCACCAGGATCAGGGTGAGGCCGGCCAGGCGGGGCACAGCCTTGCGCCAGGCGAGGCGTCGTTCATGGGAGAGGTGCAGCAGTACCAGTTGCTGGCAAGCGGCCGAGAGGACCACGGTGCTTTGGGACAGGAGCCCGGACAGGTTGACGACCCCTGCGGCTCGACTTGTGGCCACCCAGATGACGGGTGTGGATATCGCGAACAGGACGACGTGGAAGAAGAAGTTGCCCGCCAGGGCGAGCTGGGCCGGGGACCGGTCGGTGCGCAGGACTCTGAGTTTGTAGAACAGCGCGATCGCCGAGATGGCGGCGCAGCACGGGTACAGGACGCTATTCATCTGCCTCGGACTCGGAGTGGGGGGTTTCCAGTGTGGACAGCCGAGCGACCAGGTCCTGGTACTCCGGCGGTACTGATCTTGTGCGTTGCGTGGCCCAGGTCCCGATCCGTTGGCCGATGAGTGAGCCGATGTACTCGGCTTCGAACTCCGCCTCGGAATGGGTGTGGTCGCGGCCGAGGACGCGACGGACCAGTTCCGGATCGAGCGAGGGGAGGAACAACTGGCTGGCCTCGGGGCGCATCACAGGACTGGCTTCGTGCTCGCAGATGAAGTGTCCGAGTTCATGGAGCACGACCTGGTGCTGGTGGACGGGGGCCATCCGCTGCTCGAAGACGATGAAGTCTTGGTCTTCAGCCGTGACCAGCAGACCGTCCGGGCTGCCGACGGGCAGTTCGAGCGGGACCACGGAGATCGGCCGGCCCTGCATACGGCCCAGGCGATCGCACAGGACATCGATGCTCAGGGCCCCCCGCGAAGGAAGGCCGATAGCGCGGACGCGCTCTTCACAGCGCCGTCTGACTTCCACGCGCAGAGCAGGTGTTGACCGCAGCCAGCGCAGTACCACCACGGCGCTATCCGTCGCCGGTGCGCGGTGGCTGCCCTGAATCCGACGGTCGTTCGTGGAGTGCGCTCTGTGCGCGCGTGGCGGAGTCGAGGATGCCTTTGAGGAGGTTCGACAGCTCGGCGACCGAACCCGGGTCCACCGTCGAGGGACTGGACGTGCGCAGGGACATCCCTCCGACTTTTTGGCGCCTGAGTTCCCCCAGGGTGGCCAACTCGTCGTTGACCTGCTCAAACACCTGGTCGTCCAGGAAGTAGCCGTCGCGTGAGATGCCGAGACTGTGGGCCACCTTGACCAGCGTCTCGATGGTGAGGTTCGAGCCGTCGGCCGACTCGGCCTGGGTCAGTGTGCGCTTGGACACGCCGGCGCGCTCCGCCAACCCGGCAACGGTGAACGGGCCTTCGGGGTGGTGCTGGCGCACGTAGCGCAGCCGCCTGGCGATCGCCGACTTGGCCGCGTGTATCCGCTCCCCGCGCGCCAGTGACTCTGCGCCCCCGGAGCCCAACGGGTCCTGTTCCATCGTCAAGTCGCCTCCCCCCTCAGGGCATTGAAGTGCGCACGATAGCACTATGTTGCTCTCATGGGGAGGGTCCTCGCAGCGTTGCGCGCGGACAGTTCCGCGCCAGCGATGTTCGCCTGACGAAGGTGTGTGGATCTTGAAAAGAACGAAGCGTCATGAGGGGATCGCCCGGGTGCTACACATTCGATTAGGTAGACCCGGGCCCGATGACGCAACGTCAGTTGGGTTCGGAGGCACCGGGGGTGGGCGGGCGAAGGCTCGTCATTCATGGAGGGAAGCGGATGGCAGAGGTGGACCCGAAGCAGGTGGCGGCTTTGGCGGAGGAGCCGCCGCGTGTGCTCGCACCCGACTTAACGCCGGGCGCGTCGGAGGAGGGGCGGGAAGTGCTGGAGGCGCAGGTGGCCATGCATCCGAGCAGAGGGAGCGGGAGCGGGGGGTGAGGCCGGTCGCTCGGAGGGGGTGCCCTTCGATGTCGAGATAGGTGACATTGCTTGAGGCGTGTTGTACGTTCTGGAGTGCCGGTGGGTGCGGTCCCGTACTCGCCGGTGCCGCAGTGCGCGGCTCCCTTGAACTGCTCCTCGCAGGTGGCCGCCCCCCCCCGCGCCCCGCCTGCGAGGAGCTGGCCGCGATCGGTCGCGGCCCGGGGGCCGCGGTGGGGCGGAGTCCGTCGCGATTGTGGGCCGCGGCGCACTCCGCCCCCTCACTTCCGGCCTCAGCCGCATCCGGCGCAGGAGGCCCGCTCCGGATTGCCGTCCGCCGGCGAAATGCATTTCCTTATCTTCCCCGGTGAATTCCTGAATTAATTCCCCGCACCTTCTTGAATTAGCGGTATTTGCCATTAAGATATAAGTGTAAGGAGAAAGGGAAACCGCTAAATAGCGGTTTCCGAATTCAAGGAAGGTGCGGGAAATGTTCAAGGAAATTCGACTCGACCAGATTGCGGCCAACCCGGAGCAGCCCCGCAAGTACTTCGACGAGGCCAAGCATGAGGAACTGGCCGGCAGCATCCAGGAGAACGGCCTCCTCCAGCCGGTTGTCCTCCGGCCGATCGAGGGCGCCGCTACCCCCTACATGCTGATCGCGGGCGAGCGCCGGTGGAGGGCCTGCCGCGCAGCCGGCCTGGAGGCCGTGCCCGCGAAGGTCATCGAGAACATCGACGAGGAGCGAGCCTACGTCCTCAGCATCGCCGAGAACGTCGGCCGCGAGGACATGACCATCATGGAGGAGGCCGGCGCGTACGCCGACCTCGCGGCCGCCGGGTGGGACCCGCTAACGATCGCCAAGCAGTTCGGCAAGACCGAGACGCACATCAAGTGGCGGCTCGGACTGCTCACCCTGCGCGAGGAAGTCTCCGAGATGGTCAACAAGGGAGACATCAAGCCGAACCTGGCCTGGCACATCGCGCAGCTCAACCCCGGCAACCAGATGGTCGCCGCCACGCGGTACGTCAGGGGTGACTTCGACTCCGAGTCCGACGCCCAGCACTTCGCGAACGGACTCAAGATGATGGAGAAGCAGACCACACTGACCAACGAGCAGGCCCCGGACGCCGAAGAGCAGGAGAAGCGCAAGAAGGCCAAGGCGAAGGCCAAGGACGGACTCGGCCAGGCCGAGGAAGTCCTGCTCCCGCTGCTGGAGGAGCTGGCGCAGAAGAAGCCCGAGGACCTGGCCGTCATCCTCGGGGACGACCTCACCCGACACGTGCGGGTAGTCGGCAAGATCTACAGCCAGGTCCAGCTGGTCCGGAACCTCCTCGGCAAGGCGCAGGGAATCCAGCGGGCGAGGACGGCCGCATTCAACAGGGCAGCCGTCGAGGCCCAGCAGGAGACCGCCAAGGGCAAGGGAGGAGCGGCCAAGGGGGAGGCCGAAACGAAGCCGGCCGCGAAGAAGGCAGCGGCCAAGCCCGCGGCTCCGCGTGCGAAGGCCGGAGCGTCGGCAGGGGCCAAGAGCCCGGCGCGTAAGGCGCCCGCCCAGAAGCAGACGGCGAAGAGCAGCCCGGCGAAGCAGGCCGAGGAGGCGGCGAAGGCGGACACCACGGCCACGAAGTAGCGAGACGGGGCGCGGCGCTGGCCGCGCCCCCGAGCTGGACCAGTTGCCAGGACCGCCCCGATCCGTGCCCGCAGGGACTTGAATCCCTGCGGGCACGGCGCCGTTCAGGTCCACACGAGCCTGAGCGGGGGCACCGAAAGAAACCGGACCGGGCCGCCGCCGCGGCATCGGCGAGCGCCCCGGTCACTGAGCAGCACGAAAGGAAACAGCTACGTGCTAACCCTGTTCACCAACCGCTATCAGGCATTCCAGCCGCCGCAGGGGGTGCCGGTGCGCATCACCCTGGGCGCACCCCGTTTCAAGCTCTCGTACCCGCTGACGCGCGCGGTGCGGGAGCTTGCGCCACGCCGGGAATACTTCTCCAAGGCGCTCCCGGAGTTCACCGCGGCCTACCGGGCGGATCTCGACAAGCTCGGCGCGGGGCGAATGGCTGAGGAACTGCGGAAGATCGCCGCGGAGGAGGGGAGCCACCGGCTCGTTCTGCTCTGCTTCGAAGACCTGTCGGACCCGACGCAGTGGTGTCACCGCAGAATCTTCGCTTCCTGGTGGAAAGACGTCACGGGCGATGCCGTACGCGAACTGTCGCCGATGGCAGACCACTACGAACAAGGAACCCTGATGTGAACCAGCGGGAGAGCCGCCCTCAAAATAGGTGACATGCTTTAAGAGGGCTACGCGCTTCTTGTGTTAGGTTCCAGCGCAGCGCCCGGCCCGGCACCCGCCGAGGCCGGGCGCTCTCGTGTCGCCAGGAGGAGAGATGTTCCAAGGCACCATCCCCGGCCCCATGCGCGCCATCGTGCGCGAGACGGCCAGCGGTTGGCCCAGCGGTCCGGTCTACGTACCGTGCTGCGGCAACTTCACCATCGAGCGGTCCCTGGCCGGCATGGGCTTCGCCCTCCACTCCTCGGACGTGTCCATCTACACCACAGCCATTGGCCGGTGGCTCACCAAACAGCCCGTCGGCATCTGCCTCCGCGACGAGAGCAGAGAACAACTCAACTGGCTCGAACCATCGTTGGACGACGGCATCGGCACCGTCGCCACAATGATGCTCGGCACCCGATTCCTTGCCAGCGTCGGCCGTGAAGGGCTGTGGCACGAGCGGGTGGTGCGCTCGTACCGGGACCAGTGGAAGGCCAAGCACGCTGAGACCGTCGAGCGGTTGAACGGCTCCGACGTCGAACTGACCTCCTACGCGGTTGAAGACGTGCGCACCTGGCTCCAGAAGGTGCCACGCGACGCTCCCGTCTGTTCCTTCCCTCCCTTCTATGGCGGCGGGTACGAGAAGCTGTACGAGCCGCTGGACGCACACTTTGCCTGGGACGCTCCCGAGTACGAGCCCCTGTCGGACGCTGACGTGGTCGATGTCCTCGGCGCGATCACCGATCGGCCGTACTGGCTCACCGCCTCCAACCACGACGTGCCCGAACTGCGCCAATACCTGCGCGGCGTCATCAAGGCCACCCCGCGCGCCGCCCCCTTCCACGTCTACGCCAGCGAGGCGCCGACGCGCATCGTCGCTCCCCGCCAGCCCATCGAACCGGTCAAGGCCCCCCGACTGCGCCGAGGTGAGGAGGTGGCCAGGCCGCTGAAACTCGCACTGCTCAAGCCCGGCCAGTTCAACGCATTGCGCTCGCGGTACCTGAACCCGCGCATCGCCCCCGGCGCGGCGAACCTCGCGGTCGCGGTCAAAGACGGCAACGGCAAGATCCTCGGCGTCTTCGCGATGGCCCCGAGCAGCTTCACGCCCGACGAGGCTTACTTGCTCTCGGACTTCGCGGTCGCACCAACGGACTACCCGCGGTTGTCGAAGCTCATCGTGCTCGCGGCCACCAGCGCGGAGACGCGGCTGCTGTGTCAGCGGGCGTTCTCGCGCCGCATCCGCGCGGCGTCCACGACGGCGTTCAGCAACAACCCGGTGTCCATGAAGTACCGCGGGCTGCTGCGCCTGACGAAGCGCGGCCCGTCCAACGAGGACGGCTGGAAGTTCCAGCTCCAGTACCAAGGGGCGATGGGTGGACATACCCTCTCCGAGGCATGGGACACGTGGTCTGCGAGGTGGGGGGCTCGCCGCCCCTCCAGTGGTACGCACCAAGCGAAATGTCTCTCATCGAAATCGTTGGACGCGTGATGAAGGTCGTGTGCGTCAGCATCGGCTCCCTGTTCCAGATGAGACACTCGATTCTGGTTTAGGTGGGTCAGCTTCTTATGAGGAACGGGCAAGTGGGCACATGCGGGTTGGTCTCCTACGGGGAGAGTCGGGTACCGAGACTGCGCTCTCTCGCGGAACGGAATACCCCCGCGTCGGCGGGGAAGACCGCACCGGCCCGAGGACCTCTCCCACGCGATGCGGAACACCCCCGCGTCGGCGGGGAAGACGACCGCCGTGTCCCTCACCGCCATCGTCCTCGCGGAACACCCCCGCGTCGGCGGGGAAGACTTGTGCGCCGCGCGGCCGGGGGTGATCGGTTCCGGAACACCCCCGCGTCGGCGGGGAAGACTTGTGCGCCGCGCGGCCGGGGGTGATCGGTTCCGGAACACCCCCGCGTCGGCGGGGAAGACCGGTGCGCTCGCATCAGGCTGCGGGCCAGAATCGGAACACCCCCGCGTCGGCGGGGAAGACAGCCCGCGCCCCTTCGGGATTGCGCCGGTGAGCGGAACACCCCCGCGTCGGCGGGGAAGACCGAGTTGCTCATCATGGCCATCCGGCGAGCGACGGAACACCCCCGCGTCGGCGGGGAAGACTGCTGCTCTCGGGCTTCTGGACCGGCAGCTGACGGAACACCCCCGCGTTGGCGGGGAAGACAGCGGCCACCAGATCAGCGGCCCGCTGCTTGGCGGAACACCCCCGCGTCGGCGGGGAAGACGTCGCGCGCACACCAGCCTGGCTCGCAGCGGACGGAACACCCCCGCGTCGGCGGGGAAGACGCTCCGGCTCGGCTTCTGGTTCGGGGGCCGGCCGGAACACCCCCGCGTCGGCGGGGAAGACGCCGAACCGGTCGAGTTCCCGGTCAGTGACGACGGAACACCCCCGCGTCGGCGGGGAAGACGCGTTCCAGGGCGGTGCCGGGAACCTCGGTCGCGGAACACCCCCGCGTCGGCGAGGAAGACGCACAGGCGGCACGTGCCAACGACGCGAACAACGGAACACCCCCGCGTCGGCGAGGAAGACCCTTCCTGACCTGCGCCTTAAGAAGGGCTTTGCAGTTTCTTGACTATTGTTGATGGCGGGTTGGTGGTGAGCATGCGGTCACGCTACACACCGGCTCGGCGGGGCGTTGTCAGTGGTGTCTGCTTAGATCCGTCTCAGTCGTTTCGGGTGAGGGAGGCGCGCGGTGTCATGTGAACCGCAGGAGGTTCCGGACGAGTCGCTGTGGGGGAAGTCGCGGGGGCTGGAGTGGCCGTATCCGCTGGTGCGGCATCTGCTGGACGCGGCGGCGACGGCCTTGGTGCTGTGGGACCGGTATCTGTCCGATGGCCAGCGGTGGCACATCGCGGCCGGTCTGGGGCTGGCGGACGATCCGGGGCGGGCGCGGTCGGTGGTGGGGCTGTGCGCGGGGCTGCATGATGTCGGCAAGATCTCCGGGTTCCAACTGTGCGATGCCAAGGGCGAGGAGGGGCTGAGTGAGGCGTTGCTGTCGGACGTCGGGAAGATCGGTGTCGAGCGGCTGGGGCACGACGTAGCGGGTATGGAGGCGGCCCCGGTCGTGCTGGCCGCGCTGGGCTTCCGCGGCGACCGGTCGAAGCGTGGGGTGGTCGCGCGGGTGGCGCAGGTGATCGGGGGGCATCACGGCCGGTTCTCCGCTCTGGACCGGATGCGGGCGGACAATCCTGCCTACCAGGAACTGCTGGGCGGAAGGCGGTGGTTACGGCAGCGGACGGCGCACGCCATGGCCGTATCCGAGGTGCTGCGCCGGCCGGAGCCGCCTGGTGAGTTCGGCGCTTCTGCGGCGACCCTAGTGACGGGTGTGGTGATGCTGGCGGACTGGCTGGTGAGCCAGGAGCACTACCTCAAGCGCCGGCAGGAGAATCTCTCGGCGGCCTTGCAGGAACACTTCACTGAGTCCCTCACGCAGGCAGCGGAACTGGCCGCTGAGGCGGGTCTGTTGCCGGTGGTGCTGGACCGTAAGGGGTTCGCGGAGGCGTACGGCGTCGACGGGGAGCCGAATCCGCTGCAGCGGTCGGTGATGGAGGAGTTGCCGGCCGCACTCGCGGCGGGCGGGGGTGGCGCGGGGATCATGTTGGTCACCGCTGCGCCGGGGGACGGTAAGACCGAGGCGGCGCTGGAGGCGGAGCGGGCGCTGTCCGCGGTGTGCGGGACCAGGGGGTTCGCGTTCTTGCTGCCGACGATGGCGACCAGTGATCAGATGCATGAGCGCGTCGCCCGGGCCCTGGTGCGTCAAGGTGGACAAGGCGGCGGGCTGACGTTGACGCACAGCATGGCCTGGCTGAACCGGGCGTACGGTGACGAGGCGCTCGACGGCGGGCCGCACGTACTCGTGTGCGAGGACGAGAAGGACGGCGACGAGCGGCACCGGGCGGCGATGCGGCCCAAGCGTTGGCTGCGGGGCTCCAAGCGTCCGCTGCTGGCGCAGTTCGCGGTGGGCACGGTGGATCAGGCGCTGCTGGGTGTGCTGCCGGTGCGGCACAATGCGCTGCGGTTGCTGGCTCTGTCGGGCAAGATGTTCATCGTCGATGAGGCGCACGCCTACGACCCCTATATGCAGGTGTTGTTGGGGCGGCTGCTGAACTGGCTGGGGGCGTATGGCGTGCCGGTGATTTTGCTGTCGGCGACGTTGCCGGTCTCGGTCAGCGACCGGTTGATCAAGCAGTATCTGCTGGGCGCCGGGCGCGGTCGTGCCGAGCTCAAAAAGCGTTCGTTCGCGGCCCCTTACCCGGGCTGGCTGTATGTGGATGCCGCGAGCGGGTGCTCCGCCGAGATCTCCGAGCCGCGCCAAAAGGAGCAGGCCGCCGAGCGGTGCATGGAGCTGCACGTGCAGGTGGAGGCCGTCACCCATAGCGACCCGGGGGGTGGGCGGGGGCGGCTGGCGGTCATCGAGCGGACGCTGGAACCCATGCTGGGCGGTGACGGTGGGTGCGCGCTGGTGGTGTGCAACACGGTCGGCGACGCGCAGTACACCTACCAGTGGCTACGTGACCGTCTAGGCGTTCGGGGACTGGAGGAAGCGGAGATCGAGTTGTTGCACGCCCGGTTCCCGGGCGACGTGCGCGAGGAGCGGACGGCCGCGGTCACCGCCGGGCTGGGGCGAAAGGGCCCCCGCCCGCAGCTGCGTGTGATCGTGGCGACGCAGGTCGTCGAGCAGTCCCTCGACCTCGACGCGGATGTGGTCATCAGCGATCTGGCACCGCTGGCGCTGCTGTTGCAGCGGGCCGGTCGCTGCTGGCGGCACGAGACCTGGTGGGCCCGGCACGGTCGGCCGGACGGCCGGGAGCGGCCCTTCTGGGCGCAGGAATCGGGTCCGCGGCTGGTCGTGCTGGACCCGCTGACCGAGGGCGGGGATGTGCCGAAGCAGTGGGGAACGGTCTACGCGGAGTTCCTGCTCCAGGAGACCTCGCAACTCCTGGCCGCGCGCGCCGGGCAGCCCGTGTCCATCCCCAGCGAGGTCCAGGACCTGGTCGAGACCGTCCATGGGGACCGCAAGGACCGGTTCGACTGGGACACCCCGGAGAAATCGGCGGCCTGGACCGCCTTCGCGGGCGAGAACCTGGCGCAGGAGAGCATCGGTCAACTCGTCGCCGTCCCCGCGGCCCGCATGGTGAACGGGCTGGAAGACCTGCACCATCTGGAAGGCTCCGAGGACGAATGGGAGGCAGCGACCCGCCTGGGGGCCGACTCGGTCCGGCTCCTGTGCGCGTACGAACACGCGGAGGGCAAGGTCACGCTGGACCGGGAGGGCGCCGATCCGCTGCCGGACGCGGACACCGGCGGACGGCTGTCCATCGCCCAGGTGCGCGCGGTCATGCGGCGGACGATCCCGGTGCGGGCCGACTGGTTCAAAGACACCGGTGATGTCCACCAGCCGCCGTCTGGCTGGGCCGACCACCCTATGCTCGGCGACCTTGTCGTGATCCGGCAGCCCGTACGCGATGGGAAGGCCCTGCCCATGCAGGTCGGCAAGAAGTCGCTGCGGCTGGATGAAGAGCTCGGCCTGGTACGGGAGTGACCCCCCAATACCAAGCCGAGACCAGCCCCCACTTCGGCGGGGAGGATACTGAAGGCTGTTCACGGCCCTCACCGTCTGGCGGTACACCCTCGCATCGGCGAAGAAGGCCAGAACCGACAGAATGGTTGCGTCCCGGGCTGAATGCGACCCGGCCGCCCCTACATAGACCCGCTTTCGGGCCCGCCCTTGGGGGCACCCCACAGTCGACACACCTCAACCGTGCCCAAGAGCAAGGTGCCGCAGCCAGTCATCACGCCAGCCACGGCAGCGTCCCCTCGCCACGTTACAAGCACCAAGACCGCGACCACCACGATCACGATGACCCCCCGACGCCGACGCGGATCACCCGTCGGCTCTACTCCACGTACTGACACTGGATCTCCCTCTTCGCCCTGCCCCGGGCCCTCGGCCCGCCGCCGCGAAGCGTGCGGCCCGGCAAGGTGTACCAACTCCCAGTCCGCGCAGGCAAGTTGATCACGAGCATTCGGCCGTAACCGTCTGGCTTCCAGAATTTGGCCATCATCTTCTAGCTTCCTGATAGGGGCTCCGGACTTCGAGTCCCCTCACCTTCTATCGCACATCACAGTAGAAGTCGGCGAAGTCGCCTTCCCTGCCTCCGATTTACTCAACCGCAGGCGCGGATGGACGTCAGCTTGGTTAGCTGCTGCATACCACCGCACAGACTCCACCGAAGGAATCGCGATGACAGCACCTCCTACGCGGGTGTCGCCGGGAAGATCAGATGGTGACGCCTTCGACCTCCGGGACCGGCCGTGGGTTCCCGTACGCCTGGCGGGGGAGCGGCGCAGCGTCGGGCTGCGCGAGTTGTTCCAACGGGCTCACGAGATTGAGGATTTGGAGCTGCCGGTTCCGCCCGCAGCCTCCGGGCTGCTGCGGATCCTCGTCGCGCTTGCCGCGCGTATTGCGAGGGATGAGGACCAGGGCCTGGACGATCCGGACGTGGCCGAGGACTTTGATGACTGGTTCGGCCTGCGCAACCGTCTCCTGGAGAGGGGGAGGTTCGATGCGGCGGCGGTGGACGCCTACTTCGACGAGGTGGTGCCGCCCGGCCGCTTCGATCTCTTCGATACCGAGCGGCCGTTCCTGCAGGATCCGCGGCTGGCCGCCCAGTGCACCGACGCCAAGGGGAAGGCGAATCCCTCGGGCGTGAACAAGCTGGTGCTCGGGCGCCCCACCGGCGTCAACGGGGCGGTGTTCTTCGGGCACTTTACCGACGGCAGTCCGATGGCGGTTCCGGCCGACGAGGCCGTCTGGCATCTGATCGCGCAGCTGTATTACGGGCCGTCCGGCCAGTGCACCCCGCGCCGTATCACCACCGTCAAACCCGGCAACGGCGATGCCGGGCCGCTGCGCAAGACGGTCTCCTTCCACCCGTGGGGGCCGAACCTGTTCACCACGCTCATTCTCGGCGTGCCCCGTCCGGACGACGCGGCGGATTTGGACGCCGAGGACCGGTGCCCGTGGGAGGAGGAGGCCCTGCCCGACCCGCTCGGCCCGCTGTCCGCGTTCACCTGGCCCGGGCGGCTGCTGACCGGCCGGGCCCGGCACGCGATCCTGTTGGTGCCCTCGGCCGACGGCGCCGCCGTCACGGACGCCTACGTCACCTGGTCCACCCACGCCCCCGCCCAGGCGGTCCGGGACCCGTACCTTGTCTTCGACCGGCCCCGGAACGACGGGGCTCCGTTCGCGCGCCTGGCCGACGGGCAGCGCGCGGTGTGGCGCGACATCGACGCACTGCTGCTGCCCAGCAGCGACGCGCATGCGCAGCGTCCCGCCGTCCTGGGCGACATCGCCGGGGAAGTACCGCCAGAACTGCTGCAGGCGTTGCGGGTGCGGGCCTATGGCTTCGACCAGGACGGTCAGCAGCGCGACGCCATCTGGTACGAGGCGACCACGCCCCGCGTGCTGCGCTGGCTCCAGGAGGCGGACCCGGCCATGGCGCTGCACCTCGCGCGCTGCCACCAGGCCGCAGAGACCCTGGCGGACAAGCTCGGCTACGCCGCGCGCCTGGCCTGGCGGCTCACCACGGCTCCGCCGGCCGACCCCACCGCGAAGGTGAAGCTGGATACGAAGAAGCCCGGCCCGTGGGCGGGCCCGGCCACGGCCGCGTACTGGCCGGCGGCCGAGCGCGCCTTCTGGGACCTGGCCAGGCCCGAGCGGCTCGACGCCCCCGCACACCAGCCCTTCGCCCGCATCGCCCTGGACGCACTCGACTCGGCCCTGGGCACGGCCCGCCGCGACCTGCGGACCGCGCGGGCCCGCAGCCGGGCCCGCGCAGTGATCCGCAACGCCGTCCCCGCCCCTACCCGCCTTCCCCAACCGGCTGACGCCAAGGACTGAAGTGACCAGTACCGACCCGGACAAGTCCCCGCCCCAGAACCGCCACTCAGACACCTTCGTCGCCTACGTCCTGAAGCTGTGCGCGGACAAGAAGAAGCGGTCCGATCTGCGCAGCGGACTGGGGCGTCCCGTCGAACGCTGCAACTACCTGCACCGCCACCTGGTCCCCCGCTTGCGCGAGGGGATGCATCCGGACGCGAAGCGCGCCCACTACGCCGTTGCCGCGCTGATCGCCGCGCGCCCCCGCACCGCCCGCGACGCCGACGATGACGCCGGCGACCAGCAGGCGGCTTCCCCGGACCGCGGGTGGCATCAGCGCCCCAACCTCGGCGCCAGCCTCGCCGAGGCCGTCCGACGCAGCGCCCTCAAGCCCGACTCGGCCGAAGCCGACCTGCACCTGATGACCCGCCAGAGCAGCGAAGCGATCCACCCGTGGCTGCCCGCCCTGACCTGCCACCTGCTCAATTCCGGCGTCACGGTCGACTGGGCCGTGCTGCTCGAAGACCTCTCCTGGTGGAACCACGACCAGGACCGCATCGCCACGCGCTGGCTGGAGAGCTACTTCCGCGTCCTGTTCGCCGAAGACCGCACCGAGACCGCACCGAAGGAATCCGCATGACCTCCCTGTTCCTGGACCTGAGCGCCATCCAGAGCGTGCCCGCCGCCAACCTCAACCGCGACGATCTCGGGTCGCCCAAGACTGTGCGGTACGGCAATGCCCAGCGCATCCGGGTCTCCAGCCAGTCCTGGAAGCGCGCCATCCGCCAGGGCGTCGAGCAGGAACTCGGCGATCCCGCCGCCCGCTCCCGCCTGGTCCCGGCGAAAGTCAAGGAGGCGCTGACAGAGGAGGGCTGGCCGGGCGACCTCGCTGCGTTCGCCGGTGCGCAGGTGGCCGCCAGCGCCGGTGCGAAGGGCCTGAAGACCGAGAGCGCCGGACACACCTCCGTCCTACTGTTCCTCCCGCAGACGGGCATCGCCGAACTCGCCGCGCTGTGCACCGAACACCGTGACGCCCTGGAGCAAGGGCTTGGCAAGAAGAACCCGGGCCAGCTGCTGCCCGTCGCCCAGGTCGCCGACATCCTCACCCGCCGCACGGCCTCCATCAGCCTCTTCGGCCGCATGCTCGCCGAACTGCCGGGAGCCAACGTCGACGGCGCGGCCCAGGTCGCCCACGCCTTCACCACCCACGCAAGCGAGCCACAGCGCGACTACTTCACCGCCGTCGACGACTGGCTCGGGGAAGCCGAGACCGGCAGCGGCCACCTGGACACCGCCGAATTCAGCGCGGGCGTCTTCTACCGCTTCGCCTCCGTCAACATCACCGACCTCCTCACCAACATGGACGGCGACCCCAAGACGACCCGTGCCCTGCTCGGCGCATTCGCCGACCAGTTCCTGATGTCCCTGCCCCAGGCCAAGAAGAACAGCACCGCCCCTCACACCGTCCCCGACCTCGCCCACGCCGCCGTACGCACCGGCCGCCCCCTCTCCCTGGCCGCCGCCTTCGAAACCCCTGTCTCCCCCGACCAAGGCGGCGGGCACTCCGGCCCCTCCCGCCGCGCCCTGGCCGCCTACGCCAAGAACCTCAACCGCCTCACCGGCGACCGCCACCGCCGCTTCCACGGCCACGCGGGCATCGACGACACGGACCACGACGGCCTCGGCACCCGCTTCACCTCCTTCCCCGACCTCATCGACGCCGCCGTCGAGACGGCCCTGCCCGAAGGCGAGGAAGCACGGTGACCTCCCTGCTGCTGCGCCTGGCCGGCCCGTTGCAGTCCTGGGGCGAACGCGCCGCCTTCAGCCCCCAGCGCGACAGCGCCCCCTTCCCCACCCGCTCCGGCCTCATCGGCATGTTCGCCGCCGCCGCAGGCCACAGCCGCGGCCAGCACCTCGACCGCTACAACGGCCTGGCATTCACCGTACGCATCGACCGGCCCGGCCTGCCGCTGACCGACTACCACACCCTCGGCGGCGGCGTCCCCAAGGAACAGAGCGTGGCCACCGCCGGCGGCTCCCACAAAGACGCCGCCGTCATCACCCGCCGCCAGTACCTCTCCGACGCAGTCTTCACCGTCGCGGTCACCGGCCCCGACGACGACCTCGACCACATCGCCCGCATGCTCCAACAACCCCACTGGGCCCCCTACCTCGGCCGCCGGGCCTGCGTCCCCGACGAACCCCTCCTGCTGCGCACCCGCGTCAGCGACCCCGTAGCCGAACTGCGCACCCGCATCCCCCTCAGCACCACCAGCCGCACCACCACCGCGACCGCGCCTGCCACCGTGGCCGTGGAATTCCTCTGGGAACACCGACCCCAGACCGTCCCCGAAGGCACCGAGACCATCACCGTCACCGACGTCCCCCACGACGGCACCGCCCACCACCGCCGCTTCAGCAAACGCACCCTGTACCGGACCGTCGAACACCTCCCGGCCGCCCTGGCCGCGTCCCCCGGCACACTGCACCAACGGCTGATCGACTACGCCCTGGAGAACGCGGCATGAGCCCCACCGCCACCCTGGCCCGCATCCGCCTCAACCCGCTCAGCCGCGCCGTCCAGCGCGACCTGCGCGACGCCACCGGCATGCACCGCACCCTCATGCGCCTCATGCCCGACGCCCTCGGCAACACCCCCCGCAAAACCACCGGACTGCTCTTCCGTCTCGACGAGACCGACCACACCAGCACCGCCCTCGTCCAGGCCACCACCCCCCTCGACCCCGCACGCCTGCCCGACGACTACGGAAACGTCCAACTCAAAGACCTCACACCGATGTTCACCGCCCTGCGCACCGGCCTGCCCGTCCGCTACCGGATCACGCTCAACCCCGTCAAACGCGGACGCCTCCCCCTGGACCTCAAGAACCAGCGCGGCAAAATCATCCCCCTCACCGGCCCCGACGCCGACGCCTGGTGGACCCGCCGCGCCGCCGACGCCGGACTCCACCTCCACAGCCTCCTGCCCACCCCCATACGCCCCGTGCGACCACGCAACAACTCCACACCCATGCGGCACAGCCTCATGCGCTACGACGGCACCGCCACCGTCACCGACCCCACCGCCCTGACCACCGCACTCCTGGAAGGCATCGGCCGCGCCAAACCCTATGGAGCCGGACTCCTCAGCCTCGCCCCCGCAAGCACCGCATGAGCGCACCCCGCAACAGCAACGACGCCCGCACCCGCCTCGCCGCCCCCACCCTCGCCATGCTCCCCCGCGTCGCCGACTCCCTGTCCTTCCTCTACCTCGACATGGTCCGCGTCGTCCAGGACGACACCGGGGTCTGCGCCCAGATCCAGGTCACCGACGACCGCACTGACACCGTCTACGTCCCCACCGCCGCCCTGTCCTGCCTGCTCCTGGGCCCCGGCGTCTCCATCACCACCCGCGCCCTGGCCACGCTCGCCCGCCACGGCACCAGCGTCATCTGCACCGGCGCCGGCGGCGTCCGCGCCTACGCCGGCATCCTCCCCGACTCCCTGACCACCCACTGGCTCGAACAACAAGTAGGCGCCTGGTCCGACCCCCAGCGCCGCCTCACCACCGCCATCCGCATGTACGAACTGCGCTTCGGCGACGACGTCCCAGACAGCACTACCCTCGACCAACTGCGTGGCATGGAAGGCCAGCGCATGAAATCCCTCTACCGCCACCTCGCCCAACAGCACGGCATCGGCCGCTTCCGCCGCAACTACCACCCCGACCAGTGGGACGCACAGGACCCCGTCAACCTCGCCCTGTCCGCCGCCAACACCTGCCTCTACGGCATCGTCCACGCCGCCCTCCTCGCCCTCGGCTGCACCCCCGCCCTCGGCTTCGTCCACACCGGAACCCAGCACGCCTTCGTCTACGACATCGCCGACCTCTACAAAGCCGAGACCACCCTCCCCCTCGCCTTCTCCCTCAACGACTCCGCCAGCCCGGAACCGGACGCCCGCCGCAAACTCCGCGAAAACCTCCGGCTCCTGCGCCTGCTGCCCCGCATCGTCAAAGACGTCCAAACACTCCTGGGCCCCGGCAGTACTGATGGTGACGGGGAGCACTCCGAGCGCACGGACGTCGAGATGGTCCACCTCTGGGACCCCAAGGCCGGAGTCCTGCCGGCCGGGGTCAACTACGCGCACGAGACCGACTGACATGCCCTCCATGATCGTCCTGGCCACCACCGCCGTCCCCGACCACCTGCGCGGCGCCCTCAGCCGCTGGACCATCGAAGTCGTCCCCGGCATCTTCGTCGGCACCGTCTCCGCCCGCGTACGCGACGAACTCTGGAAGGCCACCGCAGCCGTCGTAGGCGACGGCGCCGCCCTCCTCATCCACCCCGCCCCCACCGAACAAGGCTTCACCATCCACACCGCAGGCACCCGACGCCGCATCCCCACCGACTTCGACGGCCTCACCCTCATGCGCATGACAGCGGCACCACCACCAACCCCAAACGCAAAGAACCTGCAAAGGCCCCGCTAAGCCGCAGGCCAGAAAGAGTCCTCCCCGCCGACGCGGGGGTGTTCCGGTGCAGTTCCTTGAGCCGCGACAGGTTCTCCGGTCCTCCCCGCCGACGCGGGGGTGTTCCGGCGTCGGGAATCCCCAACAGGTCGTGGTGGTGGTCCTCCCCGCCGACGCGGGGGTGTTCCGAACGGCGCCTGGAACTCCTGCAAGCGGCTGGCGTCCTCCCCGCCGACGCGGGGGTGTTCCGGTCGACCACGCGACGGGCGGCGACTGGGAGAGGTCCTCCCCGCCGACGCGGGGGTGTTCCTCAACCCCCCCGCGCGTCTACGCCCTCGTACCGCGTCCTCCCCGCCGACGCGGGGGTGTTCCTCAACCCCCCCCGCGCGTCTACGCCCTCGTACCGCGTCCTCCCCGCCGACGCGGGGGTGTTCCGATATTCGATCAGCCCGGCTGTGGCTATCGCTCGTCCTCCCCGCCGACGCGGGGGTGTTCCGGCCGGTGACGGACCACCAGGCCAGGAGGAGGGGTCCTCCCCGCCGACGCGGGGGTGTTCCTGGTTGTGCTGGGCAGTGGGGCGGCGGGGGCGAGTCCTCCCCGCCGACGCGGGGGTGTTCCGGCCGCCGAGAACTGGACCGGTACGTGGGAGGGGTCCTCCCCGCCGACGCGGGGGTGTTCCGTCTATGGAGTTGCGAATTACTACCCGTCCATGGTCCTCCCCGCCGACGCGGAGGTGTTCCGGCGATGAACCGGGTCTGCGCCCTGTCAGGAGCGTCCTCCCCGCCGACGCGGGGGTGTTCCGCCGCGGTGGACGAGGCGGGGTTGCCGGCCGACGCCCTCCCCGCCGACGCGGGGGTGTTCCGCTGACGAGTCGTAGAGGAGTCATGGGGCCCCCGTCCTCCCCGCCGACGCGGGGGCGTGCCGTGGCGTGTGGAGCACAGGGCCGTGACTGGCCGGTTGTCCCCTCCGACGAGGAGTGTATTGCGCGGGAGCGGGCTGGATTGGGCTCACGGCAGCATTGCCGCTGGCAGTGTGTCTCGGCTACATGGTGGGCCCATGTGAGACGTGTCCTCGCAAGGTGCGCTGCTGCCGCTCGTCGGCCTGTGAGCTTTGTAACCGATCGGTGTCGGTGGGGGACAGTATCGTGATCCACGTGCTGAGTTGGCGCCTCGCCGTTCCGGGGCGAGGCGTTGGCCTGTGTCCTTACCGCGGAGGCGCTGCGCGGACGCCGGCCTGCTTTGGGCTGGCCGGTTCCTTGGCGTGACGTCGAGGGGCGGGGTCACGCCATGCGTGCTGGTGGGGTTGGCTGCCGTCCTGGAAGTGGACAGAGAACTATGCCAGCGACGCAGAACGGGCATGACGGCCTGCCCCCGACTACTGGGAGAGCTCGGCTCGCACCGCCGAGCTATATCGAGGGGAACCCCCGGGACCTGACCTTGCTGGACATCAACGCCCGCTACCTCCCCCATGAACAGTTCCGCCAGCTTGTGGCCAATATTCGCCGGGACGGGTGTCTGACCTCTACTCCCTTGGTGTGGAACGACGTTGAGGGCGGTCGGCGCATTGTGCTGTCCGGCAACCACCGGACCATGGCTGCGATCGAGGCGGGCCTGGAGTGCATCGGGTGGCTGGAGATCACGGAGCCGCTGCCGCGGCAGCGGCAGATCGCGCTGCAGCTGTCGCACAACGCGATCGCGGGCCAGGACGATCCGGCGATCCTCAGGGAGTTGTACGACGAACTGGAGTCGGTGGAGTGGCGGCAGTACACGGGTCTGGACGATAGGACCCTGGATCTGTTGGAGCAGGTGGACGTGGCTTCCCTGGGGGAGGCCAATCTCGACTTCGCCAGCGTGCAGCTGATGTTCCTGCCAGACGAGTTGGAGCTTGCCGAGGCCGCCTTCGATGCTGCACGGGCCACGGGCGCGGCTGACCAGCGGTGGGTGGCCGGGTTGGAGCAGTACGAGCCGGTGCTCGATGCCCTGGAGACATCGCGGGCTGCGTACAAGATCGGCAACTCGGCGACGGCGCTCGGTGTGATCCTCGCGGTGTTCGAGCGGCACCTGGGTGAGCTGGCCGAGGGTTGGTTCGACACGTCCTCAGGGGATGCGATCCGTGCGGGTACGGCGCCGTTGGAGACGGTGTTCGGCGTGCGGGAGGTGCCGGTGGAGACGGCGGCCGCCGTGCGCAGCGTCATCGACCGCATGGTGCGGGACGGCACGGTGCCGGCGGATGAGCCGTGGCGGGCCTTGGAAGTCCTGGCCGCACAGAGCGACTAGTCGGCCGTCGGCCAGGAGGTGAGCGGTGGCCGAGGGCACCGTGGAGTCCTGGGAGCGGCAGGGTGGGGAGTCGGTCCAGGCGTTCGAGGCGTTCGCTGTGTATCGCGATCTCGGCCCAGCGCGGAGTGTCACGAAGGTGGCACAGGAGTTGCATAAATCCCGTGCGCTGGTGGGCCGGTGGTCGCGGCGGTTCGGGTGGGTGATGCGGGCGACGGCGTACGACCGTGAGCTGGACCGGTTGTTCCTCGTGGAGCAGGCGCAGGCGCGGCGGGAGATAGCCCGTCGGCATGCGAAGTTGGCGCAGGCTGTGCAGAGCAAGGCGGTGTCGAGGCTCCAGGTGCTCGACCCGAGGGAGCTGTCGCCGTCAGAGCTGCTGCGGTACATCCAGGTGGCGGCGGAGATCGAACGGCGGGCCGTGGGCGAGGCACCGGCGTCCGGGGTGGTTGAGGACCGGGAGCAGGGGGCGGATGTGGCGTCGCTGTCGGACGAGGAGCGGCGGGCGCGGATGGAGCAGCTCCGCCGGGAGCTGGAGCGGCGGCTGTCGGAGGATGGGCAGTGAGCCGGGGCCGGGCGAAGCGGCGGGAGATCGAGGAGTTCGCGGACCCGTCGGCGATGAGCGAGGAGCAGCTGAAGGCCGAGGTCCTTGCGCTGGTGCGGGCTGATCGGTTGTCGGCGCGGCGGTGGGCGTGTTCGGTGCCGGACTGTGACGGGCTGCCTCATGCGGGGTGGCTGCATCATCATGCGCGGGCGTCGCAGCGGGCGCCGTCGTGGGTGTGGACGGTGTGGTTGCTGCTCACCGGCCGTGGGTGGGGCAAGTCGCGGACTGCGGCCGAGGAGGCGCGGGAGTGGGCGCGGACGCCGCGGCGGCAGATCGCGGTGGTGGCGAAGAACGCCACGTTGGTGCGGGATATCTGCTTCGAGTCGCCCAAGTCCGGTCTGCTGGCGGTGATTCCGCCGGAGGAGGTGGCGAAGTACAACTCCTCGCTGGGGGAGACGACGCTCAAGCTGAAGAACGGCACGCTGTTTCGCGGGTTCGGGGCGGAGACGCCGGACAACTTGCGTGGGTGGGCGTTCGACAAGGCGTGGTGCGACGAGTATGCGGCGTGGTCGAGGCACACCGCCCAGGAGACGTACGACATGTTGTGGTTCTGCCTGCGTGAGGCCGAGGAGCCGCAGGTGGTGGTTTCTACGACGCCGAAGCCGTTGCCGCACGTGAAGAGGCTCGTTGAGCGCGGCAAGGTCCAGGAGCGGAGGTTCACCGAGGGTGGGGAGCGGCCCCGGGTGGTGCTCACGCGCGGGCACATGCGGGAGAACGACGCGAACCTGTCGGCAGCGGCCCGGGAGGAGCTGGAGGAGGAGTACGCCGGCACTCGGCTGGGGCGGCAGGAGTTGTCGGGTGAGCTGCTGGAGGACGTGGAGGGTGCGCTGTGGAAGGGCTGGATGCTGGAGGTCGAGGGCTTCCGGCCGAAGGCTGAGCACTTGCCCGACTTGCAGCGCCTGGTGGTGGCCGTGGACCCGGCGACCAAGAGCCATGAGAAAGCCGACATGACGGCCTTCACCGTGGCGGGACGCGGGTATCCGGTGGAGTCGCTGTTCGGGGATGACCGGCCGCGGGGGTACCTGCTGCACGCTGAGCAGGATCGGTATACGCCGACGCAGGCGATGAAGAGGGCGGCGCAGTTGTACCACGAGCACCGGGCGGACTGCGTGGTGATCGAGGCGAACAACGGCGGTGACTACCTGCCCGCGTTGCTGGAGCAGGTGGACCCGACGGTGAACTGGCGCATCGTTCATGCGACGCGCGGGAAGCGGGCGCGGGCGGCTCCGGTAGCTCAGTTGTACGAGCAGGCGCGGGTCAGCCACGTGGGCCCGGCGCGGGTGTTCGCGGATCTGGAGGAGCAGATGACGACGTTCGTCGGGCAGGGGGAGACGGAGGACTCACCGGATTTGCTGGATTCGGCGGTGTGGGGGCTGTGGGACCTGTTCCTTGATCCGGCGATGCCGCCGCCGCGCCCGGCGGATGACGCGAGGCTCAGTGGTCGGCGGTGAGCAGGGGGCGATCGACCGTCGGCTTGGGGACAGCTGGTGCTCCTGTGCATCCCGTATTGCGTGCTGAAGCTTGGGGGCCTCTGTATGTGAATAGGCGTCTCTTGCGGCCTCCGAGCGCCCTATCGTGTGCAGCATGGACGACGCTTGGGGAAAATGGAGAAAAGGGGCAGGCGGCTGGGGGGCCGAGGGTGCGTCGGTGACACACAATGTGATGGAGGGGTGCACGGTTCACGGTTTCGTGATTCAGGCGGGGCACATCGGGAACCTGAACGTCGCCGTGCCTGACACCTTGAGCGCGAAACGTTATGACGCGTACGAGACGTTTACGGCTGGGTGGGCTGTATTTGAGCAGAGGGCGAGGAAGTGCGCCCTGGCTATATGGGTCATGGATGATCCGTACGAGTTTGCGCAGCTGTGGGAACTGACGCACGGGGCTTGGTGCGATCTGCGTGAAGTCGAGGCGTGCATTGCGCTCGTGGACGGAGACGAGACGCCGGCGGCCCGGGTCGTCGCCTCTGCCGAGCGCGCATTGTTGTCGCTGGAACCCATCAGCTACCTGTCGCTCTTCGAGGGCGAGGAAGAGGCCGTGATGCCGTGTCTCCGGGAAGAGAATCAGATGCTTCAGGGGCGGCGGGCTTTGGACGAAGGGTGCCAGGAGTTCCGGGCGTTCCTCCGCCACACCGCCCAGATGCTCGGGGGACGGGGCCACCCTGTGGCCGGGCCAGGGGATTGGCAGGAGTCGGTGCGGCGGGCGGCAAAGCAAGACCCCTGGGGTCTTTGACGGGTTTCTCTGGGGAATTCAAAGCGGGTAATTAATTCGAATTCCTTTCTGGTACCTCTGGAATTCTGACCCCTCGTTCCATGGGATTAAAGTGAGCAAAGCGGAAAAGTCAAGGGTTTCCGTTTTGAGATTACCGAATAGTGGGGGTCTCGTGGAACTCTTTTCGGTCATGCAGCTCGTTGACGTGCTTCGGGTTCTGCTCGAAGGCGGGCGGCAAGAGTGCGAGCGCGAAGGGCGTGGCAGTCGGCTTGTGGACTACGACGTTCGCGTAACCGGCCACCCGGAGGGCTTCACCCAGGAATCCATTCCGGTGGGTTTGAAGGGGGCGGACGGCGTCCTCTGGATCGCTGCGTACAACGCGGATGGTGATCTTCCTGCCGAAGTCGTGACCGACTTGGGAGTGTCGGGCGGTGAAATGGTCGATCTGGCTGAGGCTGCGGAGATGGAGCGCCGCAGGAGGTGAACGAGGGCCGGGCTGCGCAGGTGGGAAACCTGCGCAGCCCGGTCTTCTTTCCTTGACAGTGGCCCGGCAGGGGCCACTCAGCTTGCCGCCTCCTGTGGCTACAGGTGTCATATCGTGCTTAGTGTGAACGGACTAGGGATCACGTGAACAAGAACGAGCAAACCGACCGCGAAGGCAACGCGCTACTCCACTGCAGCGAGGGAAAGGAATCCTGTCGGCGTGACGGCTACCTGTACGGCGCAGACGGTATTGGGGTGCGTGCCGACTTTGTCCGTGCCGTCGTGGATGCCTGGGCCCGCACTAGTCCCACGGGGGACCCGGCGTTTTCTCTGCGCAACGTGAACGACGGGGTCATCAACAGCGTGGATAACCTCGCCCGGCTGTCCGCCGTTGCAGTGGCCGACACGATCGCTCCTCGCGATCGATGAAGGAGCATTAGGCGCCTCGGCCCAATTTCTCGGGCAGGTAGACCGGAAGGCTGGCCCCAGTCGACTCCTTGTCGGCCGCGGCCGGCCTTGTCTGTGTTGAGGCGTGGCGGCGCTCGGTAAGGTGACGGCGGCGTGGGGCCGAGCTTCCGGGAGTGGACGTGGGCCTGCGCCAACTTGTGATCGATGCCTGGTCGTGGCTGAACTACAAGCCGGTCATGGCCGTTGTCGGCCGCCCCGGTGACCGGGCGTTTCCTGAGCTGGCGGCTACGTGGATGCCGCCCGATGAGTTGCGGCGGTTGGCCGCGTACAAGGTGCTGGCGTCGTACGACAACAACCAGGCCGGTCAGCTTGCCGCCGTCGCAGGGGACGATGCGGCGCTGGAGCGGCGGGAGTTGGGTGATGCCGCGAACCTGGTGGACACTGCGCTCGCGTATCTGCTGGGTTCGGAGCAGAAGATCGCTGTCGAGGGCGCGGAGCACGCCGACGAAGACACGTCCGCCGCGGGGGCGGTGGAGGCGGCCGCGGTGCAGGACCGGTTGCGGACGTGGGCGGAGAAGGAGCTGCTGTCGTTCCGGATGCAGCAGGCGGAGCGGGCGGCGGTGCTGCTGGGCGACGGCGTGATGGTGCTGGCCTGGGACCCGGTGCGGCAGCGGCCGACGTTGCGGGTGCACGATCCGGGGTTCTTCTTCCCGCAATGGGCGGACGAGGACGAGGACTTCCCGTCGCGGGTGCATCTGGCGTGGGAGCTGCCGGAGGACGAGGCGGCGGGGCTCAAAGCGCGGGTGCGGCGGGTGACGTACGAGCTGGGCCCGATCACCGAAGGGACCGGCGCCGTCGGGGAGGGGGGTGCCGCGGTCGTAGCGCGGGGCTATCCGTGGGACCCGGGCCGGTCCTCGAACGTGACGTGCTATCTGACGGACGCGGAATGGCTGCTGGAGGACATCAAGCGCGGACAGACCCTGGATGTGTTGCCCATGGACAAGGCGTCCTTTCGTCTGCGTCCGGACGGCACGGAATTGAACCGGCTCGACTTGATGATCGACTTTGTGCCGGTGGTGCACCTGGCGAACACGATCCCGGCGGCCGGGGAGCACTGGGGCCGCTCGGCGCTGGCCCGTGTCCTTCAGGGGCTGGACGAGCTGGCGGCCACGGATTCGGACGGGTCGGCGGCGTCGGCGACGACGGGGACGCCGATCATCGGGCTGGCTGGAGCGCGGCTTCCGGTGGACCGGGCGACCGGGAGGCCGGAGCGGCTGAGGGTGGAGGCCGGTGCGGTGTGGCAGCTCGGCGAGAGCGGCCGGATGGACGCCCTCGATACGTCCCCGCAGCTGGCGGAGTTGCGGGCGCGGGTGGATCACCTGCTGGACCGGATCGCCGCGAACTCCGGCATCACCGCCGCCGGCCTGGGGACGCTGGACGCCTCCGAGGTGCCGTCCGGGTACGCGCTGAAGCTGGCGCTGGGCCCGTTGGACGCGCTGGTGGCGATGATGCGGCTGGCGCGGGCGCACAAGTACCGGCTGCTGTTCAAGATGGTGCAGCGCCTGTACCAAGCGGGCCGAGCGGAGGGGTGGATGGCCGGGGAGACGTTTGCGGCGCGGTTGTCGTGGGCGCCGCACACGCCGACCGACCGGGCCGCGGTGCTGGAGGAAGTCGTCACCGCCTTCGGGGCGGGGGTGCTGTCGCTGGAGACGGCGGTGGCGATGCTGGTCGAGGCGGGTTACCCGATCAAGGACGCTGCGCAGGAGGTGGCGCGTATCCGGGCGAGCGCCGAGGAGGCTGCGGCAGCGCGGAGCGGCCATGCGCAAGGCGATGACGATGCGGACGATGAGAGGGAGGGCGGGGCGGAGCCGGACCGGGAGCGCGACGGAGGGGTCGGAACCGACGATGGGCGGACCGAGGAGGCGACGGTGCGTTTCGGGTTCGCGCAGTGAGGGCTGTGCCGACGCGGGTGGCTACACTGATCGGCAGCGCGGGGGCGCGCACCTGGAGGAGTTGTATGGTCCGGCCCCTGCCCTCTGGCAGTCCCGTCGGCTACCGCCGTGATGGGCGGCCGATCTTCCCGATTCTCGGAGCCTCCGCAGAGGACGAGACCAACGAACAGCTTGATGAGGCTCCTGAGAGCGGCGGGCAGGATCAGGCGGTCACCGTGACGCAGGACCGGCTGGGGAAGATGCTCACCCGAGAGAAAGCCCAGGGCGAACGGGCCGCGATCAAGCGGCTGTTGGCCACGCTCGGGTTCGAGAGCCCGAAGGCGCTGTCCGAGTTCGTCTCCGTGCAGCGGGAGGCCGAGCAGGCCGCGCTGTCGGAGGTGGAGCGCCGCGAGCAGGCCGCACAGGAGCGCGAGTTGCAGGCCGCTCGCCGGGAGGAGCTGGCGGGCGAGCGGGAGCGGGCGGCGCTGCGGCGGGCCGCGCTGGTGGCGCTCGGCGCGCACGGGGAGGACCTGGTGGACGCGGAACGGCTGCTGGCGGTCGATGACGAGGACGCGGGCGAGGCGCAGTTCCAGTCGGCGGCCGAAGCCTTGCGGGCGCGCCGCCCGGAGCTGTTCGGCCAGGTGCGCACGCCGGTGCCGGCGGCCCCGGCGGGTGCTCCGGCCGGGCGCGGGCCGACGCGTACGGCCCCGGTGGTGAAGGCGGGTGCGGCGGGGCTGGAGATGGCCAGGCGCCGGGGCCTGATCGGGGAGCCGGGCGACTCCACCGCCCGGTAGCCGGGCACAGATCTTGGGGACCACGCCCCTTTCGACTTCGTGGACGGCACCGCCCCAGGAGCGGTGTGCGGACAGCAACCGCATCGTCCAAGGAGACAAGCATGACCATTCAGCCCGTTTCGAAGTCCGAGTACACGACCGCCAACCGCGAGTGGCTGGCGTCCCTGCACGGCACGGATTCCCTCGACACGGTCACCCTCGACCTCAACCTGTTCTGCGAGGGCACGCACTACGTGTGCGGCGACGGCTGTGAGCCGTACGGGCGGGTGCTCTCAGGGGTGCCGATCGGCCGGGTCGCGGAGTCCGGTCTGTACGGGCCCTACGACCCGCAGGCGCACTGCGGCCGCCAGGTCCTGCGCGGCTTCGTGATCTCCGAGGCGCCGTTCGCGCCGGGCCAGAGCCGGGTGCCGGCCGCGCTGCTGTGGCACGGCGCGGTGAAGGCGTCGAAGGTCCCGGGCGGCATCGACCTCGCGGAGCTGGCTTGGCACCCGCGCGCGGCGCAGATCCGCTTCGTGTGAACGGCGGTGTGATCTGTGACGATTCAGGACCTGTTGAAGGATGTCGCGGTCGCGGACCTGACGGCGTTCGCCCGCGCGGTGCCGACCCCGGCGGATTTCCTGCTGACTCAGACGATCTTCCCGATGGTGGAGCTGCCGGAGGTCAAGTGGCGGGTCAAGGACTCGGGCCGGTATGTGAACGTCGCGAAGTACCGGGCGTTCGACGCGAGCGTGCCGTTCGCGACGCGTGAGGCGTGGCAGACCTCCCGCGAGGGGGCGCTGCCGCCGCTGGGGCAGAAGCTCGTGGTGGGCGAGCAGGAACAGATCCTGCTGGAGGCATCCCACGGAGCGGACCAGGACCGGCTGATCGAGCTGCTGTATGACGATGTGGAGCGGCACACTGAGGCGATCCGCTCGCGGCTGGAGCTGGCGGCGGGTGACGTGCTCACCGACGGGCGGTTCTCGCTGTTGCAGGAGAACGGTCTGACGCTGGAGGTCGACTGGAACGTGCCGGCGGCGAACATGCCGGTCGCCGCGCGGCCGTGGTCGGACCCGGCCAGCGATCCGATCGCGGATGAACTGCGGTGGATCGAGCACCTGGACGACATCGGCGCTCCGGCCCCGGAGCTGGTGCTCTCCTCCAGGAAGGCGTTCTCCTTCCTGGCGGCGAACAACGCCTACCGGGCGGCGTACTACGGCAGCGTCAACCCCTCCTCGACGCCGACCGCGACGCTCACTCCGCAGCAGATCAATGTGGTGCGCGGCAACTACGGGCTGCCGCCGGTGACGTTCTACAAGGCGCAGGTGCGGGTGGACGGGGCGCCGCGCAAGGTGCTGCCGGAGGACCGGTGGATTCTGGTGCCGCCGGATCGGACGAAGTGGGCGCAGACCATGTTCGGGGTGACGGCGGAGGCACTGGTCCTCTCCCGCGGCAGCAATCCGGAGATCGTCCGTGAGGACGCGCCGGGCATCGTCATCACCCGCGGCGTCCAGGACGATCCGGTCCAGATCTGGACCAAGGGCGCTGCTGTGGGGATGCCGGTGATGCACACGCCGGACGCGCACATCGTGGCGAAGGTGCTGTGATGCCGCGCCTGGTCGCCGCCGTGTATGTCCAGCATCCCGAGACGCGGGAGGTGGTGATCCTGCTGCCGGGGGAGGAGCCCGGGCCGGAGCTCGCCGCGCTGGTGACGAACCCGCAGGCGTGGGAGAGCCCGCCCACGGCAGGGACGCAGGAAAGGGCGGTTGGCGGCGAGCCGGAACCGGCCGAGCTGGAGCCGGATCAGGGGAAGAAGCCGGCGCCGCGGCGGGCCCGCTCGTCCGCGCCGTGACCGCTCGCGCGGCCCGGCACCGGAAGACGGTGGCGGGTCGCGCCCGTTCGTGAGGAGGGCTGGTGGACGAGTTCCAGCGGTCGTGGCTGCTGGCGCAGCTCGGCCCGGACACCGAAGCGGCCGATGTGGAGGCCCGCTTCCTGCGGCTGCGGTCCGTACGGGCGGTCGCCCTGGAGGTACTGGGGGAGCGGCGCGCGAAACTGCTGGGCGATCCGCTGAAGGTCACCGTCGACGGCGTGGTGACCATGGACTTGCAGGAGAACCTGCGCGGCATCGAGCGGCAGATCGACGCGATGCGCCGCATGCCCGCCCCGGACGACCCCGCGGATGAGGACGACGGCACGGAGGTGCTGGCGACGGCGTGGCTGGTGCCCGCCCGCCGCTACCGATAGCGGCGCACGGCCACCGACGGGGAACAGGAGCGGCGGCGGTCATGGCGCGCGGATGCGCGAGCCCTCCAGCGCCGGAGGATCGACGACTTTGAGCTGCACCAGCAGGCGGTGCGCGATGCGCGCTGTGTGCAGGGGCACGCCGTAGGTGCGGGCGAGCCTCGTTTGGGAGAGGAGCAGGGTGCCCGGCCGGTAGGTGCCGTCCTCGACGGCCTGGCGGACCTGGGCGGCCAGGCGCTGCGCATCGGGCGGGGCCCAGGTGACGTCGGTGGCCGCTCGGGCCGCGTCCTCGGGGGAACGCACGCGGACACGCTGGCCTCTGCCGCCTTCGACCAGGCCGTCTTCGCGCAGACAGCGTTGCGCGGTGCGGGCGGTGGCGTCGGATACGCCGTACTGGCCGGCCAGCTGCTTCGCGGAGGGGATGACGGAGCCCGGCGGGTAGGTGCCGTCCGTGATGGCCCGGCGGAGCTCGTGGACGATGAACTCCCGCTGGCCCGGCGCGATATCGACGGGCCGGGGGGCTTCGTCGGGGTCCCGGACGACGGTGCCTTTGCCGGTGCGGACGAACACGAGTCCTTCGTCGGCGAGGGCGCGCAGGGCGTGGCGGCAGGCGAGCTGACTGGCATGGAACGTGCAGGTCAGGGCGCGGACGGTGGGAAGCCGTGTGCCTGCGGGGTACGTGCCGTTCTTGATGTCGTGCCGCAGTTGCGCGGCGATTTCTGCTCTGGTGGGGGCCTGGCCGTCTTGCGGTGCCTCCATGTCAGCCCGCCACGCGGCGGTCGGCGGCCGTGAGGACGCGCGCGGCCACGGGTGTGCCGGAGCCGACGGGGAGAGGCCAGTGCGGGGTCTGGCGTACGGCGGTGATGTGCACGGGGTCTCCAGGAAGACGTGGTCGGGAAGGTCACACAGGTACGGGCGAGGGCGGGGCCGGTGCGGGGATACGTTTCTCCCCGCACCGGCCGAGGTGGGTGCCGCTCGATGCTCCGGGGTGGTGCCGCCGGGGCGCCGAGCGGCTGCTCTCAGGCGGCAGGTGGCAGCGAAAGATCGCCCCGGTGGGTGGTGGGGCGGGCGGCGTCTCGTGCCCGGGGGTGGCCCAAGAATCGAGCCGGGCGGAGCAACTCGGCGCGGAGGCCGCCATGATCGGGAACTCGCGGGTGTCGCGCCCGGATCAGGCTGAACTGTGGCCGCCGCCGGGGCACCCGCGCGGCGACGCAGGGGGCAAGGCGCCGGTCAGGCTGCCCTTGTGTCCTGGGTGGTGAGGGGTATCGCCATGCGGGCTTGGTCGTTGAGGATGTCCGCGAGGGTGTCGGGGTCCAGGGTGAGGCGGACGATGTGGTGGTCCGACAGGTTGCGGGGGACCTCGATGACGTCGACGCCGCGGACTGCGGGCAGCAGGGTTTCGGAGGCGTAGATCCGGTCGATGCGGGCGTCCGGGCCGTGAGTGGCGCTGCCGTCGGAGGTGCGGGCCAGGGCCCGGGGGCTGCCGTCGCGGGCGGTGGTCCAGTGGCGGGCGACGTCTTCCAGGCCGGCGGTGCGCAGGGCTTCGTCGGGGCGGGTGTGCATGAGCCGGGCGCCGTACTGCGCCACGTACGAGCGGTGGGCGCGGTGCGGCTTGTCCTGGATCTCCTTGAGGACGGGCAGTTCGAGGTCGTCTTCGAGGCGTGATGCCGGGTAGCTGTTGTTGTCGCCTCCGGCGAGGGCGGGCAGCTGAACGGTGCGGCCGTCGGGCAGGGGCCACCATTTGTCGGCCCAGGTGGTGAGCCACTCGGCCTCGATGGTGCGGAGCGTCGGGGAGGCGTAGTTGAGGTGGTAGGAGAGGGCGTTGAACGGCAGTGCCTCGCATCCGGCGGGCAGGTACCGGAAGGTGAGGGCGGTGGGCGGCAGGACCCACATGGGGCCGGTGTCGGGCCATTCGCGCAGTGGCTGGAGGACGGCGGGGTCGGCGAAGACGGCGGTGCACGAGCGCGGGCCGAGCCAGCCGCGCAGGCGCAGCACGTCCTCCACCTCGTACAGGGTCTCGTTGCCTCTGGCGTCGGCGCCGGGCATCTCCTGGCGCAGCACCAGGTGCGGGTCCAGGGAGGCCAGCAGTTCGTGGCCCGTCAGCCGCTTGGCCCGGTCGCCGCCGCCGTTCTTCTCGAAGTTCCAGCACAGCACCGTAAGGGGGCGCTTCATGGGGTGATAATTCCTTTCTTCTGGGAGGAGCGGTGCGCGCCACCGCGTGGGCGGAGGGCGATGTTCTGCTGGGACAGGGCGCGGTGGACGGCGTTGAACGAGCGGCCGGATTCGGCAGCGATGGCGCGGATGCTGGCCTTTTTGCCGATGTAGGCGGCAGCCGCTGCCTGGGCGAAGGCTTCCTTCGCCGCGCCTCGCAAACGGCGGCCCGGCGGAACGTACGGCAGTCCCAGAGGGCCCCTTGCTTCCGGCCGGGAGCCTTCGTCCGGGCTCATTCGGCCCTGCCATTGTCGTTCTTGGGCGTGTGCAGGCGCACCTCCCGGTCGGCCAGGGCCCCCTGGGTTTGCTTGGCGTCCTCCTTGGTGCTCTTGCGATCTGCCTTGGCTTTGTTCTTGGCGGCGGCGATGGTGTTCTTCTTGTTGTTGGTGCCCACGTGCGGTGGTCCTCGTTTCTCGGGCATACGGGCGGTGGGGGGGGGGGGGGGGGGGGGGGGGGGGGGGGGGGGGGGGGGGGGGGGGGGGGGGGGGGGGGGGGGGGGGGGGGGGGGGGGGGGGGGGGGGGGGGGGGGGGGGGGGGGGGGGGGGGGGGGGGG